>NZ_POIZ01000052.1 GCF_002960425.1 Streptococcus suis
TCTAATGTGAGTTTCGTCGCTTTTCATTATAGGGCATATGGGACTTTTTTCTATACTCAAAAAGGCTCCATAATCTCTACAGTGGATTTACCCACTACAGAAATTATAGAGCCGGAAAAGAATGGCTTGAAATATGGTACAATAGAATCATGATACAGATATTTGATACCCACACCCACCTCAACGTTGAGCAGTTTGACGGTCGGGTCCAAGAGGAATTAGACTTTGCCAAGGAAATGGGGGTCACCCTCCACAATGTGGTCGGTTTTGACCGAGCAACCATTGACAAGGCTATGGAACTGGCTGACCAGCATCCTGAAATTTATCTGACATTGGGCTGGCATCCGACAGAGGCTGGCACCTATGACGAGGAAGTAGAAAGCTACTTGCTTGAGGCACTCAAACATCCTAAGGTCATTGCCCTGGGGGAGATTGGGCTGGACTACTACTGGATGACGGCGGACAAGGAAACCCAGGCTCGTGTTTTCAAGCGACAGATGGAGTTGGCCAAGCAGTTGGATTTGCCCTTTGTGGTTCATACTCGCGATGCCTTGGAAGATACTTACCAGATCATCAAGGAAGTCGGTGTTGGTCCGCGCGGAGGCATCATGCATTCCTTCTCTGGCACGCTGGAGGAGGCTCAGGCCTTTATGGACTTGGGTATGCACATCTCCTTCTCGGGAGTGGTGACCTTCAAGAAAGCCGTCGAACTTCAGGAAGCGGCGCAAGCATTGCCCCTAGAAAAAATCCTGGTCGAGACGGATGCACCTTATCTGGCTCCAGTTCCCAAGCGTGGTCGGGAAAATCGCACCGGCTACACCAGATATGTGGTGGATATGCTGGCCCAGCTTCGCAACCAGTCGGTCGAAGAAGTGGCGAAAGCGACCTACGAGAATGCAAGGAGCTTGTTCAGAATTGACTCAGAAAATTAAGATACAAGAAGTCCTCGTTGTTGAAGGCAAGGACGATACAGCAAACCTCAAACGGTTTTACGAGGTGGATACCTACGAAACCAGAGGCTCTGCTATATCAGACGATGACTTGGAACGCATCGAGAAACTCCATGACCTGCGTGGCGTCATTGTCTTTACTGACCCGGACTACAATGGGGAGCGGATTCGGAAGATGATTATGCAGGCCATTCCCACGGTCAAACACGCCTTTTTACAGCGGGACGAGGCTAGGCCCCAGTCCAAAACAAAAGGGCGGTCCTTGGGCATTGAGCACGCCAGCTTTGAGGACTTGGAAAAAGCCCTCGCAGGCCTGCGTGGTTACTACGATGATGAAAATAACTTTGACATCACCAAGTCAGATCTGATGCGCCTAGGCTTGCTTATGGGCGGAGACAGTCGCAAGCGGAGGGAGTATCTGGGAGAAAAGCTCCGCATCGGCTACTGCAACGGCAAGCAACTGCTCAAACGCTTGGAGCTGTTTGGGATTGGTCTGGCGGAAGTTGAGGAGGCAATGGAGAGCTATCATGGATAGGGTCTACGCTGTTAAGTGCTTGGTAAAAAACGAGTTTGAGCCTACTTATGAGAATTACTCATCTTATGAAGAAGTGACCTACTTGCTGCCTGCTAATGTTCTTGTTTGGGAGGATGAGCAGGTTGATAAGAATAAACTAGCAGCCTATTTGCGTGGTCTAGTTGAAGATGGCTATGTCAATGCGGATGGTATTTGGAAGCAGAGCCGTTTGTTTCATATTGCTGGTCTGCAAGAAATGGACGACAGGGTAGAGTTTGATGGACCGGCTGTAGAAGTTTATCGCTGGTTTTACACTTTTGAACGCTCCGTGGCAGAGGAAGAATTTTTGAATATCTATTACTTTGATGATCTGGGGAGATAGGGCAATGTCTAGACGAGAGCAAATCATCCTAACCAATATGTGTATGATTACAGACGGTCAGCAGGTATTGGTCCAGAATAGGAAGTCAGAGAAGTGGCCGGGAGTCACGTTTCCGGGTGGCCATGTCGAACGTGGCGAGAGTATTATTTCCTCTGTCATTCGTGAGGTCAAAGAAGAAACGGGCTTGACTGTATTCAACCTCGAACTCTGTGGCATTCAAAACTGGACGGACCCTACTGACCACTATCGTTATCTAGTATTTTGCTACAAAACCAGCCATTTTTCAGGAGTTCTCCAATCTTCTGATGAGGGAGAAGTCTTTTGGATTGATCGTGCGGACCTGAAGAATGTTCAGCTGGCAGACGGTTTTGAAGCTATGTTGGAAATCTTTGAACAGCCACAGCTGACGGAGAATTTTTTCTGGTTTGAAGACGGTGAGTGGAAGGTGGAGAATCGATAATGAAAAATAGCTGGAAATGGCAGTTACTGTGAGGGAGTTGAGTCTTATTTCAGAATTGAGTGAGATGTTAAATCTGGAGGATGGAAGATGGGATTATTTGATTTTTGGAAAAAGAATAAAGATGAGATGACAGAAGTGACAACAGCTACCCAGCAGCCAGTTGCTTTTGGTGTAGAAGCAGTCTTTAACTTGCAAGATTCTGAGAGTGTCATATTAGCAGGTCAGGCTTACGGTACAATAAAGGTTGGTGATAGGCTTACTTTTGTTAAGGGCAGCCGGGAACATACTGTACTAATCAAGGGGATTGAGAAATCTCAAATTTCTATGCAAGTCTTGACGAATCAAAAAGGTAGCTTGAGAGTAGCTCTGCCTGATAAAGAGTTTGCCAAAACAGGGTTAGTCCTGTATAATGCTGTTGCTAGCGTTGACTTTAAAGAAGAAGCTTATCTCAGAGCGTTAGCTGATGGTTTTATTGGCTTTCAAGAGGCAATTTTAAAACCCGAGGATATTCAGAAAGCCAGCTTAGCTGATGTTGCTGAATTGGTAGGGCTATTTATTGATTACTGTAGAAGAAACGACAAACTTTTCTCAGTAGAGGAAATTGACGAGAATCTTCAAAAAATCAAAACATTGAAAGATATTGTCAGAGACAAACTTTTAGTAGCTGATAGGATCTATGTTCTCCAATCGACACGAACCGGAGAAGCTCACCTCCATTCTGAAACCTTCCAAAGAGAAGATGGCTCATTCCTTTGTACAGATCCGTTGATACAGATTGTAGATGAGGAACGCTACGACTATGTAATGACAAAATTAACAGAAGCTAAACGGACTGATGTGACTTTACGAAAGGTTGAAAAAGGGGAAGATGGTGAAGGAATTACCAACGCTTTAGGAACTGAATTTTACCTAAATGGAGCACTTGGAGTTTTTATTGAGTCCAAAGATACAGTAGTCTGGGCGAAAGAGTTGGTTCCAAAACCCGATTTTAGTGGAATTCCAGAAATTCAAGTACCAGTAACCAATCCCAATATAGTCCGTTGGTTACTCCTGATGGGGCAGATGGGGAAACCTGAGACGAAAGATGAAGAATTGGTTTACGGGCTTTATTATGGATTTTTGTCCAGAGAAATACCAAGAGCTACCTTCCTCATTCCCATGCAGCATGATAAACATTTTTTAGAGAGATTAGATGGGAAAGAGGAGTTTACCTTTAAACAAGGATCGAAGTTTAATCTTCCGACTAGAAAAGGGAAAGAGAATCGGGAGGCTATCTCAATCTTTACAGATTGGAAGCGTCTGAGGATGGTATTTGATGAGGATTGGGATGCGATGCTTGAACCTGCTGGAAGTATGATTTCAATCTTTGACTACATTATCAATGGAACTGAGTACCATGAAGCGGGTTGTTATGTTAGTCAAGAATCTTTCGAGACCATGAAAAAAGTGAGCGAAAAGTTTGATGATTACCACGTAGAAGATGGAGAATAAAATGAAAATACAAGTAGATAGGACTTCCGTCTGTATGGGTGACGATGTTTTGCCACATTCTGGCGAAATTGACATCCCTAGTGACATTACTGTAACTGGTTTAATCAAATTTTTAGAAGCTAAGACCTATTTACCGAGTATCAGAGGAAATAATGTTGTTTGGCAAATTCTAAATAATGGTAGCGAAGTAGCTGCTTACTTTACAAAAAATCACCTGATTACAAATGCTAACCTTTCTTTGAAAAGTATGATTGATAAATCCGGCAATAATTTTTTATTTTTTAAATACTATACAAGTCCAGAGAGTTATCGGGCAAGAAAAGAGAAACACACATGAGAATTGCAGACAAAAACGTTACTCGTGCCGTCCTGGAACGCCACGGGTTTACCTTTAAGAAATCCTTCGGTCAGAACTTTTTGACCGATACCAATATTTTACAGAAAATTGTGGACACGGCAGAGATTGACCAGAATGTCAATGTCATCGAAATCGGTCCTGGAATCGGAGCCTTGACTGAGTTTTTGGCGGAAAATGCCGCCGAAGTCATGGCTTTTGAGATTGACGACCGCCTGATTCCGATTTTGGCGGACACCTTGGGTCGCTTTGACAATGTGACCGTGGTCAACCAAGACATCTTGAAGACCGACCTGCAGACCCAGATTCAGAATTTCAAGAATCCTGACCTGCCCATCAAGGTTGTGGCCAACCTGCCCTACTACATCACCACCCCTATCCTCATGCACCTGATTGAGAGCAAGATTCCCTTCAGTGAGTTCGTGGTCATGATGCAGCGGGAGGTAGCCGACCGCATTTCTGCCGAGCCAAACACCAAGGCCTACGGTAGCCTGTCCATTGCGGTCCAGTACTACATGACTGCCAAAGTGGCCTTCATCGTGCCTCGTACCGTCTTTGTGCCCGCACCAAACGTGGACTCCGCCATTCTCAAAATGGTCCGTCGCGAGCAACCCTTGGTCAGCGTCAAGGACGAAGATTTCTTCTTCCGGGTGTCCAAGGCCAGCTTTGTTCACCGCCGCAAGACCTTGTGGAACAACCTGACCAACCATTTTGGCAAGTCCGAAGAGGTCAAGGACAAGCTGACGCAGGCACTTGGCATGGCAGAGCTGGAAGCCAGTGTGCGTGGAG
This sequence comes from Streptococcus suis, assembly GCF_002960425.1. GTDB lineage: Bacteria > Bacillota > Bacilli > Lactobacillales > Streptococcaceae > Streptococcus > Streptococcus suis_S. The sequence continues at coordinate 4,942 of NZ_POIZ01000052.1, forward strand.
AAGCACTTTCCATGGCTGACTTCGCGCGTCTATCTGACAGCCTCCAGGAAGTTGGTTTATAAGTAGGTATTGATTGTGGTGAAATCTGCGATCAATATTTATTTTAATGGAAAATTGTTTTCCTGTTTGCCTTGTTCGTTGACAGTGGGTGGAAAGCTTGCTATACTGAAATGTGACTAACTTTTGAAAAATATTGTCTGCAAATTGGCAGAATATTTACAAAAACAAGAGAGGGTTTCCCTCTTTTTTTATGAAGGTATCTATATGTTAAAAACTATGCTGAAAAAGCATCCCCATTTAGTAGCCCTAGGCCTATTTGTGGGCTTTTCTTTATTATTATTGGTTCCCCACTTGCTAACTAAGGGCATGGTGACAGGTGCGGACTTGATTTTCCACTACAATCGTTTCTATGATGCGGCTATGCAGATGAAGGAGGGCAATTTCTCCTATATTATCAGTTTGTATGGCTACCAGCAGTCAGGACGGATTGTCAATGCTCTCTATGGGCCTTATTTTGCCTATTTACAGGGGGTGCTAGTTCTTTTTAGTGGAACCTGGTTCCGCTATCAGATTTTATCCAATCTTCTCTTGGGAACTCTGAGTGCCACCTCCCTCTATCTCCTCATGCGTGAGGTCAAGGTCAAGTATGCTCACTCCATCCTATTATCCATGTTCTTTGTGACCACCTATTCCATTCAATATTGGTGGGCAACCCAAGGATTTACCAGCTGGGGAGTGGCTCTTTTTCCGCTTTGTTTAATCCCTGCAGTCCGTTTCTTGCAGACAAAAAAAGTCCCCATTTTCCTTATGGCAGGTGCAGTAGGGATTATGTTACAGGTCCATATGCTATCGACCTTATTCTTGGTCATTGCCTATGGTATTCTCTTTTTCATTGGTTGGTGGAAATCAGACCAAAAAATGAAGATTATTGGACAAGTAGCCCTTTCGGTAGGGATTTTCCTGCTCCTAACCATCAATATCTGGTTGCCACTGGTTTATATCAACGCGACCAACAGTTTGGTTCCTCCATTTGTAAATAAGAAATTCGTTCAAAATACTGTCACATGGCTGAAAACAGCCTTTCTCTACTATCCCTATCCCTTGCCAATTTTCTTTGGGACCTATCTCTATTTTGTAGTGAAAAATTGGAAGAAACAATCGCTGGTTCTAGCTGGTCTTGCTCTGACCTACGCAGTATTTTTAATCTTGTCAACCAACCTTTTCCCTTGGCAATTAGTAGCTGGCAAGGGGATCGACTTAGTTGAGTTGATCCAATTTCCTTTCCGCTTCTTCCTATATGCCAATGCCTTGTTGTTAGGAGTGGTAGGGCTACAAGTATCTGGCTTGTCAGAAAAAATGCAGAAAATATTTTCTGGTTTGACTGTTATTTCTTTGTTTGTTTCGGTTGGTTTTCTCTGGAATGAAAGTTATAAGGAAATCAAAGGACATTACTATAGCGATACCTTCCTACAAAAACGAATTCATACGACTCTGTACGGTACAACGGAAGAGTTACAGGCTTCATTTCATTCTAAAGACTTGGGCGAATTTATCCACATTGCTCAGAAATCCACGCCTGACTATGTACCAGATTTATCAGAAAAGACGGGACATCTGACCAATGAAGAGTCGGACAATACCTATTTTACCTATCGTGACCAAGTGATTTTACCAAATCAAGAATTTACCAAAGAAGTTGATGGTAATCAGCTGGTGGTGACTTGGACGGCGTCAGAAGCAAAAGAGACTGCGGTACCAGTTATTGTCTACCAAGACAGTCAGCTTGTTTTGAATAATACCGTTTTAGATAGAGAAGATATGATGCTTTCCGATATCGGTGTGCCAACGGTTACCAGCCAACCGGGCCAGAATACCCTAGTCCTATCCTACAAACAACAATGGTGGTTACTTCCTGTTATCGCGATTAGCTTGACTGGATGGCTAGTCTGGTCGATGTGCTACATATTTATTTACAGAAAATCAAACCTTTCCTAAGAGAGAAATGTTATGAAACAAATCAATCCCAAGGCAAGCAAGCAATTTATTCTGGTTATGATTATGACCGTTTTGCTGGCGATGGGTCGGGCTCTATTGCTAAGTGGAGTATCTTTCCCGCTCTGGTTTATCCCCCTGCCCTTACTTGCCTATCTTATTTTTACCTTTTATGTATTGGTCTTGCTTGATACATATGAGAAGTTTGTAAAGACCAAAACCTTTGCCAAGTATGTCGGCTATTTTCTAGGCTTTCTATATCTTGTCAATCTGGTCTATCGGCTCAACGCCAAGAAGTATCAGCCCTGGAATATTTTCCGTAATAATCTCTTTCAGTTTGAACTGCTTTTGATGGTGCTTCTGCCTATCCTGTTGGCATTCTTATGGCGGAAGAATGCAGGAATCAGAGAAAAATTAAGTAAGTGGTCGGCCAGTCATCTGGTGCCAGATAGCTATTTGCTCTTGACCAGCTTACTTTCTCTCAGTCCACTAGCTATATCTTATTGGAAAGATAGCCATTATGAGAGTTTGGTTGAAAATGGCTCCTATGTGGAATTTTTTAGTCAGACACCCTTGTTTGCACCCATTCATTTTATAGGGATCTACATTTTTCTTCGCTATTTTCATAAGGCATTTGTAGAGTTTAAGGCAAATCGGACCAATGTCCACAGTATGCTCTTTATCAGCTTGGCACTGGCTACGCTATCGCATATTGGTTATCAGGCTTCTATGGCTGGGGGAACGGGTTCATATTTCACCCGTCACCTCTTTCCGGGTGCTATCGTCTTTCAAATTGCCTGCCTCTTTTTCCTCAACATCATCATTAGTCTAGTCATCAACCGTCAAATCTTGTCGGTTGCTGTCATTGCTGGTCTAAATGTGACCTTGATAGCGGCTAATTTCCTCAAATTCCGCTATCGTTCGGAGCCATTGACACCCAATGATTTCAAGTGGGTCGGGAACTTGGGGATGATTCTCAGCTTTATCAGTCTGCGTGTTGTGCTCATATCGCTATTCTTTTTAGTTCTTCTGTTCTTTCTTTATCGGAAAATTCACAAGAACTACTTCCAAGGAAGGATTGTCGCTTCTATCTGGAAACGGCTGGCAGGGATTTCAGTCATTGTGTCCTTGATTTTGGGAATGGGTTGGGCGATTCGCAATGAAAAAGACCATAAGATTGCTGGCTGGATACCTATTCTTTCTCAGGTCAATAACTGGCGTAACGTAGACTGGAAGGGCTATGCCTTTGTGGCTCGTTATCGCACTCTTTCATTCCTCTGGTTGCAACAGCTCAGCAAGACCAGCATGGAAATGCCTGAAAATTACTCTGAAAAAACTATGAAGGCGATTGTGAAGAAATACACCGCCCTGGCCGAGGAGATCAATGCGGAACGGACAGGTCAAGTGACTGACCAGACGGTTATCTACATTCTTAGTGAGAGTTTGGCTGATCCACGTCGGATTCCTGGTGTGAGCCTTAGTCAAAATGTCCTTCCAAATATCGAGTACATCATGAGCCAGACCACCAGTGGACTGATGAAGAGTGACCACTATGGCGGTGGTACAGCTAATATCGAGTTTCAGGTCTACAGTGGTTTGCCCTTCTACAATTACAACTCATCCATTTCGTCCGTCTATCTGGATGTGGCGCCGAATATGAAGAAATTGCCAAGTATCAGTGACCTCTATCCAGCAGATAATCGTGTCGCTATTCACCCCTACTACGATACTAGTTACAATCGTAATTCAATCTATAAGCAGTTGGGAATTGAGCAGTTTTACACTCTGAATAGTGCCGCTTATCCTCTGACAGTGACGGCTGAAGATTATCAGGGGAATTTTGTCAGTGATAAAAAGACCTATGACTTGATTTTGGAGCAGGTTCGTTCTACAGACAATAAATTTGTGTCTGCCATTACCATGCAGAACCATGTGCAGTGGAATTCCCTAGAGCCAGCTAGTATTACGGCTTCGGGTGAGGGCTTCACGGCTGAGGAAAATGAAAACCTCAATAGCTATGTTCGTCTTCTATCCTTTACGGACCAGGCGACCAGGGATTTCCTAGACCAGCTTAAGACCTTGAATAAAAAAGTGACAGTCGTCTTTTACGGTGACCACCTGCCAGGTCTCTATCCAGAGTCTGCCTTTGCGACGGACCCAAGTCTGCAATATAAGACCGACTATTTCGTTTGGAGTAATTTTGAAACGGAAGACTACCATTATGATTTGGTCAATTCTAGCGACATGAATGCACTGATGCTGGAGACGACCAATAACAAGGTCAGTCCTTACTATGCTTTATTAACAGAAGTGCTCCACAAGGACCGTGTAGGGCAGGCTGAGCGGGATGCGACAGTCGCAGAAGAACTCAAACTGGTCCAATATGACCTATCCACAGGAAAAGGCTACCTTTTGAAATACAAAGACTTTTTCAAGGTGGCGACTGAAACGACAGAATAAAGACAGGACCAAGTCAGAATGCTGGCTTGGTTTGTTTTATGTGAAAAAGGACACAAAAGACAAAAACATGATATAATAATAGCAAGATTTTAAACAATCAGAACCCTGTTGTCCTAAATTGAATGTAGGGGTAAAAGAACATGAAAAAAATCATCTATCAATTGAGGTTTGTTATTGCCGTTCAGTTGGTTTTCCATATCTTATATAGTTTGACCAATGTCGTTTTGCCGGAGTTAAATAAGTATCTTTTTGACCATGTTTTTCAGATGGGCTGGAGAGGGCTTGTCTGGCTCTTGTTGGCCTACGCTTTGACCATCATTGCCAATTCAGTCTTTCAGTACATTTCCCAGGTTTATGAGTGGAAGGTATCTCAGGGCTTCTATGTCAAGGCTAAAAAAGGCCTGGCAAACAGCTTGTTATCACAGCCTTTATCCAAATTTTCAGAGAAGAATGTTTCTGCCTATCTGTCCATTTTTGACAATGATTTGGAAACCATTGAGGAGAGTTATCTAAGTCCTCTTATGGACATTATTCGCTCTAGCTTGAGCATGGTCATCTATGCGGTTTCCCTCTTTCTCTTTGTTCACCCCCTGGTTGCGGTTGGGATTATTCTGTCGTCTGCCTTGGCGGTCTTCATTCCCAAGTGGATTTCTGGTCCTCTTTCACAGCGTCAACGGGTATTTTTACAGAGTTTGGAAAGTTATTTTCAGGTGGTGATGGACCTCTTTTCTGCTAAGAACCGTGTTAATACCGAAACTTTCGGCTCCATCAGCCGTGTCCATCATCAGTCAGTGGAAGAAAGTGAGCAAGCCCGTTTTCACTTTGGGCAATTCAAAACCCTGGCTAATGTCGTCAATGGATTTTCCATGTTTTTGGTGCAATTAACAGCTTTTGGCTTGGTCGGCTACCTCTTGCTACAAAATGAGTTGACCATTGGAGCTGCCATTGCGACTTTTAGCTATGTTGAAAATTTCATCTATCCCATGAAATACATCCTCTTGGATGTCAATTATATCCATTCGACTAAGGAAACGGTTGCCAACCTAGAAGACTATCTTGCTGGTCAGGTCTTGTCTGAGCAAGTGCCAAGCTATCCCAATGTGACAGCCTTGGAAGTGAAAGATGTAGCTTATCATGTGGGAGAATTAGCGGTAGCAGATGTTTCCTATCGGTTTGACAAGGGAAAAAAGTATGCCATCATTGGTCCGTCAGCCAGCGGAAAATCCACTTTTCTACGAGTGTTGGCAGGAGAACTGGCTCTGGACAAGGGAAGTGTCTCCTATCTGGAAAACGATGTTTCACATGAAATGGAAGCAGCTACCGCCTTCTATCTCAGCCAGTTTGAGCATCTTTACCATACCGATTTTGAAAACAATGTGTCTGTTTTTGGGACCTATGAGAAGGGAAGAGATGTCATGCTTGGCTTGTTAAGGAGCTTGCCAGAGAGTTTGCAGGACACCTTGTGTACAACAACAGACCCCAGTCTCTTGAGTGGTGGCGAGAAAAATATCCTGTGTCTGCTCCGTGCCCTGATGAGTGGCAAGGACATCTTGCTCTTGGATGAACCGACCGCCCATTTAGACCCTGCCTTGACCAAACAGGTCTTGACCCACCTTTTGCAGTTGGAGGACAAACTGATCATTACTATCTTGCACCAATCAGACCCAGCCATCCTAGACATGTTTGATGTGGTTTTGGAAATGCGTGATGGGAAATTGAGTGAGAAGATATAAAAATGACCCCAAGTCATCAACTTTGACTTGGGGTTATCCTTTATAAATCATGCGGAGGAAGGGATTTGAACCCTCACACCCGATGGGCACATGCGCCTGAAGCATGCGTGTCTGCCGTTCCACCACCTCCGCTTGCTTTTTATTATACTATTTTTACATTGAAATGACTAGAGTAAAGTGTAAAATCTCAGAGTCTGGGTAAAAGACCATCCCACTTCATAAGGTTAGTGTCAACATCTCAGCGCAGTGGTTGATTGCTCCAACAGTCACTACTCTGACTGTTGGAGCTATACGGGGGGGACTGAAACAGTCTGGGAATAGACTGTTTCAGCTCAACAACTTGAAACGTGAAATGGGTGACGCGCTCTTTTATTAAGGTTCGAGTTCTTTCCTGCTCCTTTTTTCCTAGGAAATTTGGTATAATAGGAGCAAGTACACACAAAGGAGTCTTCATTGCAAGGAAGAATTATCAAGGCCTTGGCTGGTTTTTACTATGTCGAGGCAGATGGACAGATTTATCAAACCAGAGCCAGAGGAAATTTTCGTAAGAAAGGCCAAACGCCCTATGTGGGTGATTTTGTGGACTTTTCTGCGGAGGAAAATTCAGAAGGCTATATTTTAAAAATCCACGAGAGAAAGAATAGTTTGGTTCGACCTCCTATCGTCAATATCGATCAGGCGGTGGTTATTATGTCTGCAAAAGAGCCTGATTTTAATGCCAATCTACTCGATCGTTTCCTAGTTCTCCTTGAACAGAAGGACATGGATCCCATTATTTATATCTCTAAGATGGACTTGGTAGAGGATCGGACGGAGATGGATGCCTTCAAGGCTATCTATGAAAAAATTGGCTATCCATTTGTCTATCATTTGGAGGAATTGACGCCATTATTGCAGGATAAGGTGACGGTCTTTATGGGGCAGACAGGGGTTGGCAAATCGACTCTTCTCAATCGCATTGCGCCAGAATTAGCCTTGGAAACAGGGGCAATTTCAGATAGTCTGGGGCGTGGTCGTCATACCACTCGTGCGGTCAGTTTCTACAATGTCTTCGGCGGGAAAATTGCGGATACGCCGGGTTTTTCATCCCTAGACTATGAAGTCAAGGAGGCGGAGGCTCTGACAGATTGTTTCCCAGAGATTGCGGAAAGCAGCCAGGACTGCAAATTTAGGACCTGTACCCACACCCATGAGCCGGATTGTGCGGTCAAGGAAGCTGTTGCCAGCTCTGCCATTTCCCAAAGTCGCTTTGACAATTATCTCCAATTCCTCAGCGAAATCCAAAATCAGCGTGAAACCTATACCAAGGTTAGTAAGAAATTCAAATAGAAAGTTGGTACTCTATGTCACATTATAAGATTGCACCGTCTATTTTAGCGGCAGATTATGCAAATTTTGAAAATGAACTCAAGCGTATTGAGCAGACAGGTGTGGAATACGTCCATATTGACATTATGGATGGTCACTTTGTGCCAAATATCAGCTTTGGTGCGGATGTGGTTGCGGCCATGCGTCCTCATAGCAAGCTGGTTTTCGATTGCCATCTCATGGTGTCCAATCCTGAAAATCATATTGAGACCTTTGCACGTGCGGGTGCGGATATCTTGACTATTCATGCGGAGGCGACCGTCCATCTGCATGGGACCCTCCAAAAAATTCGTGCTGCTGGTATGAAGGTGGGTGTGGTGATCAATCCAGGCACTCCTCTTGTGACCATTGAGCCTGTGCTCAACTTGGTGGATCAGGTTCTGCTCATGACGGTCAACCCAGGTTTTGGTGGACAAGCCTACATTCCAGAAGTGGCTGAGAAGATTGTGGATTTGGTTAAATTGCGTGAAGCCAAGGGCTTGAACTTTGACATCGAAGTGGACGGCGGAATTGACGATAAGACCATTCATTCAGCCAAAAATGCGGGTGCCAATGTCTTTGTGGCTGGATCCTACCTCTTCAAAGGCGATTTGGATGCCAACGTTGCCAAATTGAGAGCAGCTCTTCATGATTAAGATTGCTGTCATTGCAGGCGGTTCCTTTGACTGCCTTCCTGAGCCTGCCGACCTCTATGTGGGGGTAGATGCAGGCTCTCTTCGTCTTCTGGACCATTCCCTGCCTCTTGACTGGGCAATCGGAGATTTTGACTCGGTGACACCTGAAGAATTAGGGCGGATAAAGAATCTAGCAGAGCGTTTTTTGCAAGCTCCTGCTGAAAAAGATGATACAGATTTGGAGCTGGCTTTAAAGGAAATCTTCAAGGCCTATCCGCAGGCTCAGGTTCGTATATACGGAGCCTTGGGTGGTCGCATGGACCACATGATGGCTAATCTCTTTCTGGCTGCAGAGCCTGACTTGGCACCCTACATGGAGCAGATTGAATTGGTAGATGATCAGAACGTTATCCGTTTTCGACCTGCAGGTCAGCACCGTTTGTCACCGATTGCTGGTATGAAGTACATTTCCTTTATGCCGTCGGACCAGAGTCGCCTGACCATTCGTCATGCCAAGTACCCGTTGGATGCCAGCAATTATTTTTTCAAAAAATGTTATTCCTCTAACGAATTTATAGATAGAGACATAGACATTCAACTGGATAAGGGCTATGTGGTCCTTATCTACAGTAAGGATAAGGATTAGATGGATATTGTATTACTTATTTTGCTGATACTGGTCTTGCTTGCCTTGGTTTTTCTTTATGGAAAATGGCAGAGCTTGGCCCTACTTTTGCAAGATCAGGCGGAAGACACAGCAGACAACTTGTCTGATCAGCTCAGCTATCAACTGGAAAATGCAACCCTCAAACAGCAGCAGGCCATTCATCAGGAAGTGGAAAGACTTCGCACGGAGCTTTACCAACAGCTAACCGACATCCGTCAAGAGCTGAATAAGAGCCACTTGGAAACGCGAGATGCCACCGACCGTCGTTTGCAGGCCATTCAGGAGTCCAATGAAAAACGCCTGGAAGAAATGCGGCAGACGGTCGAGGAAAAGCTGGAGAAAACCCTGCAAACCCGCCTACAAGCCTCCTTTGAAACAGTGTCCAAGCAGTTGGAATCGGTCAATCGTGGTCTGGGTGAAATGCAGACGGTGGCGCGTGATGTGGGTAGTCTTAACAAGGTTCTGTCTGGCACCAAAACCCGTGGCATCATGGGCGAATTGCAGCTGGGACAGATTATCGAGGATATCTTGACACCTAGCCAATATGAGCGAGAGTTTGCCACGGTTTCAGGCTCGAATGAGCGCGTGGAGTATGCGGTCAAGCTACCGGGACGGACGGAAGGCGACTATATCTACTTGCCAATCGATTCCAAGTTTCCGCTGGCGGATTACTATCGCTTGGAAGATGCCTACGAAAGTGGGGATAAGGAGCAGATTGACCTCCATCGCAAAAATCTCCTGGCAGCTATCAAACGTTTTGCCAAGGACATTCAGAGCAAGTACCTCAATCCGCCTGAAACCACCAACTTTGGTGTCTTGTTCTTGCCAACCGAAGGGCTGTATTCAGAAGTGGTCCGCAATCCCATTTTCTTTGATGAGCTTCGCCGTCAGGAAAATATCGTAGTAGCAGGACCGACCACACTTTCTGCCTTGCTCAACTCTCTCTCCGTCGGCTTTAAGACCCTCAACATTCAACGGTCGGCTGATGATATTTCCAAGGTCTTGGGCAATGTCAAGCTGGAATTTGGCAAGTTTTCTGACCTCTTGGTCAAGGCTCAGAAACAGCTCAATCAAGCCAGCAGCAATATTGACAAACTCCTAACCACTCGCACCAACGCCATTGAGCGTAGTCTTCGCACCATTGACCTGTACGAAGATGACCAAACCAAGGGACTGCTTGGCCTGTCCCCATTAGATGAGGAAGATAATGAAAATTAACCAAATGAAAAAAGATGAATTCTTCGAAGGATTCTATCTGATCAAGACTGCTGAAGTTCGTCAAACACGAGCTGGCAAAGACTACCTAGCTCTGACCTTCCAAGATGATACGGGCGAGATTGAAGGCAAGGTCTGGGATGCCCAACCAGGGAAAATCAAGGACTTTACTGCGGGGACAGTTGTTCACATGCAGGGTCGTCGTGAGGTTTACAACAACACACCTCAGGTCAACCAGCTTGTTCTTCGTTTGCCAAAGGCAGGCGAGCCCAATGACCCTGCTGATTTCAAGGAAAAACCACCTGTGGATGTTAAGGACACCAAGGACTATCTGAGCCAGATGATTTTCCGCATTGAAAATGCCACTTGGCAGCGGATTGTCCGTGCTCTCTACAGCAAGTACGACAAGGAATTTTATTCCTATCCAGCGGCCAAGACCAATCACCATGCCTTCTACTCAGGCTTGTCCTTCCATACAGCGACCATGGTCCGCTTGGCTGATAAAATTGGTGATATTTATCCTCAGCTCAACAAGAGCCTGCTTTTCGCAGGGATTATGCTTCATGACCTAGCCAAGGTTATCGAACTGACAGGACCTGATAACACTGGCTATACGGTGCGTGGCAATCTGATTGGGCACATTTCCTTGATTGATGAAGAGATTACCAAGGTCTTGATGGAATTGGGTATCGACGATAGCAAGGAAGAAGTGACTGTTCTGCGCCATGTTATCCTCAGTCACCATGGTTTGCTGGAGTATGGAAGCCCTGTCCGTCCGCAGATTATGGAGGCGGAAATCCTCCACATGATTGACAACATTGATGCGGAAATGATGATGATGCTATCGGCCTTGGACAAGGTCGGCCCAGGTGAGATGACTAACCGTATCTTTGCCATGGACAACCGTGCCTTCTACAAGCCTAATTTAGACTGATGGCAGTTGCGATTGTATCTCGTCAGCCCCTCACCAAAGGCTGGTCCACAGACCGAAAGTATAAGGTCCAGCTAGAAGATGGTCGCCTTGGTCTTTTGAGAATAGCAGAGCGACCAGTCTATGAGGTTAAGCGATTAGAGTTTCAGTTAGTTGAAAACCTGTTTGGTCTAGGTTTGCCTGTGGCAGAGCCAATCGCCTTTTGGACGGATGAGAAGTCGGTCCATAGCCTCTATGAATGGATAGAAGGTCAGGATATGAATGATTTGGCTACCAGTATGTCAGAACAAACCTTATATGAACTGGGCTGTCAGTCAGGTCAGTTCTTGCGAACCTTACATGCCCTGCCTATTGACCAAAGCCAACGGGACTGGAACAACTACTATCAGGCTAAGATTGACAATAAATTAGTTGCCTACCAAGCAGCTAGTCATTCCTATCCAAATGGTCAAGCCATGATAGACTTTGTCCAGGCCAATCGTCACTTGCTGGCAGGAAGACCAATTGCCTACCATCATGGTGATTTTCATACAGGAAACTTTCTACGGAGCCAGGATGGAAGACTGAAAATTTTAGACTTTGATCGCTACGATATAGGAGATCCTTGGGAGGAGTTCAACCGTCTGATTTTCACGGCAGACTTGTCGCCAGCCTTTGCGCGTGGTCAGGTGGATGCCTATTTTGCAGGAGCTATTCCAGAGGAATTTTGGAGGCTTTTAGCCCTTTATCTGACCGTGAACAGTCTGGGGGCTCTTTCTTGGGCGGAGCAGGTGGATCCCCTCCAAATCCCCTTGATGAAAGAACAGGCTGATGCTGTTTGGACTTGGTATCAAGGCTATAGCAGGCTTCGACCATCATGGTATTTGTGAAAAATGAACAAAATACGAAAAAAGCGGACTTTTTAAAATAAAAAAGTTCGCTTTTTATAGTTTATAGATGGAATGTATACTGAACAAGGGAGTCGTCATATATTGTGGTATAATTAGAGAGCATGACGTTTTGGAAGAAGATTCTCTATGAGTGGGACAATCAAATCAATCGTGTTGAAGAGTTTTATACAGTGATGGGAAATGGAAATAGAGAAAATGGAAAAGAGAACGTAAAATATCTCATGGAGAACCCTACAATCGGAGGTAATTTTATCAAATATGGGGTTGGTCTAGATATTATTTTCGGAAAAGAAAGTGATGCTGATGATAAAGCTTTAAAAGATTTTTATGATTACCTAAATAGAGGAGAGAAGCAAAATGTCGGTACTTAAAAAAATAATGATCGGTCTTTTTACAATCATACTCATAGTGATGGGGTTTATCAGCTATAGTCGCTATCAAAGTGCACAAGAGCTAAAAACGGCATTTAAAAATGACGATAAGATTCAAGTTTTCTATCACCTAATGGCTTCGGAGAGATATGCGAAAGTTATCCGCCAAGCTGGTTTTACGATTCCACCGGATAGCGCTATTCGATTTGATGGAGCTATTGACCCCTTGGAAATCGAGGGGGATTTGCATTTAAAAATTCATCCACCAGGTGAAGCCGATGAGGAACTTAGTATTTCATTTTTAGTGGAAAAGAACGATGCTACTATTGAAGCGTTTTTTGTCATGGATAGGCAACTGAATTTGCTCCGTAGCTATTATCAGATAATGGAACAAAATGAGAGGAAAAACTTAACACTTCACGAATCAGAAGAAAAGCGTCTTTTGAGTATTGTCCAAAAAGAAATCAATGTTTTTTTGGACACGATGGAGGAGACTTTGTATAATCAGTGAGTTATGCTTGTTGAGATGTCCATAAAGATATGCTGTGTGATATTTCCGAATAAATGGTAATCTCATGAGGAGAAGAAATCAATGTTAAATAATCTGCGAAAACATAAAAAAATCATGGTCCCTATTCTTGTAATGTTCACCGTAGTCATTTCCTTTTTTGGTTACCGACTGTATTGTTACGGTGATTTTAAGCGAACCTATGAGAGCGGAGCTTCTACCTATGAACAATTTTATTCTCTGACAAGATATGACAGATTTTTTGGGAAACAATATGTGGACGATGTAAAGAAAGCGGGCTACGACCTAGATGATTACAATTTGAAGATGATGGATCGAATTCCTGCAATAACTTCTAAAAAGTTAGGGATAAAATTTATTCCAGAAGAGATACATATCACTGTCAGTTTTAACTATGAATTGAATGGCAGACAGATTAATGTATTCCAGCAACTTAACAAGGATATGAATCGGGATGGTAAAGGCAGCTACTATTTACAGGATGAAAACGGTAATCTGATTGAGAGTGTAGAGTTGACAGAAGCTGAGGAGCAAGAGTTGACAGAAATCGCTATTGCGGAGCTGGAAGATCTACTGGCAGATGTCTACCACTCCATGTATCCTGAGGAGAAGTAAGTAATGTTGAGTAAGAAAAGCCGAGTGACTGTCCTCATAGTATTGACTTTGGTGCTATCGTTTTTCGGTTACCGTCAGTATTGTTACGGTGATTTTAAGCGAACCTATGAGAGCGGAGCTTCTACCTATGAACAATTTTATTCTCTGACAAGATATGACAGATTTTTTGGGAAACAATATGTGGACGATGTAAAGAAAGCGGGCTACGACCTAGATGATTACAATTTGAAGATGATGGACCGAATTCCTGCATTAATATCTAAAAAGTTAGGGATAAAATTTATTCCAGAAGAGATACATATTACTGTTAGCTTTGACTATGAATTAAATGGGAAACGTATTAGTGTCTTCCAACAACTTGATAAGAATTTGAAGCGGGATGGTGAAGGAATTTATTTTCTTATAGATGAAAATGGGAATGATATAGAGAGAATAGAGTTAACGGATGCTGAAAAGCAAGAGTTGACAGAAGTTGCTATTGCGGAGCTTGAAGCTCTACTGGCAGATGTCTACCACTCCATGTACCCTGAGGGGAAATAACCAATGTTAAATAATCTGCGAAAACATAAAAAAATTATGTTCCCTATTCTTGTAATGTTCACCGTAGTCATTTCCTTTTTTGGCTACAGAGAGTATGATTATGGAGCTTTCAAGAGAGCTTATGAGAATGGTACGGTCTACGAGCAGTTGAAGGTCATAACGGGTTATGGTAGAATAATTGGTGGCAAACGTTATGTTGAGGCCGTTCGGAAGGCGGGTTACGAGATTGATGAGTATAATTTGAGGATGAACGATAACATCACCAGTTTAACTACCAAAAAAATAGAAATAAAAGTTATTCCGTTAAACAATAGAGTTGACCTTCATTATAGCTACATTTTGAATGAACAACCATTAGGTGTCAGTCAAATACTTAATGAAAAAATGGAGTTGGATAGAGATGGAATATACTATCTCCTTGATGAATCTGGACAGGATAAGGAAAGAATTCAATTGAGTGAGGATGAACAAGAGCAACTAAGGGAAGTCGCTGAGAATGAACTCAAAGCCATGTTAAAAGATATCTATGATTCCATGTACCCTGAAGGGAAGTAAGCAATAGGCGGAGCAGGTGGATCCCCTCCAAATCCCCTTGATGAAGGAACAGGCTGATGCTGTTTTTACTTGGTATCAAGGCTATAGCAGGCTTCAACCATTATGGTATTTGTGAAAAATGAACAAAATACGAAAAAGATGGACTTTTTAAAATAAAAAAGTTCGCTTTTTGCATAGATTGTGCTATAATAGGAAAAAGCCAAAAAGGAGAACGATATGAAATTAAGAAGAAGTGAACGAATGGTTGTTATCTCTAACTACCTCATCAATCACCCTTACGAATTAACAAGCTTGAATACCTTTGCGGAAAAGTATGAGTCTGCCAAGTCTTCAATTTCAGAAGATATTGCAATTATTAAAAAAGCCTTTGAAGAAAGCTCGATTGGTCAGATTGAAACCATCACAGGAGCTAGCGGAGGGGTTGTATTTACGCCTTCTATTTCTAAGGAAGAGTCCATCGAGATTGCCCAAACTCTTCGTGACCAGATGGCTGAAAGTAATCGGATTTTGCCAGGTGGTTATATTTACTCATCTGACCTTCTTTCAACACCTCATGTCTTGAAAAACGTTGGTCGTATTATTGCCAATGCTTTTAAGGAAGAAAAGATTGATGCTGTCATGACGGTTGCGACAAAGGGTGTTCCTTTGGCCAATGCCGTTGCCAATGTACTCAATGTTCCATTTGTTATTGTTCGTCGGGACCTTAAGATTACAGAGGGTTCAACCGTTTCGGTTAACTATGTGTCAGGATCTAGCGACCGCATTGAGAAAATGTTCCTATCCAAGCGTAGCTTGAAGGCAGGAAGTCGTGTCTTGATTGTTGATGATTTCTTGAAAAATGGTGGTACCATCAATGGTATGATCAGCCTACTCTCTGAGTTTGATTCAACCTTGGTTGGCGTAGCTGTCTTTGCGGAAAATCAAAAAGGTGACCGCAACGTAGCCAACTATAAATCGCTTCTAGCCGTGACCGACATCAATGTCAAAGAAAATCGCGTGGATGTTGAGTTGGGTAATATTTTTGAGTAACTTTTACTGGTCAGCACTTCAAGAGATGTAAGCTGCCCCCTATTTAGATTATGCGTGCATA
Source organism: Streptococcus suis (assembly GCF_002960425.1). Lineage (GTDB taxonomy): Bacteria > Bacillota > Bacilli > Lactobacillales > Streptococcaceae > Streptococcus > Streptococcus suis_S. The sequence continues at coordinate 20,512 of NZ_POIZ01000052.1, forward strand.
AAAAAGCTGAGTGTTCAGCTTTTTTTGGTGGCTTCAAACTCATATCTGAACGACATTTTTAAACATGCTATCTTATCTAGAATTTTGGTATAATAGTAGAGCAGGATGATTTGATAAGGATGAGAAAATATGAAAAAAACAGTATGGAATGCCTCTTTAGAAGAGAGTTTGAATCTTGTAACGGATAAATATATACAGACTTCCCTAGAAGATATTGAAAAAAATGGTTATGGAAAGAAAATCTTGGGATTTTTGACAGTTGAATTTTTTATCTTTCTTATATCATTTATCGGACCGTATTCTGACAAAGAAGTTGGAAAGATATTATTTGTGGAGGCGAAAATCCTATTTTCAATCCCCGTATGGCTCGGCTTATTAGTAATCGTTCATTACTTAATGGACGCTAGAAAGATACGCCATAATCGAATTTTGTCGTATTACTATTTCAATCGGAATATGTTCTTGATGGTGAGTCTTCTGAATTACCAAGTATTTGTTCTATGTGCGATTGGTTCGGCCATGTTTTTTGGTTCGCTAATTGCAGTCATTCTAAACCTATCTATCATAATCTTTGTAATCGCAGAAAGATATCTATGGTTTAAGAAAGAGGTTTTGAATGGCTTATATGGAAATCAATCTGTTTCTAATCCATTGAATGACGTGTTAGAGAAGTTTGTCGTCTTAGGGAGGAAATATGGTGGCTTAATCGTCTTTCCCTTTGTTGTACTTCGTCTCTTTTTACCCAATCAGGGTAAAGGGATTTATGAGAATGATTTTCTAAGAAGTTTAGTCATGATTTTTGGGATTGGTGGGCCTATATTACTTTTCTATTTTATCGTAGCAATAGTTTTTAGTTGTATTCAAGGATTTTATATAAATAAATATATGGAAGACTATCGTATTCTCTCAGGATATAGCATTGAAGACTGGTATGGTAAAAAGTCCAAGCGATATAAGGAAAGTTTGGGGAAGTGATAAATATAAGCAGGAAATATTAAAATTAGTAGCAAAAAGTGTATTTAACTAAGAGCTAAGACTATTTGCTATTGGTTAAGGAGAAAACATGAAAAAAACACTTTTAGATGCAAGCTTTGAAGAGAGCTTAAATCTATATGATGATCCATCTTATAAAAAATTTGGGAAACCAAATTTTGAATCAGCGCAAGAGACTGAGAAATATAGAGGAACCTTTAAAGGAAATTGGAATACTTTCTGGTGGAGTCTTCTTCTTATTTTTGGTGTCAATTATTTATTTGCTGTCATATCTAATATGATCTATCATCTCCCAAGTGAAAAAACATCCATTACCGGTTCTCCAATCAATTTTTTTCCGTATTGGATCTTTTATCTCTTGGCATTTCTATGGTTACTGATCGTTATTTTGGGAAAAAGATTCAAATTCAAGTTTATTCTAACTTATCGTACTCAGTTTCATATTTTTGTAACCTATTTTATTTGGTTATTGATTGAATTTAATTTACTTTTATTGAATGTATTTTATGGAACCCTCGGTATATTAGGGGTTGGCGTGATTTATTTTTCTCAAGCTGTTATTATTGGCAATCTGTTCAATCATAAAATTAAAAGTCTTAGTCAGTTGCTATATGGTCAATTTTTGCCATCACGATTAGACAGAGCTTTCAGTTTTCTGGCACGGTATTTTTGGATTGTAGTGATTATTTTAACCGTTTTAAAATGGATACTAGAAGGTTGGAAGGGCATGGATGGATTAGGTGTTTTAGGAACCCTGTCTATATGGTTTATTACCAATATAGGAATTTTGACCTTGCAAATCTATCTTTTTCTTCCGTTCTTTCTTCAGGGCTATTATAAATGGAAATATCCTGAAGAATATCGTGAGTGGGAAGGGAAAACAAAGGAAGAATGGTATTAGAAATGGAGAAATTATTGATGAAGAAATATTTACCAATTGGCTCAGTGGTTCAGCTCAAGAATGGGAATAGGAAAATTAATGCTTTTGATTCGGGCATAAAATCAATTCAACATGTGTTTGGGTGGTGAAGATGGAAGTGGTATTTAAAGAGTCTAACAGAGTATTTCACAAAGTTATTTTAGTTAATGGGGACAAATATCTACTAGATTTGACAACAGTTATCCCAAAACTTTTCTTTTGGCAATTTAAAACTCAGATAATTACTGTGAGTATGATAAAGCTAGAAGAAAAAGATTCTAGTTTTGAGGGTCTAGTTAAAACTGTAAATAAGTCCTTTGGACCAGCTTTAGGAGTAGTTATTTCGGGTATTTTGTATAGCTTAATGGATGATATTTTTTTAAAGTATAATATTAGTCAGAATTTCTCTTTAAAGATTTTCCTACTTGCTTTCTCTGTTCTGTTAGCCTTTATCGTTTTTAAGGTGATTGTGGTTGCGATAAGATACAATGTAAATCGTAGAATTCCAGATAAGAGTGCTCACCATCGAATAACATTTAAGGTACTGACACAGAAAAGTCATATCAATTTGTATAAGACACTCCCTTTTATAGTTGGTATTTACTTAATCATTTTTTGTATGTATATGCTTACTAATAATGGGACGGAAGGAGGTTTTCTGATTATTAATAGTATTGTTACGTTAGGTATTTTTACGTTATTTTTAGGCATGTTGCCACTAAGAGAAAGCTTTGAAAAGAATGAAATTCTTTTTGAAGCAATCGAGGAACTTTAGAATGAGAGGGACAGAGATGTCAATACTACCAATTGGAACAATTGTATATTTGAAATAGGGTAGCCAAAAACTAATGATTTTGAATCGTGGAGTTACCTTGGAAAAAGACGGAGAAAAGGTTATTTTTGACTATTCAGTAGCACTTTATCCAGAGGGGTTGAATCCAGATAGGCTTTTCTATTTTAATAGAGATGATGTGGATTCCGTGGTTTATAAAGGTTTTAGTGATATTGATGAGGAACGATTTGTATATTTATATCAAAATTGGCTTAATGAGAATAGCTCTATGCTCAAAAAGGGAATATCAAAATAATATTATTGATAGCTCGAACGGAATTCATTTAAGTGCTTCCCTTGCAAGTATTGTACGCAAGAAGTATTTTTAAAAATAGGTTTTTATATGGCTTCTATCAATGTAAACCACTATAATATTTTTAGATATGATTGATTAGATTTCTTCCCAGTTAGTGTGAACTAGCTGGGTATTTTTGGTATAATGGAAAGGTATATTCTTCCTTGATACATAAGATGTCAAGCTAAGCTCGGTCTAAAGCGGAGCTGGAGGATGAGATGGAACTAGAATCGCTTTACTTTATTTCTGTTTCGAAATGATGTGAACAGCTCTGCTATTTTTCAAAAAACTCAAGAAAGGTATGAAGCCATCTGGTGTGGTGGATGACCAGATTTGGTCCAATTACCGCTTCAAGCTGGCGCTCAAGGTGGCAGATCGGAGCGACTCCATGGAGATGCTTAAGACGCCAGATGTGGCTGAGATTACTCAGGTGGGTCGTGGCTACCTCCAGGTCGGAAATAATGAAGTGTATGAACTCTTCCAGTCTGACTGGTCTGGGGCTGATTACCAGCCAGATAAGGATGAGCAGGGGATTGAGGACCATACCATCTATGCCATCAATGACATTGGTCAATATGAGATTCTTGATGAGTTACCTCCATTATCAAGACCAACAAATCAAGTTGAAAATTCCCAAAGAAATAGAATAGGAGAGTTAGGATGCAAAAAGAAAAAATGACAGTAGAAGAGTTCGTACAACTGAAGAAGGATGCTCAGGTATCCTTGATTCTATTTATTGTTTTTGGGCTTGTCTTGTTTTCAAGTATGTTTTACATAACAGCGATTGGGGCGAGAACAGAAATGTACAGTTCTATAGGGATTACAGTATTTTTATCTGTGGGCATGACAGCTTTTAGACCCTATTTTTTACCCAAAAATATCTTAGAGAAAAAACAACCTGAGCTGAAGCAGTATTCGACAGAGGGTTACTCAGTTTCTAGTGCCTTTCTAAAAAGGGTTTTTCTAGTTTATTCGGTTGCGATTATTGTGGTTGTTTTTGGTTTTGCCTCTGCCTACGCAACTCGGGTTGAGACCATCCTTCCCGATGATACCTTACCAAGTCTGGAACAGAAGTCTATTATTGAATTAGAGCTTGAGGAAGATCAATGACAAAGCAAGAATTACTGAATTTTGTGGAAGCTCACCAATCTGAAATAGGGGCATTTACTATTATGCCAGGAAGAAAATTTGGAGGGCAGTTTACTCTCGGCTACTATTTTGATGAGGAATCACAAAAGTATAAATTTTATGAAGTAAGTGAGCGTCAAGATTTTAAAATAAGGGCTGAATTTAATACGGAATCTGAAGCAATAGATAGACTATATCGAAAAATAGTTTTTCGTTTTAATTTAACTGCTCCATCTATATTTATATTAATACGGACTCTATCGACTCTCTCGGCGTTGTAGACGGTCATCTTGAACTATTACTAGCAGATGGGAACGAATGGCTTCCTGACACTGAACAAGACCACTTGCTCAAACTCCAAGAAAAGTTGAACAACTACATTCACTTTATCGAAAGTAAGCAGTATGTGGACAGCTATGGGGATGACTTTACAGAAAAAGTTATCAATCTGACTTTTCAGTATGCCCCATCGGATAACGGTCTGGCTTTCCTAGTACAGGTTCAAAAAGTTCTACAGCCGACAGATATTCGTTTGAAGGTTGTTGTGCCAGAGTAGAGTTTTAATTCCAGACAAGATCAACTTGTCTGGATTTTTTGGTTAGTGGAAACATAAAAAAATTCACTGGATTAGTCCAGTGAAATAGGGATATAGAACTCTAAGGGTGCAGCTGTTTATTTCATACTTCTCACTACTTTCTCAAAACTCTCCGATCGTGCTTCCACGCTGATTTCTTCAAGTGTCAGCGGGTGGGTCAGGCTGAGTTTTTGGGCATGGAGCATGAGGCGGGGGGCAGAAACTCGACTGTAAAGAGGGTCACCGATCAGGGCATGCCCATGATGAGCCAAATGCACCCGAATCTGATGGGTTCGCCCTGTTTGGAGACGACAAGAGATCAAGCTACTTTTGCCAAGGGTCTGCAAGAGTCGGACTTGGGTCAGAGCTGCCTGTCCCTTGCGGTTATCGACCACCCGCTTTCTGCGGTCGTGTCGGTCCCGTCCGATTTTATCGGTAATGGTCCAGTCAGTCTTTCTTAGCTGCCCTTGGCAGAGGGCCAGGTAGTCACGGTAGATGACCTTGTCCTCCAAAAGCCGATTGAGAATGGGCAGGATAAAGGGATTTTTGGCAAAGAGAATGGCTCCGCTGGTTTCCATATCGAGCCTGTGGACCACATAGCAGGTCTGGCCGACATAGGCAGATACATGGTTGAGCAGGGCAATTTCCGTCGGCTCATTTCCATGCGTCTTCATGCCTTCAGGCTTGTTGACGATAATCAAATGCTCATCTTGATAGAGTTCCTCCACCAAGTCTGCCTGTCCTAGAGGAATACTTTTTTCAGGATAATCTTCCTGGTCAAAGGTCAATTCTAACAAGTCGCCTGCGGTAATCGGGCTCTGCCAATTAATCAGCTCGCCATTGACACGGACATGTTTCTTGGTGCGGAGGAAGTGGCGGATTTTTCTGGGAATGAGAAAATAATCTTCCAAGACTTCCTTGACAGTCAGTTGGGGAAAGGCTTGGGGAATGCGAATATCAATTTTCATCTTATAGGCTGGTCGAGTGCTTGGGTTGTACTTTTTCATTTGGATTGAGGTAGTTCATGGCATTGTTAACAGCGGTTGGGGCTTCGCCCAATCCAGTCGCAATCAGGTCAATCTTGCCTTCGTAGAAGCAACAGTCACCGATGGCATAGATACCAGGGACAGAGGTTTCTTGCTTGCTGTTGACCACGATGCGGTGGCGATTGAGTTCCAAGCTCCATTCTTTCAGCGTTCCGACAGATGACTTGAAACCGTAGTTGACAAAGAGGTGGTCAAAAGATAGGGTCAGCTTGTTCTCGCTCTTTACCTTGTCAAAATCAATGGCAGAAGCTCTGCCATTTTCCCCAGAAAGCCCTTTAGGGATAAAAGGTGTGTGAATAGTAACGTTGGACTGCTTGAGCTCTTCCACGCTGTGCTCGAGGGCTCGGAAGTTGTCGCGACGGTGGACGATCTGGGTGGTTTTGGCGATTTTTTCAAAGGCCAGTGACCAATCGACCGCAGAGTCGCCGCCCCCCAAAACGACGATGTCCTTGTCGGCATACTGCTGGATGTTAGAAACGTGGTAGTGAACGTTATCAAAGCTGTCAGCACCATCAATTTCCAGCGGACGTGGCTTGAAGGCCCCGCCACCCATAGCGATAATTAGGGTCTTGGTCTGGTGGCTACCTTTGGTGGTTGTTAGGGTAATGGTTTCCCCAGGTTCGATAGCAGTCAGGGTCTCATTGAGGCAGATGGTGGTGTCAAATGGTGCCAGCTGGGCAAGAAGGTTGTCGGTCAACTCTTGTCCTGTCAGGCTGGGAAAGGCTGGAATGTCCAGAATAGCCTTCTCAGGATAGAGAATGGCAGGTTGGCCACCCAGTTGGGGAAGGGAGTCAATGATTTTGACCTTGGCTTGACGGAGGTGGGCGTAGAAGGCGGCAAAGAGACCGACTGGTCCGCCACCGATGATGGTAATGTCATATACTTGTGTCATGGGAATCCTCTTCTTTGTTCAGAATGACCCTATTTTATCATATTTTTGGAAAAAATTCCCCCTCACTCTCTGCTGTCACAAGGGGCAAGGGGGGCTTTTTCTTAGGGAAATGTGTAAAATGTAGTATAATGGAAAAAATTCACATAGAAAGGAAGAGACGATGGACCAGGATTTACAAGAAACCATCCAGTTAAAGGGATTAGATGAAAAAGAAAAAATGGATAAACCAGACCAGTCTGGACAAGACAGTCTAGGACAAGAGGGATTTTCCCGTCGTAGCCGTCGGGGAAGTGGCAAGTCTTTAGAAAAAAATAAGAAGAAATCCCGCATACCAGAGCCTATCCGCAAGTTCTGGCGTCGCTACCAGCTAACCAAGATTTTGATGATTGTGATTGGGGTCATGGTGTTGACCGTTGGTGGCTATCTCTTCTTCCTAGCCAAGACAGCTAATGTTGGGGATTTACAGGAAGCTCTCAAGGCTACCACCATTATCTACGATAAGGATGGAGCGGAAGCAGGCACCTTGTCTGGCCAAAAAGGGACTTATGTGGAGCTGGATGCGATTTCGGATCATATGGAAAATGCCATCATCGCGACGGAAGATAGGAGTTTTTATAAAAACTCAGGAATTAACTATCAGCGAACTATTCTAGCAGTCTTGACCTTGGGGCGTTCAGGTGGTGGTTCAACCATTACGCAGCAGTTAGCCAAGAATGCCTTTTTGACCCAGGACCAAACTATCAGCCGTAAGGCTAGAGAATATTTCCTTGCCCTTGAAATCAATAAAAAATACAGCAAACAGGAAATTCTGACCATGTACCTCAACAATGCTTACTTTGGCAATGGGGTTTGGGGAGTTGAAGATGCTAGTCAAAAGTATTTTGGTATTTCTGCTAGTGACTTGACGATCGAGCAATCTGCTGTTTTAGCAGGGATGCTTAAGGGTCCAGAAATTTATAATCCCTATTATTCCTTAGAAAATGCAATCAATCGCCGAGATACCGTCTTGCAAAATATGGTCAACGCTGGCTATATTGATCAGGCAACTGCCGATGCAGGTTTTCAAGTCGATTTAGCGAGCCAGTTAGCAGATACCTTTACTGGTAAACAAGATAACTATTCTTATCCATCTTACTTTGATGCGGTTATTGCTGAAGCGATTGATCGCTATGGCCTTAAAGAATCAGATATCATCAATAACGGCTATCGAATATATACCGAAATGGACCAAAATTCTCAAGCGAGTATGCAGGTTATCTTCAATGATGAAACTATGTTCCCGACTTCAAGTTATGATGGAACCTCGGCTCAAGCTGCAAGTGTAGCTTTGGATCCTGCAACTGGCGGGGTTCGAGCCTTGGTTGGGCGCGTGAATAGTTCGGAAGATGCTGTGTTTCGAACATTCAACTTTGCGACCCAAGCTAAGCGTAGTCCCGGTTCAACTATTAAGCCCCTTGTTGCCTATGCGCCAGCGGTAGCAGCGGGTTGGGCAATTGATACACCATTGGATAACCATACAGAAACCTATGGGGATTATACCTTACACAACTATGACTATTCAACTTCGGATACCATTCCAATGTACCAAGCTTTAGCTTTATCTTACAATCTGCCAGTTGCATATATTGTAAATACCTTTGGGATTGACAAAGCTTTTGAATTTGGTCAAAAGTTTGGTCTTGATATGGAAAATGTTGAAAAGGTACTTGGTGCGTCAATCGGATCAGGTGTGGAAACGAACCCCTTGCAAATGGCTCAGGCCTATAGTGCTTTTGCGAATGATGGTGTAATGAAGGATGCTCATCTAATTACACGTATTGAAACAGCGAGTGGAAAGGTATTGGCTCAGCATCGCGAGACAAGTACAAAAGTAATTGACCGCTCGGTTGCAGATAAAATGACCTCTATGATGCTTGGGACCTATACGAATGGTTTAGGTGTATCTGCAGATGCGACGAATTACTATCTTGCAGGAAAAACGGGAACAACCGAAACAAGTTTTGATGTAAATCTTGTTAATGACCAGTGGTATATTGCTTATACACCTGATTTGGTTATCAGTCAATGGGTTGGTTTTGAACAGACGGATGAGAATCATTACATTGATAGCAGTGGCTACTGGATGGCACCGGCCGTCTTTCAAACGGTTGCTAATTCGATCTTGCCTTACACAGCTGGGACACAGTTTGATGTAGAGAATGCCTATGTTCAAAATGGAATTGTAGAGGTTGCTGAAGAGTCCGTAACACAGTCTGAATTTGGAATCAATCAAAAGCAGGTGCAGGAGATTTCTGACCAGGCGCGAAACTTGATTGAGCAGACTAAGCAAAACTTGATTGATGCACAGTTGCCAGAGCGAGCAAAGACCTTGTGGGATAATATTACGTCTTGGTTTGAGGAGTTGTCAAATCCATAGAAACATGATAAAATAAAACAGATGGAGGGCTTTATGGCACTAAAAAAAGCAAGCCTAGCCTGTACTGTTTGTGGTTCTCGCAACTATTCGATTAGTCTGTCGAGTAATCCCAAGCCAACACGGTTAGAAGTAAATAAATTTTGTAAACATTGTGGACAATACACCGTTCACAAGGAAACCAGATAGGAGTAGCGCGTGAAATTTTTGAAAGATATTTTCCAGATTTTAAAAAAGACCGCTTGGCCAACTCGTAAGCAGAGCTGGAAGGACTTTGCCTCTGTTGTACAATACACAACATTTTTCGTGGCAATTGTTTATCTCTTTGACTTGATTTTGTCACGTGGTATCATGAGTTTAATCAATCTTTTCTAGAAAACACTTGCCATTTGTAAAATGGAAGTGATATAATAAAGAAAAGCGAAAGCCTTCGGGCTTTTTTTAGCGTCTAAAAATGCAGTGGTTCCATAGAAAGGAAGATAAAAATGTACGATAGTTTTGATAAGGGCTGGTTTGTTCTGCAAACTTATTCAGGATATGAGAACAAGGTCAAGGAGAATTTGCTCCAACGCGCCCACACTTACAATATGTTAGAAAATATCCTTCGTGTAGAAATTCCAACACAAACTGTTCAGGTTGAGAAGAACGGTGAGGTTAAGGAAGTAGAAGAAAATCGTTTCCCAGGTTACGTTTTGGTGGAAATGGTCATGACCGATGAAGCTTGGTTTGTAGTGCGTAACACACCAAACGTTACAGGTTTCGTGGGTTCACACGGTAACCGTTCAAAACCAACACCGCTCTTGGAAGAAGAAATCCGTCAAATCTTGGTGTCTATGGGTCAAACCGTTCAAGAATTTGATATTGATGTCAAAGTTGGCGACACTGTTCGTATCATTGACGGTGCCTTCACCGACTACACAGGTAAAATCACAGAAATTGACAACAACAAGGTCAAAATGGTCATCTCTATGTTTGGTAATGATACCATTGCTGAAGTTAACTTGAGCCAGATTGCTGAGTTGTAATTTATTCATGCTCCTCCTAGGTAATAGCCTGGGGGAGTTTTTTGATGGTTTATCGTCATTTAGTTTTTCTTTTATTACTTCGACGATCGAGGAAACGTCGTTTCCTTATTTCCAACTTCAAACACTCCACTGGAGTGTTTGAACTCGCCTTGCCTGATTTTGCAAAAGCGACTTGCTCCGCAAGTTTTATCTCCAACCTTGGACAGTTCATTGACTGTCCAAGCAGTCTGGGGGATACGAATAGTCCGGTGGAGTGAAACAGTTTGGGGAACTGTTTCAGCCTGAGCTTGAAAACAAAAAAGCGAAGTACATCAGCTGGTCACTTAGAAACAAGAAAGCATTGAGTTATGCCTGCAGCTGTTGACACAAACTTCGTTTGTTTCATCTCCAAGCTTCAAAGGCTCCCCGAACCTTTGAAGCGAGTACTAAAAGTAAACTAAAAGACTATAAAAAGACCCTGTCCAAAATCTGCCCACCAACTTTACCCGATTTAACCGAATTTAACCGAATGAAAAATCAAAAAAGCCCGATTTCTCGGGCTTTTGACTTGTATAAATTCGGATAAAATCCTATAATAAAGGCGGTAGACGGATTTGAACCGACGATCAAGCTTTTGCAGAGCCGTGCCTTACCACTTGGCTATACCGCCATAACAAAGAATATTGTACCTTAAATAGTGAAATTGGTCAAGTGGAAAAATGAACATTTATGGATAATGTAAATGCTAGTCACTAGCCAAAGGTTTTCCATAGTGGCAGGAAGGGGCTGTGAATATGGTCCAAGAGTGTCTATTTGTATTTTTGTAATCTATATTTTCATTTGGAGGTTTTTATGAAAAAATATCTAGCTTTTGCACTTGTCTGTGTAGCGATCTTATCAGCCTGTAGCAAGGTGAGTGTTCAGACGGAACAATCAGCTAGTTCGTCATCGACAACTCAGCAAAGTTCGACCAGTTCGAGTGAAGTCAAGAAGGGCGATAAGGAGCTTTATCAATCAGTCTTTTCTGATTATCAAGCCATTTTTGACTTTGCTGGTAGTGCGAATAAGAACAATGTAGAAAAGATGCTGGCGGTTTTGAAAAACTTACATACTCCTGTCAATTCTTGGGTGATGGAAAGTGCTGTATATGCACCATCCAACCTAGTCTACACCTTTTATGATCTCAACCAAGATGGTCAGAATGAACTGTTTATTGGTTCTGAAAATCCAGACGGCTCAGTATTTGTGACGGGCTTTTACGGGATCGTTGATGGTCAGGTTTCCTTGATTGCGGAAGGCTTTGTGGCTGGACATGGTGGTGCAAGGAGCGCGGTAGCCTTGTTCAATGATGGAGAATTTATCAGTTATGGCTGGAGCTCGGGAACAGGCGATGCTATTGGGATGCTGAAGGTTTTGGATGCAAATGGGCAAGTCACACAAGTATCTGAAAAAGAATTTCATATTCAAGATGAGATTGCAGCTGTCTTTGGTAAGAATGAATCTGACCTCTTAGCTCCTCGTCAGTTTGACTGGGAAGATTTTGAGTTTGACATGGCGGAAACAGAAACCAGCAGCTCAGACCAAGCGTTTGGTGTTCAGTCCATGAATTTAGAGCAGATCCAAGCAGGGAATTTTGCTAGTTTGGAAGGTGACTGGGTCAATGCGCGTGGTGATCGGATGGAGATTGATGGTCAGGGGAATGTGACCTACAACGGCGGAAGCAATACAGGTTTTGTCGATACGCAGGGTGCTAAATATGAAGGACAAGTGCTTATGGTCGGCATTACAAATCCCAATGCAATGGCTTCACCCACTATACCGACTTTGTTGATTCCAAAAGGAGTTCAGAATACCTATGGATTTTTAGACGGACATAGTGATCAGACGGATACTAGCAAGGATAGATTATTTAGTACCCAAAGCGTTACGACAACGGAAGGCTTTAGCCAGGGGGTCTTTTATCGAGTGGATGATTAGTTCAAGATAGGAGAGATAAAATGAAAAAGAATAGATTTATTTCAGGCTTGCTTTTGGGAGCCAGTGTCTGCATCTTGGTAGCCTGTGGCAGTCAGAAGCAAGAAGCAACTACGGCCTCTTCATCGACGTCATCTTCTAGTGCTAGCTCGACAAGTACTAGTTCCACGACATCAACCACAACTACCACTAGCTCTACATCAAGTAGTTCAAGTAGTCAGGTAGGTCCTTGGGATGCTGGCAAGGCAGAGGCCTTGAGGACGTTTGTGATTGACCAGTGGGGACCTTCTTTCTCGCCACCCCAATATTATGTATCCTATAGCCCAAGTCGTGCAGGGAACTTTTTTGGTGTGACCTTGCCGTCTGGAGTTTTGAGCGGTCCAGGTCAGCAAATGACACCTGATTTTCTAGGAGAAACCCCTGAACTTGTTTGGAGTGAAAATGGTCAAGTTGGAGCAGGGAAGATAGCCGTTGTAGGCATTTATTCGGATATTGAGAATACAAAATACCCAAGTGCCCACCTCTACCTCTTTACCATCAAGGACGGTCAGGTTATTGCTTGGATTACCGAGCAGAACCAGGGCAATCCAGAAAAACGACTTTATTTCCGACCAACTAAGAACCAGGAATTACAAGCCTTCTTTGAAAACTTGGTCCTCGGTGGAAGTTCAACAACAGCAACTGAAACCAGTTCAGCTACTGCTGTGAATGGATCAATAGACACCAAAAACTTGACAGTCGAACAGGCAGCTAATTGGGCCAAGGCACATGCGGCTACAAGATATGGCGCACCTTTCACGAAAGATGATTTTCTGTCACATGTGGTTACAAATGTTCAGTCATCTGACGGTCTGGTCTACATTGAAGTTAGAGAAGACCACAGTAGTCCGAATATGCAAGGTACCGATCCCAATGTAGCTCCAGCAGCAGGTTTTTACAGGATCAATGCTAACGGTCAGTTGGAAAAAATGGATGTTGTTGCAGGGACCTATACTGTAGTAGCTGAAACTTATTTTGAGTAGGGAATAGAAACAGCAAAGCATAGTAGATTTTTCAAGAATTTCTCTGCTATTTTACTTGAAAATAGTCAGGTATTCTGATATACTAATAGAGTTGCTGTGCAACAAATACTCATCTCGGACCAATTGTGGTCTTGTTGCCGAAAGGTTGGGCTGCAAGTCGAAGTCTGGGAGAGGAGAAAAAAACAAAAAGGAGAAATACTCATGGCAGTAATTTCAATGAAACAACTTCTTGAGGCTGGTGTACACTTTGGTCACCAAACTCGTCGCTGGAATCCTAAGATGGCTAAGTACATCTTCACAGAGCGTAACGGTATCCACGTTATCGACTTGCAACAAACTGTAAAATTGGCTGACCAAGCTTACGAATTCATCCGTGACGCTGCAGCAAACGACGCAGTTATCTTGTTCGTAGGTACTAAAAAACAAGCTGCTGAAGCTGTTAAAGACGAAGCTATCCGCGCTGGTCAATACTTCATCAACCACCGTTGGTTGGGTGGAACTCTTACAAACTGGGGTACAATCCAAAAACGTATCGCTCGTTTGAAAGAAATCAACCGTATGGAAGAAGATGGAACTTTCGAAGTGCTTCCTAAGAAAGAAGTAGCATTGTTGAACAAACAACGTGCTCGTCTTGAAAAATTCTTGGGCGGTATCGCTGACATGCCACGCATTCCAGACGTAATGTTCGTAGTTGACCCGCACAAAGAACAAATCGCTGTTAAAGAAGCTAAAAAATTGGGTATCCCAGTTGTAGCGATGGTTGACACAAACACAGATCCAGATGATATCGATGTAATCATCCCAGCTAACGATGACGCTATCCGCGCTGTTAAATTGATCACAGCTAAAATGGCTGACGCTATCATCGAAGGTAACCAAGGTGAAGATAGCGTAGCAGCAGTTGAAGCTGAATTGGCAGCTGAACCAGCATCTACAGAATCAATCGAAGAATTGGTTGAAGTTGTAGAAGGTAAATAAGTAACGAGGACCTTAAGAAAAGCCTTAGATTTGTCCAAATCCTAGCTTTTTAGTCCGAGTTCCATTTTACATCAGTTAGTAAACAAGAAAAAACAATCCTAGAGGGGCAGGGCTGAGCCCGCTCCTCTATTTTATAAATACAAACAAGGAGAATAGACATGGCAGAAATTACAGCAGCTCTCGTTAAAGAATTGCGTGAAAAATCAGGTGCTGGCGTTATGGACGCGAAAAAAGCATTGGTTGAAGTAGAAGGCGATATCGAAAAAGCGATTGAATTGCTTCGCGAAAAAGGTATGGCTAAGGCAGCTAAGAAAGCAGACCGTGTAGCAGCTGAAGGTTTGACAGGTGTTTACGTTGATGGTAACGTAGCAGCAGTTGTTGAAGTGAACGCTGAAACAGACTTCGTTGCGAAAAACGCTCAATTCGTTGAATTGGTAAACACTACTGCGAAAGTAATTGCAGAAGGTAAACCAGCTGACAACGAAGCAGCTCTTAAATTGACTATGCCTTCAGGTGAAACGCTTGAAGAAGCATACGTAAATGCAACTGCAACAATCGGTGAGAAAATCTCATTCCGTCGCTTTGCTTTGGTTGAAAAAACAGATGCTCAAGCATTTGGTGCATACCAACACAACGGCGGCCGTATCGGTGTTATCTCAGTTGTTGAAGGTGGCGACGAAACTCTTGCAAAACAAATCTCAATGCACATCGCTGCGATGAAACCAACTGTTCTTTCTTACACTGAATTGGATGAGCAATTCGTTAAAGATGAGTTGGCACAAATCAACCACAAAATCGAACAAGACAACGAAAGCCGTGCAATGGTTGACAAACCAGCATTGCCACTCTTGCAATATGGTTCAAAAGCTCAATTGACTGACGAAGTGATTGCTGCAGCTGAAGAGGCTATCAAAGCAGAATTGGCAGCAGAAGGCAAACCAGAAAAAATCTGGGACAAAATCATCCCAGGTAAAATGGATCGCTTCTTGCTTGACAACACTCAAGTTGACCAAGCTTACACTCTTCTTGCTCAAGTGTACATCATGGACGACAGCAAAACAGTTGAGGCTTACTTGAACTCAGTGAACGCTTCAGTTGTAGAATTTGCTCGTTTTGAAGTAGGTGAAGGTATCGAGAAAGCTTCAAACGACTTTGAAGCAGAAGTTGCAGCTACGATGGCAGCAGCTCTTGGTAAATAATCATATATAGAAGAACTTCCGAAAGGGAGTTCTTTTTGTAAAATCAGTCTTAGGGCTGATGTCTGAGCAGGTTGAGTGAGTTATACTATACTCAATCCTAAATATTTTTCATAATCTCCTTAAAAAGCACCGGCCTTGTGGTCGGTGCTTTTTGCTGGCTTTTTAAAATATAAGTATCCCAGCTAGACTTGTTTGGATGTCGGAATTGGTCAGCCAAGCGCATGGCGATAGGATCGCAGTCATCAGCTTCAAAGCTAATTTGCTGGTATTGTTCAAATAAGGAGCCAATAACTTGCTGAATGAAGTTATCAAAACTTCCACAATCTTTCCCACAGACATAGGCTATTTCATTGTTTTCTACAAAGGCCCAGTTTTCTGAGTCTGTATAAATCAGGTCAGGTAAATCTTTCTCGAAGTCTTCTTGACTGGCAGCCCAAGGATTGATGTCTTGGTGAACTGTTTGATAGTGGTCAAAAATTTGCTGACAGGCTATTTGATAAGGTGCGGTGCCTTTGCGGGCTATGTTTAGGTTGGTAGTGCCTGCTTGACCAAGGAAGTCTTGTTTGGTCACTTCAAACTCATAACATTTCCGCTTGCAGACAAAGCCAGATGCGGTGAGGAAATGGATTTTTTCCTGCTCTGCAGAAGAGAGCATAACCTGAAGAGGTTTTCCGCCTAAGGAAGTCTGTAGGGACTGGAAGAGTTGCTCTGCTATGGTGCAATCGTAATCGGCCAAATCCAGTCGAAGATAGGTATTGGTTTGGTGGTAGGGATTGTTGTAGCTGTGAATCTTGCCTAGTGGCCTTCCTTGATAAGAGATGTGGAAGGTGTTGGCTTGGTAGGAAATGTCTAGCATTAGTCCTCAATAAAAGCTGCAATCTCGTCTTCCGTCATGCTGGAGTCGCAACGGACTTGAACCCCAGAAGTTTTTGCGACGAGGAGGCCTGGTACAGTAGGGACTTGGTAGTGGTCGCGGAGGGCCTGGAGTTCAGGGCTGACTTGGCTGGAGTCAAGGAAGTGGACGGTCACTTCCTTGTCTTGGGCAACCTTGTGGAGTTTTGGGGCAAAACGGTTGCAGTAAGGGCAGGTGGCACGTCCGATGAAGAGAACGCCGCCTTCTTGAGCAGTGAGGAGGCTCTGTGCCTGCTCCACGGTTACGCTTGTAAAATCTTGGATGTAGTCTTGAAAGTTCATGATATAAGATATAAAGGGCGTTCAGCGGACACAGACAAAATAGGAAACAGAACGACGACGCAAGCGTCTAGTTCTCGTTTATCTTTTTGGCCCAGTCCGTAGCCCGTATTCAGTTCAACTAAATACGGAAGCCCTAGTCCTTTCTGTTTTTTCTTTTTATTATAGAAAATTTCGGAAGAGATTTCAAAATTCTGCTACGGCTGGGGCTAGGCTTTCGCTTTCAAATTTGGTGGATTTAAGGTATAATAATGGTCAAAGATAGTCAAAGAAAGAGGCGATACTATGGCGATGAAGAATACATCAGATTATATCGAAGAGCATATCAAAGCCATCTTGGACCAGGTCAATGTGGCAGAGTTGCGCCGCAGTGAATTGGCCAGTCGGTTTGAAGTGGTTCCCAGCCAGATAAACTATGTCATCAAGACCCGTTTTACAGCCAGCCGTGGTTATATTGTGGAAAGCAAGCGTGGTGGCGGTGGCTACATCCGCATTGGACGGATTACCTTTTCGGACAAGCACGAACTGGTCCATGATTTGTTAAAGAATATGGGAGAGCAACTGTCTGCAACAGTCTATGCAGATATTTTGCAGTTGCTGTTTGATGAGGACTTGATGACAGAACGGGAAGGTAATCTCTTTTTGGCAACGGGTTCGGATGAGGTCTTGGGCAGGGATGCGGATAGCATTCGCGCTCGGATGATGCGTCAAATATTACGGCGTTTAGATAGGAAAGAGGATTAAATTCATGAAAATTTCAACTGGTTTACAAAGGGTATTTGAAGATGCCCAGTTGGTCGCCCAGCGTTATGCCTGTGAGTATTTGGAAACCTGGCATATTCTCCTGTCCTTTGTCATCAATCACGATACGGTTGCAGGAGCTGTCTTGGCAGAATATCCTGTTTCGATTTCGGATTATGAACATGCGACCTTTGTCGTGACAGAGAAGGTCTATCGTGAAGACTTGGAGAGCTTCCGTATCTTGCCATCTTCGAAACGTTTGGATGAAACGGCAAGCTTGGCTAAAAAGATTGCGGAAGTGGTCAAGGCCAAGGAGCTGGGAACGGAACATCTTTTCCTAGCCATGCTCTTGAACAGACGGTCGACAGCCAGTCTGATTTTAGACAAGGTCGGTTTTCACTTTGAAGACTCTGATGATAAGATTCGTTTTGTGGACTTGCGTAAGAGTTTGGAAAGCCGTGCTGGTTTCACCAAAGAAGATATGAAGGCTGTTCGTGGCTTGATGAAGGTGGGTAAGGCCAAGCCTGCCAATGTTGGACAGATGATGGGCATGCCTCCAGGTCCGCAAACAGGTGGATTGGAGGACTATACCCGTGACTTGACTGCTCTGGCCCGCGAAGGCAAGATGGAGCCAGTCATTGGCCGTGATGCTGAGATTTCACGGATGATTCAAATCCTTTCCCGCAAGACAAAAAACAATCCAGTTTTGGTGGGGGATGCGGGTGTCGGTAAAACAGCCCTTGCTTTAGGTCTTGCCCAGCGTGTCGCTGCTGGAGATGTACCTGCTAGTCTGGCTCGGATGCGCGTCTTGGAGCTAGATTTGATGAATGTCGTTGCAGGGACTCGTTTCCGTGGTGACTTCGAAGAGCGGATGAACAATATCATCAACGACATTGAGGAAGATGGTCAAGTTATCCTTTTCATTGACGAGCTGCATACCATTATGGGTTCTGGCTCTGGGATTGATTCGACTTTGGATGCGGCCAATATTCTCAAACCAGCTCTGGCTCGTGGTACCCTACGTACAGTTGGGGCGACTACTCAAACGGAGTATCAGAAGCATATTGAGAAGGACGCGGCCTTGGTTCGCCGTTTCGCCAAGGTGACCATTGAAGAACCAACAGTTGAGGACAGTATTACCATTTTGACAGGCCTTAAAGGGACTTTTGAGAAATACCATAGGGTCCGTATTGGAGATACTGCTGTTGAAACTGCTGTCATCTACGCTAAGCGATATTTGACCAGCAAAAATCTGCCAGATTCTGCCATTGACCTGCTAGATGAAGCCAGTGCGACAGTACAAAATCGGGTGAAAGGTCAGGCAGAAGAAACAGGTCTGACCAGCATTGATAAAGCGCTGATGGCTCGAAAATACAAGACCGCCAGCAAGCTCTTACTTGAGGCAAAAGAAGCTGCGAAGACAAGTCAACACTATGACTTAGAAGTGACGGAGGAGGATGTTTTAGAAACCCTCAGTCGCTTGTCTGGTATTCCTGTAGCCAAGCTTAGTCAGTCAGATACCAAGAAGTATTTGAACCTGGAAGCAGAATTGCATAAACGTGTCATCGGCCAAGAAGAAGCCATTTCTGCAGTCAGCAGGGCCATTCGCCGTAATCAGTCAGGTATTCGGACGGGTCGCAGACCGATTGGTTCCTTCATGTTCCTGGGGCCAACAGGTGTCGGTAAGACAGAGCTTGCCAAGGCATTGGCTGAAGTCCTCTTTGATGATGAGTCAGCCCTTATTCGCTTTGACATGTCTGAATACATGGAGAAATTTGCAGCCAGCCGTTTAAACGGTGCCCCTCCGGGCTACGTGGGTTATGAAGAGGGTGGCGAATTGACAGAAAAAGTTCGGAACAAACCTTATTCTGTTCTTCTCTTTGACGAGGTTGAAAAAGCCCATCCAGATATTTTCAACGTGCTCTTACAGGTCTTGGATGATGGTGTCTTGACGGACAGTAAGGGACGCAAGGTTGATTTCTCCAATACCATTATCATCATGACCTCAAACCTTGGAGCAACAGCCCTTCGGGATGATAAGACAGTTGGCTTTGGTGCCCTTGATTTGTCTAAGGACCACAAGGAAGTGGAGAAACGCATTTTTGAGGAATTGAAAAAAGCCTATCGTCCAGAATTTATCAACCGTATTGACGAGAAAGTTGTCTTCCATAGCCTGACGGAAACGCACATGCAGGATGTGGTCAAGGTCATGGTTAAACCGTTGTTAGCTGTAACAGCTGAGAAAGGAATTACCCTTAAACTGCAACCGTCCGCCCTCAAGTTATTGGCTAAACAAGGTTACGATCCAGAAATGGGTGCTCGTCCTCTTCGTAGACTCTTGCAGACCAAATTGGAAGACCCATTGGCAGAACTCTTGCTCCGTGGTGACTTGGCTACTGGTTCGACCTTGAAGGTTGGGGTAAAGGGCGAAGAACTCAAATTTGATGTGGTCAAATAGGAGGAAAAATGGTAGAACTAAGACCGCTTTTAGAAGCAGATTGTGAGGACTTTATCTGCCGCAATAAAATGGTTTTCGGGTGTGAAAGGTAAGGTATGAAACAAACCGTAGCAGTCGTTTTTGGAACCTTTGCTCCCATGCACAAGGGGCATTTGGATTTGATTGAACGAGCAAAGTTGGCTTGTGGTCAGGTTTGTGTGGTGGTTTCAGGATATGACAAGGATCGTGGGGATAGGATAGGTTTAGACCTGGCCAAACGTTTTCAATTTGCTCAAGAGCAGTTTAAGAAAGATGATTTGGTGAGAGTTTATGCGCTTGATGAAACCGACTTGCCAGCCTATCCAGATGGCTGGGATCTTTGGTTAGACCGCTTGCTTGCTTTGTTGGACCTGTCTGAAAATCAAGTGCCAGTCTTCTATGTGTCCGAGGAAGAATACGCTCAGGAACTGCATAGGCGAGGCTATCAAGCCCATTATAGTCCTAGAAAATTTGGTATTTCAGCCACCCTCATTCGTGAACATCCTCAACAATACCATGATTACATTGCCCCTGCCTTTCTGGCCTTTTTTGGAAAGGAAAGCATGTAAAACAGTATAGAAAAAACGCATAAAACCAGGTCATAACCTTGGTTTTATGCGTTTTTTATTACTGATTTTTACGAAAGTTCCATGTATTTTAACGAACGTTCGGAGATGCCTTGTATATGTACAAGAAAATACAATTTTTTTTGACTATTTTAATTTTATTTGTTACTATATACTCATCAAAAAAAGGAGGTGGTTCTTATGAAAAAGAATCTTTTGGAAAAAACTATCACTTGTTTTATTTGCTTGTTTACTGTATTGATTACAGTTATGTCATCAATGTCATCTGTTCAGGCTGCTAGTCGGATTGAAACACCTATCGAAACTAGGTCTATTCATAACTCAAACCTTGAAGGTGGTGGTAGATTATCTCATATAAATCTATCAGGATTTTCAAATAGATTTGGAACAGCAGCATCTGGTAGAGCTGGTACATATTTCGGACCAAGAGGAACTTATGTTGTGAGAGATTGGTCAGTCAATTCCGGAAATGGACCTCATGGAGGGAGCTATTGGAAACTATTCAACAGAAACGGTAAACCATTAGGTACATACGACAAGTATGGAAACTATCTACGACCATAGTTCAATTAGGAGGATTTAATGAAATCATTTCAACTAAATCATTTTGAAATTAAGATTTCTGAAAAACTACACCCAGTTTATGATGGAAATGATGAGATATTAGTTATCTTTCCAGACCATACTGCAATCTGCTGTCAGGTAAAACTTTCTAAAGAGGGTAGACTTTTGGTAGATACATTTTGGGGTGTGGAGCATGAAATCTCAGGTAACTCGGTAACTATTTATTCTATGGAAGAGGAGGGAGTTGAGTGAAACAGTATTCATTTAGACAGTATACTATCCATGTTCATCCAAATTTAAATGTGTTCATCGGAAATGATGAAACAGAACTGGTTCTCTATAGCAAAGAACCAGATTGTACACTTTTAGCCTTGCTAAGATGGTTACCAGATAAAAATTCTATTCGTATTATCAACCGTTGGAAATTAACCTACGAATACGACGATAAGAATAGTATCTACATTCATTACGACCCCGATTATCGTTACTAAACATGTAGTAATCTATACGAAAAAACGCATAAAATCAGGTCATAACCTTGGTTTTATGCGTTTTTCTGTTTCATTGTTAGCGAGTTTTAACCTGCCAGTTTATCTTATTTAGCAATCCGTTCTTGATAGGCTTCTCGTGCCTGGTCAAATAGTTCTTGGACCTGCTCAATGGTTTCTGCCTTGGCAACGGCTCCACGGATCTTGGCAGCCCCTGCTGAACCACGGAGATAGTGGGGAGCAAGACCACGGAATTCGCGGACGGCAACTGACTCGCCCTTGAGATTGGTCAATCGGGTCAGGTGGTCGAAGGCGACATTGAGTTTGTCATCGAAGGAGAGGTCGGGCAGGACTTCTCCAGTTTCAAGATAGTGGTTGATTTGGTTGAATATATAAGGATTTCCCATAGCAGTTCGTCCGACCATGACAGCATCAGCACCGACTTCCTCGATTCGCTGGCGGGCATCTTCTACATTGCGGATGTCTCCGTTTGCGATGAAGGGAATCTTGGTCAGGCTGCCAGCTACCTTGTTCAAGGTCTCTAGGTCAACTGTTCCTGTGTACATCTGCTCGCGGGTCCGTCCGTGCATGGCTAGGGCAGCCACACCGGCACTTTCTGCGGCCAGGGCATTTTCGACCGCAAGGTCGGTATTGTTCCAACCGGTCCGCATCTTAACGGTCAAGGGAATATCGAGGACTGAGGTCACTTCCTTGATGATGTGGTAGATCTTGTCGGGGTCCTTGAGCCACTTGGCACCTGCCTCGTTCTTGATGACCTTGTTGACAGGGCAACCCATGTTGATATCTACGATATTAGCTTTGGTGTTCTTCTGGATGAAGTCGGCAGCCCGTTTCAGTCCTTCGGCGTCGCCACCAAAAAGCTGGATAGACATAGGGTATTCGTTGTCGTCGATATGGAGCATATGGAGGGTCTTCTCGTTGTTGTAGAGAAGGCCTTTTTCAGAAATCATTTCCATAACGACTAGACCTGCGCCCATTTCTTTGGCAATGGTACGGAAGGCCGAGTTGGTCACGCCGGCCATTGGGGCTAGCACGCAGCGATTGGGGATTTCCACATCACCAATCATGAAAGGGGTATTGAGATTAGCCATTGATGAGTTCCTCCAAATCGTTTTCGTCAAAGTGGTAATGGGTCTGGCAGAATTGGCAGGTGATGTCCACGCCCTTGTCTTCTTCTTTCATCTCTTGCAGGTCTGTTTTGGGCAAGCTGGCTAGAGCATCGAGGAAGCGGTCTTTAGAGCAGTCGCAGACAAAGCCGATTTCCTCTTCTGACAGGCGTTTGAAGTCGTCGTCGCCATAAATGGCGGATAGCAGAGCTTCTATGTGGTTTTCAGAAGCCAGCAAGCTGGAGATGGCAGGCATTTCTTGGATACGTTTTTCGAAACGGGCAATCTCAGCCTCAGTCGCACCTGGCAGAACTTGCAGCAAGAATCCGCCAGCCACCTTGACCTTGTCTTCCTCGTCCAGCAATACATTGAGCCCCACCGCAGAAGGCGTCTGCTGGCTGTCTGTTAGGAAGTAGGCAAAGTCTTCACCGATTTCACCAGAAATCAAGGGTGTCATGGAGTTGTAAGGATGACCTGTTCCGTAGTCTGTGATGACTAGGAATTGTCCGTTCCCCACAAGAGGTCCAACGATGACTTCGCCAGTCGCTGTCCGTTTGTAATCCAAGTCTGGATTTTGAATGTAGCCCTTGACCTGACCTTTGGTATTGGCAACGGAGATGATAGCCCCAACAGCACCGCTGGCCAAGATTTTCAGGGTGATCTTGGTGTCGCCTTTTTCATTGGCAGCTAAAATTTGATTGGCAATGAGAGTGCGGCCCAGTGCAACGGTGGACGATGCCATAGTATCGTGTTTTTCTTGGGCTGTTTTCACGGTTTCTGTGCTGTCCAGCACAAAGGCACGAAAATGCCCGCTTTTTGATAGTGTCTTAATAATTTTATCCATAAGGACTATTATAGCACAAGTGGGGAAAATGGGGAAAGGGAGTGACCGAAAGTAAAAAACTGACTATGACTAGCCAGTTTACAGTTCAGGAAACAATTTCCGCAATATCTTCGGCGTAATGCTCTGACCAGGTCCTGCGTAGGTATAGGTATGCAGGTACATGCCAGGGTTGAAGTTGAGTTCGATGCAGGTACAGTTGGGCTCGTCTTTGCTGGCTGGCTTGGTGCAGTCAGGAATAATCAAATCTACACCGCAGGCCCAAGCTCCCATAGCAGTCGCCATATCGGCAGCCAGTTGCTTGTAGGTCTCGTCCATCTGATCGGTCATATCAATAGAGTCGCCACCGGTAGAGATGTTGGAATTGCCACGCAGAAAGGCTTGAACTCCCTCAGGCAAGACCGTATCAGGTGTGTAGCCCTGTTGCTCTAACATAAGCAGTTCGATGTCGCCCAAGTTAATGATTTCAAGCGGTGAACGGTGATCACGGCCACGCAGGGGATCTTGATTTTTTTGGTCCACTAATTCTCGGATGGTTGACTGCCCATCCCCAACGACATTGGCTGCGACGCGGAGCAGGACAGCCTCGCACTTGCCGTCCAAGATGAAGAAGCGGTACTCAGTTCCCGCTACGAACTCTTCCACCAGCACATGGCTATCTTCCGAAAAAGCGATGTCAAGGGCTTTTTCATAGTCTGCAAGGCTGGCAGGCTCTTGGAAGATAGAGATGCCTAGGCCGAAGTTGGTCGATTTTGGTTTGACAACAATAGCAGAGCTGGCTACCTGTCCGTAATGCCGCAGGGCATCTTCCTTGTTAGAAAATTCAGCTCCCGCAGGCACTGGAAAACCAGCCTGGTCCAGAATCTTCTTGGTTACGACCTTGTTGGCCATGGCGAGAGGAATGACATAGTTGTCCTTGGAGGTCATGTTGCCATTTTTGATGTACTCGATATGGTCACCATGCCAGAGTTTGAGAAACTGGTCTTCTTCATCCAAAATCTCGACATGCAAGCCCATTTGAATGGCGTCAAAGAGAATCATCTGGGTGGAGAGTTCCATGTTTTCATAGCCCTTGAGGGCGTATGGGGCTGTCCAAGCATAGTCATGGAAAGTCTTGCCTTGCTGCTGGCCAAATCGTTCCAAAGACCCGTCTTCAACCTGCTCTGCTATTTTTCCAGAAAGGGTCAGACGAGGGTCTCGAAGAGCTGCCTCTACCTGAGCAATGAGCTGGCTATAGTAGTCGTCCAGTCCGAAATGCTGAACGATAGCCTTCATGGCGGTCAGGATAGGGCTGGCGTCTGCCTCTGCTGGTAGGGGAGTGTGGGGATGGCTGAGGGCGATGCGGTTGTTGAGGTCTGCTGCCTGAGCCAATTCCTTGTCAACCTGCTCCATGTCATCAAGCCAGAGCAGAGCTAGAGCAAAGAGGTGGGTGGTGTCCAGCGTTTCTTGGCTAATGGCCAGAGGCTCGAGGGGGTTGAGGTCGAAGTTGCGGAACTCCAAGTAGGTAATGCCCTTAGTCAAGAAGTCCCGGCTGGTCTTGGCACCGCGGAGGCGAACCGCAGAGTAAAATTCCTTTTCGGCAGACAGTTGACCGCTAGCAACCGCCTGCTCGATGTCGGTCACATATTGCTCCAAAGAAGAGAAGGAGATGTGGACATCAGGGGTGTTGACATAGCCGTAGTTGGAATTGCGGATGGACCGCACGCAGCCGATTTCATCTGTCAAAAATCCTTTTTCAGCCAGACTGCTAGCTCCGTAGAGGTAGGTCAAGAGCCAGCGGTAGCGTAGGAAATTCTGAGCCAGCTTGAGATAGAGGGCATTTTTGAAGGTGATGAGGTCGTCGTAATCGCTGGCTTCAAAGAGTTGCTGGGTCAGGTCCTTGCCGAGCTCGAAGTTGTAGTGGATGCCTGACATAGACTGGAGCAACTTACCATAGCGTTCTGCCAAGCCGACACGGTACTGATACTCATAGTCACTTTCCAGTTGAGCAATTTGGATTTCTTCTTCTGAAATCACAGGTGGCATGGATAGGGGCCAGAGGTATTCCGTTTTTTCCATAGACCGCACCGCTACATCTGTGATGGCTCCGAGGAAACGACGTGCTTCCTTGGTCGAATGAGCCACGGGTGTAATCAGTTCTAGTTGTGGCTCGCTGTAATCGGTCTGAATATAGGGGTGAAAACTGCGTGAGCCCAGTTTTTCAGGATGTGGTGTCTGAGCCACGCGGTTGTCGCTATTTATTCGTAAGGATTCCCGTTCCAAACCAAAGGTGGCTTGGAGGATGGGACTATTTTGGGATAATTTCTGTAACATAAGCAATCCGTCCAATTTCTGATAGTGTCTTATACCAATTTTATCTAGTTTGTAAAACAAATACAAATTTCTGCTACGTTTTGAAAGAAAAAATGAAGTTGGTAAGAGGACAGGATTGGGAGGCTTCGGAAATTCCTGTCAAAAACAATTTTAAAAATGTTCAAGATAAGCGTTTGTTCGTATTTTGAGATTGAAAATAATGCAACAAGAAACAACATCCGATATAAACGAAAATATTGGAAATTCTTGAAAAAACGTTCGTTTTTTGATAGAATAGATTGTAAAACGAAACTTGCAGGTGAGATTCCTGCCAGAAGTAGAAGAAAGGCTGGACTGGTCAGCCAGTTCAGAGAAAGAGTGAATATGACATCAGTAGTTGTTGTAGGAACCCAATGGGGCGACGAAGGTAAGGGTAAAATTACAGACTTCTTGTCTGCTAATGCTGAAGTAATCGCGCGCTATCAAGGTGGAGATAATGCAGGACATACTATCGTTATCGACGGCACCAAGTATAAGTTGCACTTGATTCCGTCTGGAATTTTCTTCCCAGAAAAGATTTCGGTTATCGGAAATGGTGTAGTTGTCAATCCAAAATCCTTGGTTAAGGAAATCAACTACCTCCACGATTCAGGTGTGACGACAGATAATTTGCGGATTTCAGACCGCGCACATGTCATCTTGCCATATCACATCAAATTGGACCAGTTGCAGGAAGAATCCAAAGGTGAGAACAAGATTGGTACAACCAACAAGGGTATCGGTCCAGCTTACATGGACAAGGCTGCACGTGTTGGTATCCGTATTGCAGACCTCTTGGACAAGGAGATTTTTGCAGAGCGTTTGAAAACAAACTTGGCTGAGAAAAACCGTTTGTTTGAGAAAATGTATGAGTCAACGCCAATCGAGTTTGATGAAATTTTTGAAGAATACTACGCTTACGGTCAAGAAATTAAAAAATATGTAACAGATACCTCTGTTATCTTGAACGATGCTTTGGACCAAGGCAAACGTGTCTTGTTTGAAGGTGCCCAAGGGGTTATGTTGGATATTGACCAAGGTACTTATCCATTCGTTACTTCTTCGAACCCAGTTGCTGGTGGTGTGACCATCGGTAGTGGTGTCGGACCAAGCAAGATTGACAAGGTAGTTGGTGTATGTAAGGCCTACACTAGCCGTGTTGGTGACGGACCATTCCCAACTGAATTGCACGATGAAATCGGAGACCGTATCCGTGAAATCGGTAAAGAATACGGTACGACAACTGGCCGTCCACGCCGTGTCGGTTGGTTTGACTCTGTTGTCATGCGCCATAGCCGCCGTGTGTCAGGTATTACCAACTTGTCCCTCAACTCGATTGATGTCTTGTCAGGTCTTGACACCTTGAAAATCTGTGTGGCTTATGATTTGGATGGTGAGCGTATTGACCACTACCCAGCAAGCTTAGAACAACTCAAACGCTGCAAACCAATCTACGAAGAAATGCCAGGTTGGTCTGAAGACATCACAGGTGTACGTAGCTTGGATGAATTGCCAGAAGCGGCTCGCAACTATGTTCGTCGTATCAGCGAATTGGTCGGCGTGCGTATCTCAACCTTCTCGGTCGGCCCAGGTCGTGAACAGACTAACATCCTTGAGAGTGTGTGGAGTGCAAAATAAGATGGATAAAGGCTGAACGAGAGTTCGGTCTTTTTGCGCGACCGAATTTTGCTTTCTAGGCTGGAATTTGGTATAATGATGTTTATAAACTAAAAGAAGAGGTAAAAAAATGCCAGATTTACAAGGATTGTTATTTCCTGTTTTGATGCTTGCTATGATTGGTTTTATGTTCTATAGCCAGCGCAAACAACAAAAACAGCGCCAGGATGCACTTAGTCAGATTAAAAAAGGTGACGAGATTGTTACTATTGGTGGTCTGTTTGGTATTGTTGATGAAATCGATGAGAAGAAGGTTGTCTTGGACGTGGATGGGGTTTACCTGACCTTTGAACGTGGGGCTATTCGCAACCGTGTAGCCAGTGCTCCAGCAGCTTCAGCTATCGTGGAAGAAGCAAGTAAAGAAAAAACAGAAACAGCTATCGAAGAATAGATGACTGAAAGCCGAGGAAAGCCTCGGTTTTTTGCTTGACTGTGCTAGCTGATTTTTGCTTAACAGCCTATAAATATGGTATAATAGACTGATTATATCCTTATTTTTTGTCAGTATGACGGAGAAAATAGAGTAAATAACATCTTAAGGAAACTACCATGTTCAAATTTCAATTTAAAAAGAAGGAAAGCATTGAAACAGCTATTGAGGTACCCAAGCATATAGCGGTCATCATGGATGGCAATGGTCGCTGGGCCAAGAAGCGGATGCAACCTCGGATTATGGGGCACAAGGCTGGAATGGATGCCCTTCAAAAAGTGACCAAGACGGCATCAGATTTAGGTGTGAAAGTCTTGACGGTCTATGCTTTTTCAACAGAAAATTGGTCCAGACCAGAGAAAGAAGTGAAGTTTATCATGAACTTGCCTGTGGAATTTTATGATAAATATGTGCCAGAACTCCATGCCAATAATGTTAAAATCCAGATGATTGGGGATCATTCTAAGCTTCCAGAGGCTACTTTGAATGCCTTGTACAAGGCAGAGCAAAAAACCAAGAATAATACGGGTTTGATTTTGAATTTTGCCCTGAATTACGGTGGGCGTGATGAGGTGACCCGAGCAATAAAGGCCATTGCACAAGATGTCTTGGATGCCAAGTTTAATCCAGGGGATATTGATGAGAAGCTGATTGCAGACTATCTCTATACTGGAAGTCTATCGCCTGCTCTTCGTGATCCTGATTTGGTTATTCGGACCAGTGGAGAATTGCGCTTGAGTAATTTCTTGCCTTGGCAGACAGCCTATAGTGAGCTGTATTTTACAGATATTGCTTGGCCAGATTTTGATGGTGAGGCACTGAAATTAGCTATTAAAGAATACAACCGTCGCCACAGGCGTTTTGGTGGCGTGTAAGGAGAGGTTATGACAAACGATTTGCAGAAACGAGTGGTATTTGGAGGGATTGCTTTTGCGGTCTTCCTTCCCTTTTTATTGCTAGGAGGAACTGCCTTTCATTTCTTCGTAGGCCTATTAGCGATGATTGCTACGGCTGAATTGATTAAGATGCACGGTTTAACTCCCTACTCTATTGAGGGGACTTTGGCCATGTTGGCAAGTTTGGTTTTGACCTTGCCCTTGCAGAATTACCTGACTTTTTTACCAACGGATGGCAACTACACAGCCTATGCCATTGTCGTATTCCTTCTTCTCGGAACGACCGTTTTTAATTTGGGAGAGTACAACTACTCGGATGTTGTTTTTCCGATTGCCTCCAGTTTTTATGTAGGGATTGGTTTTCATAATCTCTTGTTGGCACGGACGGATGGCTTGAATAAGGTGTTCTTTGCACTTTGTATTGTATGGGCAACGGATATTGGGGCTTATCTGGTTGGTCGCCAATTTGGTCGAAGAAAGTTATTACCAAAAGTATCACCCAATAAGACGGTGGAAGGATTTTTTGGTGGGATTGGCTCCGCTCTCGTCTTGTCGATTATTTTCTTATTGGTTGATGAAAGCCTTCGAGCAGGTTATCCCTTCTTCTTGATGTTGGTATTGGTGGCCATTTTCTCTGCTTTTGTTCAATTTGGTGATTTAGTAGAAAGTGCTATTAAGCGCCACTTTGGTGTTAAGGATTCTGGCAATCTGATTCCAGGTCATGGTGGTATTTTAGACCGCTTTGATGGTGTGATCTTTGTCTTTCCTATCATGCACTTCTTTGGACTGTTTTAAGGAGGGACTATGAAGGGAATTTTAGCCTTTATCTTTATATTTGGTGTGATTGTAGTTGTTCATGAATTTGGGCATTTCTACTTTGCCAAAAAATCCGGCATTCTTGTCAGAGAATTTGCCATTGGTATGGGCCCTAAAATCTTTGCTCACATTGGTAAAGATGGGACGGCTTATACTATTCGTATCCTTCCGCTCGGTGGCTATGTTCGTATGGCTGGTTGGGGTGAAGATAAGACGGAAATTAAGACGGGGACGCCAGCTAGCCTGACCTTGAATGCAGATGGAGTTGTTACTCGTATTAATCTTTCCGGCAAACAACTTGATAATCTGAGTTTACCTATGAACGTGACCGGTTTTGATTTTGAGGAAAAACTAGAAATCACAGGCTTGGTGTTAGATGAAAACAAGACTTACAAGGTTGACCACGATGCTACGATTGTAGAGGAAGATGGAACGGAAGTTCGGATTGCTCCGCTGGATGTTCAATATCAAAATGCGACTGTCTGGGGGAAGTTGATAACCAACTTTGCTGGTCCTATGAATAACTTTATTCTAGGTACCTTTATTTTCATCATGCTTGTCTTTGCTCAGGGTGGGGTTGCTGACCCAACGAGCAATGCGGTTCGTGTAACGGATGGAGGGGCTTTACAAGCGGCAGGCATTGTTACTGGCGATAAAATCTTGTCTATCAATGGTCAAGCAACGGACAATTACACAGAGATTGCCGGCATCATCAGTCAGGCAGCTTCAGAAGCTACTACAGCTCCAAGTTTTGATTTGGTCGTAGAGCATAAAGGAACTGAAAAATCGCTCACGGTTACGGCTGAAAAGGTTGAGGATAGTTACCGAATTGGCGTTTCCCCCATTTTAAAAACAGGTTTCTTTGACATGATTGTTGGAGGTTTCCAGCGAGCAGGAGAAACAGCCCTTATCGTTGTAACAGCCTTGAAGAATTTGATTGCCAACTTTGATGTCAAGCAGTTGGGCGGACCAGTTGCCATTTATTCTGTCAGCAATCAAGCTGCCGCAAATGGCTGGTTCTCAGTCTTTAATCTGATGGCTATGTTGTCGATCAATATCGGTATTTTCAACCTTATCCCAATACCAGCTTTGGATGGTGGTAAGATTGTCATGAACATTTTAGAAGGCATTCGCAGAAAGCCGCTTAAACCAGAAACAGAATCCTATATCACTCTAGCAGGAGTTGCCATTATGGTTGTTCTCATGCTAGTCGTGACCTGGAATGACATTATGCGTGTCTTCTTCTAAATAAAAACTACGAAAGGAATTGAACACGGGCTGAAACCGTGTCTTCCTGACAAACAAATGATGAAAGGAACTGAATGCGTGCTAAACGCAGGATGTTCTGAAAAATACGAAAGGAACTGAACACGGGCTGAAACCTGTGTCTTCCTGACAAACAAATGATGAAAGGAACAAAGGAGGTTCGTAATTGAACTCGGTCTAAAAACTCGGAAAATAGATTGAGAGCTACGCCTCTGGATTTCTAATCAAGTAAACTACGAAAGGAATTGAACACGGGCTGAAACCTGTGCAAAAAAGATAAATCATTTTGTGTGTTAGCACACTGCAATGATTTCCTATTTTTGCTTTGGTTTCCACGCCCTTTGTATCTTAATATGAAACAGTCTAAAATGATTATCCCTACTTTGCGGGAGATGCCTTCGGATGCGTCGGTGATTAGCCACGCTTTGATGTTGCGTGCGGGTTATGTCCGTCAGATTTCTGCTGGTATTTACAGCTACTTGCCATTGGCTAATCGTGTGATTGAAAAAGCAAAAAATATCATGCGGGAGGAGTTTGATAAGATTGATGCTATTGAATTTTTGGCACCAGCTCTCTTATCAGCGGACATTTGGCGCGAGTCAGGTCGTTACGAAACATATGGCGACGATCTTTACAAGCTCAAAAACCGCGAAGGTTCTGACTTTATCTTGGGTCCAACCCACGAAGAAACGGTGACACTATTGGCGCGTGATGCGGTGCAATCTTACAAGCAGTTACCACTCAACATTTACCAAATCCAGCCAAAATACCGTGATGAAAAACGTCCTCGTAACGGGCTTCTCCGTGGTCGTGAGTTTATCATGAAAGATGGTTACAGCTTCCACGCCAGCTATGAAAGCTTGGACCAGACCTATGACGACTACAAGGCAGCTTATGAGGCTATTTTCACTCGTGCAGGCTTGGAGTTCAAAGCTATTATCGGTGATGGTGGTGCCATGGGCGGTAAGGACAGCCAGGAATTTATGGCTATTACCCCAGACCGTACTGACCTGGATCGTTGGGTTGTATTGGACAAATCTGTTGCTTCTTTTGATGAAATTCCAGAGGATGTTCTTGAAGCGATCAAGGCAGAACTCTTGGCTTGGTCTGTGTCTGGTGAAGACACCATCGCCTACTCTAGCGAATCTGGCTACGCTGCCAACCTGGAAATGGCAACCAGCGAGTACAAACCAAGTACAGCAGTTGTCGTCGAAGAAGACTTGGTTAAAGTGGCTACACCTGATGCTAAAACCATCGACGAAGTTGCTGCCTTCTTGAATGTCGCTGAAGAGCAAACCATCAAAACCATGCTCTTTATGGCAGATGGTGAGCCAGTTGTTGCCCTCCTTGTTGGCAATGACCAGGTCAACGATGTTAAATTGAAAAACCACCTTGGTGCAGATTTCTTTGATGCTGCTAGCCCAGCGGATGCGGAAAACATTTTCGGTGCAGGATTTGGTTCCCTTGGCCCAGTTGGCTTGCCAGAAAATATCAAGATTATTGCAGACCGCAAGGTGCAAGATGTGAAAAATGCTGTAGTCGGTGCCAACGAAGACGGCTTCCACTACACAGGTGCCAATGCAGGACGTGATTTCCAAGTGACTGAGTATGTGGACATTCGCGAAGTCAAGGAAGGTGAGCCTTCTCCAGACGGACACGGGGTTCTCAACTTTGCCCGTGGTATCGAGATTGGTCACATCTTCAAACTCGGTACACGCTATTCAGACAGCATGAATGCCAACATCTTGGATGAAAATGGTCGTTCTATGCCGATTATCATGGGATGCTACGGAATCGGTGTTAGTCGTCTCTTGTCAGCCGTTCTTGAGCAACACGCTCGCCTCTTTGTTAACAAGACGCCAAAAGGTGAATACCGTTACGCTTGGGGGATCAACTTCCCTAAAGAATTGGCTCCGTTTGATGTGCATCTAATCCCAGTCAACGTAAAAGACGAAGAAGCTATGGCATTGACTCAGTCAATCGAAGCCAGCTTGGTTGGCGCAGGCTACGAAGTCTTGACAGATGATCGTAATGAGCGTGTCGGTGTGAAGTTCTCTGACAGTGACTTAATTGGTTTGCCAATCCGTGTGACAGTTGGTAAGAAAGCTGCTGACGGCATTGTTGAAGTGAAAATCAAAGGTACAGGTGATACGGTTGAAGTCCACGTGGATCAACTGCTTGAAACCTTACAAATTTTGACTAAGTAATAGTAAATTAAGCAGATAACCTGTCCAGTTTAGTTTGGGCAGGTTTTTGCTTGTATCGATCAGGACTTATATATTTTCAGAGCAAAGAAAAACTCCCAAATTGGCACGTCAATCTGGGAGTCATTTTCATTATAGTAAGGGAAACTAAAGGTTTCCTTACACTAATCCTTGAGCAATCATTGCGTCAGCAACTTGCTCGAAGGCTGCGATGTTGGCACCTGCAAGGTAGTCAGTACCAAGGTTGTATTTTTCAGCTGTTTCTTTGGCTGTGTTGAAGATATTAGCCATGATGTCCTTGAGGCGACCGTCCACTTCCTCACGAGTCCATGACAAGCGGAGGCTGTTTTGGCTCATTTCAAGAGCAGACACAGCTACACCACCAGCGTTGGCTGCTTTTGCAAGACCGTATAGAACGCCGTTTTCTTTGTAGACTTTGATAGCGTCAAGGTCAGATGGCATATTGGCACCTTCAGCAACACAGTAAACACCATTTTTTACGAGGGCAGTAGCTTGTTTACCGCTGATTTCGTTTTGAGTTGCACATGGAAGGGCAATATCAGCTTTTCCATCGTAGTTCCATACAGAACCTTCGAAGTATTGAGCAGTTGCTTTTTCAGCAGCATATTCTGTCAAACGAGCACGACGGTTGTTTTTGATGTCGCAAAGAAGGTCAAAATCGATACCTGTTTCGTCAATGATGTAACCATTTGAATCAGACACAGAGATAACTTTTGCTCCAAGTTCAGTGGCTTTTTGTACTGCAAATTGAGCTACGTTACCAGAACCTGAGATAAGTACAGTTTGGTCTTTGAAGGATTTACCGTTTGCAGCCAACATATTGTCAGTGAAGTAAACCAAGCCGTAACCAGTTGCTTCTGGGCGGATGAGTGAACCACCGAAGCCAAGAGGTTTACCAGTCAAGACACCTGCATCAAACTGACGAAGGCGCTTGTATTGACCGTACATATAACCAATCTCGCGACCACCAACACCGATGTCACCGGCAGGAACGTCAAGAGAAGGACCGATATGTTTTTGCAATTCTGTCATAAAGCTTTGGCAGAAGCGCATGATTTCAGCATCAGTCTTGCCTTTAGGGTCAAAGTCTGAACCACCTTTACCACCACCGATTGGGAGACCAGTTAAAACGTTTTTGAAGATTTGCTCAAAACCGAGGAACTTCAAGATAGATTGGTTAACAGTTGGGTGGAAGCGAAGACCGCCCTTGTAAGGACCTACTGCTGAGTTGTATTGTACACGGTAGCCGCGGTTCACCTGTACCTTACCGTCCTTGTCAGTCCATGGTACACGGAAGCTGATGATACGCTCAGGTTCTACAATACGAGCTAAGATATTTTCTTCAATATACTCTGGGTGAGCTTCAATAACAGGCTCAAGAGTGTTGAAGAGTTCTTCAACAGCTTGAAGGAACTCAGTTTCATGTGGGTTGCGGGCTTTGACTGCTTCAAAAGAGGCTTGGATATAAGCTTTTGCATTTGACATAGGGTCACCTGATTTCTATTTTATTTATTAAATTGTCTGACAATTTAATTTATCTGATAATTATTATAGCACTCGATTTTTTTCTTGTAAAGTAAAAAATGCACTATTAAGAAAAATTGTTGGAAAAATTCCGAACATTGACAGCAATCTATTGGGTTGGCTACCAAGATGTGATATAATCAGTCAAAATGAGCAATTATTTAGGAGGAAATCATGGTTTCAACAGCAACAAGACTAGGCGGATTTTTGTTTGACAACTGCTTGATGAATGCGGCAGGGGTTTGGTGTATGACTAAGGAGGAATTGGAAGCCGTCAAGAATTCTGCGGCGGGGACCTTTGTGACCAAAACAGCAACCTTGGACTACCGAGCTGGCAATCCAGAACCGCGTTATCAGAATGTGCCACTTGGTTCCATTAACTCCATGGGCTTGCCAAATCAGGGCTTGGCTTACTATTTGGATTATCTACTAGAATTACAGGAAACGGAACCAAATAGAACCTTTGTTTTGTCTTTGGTAGGCATGTCGCCTGATGAAACACATGAGATTTTGAGAAGGGTGGAAGCCAGCGACTTTAATGGCTTAATTGAGCTAAATTTATCCTGTCCAAATGTGCCAGGTAAGCCGCAGATTGCCTATGATTTCGAAACGACAGAAACCATCTTGCATGAGGTATTTAGCTACTTCACCAAGCCTCTGGGTATCAAGTTGCCACCTTACTTTGATATTGTTCACTTTGATCAGGCTGCAGCTATCTTCAATAAATTCCCACTCAAGTTTGTCAATTGTGTCAACTCTATTGGGAATGGCTTGTACATTGAAGATGAGCAGGTGGTTATCAAGCCTAAAAATGGTTTTGGTGGCATCGGGGGTGAATATATCAAACCGACTGCCTTGGCCAATGTCCATGCCTTTTATCAGCGTTTGAAACCAGAAATTCAGATTATCGGAACAGGTGGCGTTTTGACGGGACGTGATGCCTTCGAACATATCCTTTGTGGCGCCAGCATGGTCCAAATCGGTACAACTCTTCAAAAGGAAGGGCTAGCTGCCTTTGAGCGCATTACTGCTGAATTGGAGGCTATTATGGCAGAAAAGGGCTATGAAACCATTGACGATTTCCGTGGAAAGTTACAGTGTATTGACTAGGAGGAAGCGGGGGTTTATCCCCGTTTTTCTATAGATTTTTTAGGATAAAAAGCGTATAATAAGGATAAGGAAAGAGGAGGTGAGAAGATGTCACAATCTAGGACATATAGCCGTTCTAAGAGAGTATCCTCAATAAGAAGCCGACAACAATTAGTATTTATTGCTTGTCTAGCACTGTTTTTGTTGGGGCTTATTTTTGTCTTGGAACAATTTACACCTAGCTCGGAAATTCAGTTACAAGAAGAGACTGGTCAAACCCAAGGAGACAAGGGAGTAAGGACTGCTCGCATTATGGCTCACGGAGACCTACTTTACCATTTGCCGATTCTCTGGGGGGCAGAGCAAGTGGATGGAAGCTATGATTTTTCTGAGAATTTCACCTATGTTAAACCCTGGATTGAGCAGGCTGATTTTGCCATTGCAGACTTTGAGGGAACCATTTCTCCGGATATGGAGTTGGCAGGCTATCCGCTCTTTAATGCTCCTAGTATCGTTGCTAGTAACATCCGTGATGCAGGCTATGATGTGGTGGATTTGGCCCACAATCATATCTTGGATTCTCACCTGTCTGGTCTGGTTTCTACAGTTAATACATTCAAGGAAGTTGGTGTAGATACTGTTGGTGTTTATGCGGAAGGAAATCGGTCAACTGCTCCGATCTACATTCGAGAGGTCAATGGTATCCGTATAGCTGTTTTAGCCTATGCTTATGGTTTTAATGGATTGGAAGTCTTACTTAGTCAGGAGGAGTATGATGGCTACCTGTCCGATTTTCATCAAGAAAAAATGCGTGCTGAGATTGAACGGGCAGAGCAAGAGGCTGATATAACCATTGTCATGCCTCAAACTGGAGTGGAGTACCAGTTGGAACCAACAGAGGAGCAGACCACTCTGTATCGTCAAATGATTGATTGGGGGGCTGATATTGTTTTGGGAGGACATCCCCATGTGGTCGAGCCGGCTGAAATTCTTGAGAAAGATGGGCAGAGAAAATTGATTATCTATTCTATGGGCAACTTCCTGTCAAACCAGCGTATCGAAAGCATGGAAGACACACCCAATGCCCAGTGGACAGAACGGGGTGTTTTGATGGATATTACCGTTCAGAAAGAGAATGGGCAGACCAGCATCCAGACAGCCCAAGCTCATCCGACCTGGGTCAATCGCTTGTCCAAGGGGACGTATTCGTCAGAAGGTTATGAACAATTTGCGTATCAAACCTATATCTTGCAAGATTGGGTAGAAGGCGGTCAGTATTATGGGCAGTTGGATCCAGATACCCAGGCGCGTG
The DNA here is from genome assembly GCF_002960425.1 of Streptococcus suis. Classification (GTDB taxonomy): domain Bacteria; phylum Bacillota; class Bacilli; order Lactobacillales; family Streptococcaceae; genus Streptococcus; species Streptococcus suis_S. The sequence continues at coordinate 57,362 of NZ_POIZ01000052.1, forward strand.
TGGACACAGCCTATCAAGAAATGAAGGATTTTGTAAATCTAAATTGGTAAGGAGAGAATATGGTAGTTCGATTAGTTGCAACAGATATCGGAGTAAGGAAATTGATACAATAGAATACAGAAAAAGCCTTGGAACTAGCTGTTTCCAAGGCTTTTTAGCTGTCCGTAGATATAGTTTCAATGCTATTAAAGATGATGCATTTTGTTTAGACACCTTTGATTCGTGAATCGTTAAATTGTATGTTACCAAAGACAGACCACGTCGAGTGTGTAGCATTGCTCGTAATAGTTTAGAAATCTTGGAACGAAAGGGATAATGAAAAGCCTTAGTTGCAAGGCTTTTTGTCATATAGGGGGTAAGTATCAGAGTGAGAGCACAAGTTGAGTGTTTTGATGTGATAGGATGTCTAATTGCATTTCTAGCTCTTTATTTCTCTTTCTTAGGGCAATGAGCTCATGCTGCTCGTCGATCAGATTATCAACAGACTTGAAGGAACCGGCTGTTTTGGCTTGTCTTACCCACTTGTCAAAGGTTGAAGGGGTCAAGTCATACTCCTTGATGAGTTCACTCCGCTTTCTTCCTGCTTAGTGAAGCTCAACAATCTGTTGCTTAAAGTCATCGGTGAAGTGACGGCGAATTCTTCAAGACATATAGTTTTCTCCTGTTTTTCTCAGTATAGAACACTTTATAATTTCTGTCCAGTCTAGTGTAACAGATTCAAGTAATCTCATTTTTTAGGATTTAGAGTATTTAATCTGCAAAATTTTTATTTAAAGCTTCTTCGAGTTGAAGATACATAAGATCATTATCGTAGATTTTACAAAGGTTCTTTGCATCTGTGTAATATTCTTTTCTTTTATCTTTAGGGAGAAATTTCTCTCCAGCGTTTGCAACAATCGTTAATAGGGGGGCGAGTTGGTAACTAGTGTGATGTAGTTTGCATAATTCAATCGTTTGCATTGCTATTTTTATAGCAGAGAGTGTTTCTCCCTGTTTCCATAAGTGGTAGGAGTAGTTATACTGAATTTTTATATAACCAAAGAGATAGGTAGAAACGGAAAGATTCTTGTTTTGGTATTCTTTTACTAGTTTTTTGTAATTTGTTTCATATTTGATAATTTGATTAGTTAAAGAGTAAAAGTTGGATAGTGTATTTAGAATATTTAAGTAAGTTATTTCATGATTGTTTACCTTATATAGTAAAGTTTCTAATTGAGAAATAGCTTCTTCTTTTTGATGATAGTTGTAGAAAAGAAGGATTGCATCAATCCATTCAAGATAACAATTATCATCATTTGAAAGCACGGAATTATTATTGCGTTCAAGAATAGTGAGATATTCAAGTTCTCTATAGTTTCTATCTTCTAACAATTTTGTCGCAATTGACTTAAAGGATTCGAGGTTTGAGTGAATAACGATATCTTCATCAAAAAAGTACTCCATAGAAATTTCTAATCGTTTAGCAAGTTTGTTGAGTAATTTTGAGGAAGGATTCACTAAGCCACGTTCGAACTTGCTAAGTTGACTGGGTTCACAAATTCCCTCAGCTAATTCTTTTTGGGATAGATTTTTTTGTTTTCTTAAAATTTTTAATCGTTCACCTAGTATATTATTCATATGTTCCCTTTTCAATTTAAAGTTTTAGAGCTATTATATCTACTTTTTGCTAAAAATGCAAATAGCAAAAATGTCAGATAGTAATTTTTTTGAAAATAAAGTTCAAAAAAAACTTGATACTTTTTAGGAAAATGATAGAATATATTTAAGAACTAAGAAAGGGTTTTCAATATGATGTGAAAATTAAACTTAATGCCAAAGATGGCTCTCGCTTTAATTTTTGTGTTTGGTTTCGTATCTAAAGTGTCGAATACTCAAATTATTGATGATAAAACTTTTATTTCTCACTATTCCTACCATTCTAACATTGTAAATTTTGATGTTGTGGATGTAGGTATGGCTGATTGAGGCATTTCGATATTTTAATTCTGAATAGTAGAGAAATGAAGAAAATAAACGTTTAGACTGACGAGGTTGACCGTTGCTCTAAAGATTAACTCGTGTTATCTCTAAATACGAATGTATGTGTGCTAGGAGGAATATAAAATGCAACATCAAGTAATACAGACATCCAATTTATCGAAATCGTATGATGGGAGAATTATCCTTGAAAAGATAAATTTTACGCTAAATCAAGGAGAAATTTATGGATTACTAGGAAGAAATGGTGCTGGTAAAACAACTTTTATCAAGGCTATTTTAGGGTTGATAGAGATGGATAGCGGTGAAGTGAGGATTCTATCCGAAAAACTGTCAGGGGAATTTTCTAAGGATTTATTATATCGAGTTGGTGTGGTACTAGATAGTGCAGCTTTTTATCCCAACTTAACAGGTAAAGAAAATCTCTCTATTTTTGCAAGACTGAGAGGTATTTCTCTAAAACAGGTAGACCAAGCTTTACAAGTTGTTGGGTTATACGGAGAGGATAGGAAATTATTCAAGCAGTATTCTCTCGGAATGAAGCAACGCTTGGCAATCGCCAATGCGATTATGCACCACCCGCAAATTCTGATACTAGATGAACCAACAAATGGTTTGGATCCTATTGGCATCCTTGAAATGCGTCGTTATTTAAAAGAACTTAGTACTAATCAAGGCATTTCTATTTTAATATCCAGTCACATTATTTCAGAGCTCGAAAAAATTGTTGACAGAGTGGGAATATTGCACAATGCTCATTTAATAGCTGAAAAGAGTATGAAAGGACTAGTAAATGAGACAGAGCAAAATAAAGTTCATCTAACCGTTTCTGATGCCCACCAGGCTAAGGAAGTTCTTTGCAAATGCAAACTGAAAGGAGTCGTAAGTATTCTTTCTGATGTAGACCTTGAACTTCAGGGAGGTCCATCTGATTTTGATATTGCAGCTGTTTCTGCTATTTTAAAGGAAAATGGAATAGTCCTAAAAGAATATTTCTATAGAAACCACGAAAGTTTGGAGGATTATTTTGAGCGAATAACTGGAGGTGAGGGAATTGCTTGAGTTAGTAAAAATCGAATTTCTCAAACAAAAGCATCAAAAACTGAATCTGGTTGTATATGGTGTGATTGCTCTCTATCTAGCTCTTATCTTTTATTATGTAAATGATGCACGAGGTTTGTTTGACTCTTTTCCATTTGTTTATAAATTTTCCTTGTCTTATTTGAATTTTTTAATTCTCCCCTTGTACTGTGTCTCTTATACTATACAGGCGTTTGGTGTGGAATATCGCTATAATATAATAAACAATTTGCAACTTGCTTCAGCGAATATGCTCAAGACCTTTTGGGCTAAGGTATTGTACATAGAAATCAATGCTCTGTTGATTATGATGTTTACATATGTTTCCGTTTCCTTATTTGCATTACTATCCCGATTTTCTTCAACGGTCACATTGTCTTTATTGCTAAGATTTTTATATCTATGTATTAGCAGCGGTTTGTTGATTCCTGTGGGTGTATTTCCTTTAGTTGCTTTCGTGATTATTAAAGGAAAAGGAAAGGATATCATTGGGAATTTGGTAGGAGTCATCTATGTTTTGGTATCCTTCTTTCTAGCAAGGACAAGCCCAAACATCAGTCCAATTACAAGTGCTACTAGTTTAATCTGGGAAGGAAATAGCGAAGGAGTAGTTCTACAACAGCCGGCTTTCGTATCAAGTATTGTCTTAGGTTTATCTTTATTTGTCTTATCTTTTCTATCCATTAAATTCTGGTTAAGAAAGGCGGAAAATTAAATGTTTATGCTCGAATTAAGCAAGCTACGACGTCGCAAATTCCTATATAGTCTGCCTTTAGTTGTCATTTTTCTCTTTTTGTTGGAATTTGTGATGGGTAATCAGCTGTATCAAGGACATCGATATGGTAGTGTAAATGGTTGGTATTTGGAAAATGGCTTCTTCTTTTTGAACTATTATTTCCTCCTTCCTTTTGCAAGTATGATTTTAGTGGATTTGATAAGAATAGAGCAAGACTCTAAAACGATTGAGAATCTTAGGCTGATTCCAGTGGATTTAAAAAGATTCATTCAATCAAAGTTTATTCTTGCTTTGCTGATGAATCTCTTACTCAGTGAGCTAATCTTTTTTGCAATGCTTGTACTCGAGATGATAGATGGTGAACTTGTTTTTTCTAATATTACTCTGTTATCGTGGGTGATTGGATATGGAGTAGTAGCTTTTGTTTATACACTATTTGCTAATCTTATTGTCCTCTTTTTAGGAAAATGTAGGAGGGAACTTATCCTTGCGGTCCCTTTTGCATTCCTACTGTCATTTGCAGGCTTGTTTACCTTGTCAACGGCTTTTGGGCAGTATTATCTGGTAAATTTACCATTGCTCATCATGAAGGAGTTTACACTTTTGACAGTTTTTGTATATGCTATTTGGTTTTTTGTCTTACTGTCCTGTGTCTGCTATTTTTTAGCAGATAGAGGGATGATAAAGATTATTTTCGCTTATAAATGACTGTATTAGCCTATAAATTAGGGAATACAGCGTATTTAAATATGTGTTACTGGTATCTCTTTTAAATTTTTAATCCCAAAGGTTTAAGATGTCACTATGTTTAATCAGGGATAACAGTAGCTAGAAAGGAATTTAGCTATTGAAAGAATTAAATCCGAAATAGTGCTTTTGCTTGACACCAGTAGTGTTTCTGGTATAATTTAATTAAAGGTAGTCGGAGAGTGATACCGACTCTAAAAAGAAAATACTCTTATGGAGATTCCGTGCCTTACTGGAAGTTTTAATTTTGGAGATTCCGTGCCTTACTGGAAATTTTAAAAGGGGTTGTCGACGGGCAACCCTATTTTTTGTAAGTGAGTGTAATATCAACTATGCATGAAATGAAATTTTATCAAATTGATACTAATTATCTGAATATGCTCCGTCAAATTGATGGAAGAGTTCCGCATAATAAAGAATTTATTGGTCGTAAAGGGAAATCAAGACCGTATATTGGAGTGATGTTGTCGATTGACGGCATTGACTACTTTGTTCCTTTAAGTTCCCAGAAAAAACGTTCTTCCTATGTAATGATGCCAATTTATGATGACAATAATAATCAAATCGCCACCTTGATGCTCAATAATATGTTACCAGTACCTTCGAAGTATAGAAAGCTATTAAATATGGATGGTGTAAAAATGACAGACCCGAAATATTTTGATTTGCTGATGAATGAATTAAATTTCTTACGTCCAAGGAAAGACAGCATAAAATCAAGATGTGCCATCATTCGTTCTGTTAAGGTGGAAGGAAAAAATAAGCCACAGATAAATGAGAGGACAAAAGAATTTTGTTTGGAGCTTACTGAGTTGGAAAAAGCCTACAAAGAAAATGAATAAGAAACGGTTCATGACCATTTTAGGTTGTGATCCGTTTTTTGTCTAGTCTTTCTGGTAGAAAGAACATCTAGTCATTTGTGGTCATTGACAAGGGCGAACAGGCTATGATCCTGGAGCAGTGAATGCCAAACTAAGCATCGCAGAAGCAGGAAAGGTTCGAGAATTAGCCAAATTAATGTCTAAGTACAGTGGACAACAGATTGATTTTATTACCGAACAAAATGTTTATGATTATCGGAGTATTACTAGTATTGGTAAGGGATACGACTCAATTACTGAATTGCATTTCAATGCCTCTAATGGCAGTGCCAAAGGAACAGACTTCGGTAGCATTAAAAAGCCTCTCTTCATTTTTGGGTATTATGTTTCATGTTAACTGTGTGGTATAATAAAAGAAATTATACTAGGATTTTAGATTCACACCCTACTTGGTTTTTGCACCCCCTTGAAAGGGAAAAGGTTAGATTGTATGATAAAGTTAATCGCAACAGATATGGACGGGACCTTCTTAGATGGTCAGGGCAGTTTTGACAAAGAGCGATTTTCGCGGATTTTGGATAGACTGGAGGAGAAACATATTCCATTTGTCATCGCCAGTGGCAACGGAATAGCTAGGCTACTTCAACTCTTTAAAGGATTTGAGCAACGACTAATTTTTGTAGCGGATAATGGTTCCCATGTCTATCAAGCTGGTAAAACAGTGATTCGTCGGTCCATTCAACAAGGAGAAATCAAAGCAGTTTTAGAGTTTTTCCAAGGCCGTTGGGCAGAGGTCTGCCTAATGCTGTCTACGGAGAAGAACATTTATATGCAGGATGGAGCTGGAGTGCCTTTTGAGGGAACGGATTTGCCGATTGAACCGACACAGATGGCTGCTTTCCAGAGCCGTGTAACCTACTTAGACGACCTCAGTGCCTATCCAATAACTGAATCGATTTATAGGCTTGGGCTCTGGGTGCCAGAGGAGCAGGTGGTTCAGCTAATAGAACCCTTTAATCAGGCTTTCCAGGGTCAGCTGGTGGCTGTTACCAGTGGCTATGGCTCTATTGATATCTTGCCACAGGGTATTCACAAGGCTTGGGGCTTGGAACAGGTTTTGACTAGTTTGGATATCGAACCTGAACAGGTAATGGCCTTTGGGGATTCGGATAATGATATCGAATTGTTGTCCTATGTTGGTGTTTCCTATGCCATGGAAAATGCGACAGACAAGGTCAAGCAAGTTGCCAAATACATGGCACCTAGCCATTTGGAAGCTGGTGTGTTTCAGGTGCTTGAGGAACTTGTTTTATAGGTATATAAAAAAGCTAGCATTCTCTGGATGAAGAATGCTAGCTCTTTTAATTTCCTACGCTGGTGAACTTGGTCATACCATAGCGGAAGAGTTTATAATTGATAGAAAATAGGACCACTACCACCAGAGGTAAAGCTAGTCCCCACATGGACAAGTCTAGGAAGTAGAGGGCTGGGAAATAAGCGGTAAAGGCGTAGGGGAAAACAAAAATCAGCAGGATTTGAATGATTTTTGGATAGATGTTGAGGGGATACTGAGCCATTTGATTGAGGGAGAAAATCCCCATGGTCATAGGGAAAGATTCAACAATCCAAAAGGCTAGGGCCGTTGGCCCTAATTGAATGGCTGCATAGAGTAGGCCGATACAAATGGCCACAAAGATTAGTAACATCAGTTTTCCCAAGCTCCACTCTAAGCCTAGTTCACTGGAAGCTTGTACAAGAGCGATAGAGCCGATAATGGTTGTTCCGATTCCTTGTGGTTGAATTCGTTCACAGATAAGTTGAAAAAGAGGGTTGACAGGCATGAGGAGGAGGCGTTCAAATTCGCCTTGTCGGATGTAGCGACTGCCAAACATCCAGAGATTATCAAAGAAAATCAAGTGAATGGAGCGTCCGACGGTCGCTATTCCATAGATAAAAAGCATTTGACCGTAGTTGAAACCAGCGATTTCCTTGATGTTTCCAAAGAGAATATTGAGGAAAATCAAGTAGACAATTTGTTCAATCAAAGAGGAGAAAAGCCCGATGAAGAAGTCCACCCGAAAGGACATCTGGGCCATCATGTAGACCTTGATGTTATATAGATAGAGGTTGATATATTTCTTCATGTTAACCTCCAAAAATGACAATACGACGCTTGGCCTGAGACCAAAGAGCAGCGATGAAGCAGGCTAGAATGGGTATCCAGACAACTTGCAACCCCAAAGCAGTTAGATCGCTTTCCTGTCCCAATAAAATGGAAACTGGGACGTTAACCGCATAATTATAGGGAAGGAGTTTCAAAAAGTTTTCCACAGCCTGTGGATAGAAGCTGAGTGGCAATAGTGCCCCCGAGGCTAGATTGAAAAGTCCCATTCTCAGAAGCATGACTCCCCAGGCGTTGACTGTAAAAAATGCCAAAAAACCAAAAGCCATATCCAGTAGTTGAACGATAAACATCCCGAGGATGGAGCTGACTAGAAAGAGCAAAATAGTTTTTCCGTCAGGTAGATAAAAATCCTGATGAACAAGTAAGATGCCGATAAATACGATGGCAAATTTTATCAGTTCCAAGAGCTTATTTCCAAGGTCTTTGAAAAAGAGGGCTAGAATAAAGGAATAGGGTCTGAGAAATTCTCCAGCAATGCTTCCTTTTAAAATGCTATGGGACAAATCTTCTCCGAGTGAGAAAGAATTTAAACTGGCTAGTAGATTAGCAAAGATAATGTAGGTGGTAAAGGTTTGTAGGGTAAAGCCATTGACTTCTGGTTGAGTGAAGAAAATGGTTTTCCAGACATAGAGAGCTACCATAATCTTCACTGCCAGTGAAACGAAGGTAGCCAGAAAGAAAGCCTTATACTGCATAGCATTCATCATGGTCAGGCGGGTCATGTAGAGATATTTACGCATGGATACCCTCCTCATAAATTTGGCGGACCATGGTTTCGATTTCCAATTCTTTCATGGTAACATCCTCAATGGCATAATGATTGAATACTTGCTCAATTACCTGGGCACTGGTCCAAAGCTTGCTTTGATAATGGATTTCAAAATGGAAGTCATCCAATTGCTCAAACTCCCAGCCATCCACTTGCAAGGCTTTTTCAATTGGTTTTTCTGTGGAGAAGAGAATGGTTTTCACTGTGGAAAAGCGTTCCTTGAGGACGGTCAGTGAACCATCGTAGACCTTCTTGCCCTTATCAATGATAAAAATCCGCTCACAGAGGCTTTCGATGTCCTTCATATCGTGGGAGGTAATCAGAAAAGTTGTTTGGTATTGCTGGTTCATATAGCGAATGAAGGAGCGAATGGTCTCCTTGACGCTGGCATCCAAGCCAATGGTTGGCTCATCTAAAAAGACAACAGCAGGCTGGTGGATAAAGATAGCCGCAAATTCACAGCGAACCCGTTGGCCAAGTGAAAGATTACGAATGGGTTGTTTCATGATATCTGCCAAGTCCAATAGGTCAATCAAGACAGCTAATCTTTCTTTGAAAATCTTATCTGGGACATCGTAGATTTTTGCGTGAAGGATAAAAGATTCCTGAACAGGCAAGTTCCAGTCCAAGTGAGATTTTTGTCCAAAGAGAACGCCGATTTGCTTATTGACAGCTTTACGGTTTTCTTGAGGGTTGAGCCCATTGATGCGGACTGAGCCTTGGTCTGGGAAGAGAACGCCGGTCAGCATTTTGATGGTGGTGGATTTACCAGAACCGTTGGAGCCGATATAGCCGATAATTTCTCCTTTTCCTACCTGTAAGGAAATGTCTTGAACAGCAGGAATGGCCTTTTTCTTGGGCTTGAAAAAGGCCTTAATCGAACCTTTTAGCCCGACTTCCTTATCAATGATGGAATAGGTTTTGGATAAATGCTGCGCTTCTATCATATCTATCTCCTTTTAAGAAAACGTTTGCACGATATAGCTATTATACCATATTTCTTAAGTTGTGAAGGCAGAAAATAATGTTTACGGTAACATTTTGATTAGAAAATCCGTCATGAATTGAGGTGATTCTTGCTTCCCATTTTTTATCCATACCTGCATGATACCGAAGAAGGCATGTGAAAAATAAATACTACGGTATTCTTTTTCCTTTTCTGATAATGGTTCTTTGAAATATTCTTTCAAATCCCTTGCAATCAATATGCGGACCTTATGGATTAGAAATTGTTGAATTTCTTGTGTACCATGATGACTGAGTAAGGCAGAAAGGAGTTGTTCTCGATAAAGTAATTGAAAAATTTCTAAAAAAACTTGTGTTCTATTCTGCCCATGACGGTCAAAAATGTATTCGAATTGATGAAATAAATCTTTTTGATAGGCCTCAATCAATTCATATTTATCCTTATAATGTGTATAAAAACTGGAACGGCTGATGCCGGCTTGACTTGCCAGGTGTGTGGTTGTAATTTCGTTAAAAGGTTGCGATTCAAGACAAGTAATCATGGCTTCTAAAATTGCCTGACGTGTCCGTTCTTTTCTATTATCTGTTCCCATAATTTCTCCTTTTGAACATTTTTAGACACAGTGTCTAAAAACAGTTCTTCTGACTTGATTTTGAAATTGATACTTGTATAATGTATTTTATCAGTTTTTGGACAGTATGTCTAAAGGAGTTGTTTATGTTACAAAAAGTAAAGAATATTTTCAAAAAACCAATGACTTTGGTTACCATTATTGGTGTTGCCTGTGTCCCAGCCTTATATAACATTAGTTTCCTAACCTCAATGTGGGACCCTTACGGTCGACTAGACCAGCTGCCTGTAGCAGTTGTCAATCAAGACCAATCGGCGAGCTTTCAAGATAAAACCCTCACCATTGGTGATGATATGGTGGACAATATGAAAGAGAGCAAGAGTCTGGATTTCCACTTTGTATCAGAAAAAGATGCAGAAAAAGGTTTGGAAGAAGGGGACTATTATATGGTCATTACCCTACCAGAAGATTTGTCAGAAAAAGCTTCTAGTCTCTTGACGAATCAGCCTGAACCGATAACGATTTCCTATCAAACATCTAAAGGTCACAGCTTTGTTGCTTCTAAGATGGGCGAATCAGCTATGGAGAAATTAAAGACATCTGTTTCAGAGACAATTACCGAAACATACACAACTGCTGTATTTGACAGTATGAGAGAAATTCAAAACGGCATGGTCGAGGCGGCAGATGGTAGCCAACAATTAACAAATGGTGCTAGTCAATTGGAATCAGGTAGTGAAACACTTTCAAATGGACTGACTACTTTAACGACTTCGGGCCAATCACTCGTGTCAGGAGCAAATCAATTGGCCACCGGAGTAGTGTCTTACACAGATGGAGTTAATCAAGCTGCAACAGGTAGTCAAACACTTGCCAGTGGCTTAACGACTTACACAAATGGGGTAGCTAGTCTTGCTTCAGGTGCGGAGCAATTAAATGCCAATTCCTCTCAGCTCATCGCTGGAGTGGGACAATTGCAATCAGGAGCCAGTCAGGTTGAACAACTGGTAACAGGGGCCAATCAATTGCAGGCAGGCTTGGAGCAACTCGCTAGTTCAACCAGTTTGTCTGCTGAACAGTCTAGTCAAATACAGGCCTTATTGACTGGACTTCCTCAGTTGCAGGCGGCCATCAATCAATTAAATGATAGCCTATCAAGTATCGGAGGACTTGCAGTTGATACCTCTACTCTATCTAGCCTCTTGACGGAGATGGGGGCCCAGGCTCAAGGCTTGTTGACAGCAGCCCAAGCTGATAAAACAGCCGGCATTGAAGCCTTGCAAGCAACGGCTACCTATCAACACTTGCCAGCTGATCAGCAAGCTGAATTGGTTGGCGCCCTCCAAAATTCACCTTCGGCAACAGCGGCAGTAGCCCAAACGATTTTGATTCAATTGTCTCAGCTCAGTCAAACTCTTTCTAGCTTACAAAGTCTTTCTGGCATGGAAACACAAATGAGCCAGCTACAATCAGCTGTCGGTCAGATCAACACGGCTGCCAATCAAGCATTGCCAGGTGCCACAACAGCCATTGAAAACCTATCAAGTGGCTTGAGTCAGGTTAACACCGCCTTGAACCAACAAGTTCTACCAGGAACTCAAGCCTTGACGAGTGGTGTGAGTCAACTTCAAACGCAATTATCAAATGGAGCGAGTCAACTCATGTCAGGAGTAACAGCCTATACCGCAGGTGTTGCCCAATTAGCAGAGGGTGGAGCCCAGTTGGTTGCGAATAATAGTAGTATCCAATCAGGAGGTGGCCAGTTAGCATCAGGATTGGCAACTTTAACATCCAACTCCAATCAGCTTGTCAGTGGTTCAGGACAACTGGCTTCTGGAAGTCAGCAATTGATTTCTGGTGCAGATCAGTTGGCCAGTGGCGGACAAACCCTTACAAGCGGTATTTCCAGTCTTCGTACAGGTAGTGAAACCCTAACGAATTCACTCAGCTCTGCCAGTCAACAACTATCAGTCGTATCTGTAGAAGATAAAAATGCACAAGCAGTTTCTCAACCAGTCACCTTGGAACACAGTGACCAAGATGATGTGAAGACCAACGGTGTTGGAATGGCTCCTTACATGGTATCTGTTGCCCTAATGGTTGCAGCTTTATCTGCGAATGTTATTTTTGTCAAACACATTGATAATCGTTCCTACAAAAATCGTTGGGATTGGGCTAAAGGGAAACTCTTATTGAATGGCGCAATTGCCAGTCTGGCAGCACTGATTTTATATGGAGTTCTTCTGTTAATTGGGGTTGAACCGGCTCATCCAATGGCAACCTTGGGATTAATCCTCTTGGCCTCATGGACCTTTATGGTACTCGTTACAGCCTTGGTGGGTTGGAACAATCGTTTCGGATCCTTCGCAAGTTTAATTATCTTGTTACTACAGCTTGGATCAAGTGCAGGTACCTACCCAATTGAACTCAGCCCACGCTTCTTCCAAGTCATTCAGCCCTATCTTCCAATGACCTATTCTGTTTCAGGTCTTCGTCAAACCATTTCTATGGTTGGAAATAGTAGTCATCAAGTTTGGATACTGATCTTCTTCTTAGTAGGCTTTATGGGACTAGGTCTCTTGATTTATAATCAAAAAGATGAATAATAAGCAAACCAACTGCTCTATATGAACAGTTGGTTTTATTAATTTATTTTGATTCTTCGAAAGCTATGCTTGCATTGACAGCATCAATGGTCAGGCTATTTTTACTGTTTTTGTTTTCTAGGGTCAGACTGTGCTTGCTGTCTTCTTTTTTGATAGGGAGTTTCTCATACACTCCGCTGGTGTAAATTCCCATGCGCTCCATTGCTTCCTTGAGATAGGTGATGTCCCCCATTATTTCTTCTAGTTCTTGTTCCGTTTCTGCGTGGAAGCCCTGTTCTTGAGCCAATGCCATTAGATCAAACTGCGTGTTAATATTGAGATTGATGTCTTGTAGGCTTTGCTCTGTCAAGTCAAGTATGGTATGAGTGGATGAACCGACCTTAGCAGGGGTGAAGCTATTATTTCCTTTTAGACTGATTTGGATAGTCTTCAATTCGTAGTAATTCGTAATCTTGACATTTTCAAGATTGGTTTCAGAAAGGCTACCGCCATTATCTGCAGAAATGTCAAGATTTTTCAGACTAGAGTTGGTGACATGAAAGGATCGGCTATATAGCTTGCCGCTGTCGATCTGGCTATTGGTGAGATCGACATTACCTTCTAGATTGATTTCTTTGATATGAACATTCTCTATGCTGAAGATACTACCGTAATAGAAATCTATGCTATGACCTTCCAAACTATTCAAGGTCTTTCCTTTTGGAATTTCAATGGTAACGGTGTTGACATCAATACCTCGTTGGGCTAAGAGTTCCCCAAAAAACTGCATAATTCCTTCGATTTTAAGCTCTCGTCTTTGAGAGGTAAGTGTTAATGTCCCATCTTTTTCGGATAGACTTAGTGGGCTCTGCATATTGTTGTCAGAATTAGAATAGGTCACATGGTAGTTGCTATCACTAGATTCTTTGATGTAGACGCTATGAGGGATAAAGTCAACTTTAATGCTATTCAGGTCAGTGTAAGTTTGATGAATTTTCTTGGGAGCAGCTACATCTACCAAACCAGTAATGCCTCCTGTAAAAAATCCAATTCCAGCTAGAATTAAGCCTGTAATCAGGCTGACAAAGCCGATAATAATGGCCATGGTTAGTTTCTTTTTCATGCTCGTTTACCTCGTTTCAAGATCCATTTGAAGCAAGCCTTGACCAAGCGCCAAGACCAGTAGGCAAAAAATCCAGTCAAGATGTAGATAAGAATGGCGCCACCAATCAGTGACAATCCTGAGCCAAAGCCCATGAGGAAGATGTTAAATCCTTCAGACAGAAGGCTAAAGGCTTCCCAAATCAGATAGCCACCGCTGGTCAGCATTCCGACACCCAAAGCAAAGGCTCCGACAATGAGGGCTAGGATAAGGGCTGTCAATCCGACTAGACTAGCTAGGAGAATGAGCAGGAGAGGAATGGCGATTGGTAGGGAAATAACAGCAAGGATGGCTAACCAGAGTGTTCGCTTGGTCTGGCTAAAATTGCGGAAGTAGCGACCGAGGAAAAAGGCTCCAAGGATAAGGGTCGCAAACAATGGAATAAATCCGATAAATTCTCCCATGATAAAGAGCAGGAAGAAGGAGAATAAACCCATCATACTCAAAGCACCCAGTCCAGCCCAGTGCTTCCAAGTCAGCTGGAGCGGTTCTTTTCTTTCTTTATCCTCTTGAATTTGCTTATTGAGAATATTGTTAATCAGTTCGCTGGCAGCTTCTTTTGGTGAGCCTAGTTCTTCGATAATGTCTGCTTCCTGTTCTGGACCAGCCTCGTCAAAATATTCATTAAAGAAGTTAATGGCTTCAAAGTATTCCTTGTGGGGCAACTTTTTCAAATGTTTTTCAAGTTGCTCCATGTACTCAGTTCTTGTCATGGCGGACGCTCCCTTCTATAATACCGTTGATGGTTGCTGTGTAGGTGTCCCAATCATCTTTGAGCCGAACCAGTTCTTCATGGCCCAGCTGGGTCAGGCTGTAATACTTGCGCATGCGGCCTTGGTATTCTTGGGAGTAGGTGGTCAAAAAGTCATTTTGCTCTAGCTTTTTCAGGATAGGATAGAGGGCTGACTCCTTGATATTGGCAATCAGTTTGATGGTCTGACAGATTTCGTAGCCGTAAGAATCATCGGATTCTAAAATAGCCATGATGAGAAATTCCGTCAGCACTGCGGGGACTGGAAAATGCATAGGACACTCCTTTCTTTGATAGTTGGGTGATTAGGTTTAGATTTGGCATATATTTTTCATTTGTTATATATCAAATCTTAGCATATAACAAATATACACCTAAACAAATATTTTGTCAAGAATATTTGTGCAAAAATTACCAAAAAAAATACGGCTGGAAGTCCAACCGTACTCATTCGGATTAGTCGATGTAAAGTTTTGATTTGTTGCTGAGCCAGCTATAGAGCAGACCGATTAGAAGTCCTCCACCGACGTAGTTTCCAAGACCTGAGAAGAGGAAGTTCACAAGGACACTGGCCACAGACATACCTTCTACAGCTCCGCCATTTGCAAAGAAAGCAAGAGAGAAGGTAGAGAAGTTAGCGATCACGTGCTCGAAGCCAAGGAAGGCAAAGATGAAGATGATGAAAATCAAGGAAATAACACGTCCAGCATCATCCTTCATACGCATAGAGATGAAGACTGCGATGTTTACAACGATGTTAGCAAATATTCCTTCGATAAATTGAGTCAATGGTGTTTTCATCAATTTTGCAGTGGTCGCTTGGATTAGGTAGCTATGCTCATCCAAATGCCCAACTTGGTAAGGCTGGGTGTAGGAGAGCAAGAAGCAGACGATAACCGCGCCGACAAAGTTGAAGAAAATACATGTTGCCAAGATTTTCAATGCAGTCTTAGTAGGGATGACCTTGCGGTGAATAGCTGATGTCATATACATCATGTTTGATGTACCGAGCTCGGCATTCATATACAAAATCATGACCAAGCACCAGCCGAACATAAGACCGTAACCGAATTTACCCAAACCATCTACGATGTGGTTGAGTTTGTCAGCCACATAGGCTGAGATGGCCAAACCAATTGCCAAATAAACGCTGGCCATTGCGGCACGGATGGCATAGGCAAAGTAGTTGCTTTCGATCAAGTCGGCTTTTTTCTTGATACTCTTGTCGATATTATAAATCAGCGAATCTTGTTGTGCTGCCATAATAATCCCCTTTATATAATCATATTTGATAGTGTTCTCACAATAAAAGAGTATAACAGAAAATAGCTAAAAATGTAAGTGTTTTTCGGTAAAAAACTCAAGTAACCGTTATCAATTAGTGCTAGTTATGGTCGACCTACTTCATTCTCCTGAAAAGAGTGTGTCAGCTGCTCTCTCTAAAAAAGATTTTCCATCTGTTGAAAGGTGTCTGCTCAGCTATTTTCCAAAAAACTATGCTACAATAAAGCTAGAAAAAATCGGAAAAGAGGCTAGTATATGTCAGATATTATTGCTTTTGGTTATGGTCGTGAGCGTGCAGAGATGAAGCTTAAGCGGCTCAATCGTCATGGAATTATAGCAGGTGCTACGGGTACGGGTAAGACAGTGACCTTGAAGGTCTTGGCGGAGCAGTTGAGTGACGCGGGCATTCCTGTCTTTCTATCAGACATCAAGGGTGATTTGAATAGCTTGGTTGCGGCGAATACCAAGGAAATTGATCCAAGTCGTTTGGAGAAAACCCACTATCCTGACTATAGTCCAGTTGGCTATCCTGTGGAGTTGTGGGATGTTTTGGGTGAAAATGGAACCCCTGTCCGCATGACCATTTCAGAGTTGGGACCTGTCTTATTGACACGCCTTTTGGGCTTGAATGACACCCAAGAATCTATTCTGAATATCGTATTTAGTGTAGCAGATGAGCGTGGGCTTCTCTTGATTGATTTGATGGACCTGCGGGCCATGCTCAATTTTGTGGCTGAAAATGCGGCAGAGCTGAGCCAGTATTATGGAAATATTCCAGCTCGTTCGGTTGGTGCTATCTTGCGTAGTCTGGTTGTTTTGGAGCAACAAGGTGGTAAGATTTTCTTCGGTGAGCCAAGCCTGGAAATTGCTGACTTGATGCGTACGGAGGAGGATGGCCGTGGGGTTATCAACGTTCTCCAAGCTACTCAGTTATTTAATCAGCCGACACTGTATTCAACGGTTCTTCTCAGCCTTTTGTCTGAGCTTTATGAAGTCCTACCTGAGGTGGGCGATTTGGACAAGCCTAAGATGGTCTTCTTCTTTGATGAGGCTCATGTTCTCTTCAAAGACGCACCGAAAGTTCTCCTTGAAAAGATTGAGCTAATTGTCCGTTTGATTCGTTCAAAAGGTGTAGGGGTTTTCTTTGTCACCCAGAATCCAACGGACATTCCTGATAGCATCGCAGCCCAGTTGGGTAATCGTATCCAACATGGTCTTCGTGCCTTTACACCAAAAGAGCTCAAGACAGTTGCGACTGTTGCCGAAACCTTCCGCCAAGAAGGCAGTGAGGACTTGGCCAAGGTCATTCAGGAGTTGCAAGTAGGTGAAGCAGTAGTGTCCACCTTGCAAGCCGACGGAACACCTAGCTTTGCGGACCGGGTGACTGTTTATCCTCCAAAAAGTATGCTAGGAACCGTGGAGCCAAGTGCCCTCTTGTCAGTTATCAATAATTCTCCTTTGATGGAAAAATATGCTGACGCGGTTAACCGTGAATCAGCCCACGAGCAGATTTTGGCCATGACGGAGGCCAAAGAAGCCGAACTCATCCAAAAAGCAGAGCAGGCCGAGGCGGAAAAACAGGCAGAAAAAGAAGCTAAGGCAGCCGCAAAAATGGAAGAGAAAGCCCAGAAAGAAGCAGCTAAAGCTGCACAAAAAACTAGTCAGCCAGCCGGTCGCAAAACAGATTCCATGATGGATCGCTTTACCAAGAACCTGATGAGTCAGGTCGGACGGGAAGTTGGGCGCGTGGTGACTCGTGGTATTATGGGCATGCTAAAAGGAAAGTAAAGGACTAAACTGGGAAGGGAACTTCTCAGTTTTTTTATCGAAACAAAGTTCTTGCCAGATGCTAAAAAAATCGTTAAAATAGACACAAATCACTAACTAGTAAGGAGTTGCCATGACTGATCAATTACAGGCATTATTGAAAGACTATCAGCCTCAGCCCTTGGGTCAAAAACGTTCTTATGCAGTCTTCTTGCCCTTAGTCTGGTCAGACAATCAGTGGCAGGTCTTATATGAGATTCGGAGCGAGTCCATTTCTCAACCGGGAGAAGTCTCCTTCCCAGGTGGTGGAATTGATGAAGGCGAGACAGCAGAAGAAGCTGCCATTCGTGAGGTTATCGAAGAACTTGACATTCAACAGGAACAAATTGAGTTGTTAGGGGAAATCGATTATCTAGTTTTTGGCCGCTTGACGATTCGCTGTTTTGTCGGTCGACTTCACTTGGACTGGCAGACTCTTCAACCCAATGATGAAGTGGCTCGATTCTTTACAGTTCCACTGGAAACCTTGCTGAAAACGGCCCCTGTCTATTATCAACTGGATTCACAGATTGTCCCAGATTGTGACTTTCCCTTTGAACGCTTGAGAGGTGGGGTTGACTATCCTTTCAGTCATCACAAACGCTCCGTCCCCTTTTATGAAAATCTACCAGAAAATATCTGGGGAATGACTGCCCAATTTACCCATCGATTTGTGGAGATAGTGAACGGAAGTCGATGAGCTTGACTTTGTCATCTATTTGTTTTTGAATGAAAAAGTGTAGAAAAAAATGTATAGATTGTATGGCTTTATTCAGATGGTTTGGGAGTGGGAAAGAACTCGACAGAGCTAAAAAAGAGTTCGTCTTCCCACCCCCGCACAGTTGATTAGGTCAGATTTGGAGTGTGAAACACGAACAAATCTGCCAATCAACCACTGCGCTGAAATGTTGACACGAACTCTGAGAAGCGAGACTGGACTTGAGCTCAGCATCCTTTGTTAATTTGGATAACTGTTTTTCTTTCAAAACCAGTCACACCAAGCAAAAAGCACCTGAAATCATTGATTTCAAGTGCTTTTTCAATTTAATTATTTCACCTCAGTAAAGGTTAAATATTATCTTATCCCAGTTGTTGAAAATCCTTTTATAATAAGGATTTTCGAAAAATTGTGACGATCATTTTTGTAAAAGGTAGTGACAAGGGTAGTGATGTAATTAAGCTGTCAGTTCTTTCATTTTTTGAGTAAAGATGTTCACAGCGTTTTGAATTTTTTTAGGAGCTAGTTCAGCGTAGGTATCCATTGTTGTAGATATTGATTTGTGCCCTAAACGTGTCTGCAATTCCTTCCAATTTGCTCCTGCATTCAACATCAATGAAGCATGTGTATGCCGAAAGAGATGAAATCCATACTTAGGTAAGTTGATTGATTCCAATCTTTTTTCTAGAGTTGTACGCTCGTTCCTATCGCACATATAGTTTCCGTATATTGTTGGGAAAATTAACGGGCTTTCTGGCAACCCTTTCTTGGTGAAATATGCATTCATTTCCAGATGAAATTCTCGGAGCTCCTCAAGAACCTGTCTAGGGACGGAGACATTACGATTGCTAGCATCAGTTTTCGGTGTTTGCTTACAGACAACCTCACCTTTAATCCCTAATTTTTTATTTCCAGCCTTCCACATTAATGTTTTATTGACTTGAATCTCATTTGTATCAAACAGTAAATCATCAATATCAAGAGCAAGTAGTTCATTAATTCGTAAGGCAGATGCTAGTAATGTGTTACAAATCGTTTTAAAACGGCGATTAGCACGTGTATTTTGAAGACTATTAAGGAATTGTAACCATTTTGCTAAATCTTCATCATGCAATACCATCACACGTTTTTTATGAGCTTTAGGTTTTGGAGGAATTTTAACTACTTTAGCAGGATTAGTCGTCAAGATTTCCAATGTAATCCCGTAGTCGAATATATCACTCAATTATTTTATTGATACTAAGATGGATGGTTGAGGTAATCCATCTTTGAGTACAAATTGGATATGTATGAAGTCCATTAATAGTTGAAAAATGGTCTAAATTTATAAAGTCCATGTTTGACCAATAAATGGACAAAGTATAACTCCATTTTTATTATGAAACTGAAGATTCATGCTCGATTGCCCGAATGACGGGCAACAGCGGGGCGCATTGCTATTCCCCGCTGGCCTATGTTCGATATTTTTGAGCTGTAAGATAAACAATTGACTTCGATTCAAGATAGATTTTTGTTACTTTTTGCCAAAAAGTAAGTTTTTGTAGTTTTGACAGCCCTGTGGTCCATCAAAACTACAAACGCTCTCCGAGGGGTCTTGCAGACGGCTAATCAAAAAATAAGAAAACAAAAACGCACCAAAAATGGTGCGTTAATCGTTTATGTGTTATAATGAAAGCAAATATGAGGAGGTCTTTATCTATGATTGGAGACAATATAAAATCACTACGCCAGACACACGATTTAACACAACCAGAATTTGCGAAAATGGTCGGTATTTCACGCAATAGCCTGAGTCGTTATGAAAATGGAACCAGCACCGTTTCAACAGAGCTTATCGACCGTATTTGTCAGAAATTTAATGTCTCTTATATCGATATTGTAGGGGAGGACAAGATGTTAACACCTGTTGAAGATTACCAATTGACCTTAAAAGTAGAAGTGATAAAAGAACGTGGAGCAGCTATTTTATCACAGCTTTATAGATACCAGGATAGTCAAGATATTGCTTTTGATGATGAATCCAACCCTTGGATTCTCATGAGTGATGACTTGGCCGAATTGATTAACACGAAAATTTACCTTGTCGATACTTTCGATGAAATAGAGCGTTACAATGGCTATTTAGACGGTATCGAGCGGATGTTGAATATGGTGCATCATCGGGTGGTGGCATAATGAGATTGGAAGAATTCAGTGAGGCTGCATTTCAGAAGGCCTTACAGCGAACCATTCGGGCCTTAACCCGAGGAAAGACGATTCCAGATAAACCGAAAGCTATCTTGCTTGGTGGACAAAGCGGAGCAGGTAAGACAACGATACATCGTATCAAGCAAAAGGAATTTCAAGGCAATATCATTATCATCGATGGTGATAGCTACCGTTCTCAGCATCCCAATTACTTAGCCCTGCAAGAAAAGTATGGCAAGGACAGCGTGGACTATACCAAGGGATTTGCAGGAAAAATGGTAGAGCATCTAGTTGATGAACTTAGCACACAAGGTTATCATTTGCTGATTGAAGGAACCTTACGAACCACTCAAGTTCCTCGTCAGACTGCTCAATTATTAGCTTCGAAAGGATACCAAGTTTCTTTAGCTGTCATTGGTACTAAACCAGAGCTTTCTTATCTCAGCACCTTGATTCGTTACGAAGAGCTTTATGCCATCGATCCCAATCAGGCCAGGGCAACACCAAAAGAACACCATGATGGGATTGTAGAGCATTTGGTTGGTAACTTAAAGGAGCTTGAAAGCGATAAACTCTTTGACCAGATTCAGATTTATCAAAGAGATAGGACTTGTATCTATGATTCTGAAACTGATGAAGGTTCCGCGGCAGAAGTATTACAAGAATGCCTCTTCGGAAAATGGAGTAAAGTCGAGGAAGAGATGATGAAGGTGGGGAAAGAGCGGTTGAGGGAGATGAGTAAGAGTAATGGAAACGATGTATAGTTATATGCAGTATCTAATTCAAGAAGAATTCCTATCATCGTTTAAAACAGGAGAAGAAAATTCAAATTAGACAACAACAGCTTCAAAAATAGGTTTGAAGGTTTTGATTATCTAGTTGAAATGAAATGGGAAAAAATCCAGTAAATTCTTTGAAAATTGCCTCTTTAAAACAAAAAGTTGATACAAAACTAACTTCAACTCGAGGACAGTTTCTTTCAATAAACGGTTTTAGAGATGAGGTAATTCAAGACTTTGCAAATAGAGATAAAATTTTATTTATGGATGGCCAAGAGTTGTCTTATATTCTAGAAAATAGAATTACTTTATACGAAGCTTTAAAAGTCAAGATAGTTGGCGCTTCTAAAACGGGTAATCCCTATGTATCAATTGTTAATCAATAGTAACCTTTATCAAAGAAGGGCTTGGCTCTATCTTAATGATGTAAAAAATTTCTGAACTGAGATTTGGATAAGAAGCTTCAATTCACCTAGTATAAATGTTCAAAATTCCAACATCTTCTTGTTGATTTTTGATATAATGTAAAAAAACAACAAAGGATTAAACATGAATAAACGAGAACGACTAGAAGAAATTACACGATTGGTAAATAAAAAAGGTACGGTACGAATTTCTGAGATTGTTGAATTGCTAAATGTTACTGATATGACTGTTCGACGTGATTTCATTGAATTGGAAGAGCAAGGCGTTTTAACAAAAATCCATGGCGGTGCTAGAAGTAATAAGGCATTTCAATATCGGGAATATTCCCATTCTGAGAAACACATTCAAAATAAGGAAGCCAAGCAAGAGATAGCAGAAAGGGCGGCACAACTGATAGAAGATGGAGACACGGTATTTTTAGGTCCAGGAACAACAGTGGCCTTTCTGGCTGAGGCCATTAAAAATACTCGTCTAACTGTCATCACAAACTGTATGCCAGTTTTTACCATCTTATCACAAAAGAAGACAGAGGATTTTCAAGTCTTTCTTCTGGGGGGAGAATATCGCCAAGTGACAGAATCGTTTGTAGGAGAAATTACCAATACAAGTTTAGAAAAAATGCGATTTAGCAAGATTTTCTTTTCAGGTAATGGACTTAAGGGGACTGATGTCATGACCTCCACCCTCGCTGAAGCCTATACGCAAAATATTGCCATTAAACATTCTTTAGAAAAATATCTACTGCTAGATGCCTCGAAAATTGGAAAAGATGATTTTACTTCCTTTTGTGATTTGAACGATGTAACTGCTCTAGTGACAGATATAAATGCAAAGGATGAAAATTACCAATTATTACATAACCACATTGAAATTATTTCTACAAAATCATAAAATTATCAAAACCAACAGTAAAATGTTGGTTTTTTGTTTATATACGAAAAAAATAAACAAAAATAAAACAAAATATGTTGACTTTATGTTTGTTTAGTTGTATAATTTAAACATAAAAAGCGAAAACGCTTTTTCTAAGTTTTGCAAAACACAGATTTTCTGCCACATATGGCTACAACTTTCTATTTTTGTTAGGAGATAGGTTATGACAATCATTATCGGTGCTGATCCAGCGGGCTCAAAATTAAAAGACCTTATTAAAGATTATTTGCTAGAGAAATCATATGACTTTAAAGATGTCAGTGATGGAAGTGATTTTGTTGATACAACTTTGGCAGTAGTTGCAGAAGTTAATCAAGAGGAAGGAAATCTTGGCATTGTGATTGATGCTTATGGTGTTGGTCCATTTATGACCGCAACTAAAGTCAAAGGCATGATCGCTGCAGAAGTTTCAGACGAACGCTCTGCCTATATGACAAGAGGACACAACAATTCGCGTATTATTACAATCGGTAGTGAGATTGTAGGAGATGGAATTGCTAAAAATATCGTTAAAGGATTTGTTGAAGGTGAGTATGATGGCGGCCGTCACCAAATTCGTGTCGATATGCTAAATAAAATGTGCTAATTGTTGTAATCAAAGGAGAATAAGAGATGAAAATTGCAATCGGTTGTGACCACATTGTAACCTATGAAAAAATCGCTGTGGTAGATTATTTGAAAAATCAAGGATATGAAGTATTGGACTTTGGGACTTATGACAATGTTCGTACTCATTACCCAATCTTTGGTAAAAAAGTTGGTGAAGCAGTTGTGAGCGGGCAAGCAGATTTGGGAATTTGTATTTGTGGAACAGGTGTTGGAATCAACAATGCTGTAAACAAGGTACCTGGTGTTCGATCAGCCCTGGTTCGTGATATGACCTCTGCACTCTATGCAAAAGAGGAGTTAAACGCCAACGTCATTGGTTTTGGAGGAAAGATTACAGGTGAGTTGCTCATGTGCGACATCATTGAAGCCTTCATTAAAGCAGAATACAAACCAACTGATGCAAACAAACGTTTGATTGAAAAGATTGCTGCAGTTGAAACGCTCAATCAAGAGCAGGCTAATCCAGAGTTCTTTACGGAATTTCTTGAAAAGTGGGATCGTGGAGAATACCACGACTAGGAGGTTCTCATGATTTTGACAATCACTTTAAATCCGTCAGTTGATATTGCCTATCAATTGGATACCTTTCATTTGGATACGGTCAATCGAGTAGAAAAAGTTCAAAAAACAGCTGGCGGTAAGGGGCTCAATGTTACACGAGTTTTGAAACAAATCGGTGAAGATGTTGTAGCAACAGGCTTTATTGGCGGTGAGATTGGCAGTTATGTAAAGAAACAACTCACTCGAAATGATATTAAAAATTCCTTTGTAGAAATAGGGAACGAAACACGTAATTGCATTGCGGTCCTTCATGATGGCAAACAGACGGAGATTTTAGAACAAGGACCAACTATTCAAGAACATGAAGCCATGAATTTTATTGAACACCTTGAAATCATCCTGAACAATGTAGATGTAGTTGTTATTTCAGGAAGTTTGCCTAAGGGACTTGCTAGCAATTATTATGTTGAGATTGTAGAACTTTGTAAAAAATACGGTGTAGCTGTTGTTTTGGATTGTTCTGGTGAGGCGCTGAAAAACGTTTTAGAAAGCCAGCAGAAGCCGACCGTTATCAAGCCAAATACAGAAGAGTTATCACAGTTAATTGGCAAAAATGTCACAGATGATATTCAAGAATTGAAAGCAGTTCTATCTGGTCAATTATTCCAAGGAATTGAATGGATAGTCGTATCATTGGGGGCAAAGGGGGCTTTTGCCAAACACAATGACAAGTTCTATCGTGTGAAAATTCCAAAAATAAATGTCGTCAATCCAGTAGGTTCAGGTGATTCAACCGTTGCAGGTATTGCAGCCAGTTTGGCACATGCATTACCTGATGTCGAACTACTAAAAAATGCAAATGTTTTGGGCATGTTAAATGCTCAGGAAGAACAGACAGGTTATGTCAACTTAGAACATTCAGAAGTATTGTATTCTCAAATTGAAGTCGAGGAGGTTTAAGATGGTAGTAACAGCAGAAAAAAGAAAATATATGGAAAAAGTCAGCAATGAAGCAGGAGTCATTTCAGCTCTTGCCTTCGACCAACGTGGAGCCTTGAAAAAAATGATGGCAAAACATCAGGCAGAAGAACCTACTGTGGAGCAGATGGAAGAGCTAAAAACGCTAGTTTCTGAAGAACTAACACAGTTTTCTTCTTCTATTCTTTTAGATCCTGAATTTGGTTTACCAGCTTCACGCGCTCGCAATGAACAATGTGGTTTACTTTTGGCTTATGAGAAAACTGGCTATGACACCAGCTCTACCAGTCGTTTGCCAGATTGCCTGGTAGAATGGTCTGTAAAACGACTAAAAGAAGAGGGCGCGGATGCCATTAAGTTTCTACTTTACTATGACGTTGATGGTGATTCATACGTTAATCTTCAAAAACATGCTTATATCGAACGCCTAGGTTCAGAATGTCAGGCAGAAGGTTTGCCATTCTTCTTGGAGATTTTGAGCTATGATGAAACGATTGAAGACAATGCTAGTGTTGAGTTTGCTAAAGTTAAACCTAGAAAAGTAAATGAAGCCATGAAAGTATTTTCTGACGAACGCTTTGGAGTAGATGTTCTCAAGGTAGAAGTACCTGTGAACATGAATTTTGTAGAAGGCTTTGGAACAGGGGAAATCGTTTATACAAAAGAAGAAGCAGCCGAATATTTCCGTCAACAAGAAGCATCAACTCATTTGCCATACATTTATCTAAGTGCAGGTGTTTCTGCAAAACTCTTCCAAGATACACTAGTGTTTGCACATGAAGCAGGTGCTAAATTTAACGGTGTTCTCTGCGGTCGTGCAACATGGGCGGGTGTTGTGCCAGTTTACATTGAACAAGGAGAAGAAGCAGCACGTGAATGGTTACGAACTATTGGTCGTGAAAATATTGAAGGACTTGATGCAGTCTTGTCTCAAACTGCAACATCCTGGGTAGAAAAATTTTATAAAAAATAACCATTTTTCTTAAAGAAAGGGTTTACATTTTCTGAGAATATGCTATAATAATCTCATCAGCAAGAATAGAGTGGATTGTAACTAATTCGATTAGGCAAGACTACAAATGGATTTGAGAGTAGGATATTCTCGGTTTGTTTGTAGTCTTTTTTTGCTTAAAAATATAGGAGGAATATATGTTTAGGATTATACAGTCACTAAATAATAACGCTGCTCTGGTGAAAAATGAACATGGGGAACAGGCAGTCGTGATGGGATTAGGTATAACCTTTCAAAAGAAGAAAGGGGATTTAATTGTTAAGGATAAGATAGAGAATATCTTTTCGCTAAAAAATGATGAGGCCAAAGAAAATTTTCTAACTTTATTAAAAGATATTCCCTTAGATTTTATTTCTGCAACCTACACGGTTATCAACCATCTAGTAGCAACCTATCATTACCCTGTACAAGAATATCTCTATGTGACACTGACGGATCATATCTATTGTGCATATCAGGCGGTTTTAAAGAATACTTATCAAGAAAGTAGGCTACCCAA
The DNA here is from genome assembly GCF_002960425.1 of Streptococcus suis. GTDB lineage: Bacteria > Bacillota > Bacilli > Lactobacillales > Streptococcaceae > Streptococcus > Streptococcus suis_S. The sequence goes on from NZ_POIZ01000052.1 coordinate 83,445, forward strand.
TATTGCAGCCGAATATCCATTGGAATATAAAATGGCGCGTGAAGCCTTAGCTATGTTTCGTGAAAAGTTGCTAAAAGATTTTCCAAATGATGAGATTGGTAGAATTGCCCTTCACTTAATTAATGCAAAGGGTGAAACCATTCATCCCACAAGTGAAGAACAGGACATCAGCAAAAAAATTATAACAGATGTTGAACAAATCTTGACGGAGAATGGGATTAAACGCTCAAAAGAAAATAGCAATTTTTATGATCGCTTTATGATTCATCTGTCCTATTTTCTGAATTACTTAGATAGGTCCCATCAGTCAAATGAATCGATTGCTAGTTTGGAACAGTATATCAAGCTCCAGAATCCAAGAGCTTACCAGATTGGAAGTCAGATTTTTGAGATGATCACAACATTGGTTGATGAACCCGTAAATGACAGTGAAAGGTTCTATATTGTATTACATATTCAACGGTTATTGTAAATCATACTCTTCGTAAATCCAATTCAGACGTTGTTGCCTCAACTTGATGAGTGAAAAGCTCCAGTGGAGGTTTTCAGCCTGTTCCATTGAGATGAGAGGGGAACAGAGTTCTATCCGCGTTATATCGATACGAACTCGTTCGTCTTATTTCCAACCTTCAATAGTCTATTCCTAGACTGTTGAAGCTAGTCTGAATTGAATTTCCATTGAGTACATAAAAAAATAGGAGGTTCATATTATGAACAGAGAAGAAATTACGTTATTAGGTTTTGAGATTGTTGCGTTCGCTGGTGATGCTCGTTCTCGTTTGATGGAGGCCCTGGCTGCTGCTCAAAAAGGTGATTATGCAAAAGCAGAAGAACTAGTTGAAGCTGCCAATGCTTGTATTGTTGAAGCCCATCATGCTCAGACTAGCTTGTTGCAAAAAGAAGCTGCTGGTGAGGATTTAGCCTTTAGTGTGACGCTCATGCATGGTCAAGACCATCTCATGACAACATTATTATTGAAAGATATGATGAGTCATATGATTGAATTGTACAAACGAGGTGATAAGTAATGAATAAATTGATTGAATTTATTGAGAAAGGGAAGCCTTTCTTTGAAAAGATTTCGAGAAACCCTTATTTAAGGGCTATCCGTGATGGTTTTATCGCAGCCATGCCAGTTATTTTGTTCTCAAGTATCTTCCTATTGGTAGCTTTCGTACCGAATATCTTTGGATTTACTTGGTCTGATGAAGCGGTTGCAGCCATCATGAAACCTTACGGTTATACAATGGGGATTGTAGCTGTCCTAGTTGCAGGAACGACCGCAAAATCTTTGACAGACGCTTTTAACCGTCAATTGCCAAAAACCAATCAAATCAACTTCATTTCAACCATGATCGCCTCAATTTCAGGTTTCCTATTACTGGCTTCTGATGGTATTGAAGGTGGGTTTGCCAATGGTTACATGGGAACTAAAGGACTTTTGACAGCCTTTCTAGCAGCCTTCATTACAGTTAATATCTATAAGGTCTGTGTAAAAAACAATGTCACCATTCGTATGCCAGACGAAGTTCCACCGAACGTATCCCAGGCATTTAAAGATGTGATTCCATATGCATTGTCTATCTTTGTCTTATATGGAATCGATCTTGTAACACGTCACTTCCTTGGAACAAACGTTGCTGAGGCGATTCTAAAATTATTTGAGCCATTATTTACAGCAGCAGATGGTTATGTTGGTATTACCATTATCTTTGGTGCCTATGCCTTGTTCTGGTTTGTAGGGATTCATGGTCCATCAATTGTTGAGCCAGCAATTGCAGCTATTACCTATGCCAATATTGAAACCAACTTCCAACTTTTACAGGCGGGTCAACACGCGGACAAAATCCTGACTTCAGGTACTCAAATGTTTATCGTGACAATGGGTGGTACAGGTGCTACCTTGGTTGTGCCATTCATGTTTATGTGGTTGACTAAGTCTAAACGAAACAAAGCAATTGGACGTGCTTCAGTTGTTCCAACATTCTTTGGTGTAAATGAACCAATCTTGTTCGGTGCACCACTTGTACTTAACCCAGTATTCTTTGTGCCATTTATTTTAGCTCCAATTGCTAACGTATGGATTTTCAAATTCTTTGTTGATACGCTAAAAATGAACAGTTTCAGCGTCAACTTGCCATGGACAACTCCAGGTCCGTTGGGGATTGTCATGGGAACAAACTTTGCTCCACTCGCCTTTGCACTAGCTATCTTGTTGGTTGTTGTCGATGTACTTATCTATTATCCATTCTTGAAAGTTTATGATGAGCAAATTCTTGCTGAGGAACAATCAGGGAAAGTTGAAAATAGCTTAAAAGAGAAAGTGGCAGCTAACTTTAATACTGCCAAAGCAGATGCTATTCTTGAAAAAGCAGTAGTCGATACCGAAATTTCTGAACAAACCAACGTTCTGGTACTTTGTGCAGGAGGCGGTACAAGTGGATTGCTTGCTAATGCTTTAACTAAGGCTGCCAAAGAATACGGTGTTCCAGTCACAGCAACAGCAGGAAGCTATGGTGCTCACCGTGAGATTTTACCAGAGTATCAATTAGTCATCCTTGCACCTCAAGTAGCATCGAACTACGATGATATAAAACAAGAAACTGATGCATTGGGCATTAAACTCGCCAAAACTGAAGGAGCTCAATACATTAAACTCACTCGTGATGGTCAAGGTGCTCTTGACTTTGTCAAACAACAGTTCTAGAACCTGTATTCACAGTTCAGCACTTCCATCTAAGGCTAGTTTTTCAGCTACTCATCGTTAGTTTTTTTCAAAATACAGTCAGTATTCCCTCAAAAACTGCCTTGATTAGCGAAAAACTATCTCTTATATACAAGCACTTCACTTGTGAATACAGGTTCTTAATCAAAAGGGGAGGGAGTTATAAATCTCCAACTCCTACCCCTTTATTTATTTTTGATAGAAGAAGGTAGGCATATGGTTAAAACATTACCAAAAGATTTTATATTTGGTGGAGCAACTGCTGCATATCAAGCAGAGGGTGCCACAAAGACAGATGGAAAAGGTCGTGTTGCATGGGATAAGTATCTAGAAGATAATTACTGGTATACTGCGGAACCAGCTTCTGATTTTTATAATCGTTATCCAGTTGATTTAGAACTAAGTGAACAATTTGGGGTAAACGGCATTCGTATTTCAATTGCGTGGTCTCGTATCTTCCCAACAGGCTTTGGAGAAGTGAATCCAAAGGGAGTGGAGTTTTACCATAAATTATTTGCGGAATGTCATAAACGTCACGTAGAACCATTTGTAACGCTTCACCATTTTGATACACCAGAAACGCTACATTCTAATGGTGACTTTCTAAATCGAGATAACATTGAACACTTCGTCAATTATGCAGCGTTTTGCTTCAAAGAATTCTCAGAAGTCAACTATTGGACAACCTTTAATGAAATCGGCCCCATTGGTGACGGTCAGTATCTTGTTGGGAAGTTCCCACCAGGTATTCAGTATGATTTAGCTAAAGTATTCCAATCTCATCACAATATGATGGTTTCACATGCCAAGGCAGTTAAGCTCTACAAGGATGCTGGTTATAGCGGAGAAATTGGAGTCGTACATGCATTGCCAACGAAATATCCTTATGATCCAACCAATCCAGACGATGTCCGTGCAGCGGAACTTGAAGATATTATTCACAATAAATTTATCCTAGATGCAACATACTTGGGTTACTATTCAGAAAAGACCCTTGAAGGTGTTCGCCATATTCTGAAAGTAAATGGTGGGGAATTAGACCTTCGTGATGAAGACTTTGCTGCCTTAGATGCCGCAAAAGATTTGAACGACTTCTTGGGCATCAATTACTATATGAGTGATTGGATGAGAGCACATGATGGAGAAACTGAAATTATCCATAATGGTAAAGGTGAAAAGGGAAGTTCTAAGTATCAAATCAAAGGAGTTGGTCGTAGAGAGTCCCCAGTTGATATTCCAAAAACGGACTGGGATTGGATTATCTATCCGCAAGGTCTTTATGACCAAATTATGCGTGTGAAAAATGACTATCCAAACTATAAGAAAATCTACATCACTGAAAATGGTCTAGGTTATAAAGATGAATTTGTAGATGGTACAGTCTATGACGATGGTCGAATTGATTATGTGAAAAAGCATTTAGAAGTGATTGCAGATGCTATCTCAGATGGTGCCAATGTTAAAGGGTATTTCATCTGGTCCTTGATGGATGTATTTTCTTGGTCAAATGGATACGAGAAACGATATGGTTTATTCTATGTTGACTTTGAAACTCAAGAACGCTATCCAAAGAAAAGTGCTTATTGGTATAAAAAAGTAGCAGAAACACAGGTTATTGAATAAAAATAATACAAGGATGCCTAGCTCAAGTTAGCATCCTTGTTTTCATATAAGGGAGGCAGTTTTTATGCTCGAATTAAAAAATGAGAACTTAACAGTACAATTTTCTGAACTAGGTGGGCAAATTATTTCAATAAAAGATACTGATGGTGTCGAGTATCTCTGGCAAGGAGATCCGACCTATTGGAGCGGTCAAGCACCAGTTCTATTTCCGATTTGCGGAAGTTTACGAAATGATTGGGCTATCTTTGAACCTGCAGAAAGACCGACATTTACAGGCACAATTCCAAGGCATGGACTCGTGAGAAAAATGATGTTCAAAAATGTAAGAAGAACCGAAAATTCTTTGGAATTTTCTGTTTCATCAAATGAGGAAACTGTAAAAAATTACCCATTTGAATTTGAACTTTCCATTAACTACTCACTACTTGGCAATACAATTCGAACTGAATATCAGGTGAAAAATCTTGAAGGGCATAGAAAGTTACCTTACTTTATTGGGGGTCATCCAGGTTTTAATTGTCCTTTGTTGGATGGTGAGAATTATGAAGACTATTATCTAGAATTTGAAAAAGTAGAATCTTGTACAGTACCTAGAAGTTTTCCAGAAACTGGTTTACTTGATCTGCGAGATCGCCGTCCATTCTTGGAAAATCAAAAGACCTTGGACTTGTCCTATCAACTGTTTGAGCACGATGCTATAACATTGGATCAATTAGCATCACGAAAGGTAACTTTGAAATCTAAAAATCATCAGAAAAAACTTTCGATTGCATTTTATGATTTTCCATATCTAGTGATTTGGTCAACTACAAATCAGAGTCCCTTTATTGCATTAGAACCTTGGAGCGGACTCTCTACTTCACTGGAAGAATCTGACATATTCAATGCCAAACGAAATATTAGTTACGTCGCTCCAAAAGAAGTTGATACAAAACATTTTGATATTATTATTGAGTAAACTTTTGAAAATGTTTGCTCGTTACAGAAATTTGGTAAAATAGTTCATATAATGAAAAAACTAAAAAATAGTAAGCCACGATGGTTTATTCTTATTTGTATCCTAATTTTTCTTGCTTTAGGTTTTGACAGTCGGCTTCAAGTAACTCATTACAGGCTTGTTAGTCCCAAAATATCTCGACCAGTCAGACTTGCTCTAATTACTGATTTACACTCATCAAATTACGGTAAAAATCAGATACAAATCTTGGAAGTATTAGAGAAAGAAGGCCCAGATATCATTTTATTAGGTGGAGATATTTTTGATGATGAACTTTCTGACAGAAAAACTCTAGAATTGTTGAGCGGGCTAAGTAAATTTAATCATACTTACTATGTGTCAGGTAATCATGAAATATGGAGTAATCGATATGACCAGATGCTAGAACATCTGCGACAACAGAATGTAGCCATATTATCTGGAAACACTAGTAGAGTTGATATACGGGGGCAGTCAATCACTATTTCAGGCATTGACGATCCCGAATATTTTCAAAAGTATGATACTAGTGTGAATTTGCTAGACCAACTTGAAGACATAAAAGGGAAGCAAATAAGTACCGACTTTCAAATTTTACTAGCGCACCGCCCAGAACTAGTTGATACATATCAAAAGTATGGATTTGATTTAGTGTTATCAGGTCATGCGCATGGAGGACAATGGAGAGTGCCTTATTTGGTTAATGGTGTATTTGCGCCTAATCAAGGATTTTTTCCGAAATATGCAGGTGGTTTATATGAATTTGAAAACTCGCATTTTATTGTAAGTAGGGGTCTGGCCAAAGAATCTACACGAGTACCAAGATTTTTTAATCGCCCAGAAATTATCGTTGTAGATCTTGTTAATCAGTAACTTTGCTCTTTCCCAATCACTCAAAAACCCACTGACTTTCATTAGCCAGTGGGTTTTATTACTTATCCGAATCAAAATCTTATTTCAAAAAAGGTAGTGATTCGACTGATTTGTACTGCAATGTAATGAAAGTTCATCTTTCAAAAATCGCATTAAATCAAGGTTTCTACCGTCTATTGACGTGTAGTGAATCCTTATTTCACCTCAGTAAAAATCACGTGCTTACGCAATTTTGGTGAGTATTTTTTCAATTGAAGGCGGTCTGGAGTGTTACGTTTGTTTTTTGAAGTAAGGTACAAACGCTCACCAGATTCTTTGTGTTCAAGTGTAATATTTACGCGCATGGTATCTCCCTTCTATTATTCAGCTGAAGCAGCCTTAGCGATTTTACGTCCTTTGTAGTATCCTTTCAAAGATACACGGTGAGAACGTGAGTAATCTCCAGTAGTTTCGTCAAATTTCACAGTTGGAGCTGCTACTTTATAGTGAGTACGACGTTTGTTTTTCTTCGCTTTTGAAGTGCGACGTGCAGGTACTGCCATTTCTTTCTTCCTCCATTAAATTCAGGGCATAGCCCTTTTTACATCTAAAATAGTGTGTATGACTTTTGTCAACTGTAACAGTATAACAAAAGTTTTTTGTAAAGTAAAGTTACTTGACAGATTTTTTTAAAAATTTTTTGCCTCAAACACTTCGAGTGAACAGAATTCCCCAAACTTTGCTAAAATAGTCAAAAAAGATAGAAAAATACTTGACAGCATATATATATATATATATATATAATGGTTATAGGACGAGTTCCGATTATTAAATATGAAGGAGAACTGTATGAAAACAGTTGGAAAGTTTTTTGCGAAAAAGTTGGCTAGCCTCTTGGTCTTTTTGCTGGTGTTAGGTATAGGGATTTTCTGGTTTAGAAATAGCATCCTAGCATGGTTCCAAGGAACCCACAAGGTTCAATATGAGTTTGTCATTAAGAAATTTGAAACGGAAAGCAAGCTGGTTGTAGCAGGTGCCGAGGTGGACACGACTGCCAATCAGACCTTTGAAAATAATCAATTAAAAGAATGGCCAGACTGGACAGAACCGATTACCAAGCTCTTTGTAGGACGTGAAATGTCTGTTGATATTCCTGTTCAGACGGAATTCAAGCTGGTCTTGGAGGGCATTGGTCAGTCAGATGTTCAGATTCAAAACAATACCTTAACCTTCAAGAAACCTGTGCTTGTCGAAGTTGATTCGCAGCAACATGGAGAAATCAAAATCAGCAATAATAGCAATGGTATCGTAGATAAGGCGGTCGATGTCTTCACTTCTGGACAAAAGGCTCAGGAATTTCTAAATGATAAATCCCAAGAAGCCATTTACAAGACAAGTGAGGAAGTATTGAATGACGCGGAACGCCAAGAAAAAGTAGCGGCCTTTGCAGAAACAGCCTTAGAAAACCTCCTCAATCTCAACTCAGAAGAAAAACTTGAGGTTGAGATTGAAGTGGCCGACTTGAATTTCCAGATTGTAGACAAGAAATAGCTTTTTAAACAAGGCTGTGTCAGTAGACACGGCTTTTTGTCTGATCTGCCATTTCCAAAAATGCCCAAAATATGATAAAATAAAGGACAAGATTTAGAGAAATGAGAAAGCCCATGAAACTTCAAAAACCCAAAGGCACCCAGGATTTACTACCACAGGATACGGTCAAGTGGCAGTATGTGGAAAACTTTACCCGCAGCATTTTCAAGCAATACAATTACGCTGAAATTCGCACACCGATCTTCGAGCATTACGAGGTCATCAGTCGTTCGGTAGGCGATACGACAGATATTGTGACCAAGGAGATGTACGATTTCTATGACAAGGGAGAGCGTCATATCACCCTCCGTCCAGAAGGTACGGCACCGGTTGTTCGTTCTTATGTAGAAAACAAGCTCTTTGCTCCAGAAGTGCAAAAGCCAGCTAAGTTCTACTACATGGGCCCAATGTTCCGCTATGAGCGTCCGCAGGCAGGTCGTCTCCGTCAGTTCCACCAGATTGGTGTGGAGTGCTTTGGTTCCAATAACCCAGCGACAGATGTGGAAACTATTGCTATGGCCTATCACTTCTTTGAAGAGTTAGGGATCAAGGACATTCGCCTCCATCTCAATAGTCTGGGAAATCCAGAGAGCCGTTCTGCCTATCGCCAGGCCTTGATTGACTATCTGACACCGCTCAAGGACCAGCTATCTAAGGACAGCCAACGCCGTCTGGAAGAAAATCCTTTGCGTGTGTTGGATTCTAAGGAAAAAGAAGACAAGGTTGCGGTGGAAAATGCACCGTCCATCTTGGATTACTTGGATGAGGAAAGTACAGCTCACTTCAAGGCAGTCAAGTCCATGCTGGACAGCTTGGGGATTGCTTACACCATCGACACCAACATGGTGCGTGGTCTGGACTACTATAACCACACTATTTTTGAGTTTATGACAGAGGTTGGTGGCAATGACCTGACCATCTGTGCCGGCGGTCGTTACGACGGTTTGGTGTCCTATTTCGGTGGACCAGAAACACCAGCCTTCGGCTTTGGTATGGGGATTGAACGCCTCATCCTCGTCCTTGAAAAGCAAGGAATTGAACTTCCTCTCGACACCCAGTTAGATGTCTACATTGCTGTTTTAGGTCAGGAGGCCAATGGCGGAGCGCTCGAGTTGGTTCAAGCCATCCGCAAGCAAGGCTTCCGAGCAGAGAGAGATTACCTTGACCGCAAGCTCAAGGCCCAGTTTAAGTCAGCAGATGTCTTTGGCGCTAAGACCATTATTACACTTGGTGGAAGCGAGCTGGAAAGCGGACAAGTCGTGGTGAAAAATAACCAGACAAGAAGCCAGGTCGAAACAAATTTGGAAACACTCAAAACAGATTTTGCAAGCATTTTAGAAGAATTAGAGAAGTAGTAGCTCGGGCTACTACTTTTTTTATAGTCGAATAAAGAGCTATCAGACAAGTCACTTTCGTAGAGTAGGGCAAGGCGAAAGTGACGATCTATCAAAGCGCTTCAAATGACTATATTAAAGTAAAAAAAGAGAAGCGACTGTCGGGTCGCTTCTAGCTTTAGTGGAGAATATAGTCATTTAGTTTTTCTTTTATTACTTCGTTAACTCGCTTTGCCGTACTCCAGTACTGTCTGCAGCTCGTTGCCTAGTACTAAAAGTAAACTAAAAGACTATAAATTAGTGATGGTGGCAGAAGTCAAGGACCATACGACCTTGGATGGTACCAGCGGCCATTTCATCAAAGACTGCTTCGGCATCGTCCACAGGACGTTTTTGAACGACAGGAACAACCAAGCCCATAGCACCGAAGTGGAAGGCTTCTTCTAGGTCTTTACGAGTACCAACCAGAGAGCCGACTACCTTGATACCATCTAGCACAGTCTTGACAATGCTGAGGTCCATGTATTCAGATGGAAGTCCGACAGCCACGACATAGCCACCTGCACGAACGCTGTCAATAGCCTGGTTGAAGGCAACCTTAGAAACAGCCGTTACGACAGTTGAGTGGGCACCGCCACCCGTTACTTCCTTGATGTAGCCAGGCACATCTTCCACTTCAAGACCATTGATGATGACATCTGCACCGACTTCCTTGGCTAGTTCTAGCTTGTCATTGTTGATATCGACAGCAATAACGTGGGCATTAAAGACTTTCTTAGCGTATTGGACTGCAAGGTTGCCCAGTCCACCAGCACCGTAGATGACAATCCATTGACCTGGTTCTAGGTGTGCTTCTTTGATAGCCTTATAGCAGGTTACGCCAGCACAGGTGATGGAGCTTGCTTGCGCAGGGTCCAGACCTTCTGGAACTTTTACCGCGTAGTCAGCAGTTACGATACATTGCTCAGCCATACCGCCATCAACAGAGTAGCCAGCATTTTTAACAGTACGGCAAAGGGTTTCGCGACCAGTTGTACAGTATTCACACGTGCCGCAGCCTTGGAAGAACCAAGCAACGCTGACACGATCGCCGACTTTTAAGCTGGTTACGTCAGGAGCAATTTCAGTCACAATACCGATACCTTCGTGACCAAGAACACGACCAGGAACCTTACCAAAGTCACCTTGAGCAACGTGTAAGTCTGTGTGACAAACACCGCAATACTCAATCTGTACCAAAGCCTCGCCAGTTTCAAGTGGACGAAGTTCTTTTTCAACAACGACAACACCAGTAGATTCTGGATTAACAACAACTGCTTTCATGGCAGACCTCCTATGTATGATTGCACATCTCTTTGGATGTGTTAATATAGATTATTTTTGTTAATAATATCACAAAAACTAAAAGAAAGCAAGTATATCAATAAATGTAGATTCGAGTATCGGTTTGGAAACAATCAGAAATCTATCTAATTATTTTCATAAAAAGCTATTTACTTGTAAGCGTTTTCTTGATAAAATAGAAGCTACAGAGAAGTTTGAGTTGATTTTTGCTCAGTGATGAGTCGATGAGGGCATTTTCGAACATTTACTGAAAACAGTCAGAAAAATATCAGAAAGCAGGTATAAAGTAAGCGTTTTCAAAAACAAAACAGAAAAAATGTGAAAAAATTAACAATTTCTCTTTACAAATAAAAATAAAAGTTGTAGAATAACATTGTGAAAAAGTTAACAAAATGTTAATAAGAAAATTTGGAGGAACACAATGGCTGATAAAAAAGTTGTATCACCAGAAGAAAAATTAGTAGAAGCTCGCAAACACGTTGATGAGCTTGTTCAAAAAGGTTTGGTTGCTCTTGATGAGTTCCGCAAACTTGGTCAAGAAGAAGTAGACTACATTGTGGCTAAGGCTTCGGTAGCTGCTCTTGACAAGCACGGTGAATTGGCAATGCACGCTTTTGAAGAAACCAAACGTGGTGTATTCGAGGATAAGGCAACGAAAAACTTGTTTGCCTGCGAGCACGTTGTTAACAATATGCGCCATACAAAAACAGTTGGTGTTATTGAAGAAGATGAAGTAACGGGCTTGACCTTGATTGCTGAGCCAGTTGGTGTTATCTGTGGTATCACACCAACTACCAACCCAACGTCAACAGCTATTTTCAAGTCATTGATTGCTTTGAAAACGCGTAACCCAATCGTCTTTGCCTTCCACCCATCTGCCCAAGAATCTTCAGCCCATGCAGCGCGTGTTGTCTATGAAGCAGCTGTGGCAGCTGGTGCTCCAGAAAACTGTATCCAGTGGGTAACAAAACCATCTATGGAAGCAACTTCTGAATTGATGAAGCATGATGGTATTGCAACGATCCTTGCAACTGGTGGTAACGCAATGGTGCGTGCGGCCTACTCTTGTGGTAAACCAGCTCTTGGTGTAGGTGCAGGTAACGTTCCAGCCTATATTGAAAAATCTGCAAACATCCGTCAGGCAGCACACGATATCGTCATGTCTAAGTCATTTGACAATGGTATGGTCTGTGCGTCAGAGCAAGCAGTTATCATTGATAAAGAAGTATACGATGAGTTTGTAGCAGAATTCAAATCTTACAAAACCTACTTCGTTAATAAGAAAGAAAAAGCTCTTCTTGAAGAATACTGCTTCGGTGTGAAAGCCAACAGCAAAAACTGTGCAGAAGGCAAATTGAACGCTGACATCGTTGGTCGTCCAGCAGCATGGATTGCTGAACAAGCTGGTTTCTCAGTACCAGAAGGTACCAACATCTTGGCAGCAGAAGTAGCTGAAATCGGTGAAAAAGAGCCATTGACTCGTGAGAAATTGTCACCAGTTATTGCAGTCTTGAAGGTTGAAGGCCGTGAAGAAGGTCTTGAAGCAGCGCGTCAAATGGTAGAATTCCACGGTCTAGGTCACTCTGCTGCTATCCACACTGAAGATGCTGAACTAGCTAAAGAATTTGGTACAATCGTGCGTGCTATCCGTGTTATCTGGAACTCTCCATCTACTTTCGGTGGTATCGGTGATGTTTACAATGCCTTCTTGCCATCATTGACACTTGGTTGTGGTTCTTACGGACGCAACTCAATCAGTGATAACGTAAGTGCTATGAACTTGCTCAACATCAAGAAAGTAGGAAGACGTAGAAATAATATGCAGTGGTTTAAAGTTCCTTCTAAAACATACTTCGAACGTGATTCTATCCAATACCTCCAAAAATGCCGTGACGTTGAACGTGTCATGATCGTTACAGACCATGCCATGGTAGAACTTGGTTTCTTGGATCGTATCATCGAACAGTTGGATCTCCGTCGTAATAAAGTGGTTTACCAAATCTTCTCAGACGTTGAACCAGATCCAGATATCACAACAGTTTACAAGGGTACAGAATTGATGCGTACCTTCAAACCAGATACAATCATCGCCCTTGGTGGTGGTTCACCAATGGATGCTGCTAAAGTAATGTGGCTCTTCTACGAACAACCAACTGTTGACTTCCATGACCTAGTCCAAAAATTCATGGATATCCGTAAACGTGCCTTCAAGTTCCCAGAGCTTGGTAAGAAATCTAAGTTTATCGCGATTCCAACAACATCAGGTACAGGTTCAGAAGTAACACCGTTTGCCGTTATCTCTGATAAAGCAAACAACCGTAAATACCCAATCGCTGACTACTCATTGACACCAACTGTGGCAATCGTTGACCCAGCGCTTGTATTGACAGTACCAGCACACGTTACTGCCGATACTGGTATGGACGTATTGACCCACGCTACAGAAGCATACGTATCAACAGTAGCCAACGACTTCACGGACGGTTTAGCTCTCCAAGCTATTAAACTTGTTTTTGAAAACCTTGAAAGTTCAGTGAAGAATGCGGACTTCCACTCACGTGAGAAAATGCATAATGCTTCAACCATTGCAGGTATGGCCTTCGCCAACGCTTTCTTGGGTATTTCTCACTCAATGGCCCACAAGATTGGTGGACGTTTCCACACCGTTCACGGTCGTACCAACGCTATCTTGCTTCCATACGTAATCCGCTACAACGGTACACGTCCAGCTAAGACAGCGACATGGCCTAAATACAACTACTACAAAGCGGATGAAAAATACCAAGACATCGCACGTATGCTCGGTTTGCCATGCTCAACCCCAGAAGAAGCAGTTGCTGCTTACGCACAAGCTGTTTACGACCTCGGTGAGCGCATCGGTATCCAAATGAACTTGAAAGCACAAGGTATCGACGAGAAAGAACTCAAAGAACACTCTCGCGAATTGGCTCTTCTTGCCTACGAAGACCAATGTACACCAGCAAACCCTCGTTTGGCTATGGTTGACCATATGCAAGAAATCATCGAAGATGCCTACTACGGTTATAAAGAACGTCCAGGTCGTTTGAAATAATTTTTCCGTCGAGCCTCTGCGTTGGCTTGGCTAGGTGAACTTGAGTTCAACCGTCGCCTTCGCCGCCTAGACTCTCTTAGGAAAAACTGATTTCAAAGCTGGATAGGATTAGCCTTCGTCAATCTGTCTAGATAGCTTTTGGCTTAGAATGATTATAGTAGTAAGTTTAGGAATGTATGGTAGATTCTGTCTCGGTTAGTTGACCGACATATGATTTACAGGAAAAATGCCTCCAAACTTTCATATATACCGGTCTATCTTGGGATAGGCTGGTATTTTTGATGGAACTTGGTAGGACTAGAACAATAATCTGGGTAATATTGTTAGGAAACTAGGGTTAAAGCCTGACTTTTCCATCATATCTTGCCAATTTTCTGTCAATTTGTGGTAGAATAGAAAAAATAGATTTTTTATGAGGGATACCATGACACTAGTTTATCAATCAACACGCGATGCACAAAATACTGTATCGGCTAGTCAAGCTATTTTGCAGGGCTTGGCGACCGATGGTGGTTTGTTTACACCGATTGCTGTTCCGACAGTTGACTTGGATTTTTCTGTTTTGAAAGATGCTTCTTATCAAGAAGTTGCCAAGTTGATTTTATCGGCTTTCTTGGATGATTTCACGGCAGACGAGCTGGACTACTGTATCAACAATGCCTACGATAGCAAGTTTGACACGCCAGTTATTGCCCCAGTTGTCAAGCTAAAAGGTCAGTATAACTTGGAGCTCTTCCGAGGCTCAACTATTGCCTTCAAGGACATGGCTCTGTCCATCCTCCCTTACTTGATGACGACAGCAGCGAAAAAACACGGTTTGGAAAATGAGATTGTCATCTTGACCGCGACTTCAGGCGATACAGGCAAGGCAGCTATGGCTGGTTTTGCGGACGTTCCTGGCACGCAGATCATCGTCTTCTACCCACGCGACGGGGTGTCTAAGGTCCAGGAATTGCAGATGACCACGCAAACAGGGGCTAATACCCACGTGGTAGCTATTGACGGAAACTTTGACGATGCCCAAACTAACGTCAAGCACATGTTCAACGATGAGGCCCTTCGTGCCAAGTTGGCGGCTAAGAAACTCCAGTTTTCATCAGCCAACTCCATGAACATCGGCCGCTTGGTGCCACAGATTGTTTATTATGTCTATGCCTACGCTCAGCTGGTTAAGACTGGTGAGATTAAGGCAGGAGACAAGGTCAACTTCACCGTTCCGACAGGCAACTTCGGTAACATCTTGGCGGCTTACTACGCTAAGCAGATCGGTCTGCCAGTTGGCAAGCTCATCTGTGCTTCCAACGACAACAATGTCTTGACCGACTTCTTCTCAACTGGCGTTTACGACAAGAACCGCACCTTCCGTGTGACAACCAGTCCGTCCATGGACATCTTGGTGTCCTCTAACTTGGAGCGGTTGATTTTCCACCTCTTTGGCAATGACGCTGCAAAAACAGCTGAGCTCATGGAAGCTTTGAGCACAGCTGGTCAGTATGACATTCAAGGAGCTGACGCGGATATCTTATCACTCTTTGCTGCCGCCTTTGCGACGGAAGAAGAAACCGCTGCGGAAATCAAGCGTGTCTATGACGAGTCAGACTACATTGAAGATCCACATACGGCTGTTGCCTCAGCTGTCTATAAACAGTATGTGGAGCAAACAGGGGACCAAACTCCGACAGTGATTGCTTCTACAGCAAGTCCGTACAAGTTCCCAGTAGTTGCGGTTGAAGCGGTGACAGGTCAATCAGGCTTGACCGACTTTGAAGCCCTTGCCAAACTGCATGAGATTTCAGGTGTAGCCCTGCCACCAGCTGTGGACGGCTTGGAAACAGCACCAGTCCGCCACAATACCGTTGTTGCAGCTGCAGATATGCAGGCTGAAGTAGAACGTTATTTGGGTGTGTGATAAAAAATGACTTATGACAAACTGCTTGAAACAGGCAGTTTGTTTTCTTTTTTTAATACAAATTAAAATTTACAGACAATTCAAAAAATGATATACTATATATAATTACTTAAGAGTGAGGTGGGCGATGGCACAGGAACAAGAAAAGGTTTCCCGTGAGAAGAAAAAAGCCCTCTTGAAGCGGCTCAAAGAACGCATCAAGCCCAAGATGAAACTGGTCTATTTGGTAGCACCGCAGGGCTTGGATACGATTGTGGAAGCCAGTGACTTTTCAGCAGGAGAAGGACAACGCTTGGAACTCATGCGGGACCTGCTCAAAAATGCGGATTGCTATATCTTTGATGAGCCGACCAGTAACCTGGATTCGCTCAACGAAGCTCGCTTTATCCAGCTGGTCAAGGCACACTGTCAGGGCATGGTCTTCTTGATTTCCCATAGAAGCTCGACCATGGCCTGTGCGGATACCATCTTCCACTTAGAAGCTAGACAATTAGTAAAGGAAAAATAAATGAAGAAATTACAAGTAAAAGATCTGATGGTCACAGGGGCTTTTGCTTCCCTCTACTTTGTTTGTGTTGGTTTGGGAACTCTGCTGAGCCTGGTATTTGATCGGTCGGGCAACATGATGTATGCTCCTGCTGGAGCAGCTCTTTTAGCGGGCCCGGTTTATATGCTCTTGATAGCCAAGGTTGGTAAGCCAGGTTCAATTAGTCTGGTCGGTGCGGTCATGTCCTGTTTCTTTTTCCTATCAGGCTATATGACGGTAGCCTTTCTCCCAAGTTTGACCTTTGGCTTGTTGGCAGAAATGGTAGCGAAGTCAGGTCACTATAAACAAAAATGGATCAACCTTCTTAGTTACATTGTATTTTCCTTTGGAAATTTAGGTCCCATTATTCTCATGTGGCTCATGCGGGATGCCTATGAAGCTAGTTTATTGGCGCGTGGGAAGTCGGCTGAGTATGTGGCCCGCGTTATGCTGGACTTTACACCAGGGAATGTCCTCTGGGTGTCAACCACCATCATTTTAACAGCCCTTGTGAGTGGTCTATTTGGTCAATATATGGTCAAGCGTTATTTTAACCAATCGGGATTTCTTTCATGAAACTAGATGCGCGTACAAAAATCATGTTAGTTGTTTTTGCCAGCCTTACCTATGGTTTGCGCCTGACTATCCTAGAAAATGCAGTGCTGGTCTGTGGATTTAGCCTGCTTTTCTGGTTTTCTGGCAATCCAAAGATGGCGCTCATCGGCCTGCTAGCCTATGCCATGTTTGGCGGCTTATCCTATCTTTCATTTTTGCCATCCTGGCTGACGCATTTCTTAGTCGTTCTAACTTATACATGGCCCCCGCTGTTAGCAGGGCATTTCTTATTGATGACGACGAGTGGATACGAACTGATTCATGGTCTGCGCAAATGGCACTTACCGGAGACCTTTCTCTTGACCTTGGGGGTGATGTTTCGCTTTCTACCAGCCATCAAAGAGGATGCACGGACCATTGGTGCCTCTTTACAGGTGAGGGGGATTTTTCTGCGAAAAAGAGATCTTGTTTGTAGACCAGTTCAGTACCTGGAATGTTTCTTGGTGCCCCTGATGATGTCCCTCTTGCGAACAGCTCAGGAGTTGACAGTGGCCAGCTTAACAAAGGGCTTGGCTGTATCTGTAAAACCAGCTGAGTATATTCAGTCGTCCTGGACCATGCTAGATTGGAGTATTTGCTTATGTTGTTTCAGTTTTCTCATCCTGGTCCAGCTGTGACGGTAAAGGATTTGGAATTGACCTATCCAGGTGCAGACAAGCCTGCCCTGTCTATTTCAGAATTGACCATACCAGCTGGTCAGTGTGTCGTACTCTGTGGTCAGAGTGGCTCTGGAAAATCTAGTTTTCTCAAGGTCTTGAATGGTCTAGTTCCCGAGTATTATCCAGCCCAGCTATCTGGTCAGGTTTATCTAGGTGATCAGGAGCTGAGAGGGACAAGTTTAGAGGAACTATCCCGTCAGGTTGCTTCGGTTTTTCAACATCCCTCTACTCAATTCTTTCATAGTCAGGTCCTGCAGGAATTGGTGTTTCCCTGTGAAAACCAAGGTCTATCCAGAGAAGAAATCACACAGCGTTTGGCTTGGGTCAATGACTTGTTTGGTTTAGAGCCCTTGTATGAACGACGGGTTTCCAGCCTATCAGGTGGTCAGCAGCAGGTCTTGGCTTTGGCTGTTGCAACCATGCAGGGCTCAGATGTGCTGGTCTTGGATGAACCGACGGCTCATTTGGACCAGCAGGGGATTTCAAGGATTCAACACATTTTGCAAACCTTGAAAAGACAGGGGAAAACCATTATCATCGCTGAACACCGCCTGTCCTATCTCAGTCACTTAGCTGACCGGTATTTGTATTTTCAGGATGGGCACTTAGTGACGGACTATCTGGCAGAAGAATTTTTAAATCGAACAGATGCCTGTCGTCAAGACATGGGTTTGCGGTGCTACGATGCTGAGCCTTATCGACGGGCAATAGCAGAGCGAGCCAGTCAGTTTGTCAGTGATGAGCAAGGCTTGCTTGTTGAGAATTTGTCTGTCAGCCAGTCTGGGACCCTTCTTTATCAGATTGAAAAACTCTGCTTGGCACCAGGTCAGGTGGTTGGTCTGGTTGGACCAAATGGCTCTGGTAAGACGAGTTTGGCTCAATTTTTGGTTGGTCTGGCAGATGATAAGAAGGCTAGGATTTCTTGGTATGGTCAGTCCCTGTCCAGCCGCCAACGCCTTGAAAAAACAGCCTTTGTCATGCAGGAGGTCCGACTGCAACTCTTTTCTGAAACAGTTGCTAGGGAACTGACCCTGGGGCAAAAAGATAAGAAAATTGATGAGGATTTGGTCAGCCGTTTTCGCTTGGAGGACTTGCTGGATAGGCACCCAGTCAGTTTGTCTGGTGGTGAGCAGCAACGTTTGATGATGGTGGCCAGCTTATTGGCGGACAAGGAGATTCTTGTCTTTGATGAGCCAACCAGCGGTTTGGATTTAAGGCAGATGCAGGAAGTAGGAAGGGCACTTCTGGATGTAAAAAAGAAAAATAAATTAGTGCTATTGATTTCCCATGACGAAGAACTCTTGGAGCTGGTTTGTGATAAAATAGTAGATATCGAGCGATTGAGATGGGGAGCATGAACAAACAGAGGAAAGAAATACTAAGGATTGCCCTGCCTGCCATGGCAGAAAATATTCTTCAAATGCTGATGGGGATGGTGGATTCCTATCTGGTAGCTAGTCTTGGGCTTGTTGCCCTGTCTGGAGTGTCTTTAGCCAACAATATCTTGGCGGTCTATCAGGCTATATTTATTGCTCTAGCGGCAGCCATTTCTGCACGCTTGGCTCAGATGCTGGGGCAGGGGGAGACTGAGAAGGTGGGCTACCTTGCTAGTGAAAGTCTCAAAGTGACCCTATTTGTCAGCTTGGTTTTGGGGGCTGTTGCAGTTTTGGCAGGTCCTTCCTTGCTGATAGGTTTGGGAGCTGAAGCTGCTGTTGCCAAGGCAGGTGGTCTTTATCTCATCTTGGTTGGTGGAGGCATTCTCTTTCTCGGTCTGATGATGAGTTTAGGAGCTATGTTAAGGGCTTTAGGACAACCTCGTTTTCCTATGTATATCAGTCTGCTTTCCAATCTCCTCAACGCTTTCTTTTCAGCTTTTGCTGTTTTCGTGCTTCATGCTGGCGTGGCTGGAGTTGCACTTGGAACAGTCTTGTCACGGCTGGTCGGCTGCTTTCTGCTGTGGGCAAAGCTGTCTATCCCTTTTGAAAAATGGAACTGGTCTTGGGACATAGAACTCATCCGACTTGCCTTACCAGCTACTGGTGAGCGCTTGATGATGCGGGCTGGAGATGTGGTTGTTGTCGCTTTGATTACTGGTTTAGGTACAGCGGTTGTGGCAGGTAACGCCATTGGAGAAACGCTCACTCAGTTTAACTATATGCCGGCTATGGGAATTGCAACGGCAACCATTATCTTGACAGCCAAGCATAGACAGAATCAGTCTGCGGTAGAGGACATCTTGAAAAGGAGTTTCTTTCTTTCACTCCTCTTTATGCTACTGGTAGCTGTTACAACCTATTTATCTGGTCCACTTTTAATCGGTTTGTATTCAAAAGAACCACAGGTTGTTCAGGCCAGCCAGACAGTTTTGCTCTATTCCATGTTAGGAGTTCCCTTTACGGCTTCTACTCTTGTTTTAACTGCCTTGTGGCAAGGTCTGGGTAATGCTAAGCTACCATTTTATGCAACCAGTCTAGGTATGTGGATAGTCCGAATTGGTCTTGCCTATCTACTTATTGGAGTATTTCATCTAGGTTTACAGGCTATTTGGATAGCAACTATAGCAGATAATGCCTTTCGTGCAGGATTTTTGTATGTCCAATATAGGCGAGAAAGAAAAGTTAAAATTGATTAAGGAATGTCTAAGAAATCTTTCAGTTTCGCTTAAGTTTGTTCTTGTATACTATCTTCAAGCTAGAAATAGCGAATTTCTTTTTCATATAATCTCCAGAGAACAGTCGACTGCGGTCGGCTGTTTTCGCGTCAAGTGTTAAGAAAATAAGTATGAGAACTCGCTTTAGAAAAATCTAAGAAAACTTTCAGTTTCGCTTAAGTTTGTTCTTGTATACTATCTTCAAGCTAGAAATAGCGAATTTCTTTTTCATATAATCTCCAGGAAACAGTCGACCGCGGTCGGCTGTTTTCGTCTATTATTCTTATGAAAAATGGTATAATAGTTGTGATTGTGTAAGGAGAAGAATATGTCAGTAGTAGGAAAAGCAAATGGGAAAATCATTTTGATGGGCGAGCATGCGGTTGTCTATGGCCAGCCAGCAATTGCTATGCCTTTTTCTGCTGTTGAAATTACCGCTCAGGTAAGGGCGCAGGGTCAGGCTCTGAGTGTGGCCTGTGACTTCTACGAAGGCTTGGTTCACAAGATGCCAAAAATCTGGGAAAGCCTCAAACATGCCATTCGCTTTTCCCTCTACCGTATCGGCGCTCCGACAGATCCGGCTATTCACATCGAAATCAGCTCCACCATTCCCGCCGAACGAGGCATGGGCTCCAGTGCTGCGGTGGCAGTAGCCGTTGCCCGCGCCCTCTTTGCCTATTATGAAAAAGAGCTGACAGACAGTGAGCTCTGGGACATTGTACAGTCTTCGGAAAAAATTGCCCACGGCAATCCCTCGGGCATTGATGCGGCAACCACCAGCGGCAAGTCTCCCGTCTTTTTTATCAAGCACCAGCCCATCGAGCCCTTGGAGCTGAAACTCCGTGCCCACTTGGTAGTGGCTGATACAGGCGTGACGGGCAACACCTTAGAGGCCATTTCAGACGTGGCGGCTTTATTGGAGAAAAAGCCAGAGGCTATCAAGCTAGTAGAAGAACTGGGCAACTTGACCCGACTGGCTAAGGAAGATTTGGCCACAGACCAAGCAGAGCTTCTAGGCAGCAGAATGAACCAAGCTCATGCCCTCCTGCAAGAATTAGGCGTGTCTGATCCTAGCCTAGATAAGCTAGTCAGCCTTGCCCAAGAAAATGGAGCCCTCGGAGCCAAATTAACCGGTGGCGGCCGAGGAGGCTGCATGATTGCCTTGGCAAGAACAGCTCAGGATGCCCAAAAACTTGCACACATCCTTGACCAAGCAGGCGCCCGCCAAACCTGGATACAGTACTTAGGAGAAACCAATGACTAAACAAATAGGTATAGCCCGTGCCCATACCAATATTGCCTTGATTAAATACTGGGGAAAACGAGATAAGGAATTATTTCTACCTATGAATTCCAGTTTATCCCTGACTCTTGACGCATTTTATACGGATACCAAGGTTGTTTTTGACCCAGAATTAACTGCTGATGAGTTCTATCTCAACGGAATGTTACAAAAAGAAAAAGAAATTTTAAAAATTTCTCGATTTTTGGATTTGTTTTGCGAATATATAGGTGAAAGGGCATTTGCCCGAGTGGAAAGTCTAAATTTTGTTCCGACTGCAGCTGGTTTAGCCAGCTCAGCATCAGCCTTCGCAGCACTTGCTCTGGCAACTGCGACAGCCTTGGATTTAGATTTGTCACCAGCTACCTTATCAACCCTAGCCCGTAGGGGATCAGGTTCTAGTACCCGTAGCCTATTTGGCGGCTTTGTCGAGTGGGACATGGGAACAGGTTCGGAAGATTCTATGGCTCATCCCATTGACGATGCCGATTGGGATATTGCTATGATTGTCTTAGCCGTCAATACAGGACCGAAAAAGATTGCTAGTCGAGAGGGAATGGACCACACAGTTGCCACTTCACCATTTTACACAGCCTGGGTAGAAACCGCCAAACAAGACTTGGCGGACATCAAGGCAGCTATTGTTAGCCGTGATTTTGAAAAACTTGGTCAAATCACAGAACACAATGGTATGAAGATGCATGCAACAACTCTCTCAGCCAATCCCCCCTTTACCTACTGGTCAGCCGATAGCCTAGTGGCTCAAGAGGCAGTCCGTCAGGTTCGTGAAGCAACTGGCTTATCAGCCTACATGACCATGGATGCTGGACCAAATGTCAAGGTTCTCTGCCGAGCAAGTCAAATGGATGAATTGGTAGATGAATTGGCCAAAGTCTTCCCAACAGAAAAAATCATTACCAGTAAGCCTGGACCTGCTGCTTATGTTCTCAGTGAGAAGGATTGGCAGGCATCACAAGCAGCGTTTGAAAAGGGCTTGTAGCATGAAAGTACAAGTAAAGATACCAGGAAAACTCTTTCTGGCAGGGGAATATGCAGTTGTTGAGGCCGGTTATCCTGCGGTGATTGCAGCAGTCGACCAATACCTGACCGTCACCATTGAAACAAGTGACCAAGGCAGTCTTCATTCCAGTCAGAAGGCAGACCTCTATCTGACCTGGGAGCGTAAGGAAAGTGTCGCTCATGTCCAAGATGACCATCCCTATGCCCTGATTGAGACAGCCATGCAGGTGACAGAAGCCTATCTGACTGCCAAGGGCTATGCTTGTCATGGAACCTATAGCCTATCTGTTCAGTCCGACCTAGATGACCAAGCCTCTGGTGCTAAGTATGGTCTGGGGTCGTCAGGGGCAGTAACGGTTGCGACGGTCAAGGCCCTGTTGACCTACTACGGTCACCGACCAGATGCCCTCCTGACCTACAAGCTGGCAGCTCTGACCCAGACCAAGCTAGGCATGACCGGTTCCTTTGGGGATTTGGCTGCTTCCAGTTTCAGTGGCTTGATCGCCTATCATTCCCTGGACCGTTCTTGGCTTTTAGGGAAAATGGCAGAGCTGTCCCTGCTTGATCTGGTGGAAAGTGATTGGCAAGGTTTGTCTATCAGCCCTATCCAGTTACCCCAAGGCTTAGACCTCTTGGTGGGATGGACAGGATCGGCGGCTTCGACGGACAGGCTAGTTTCCCAGATGGAAGACCAAAAAAGTCAGGCTGAAAAAGAGCAAATTCACAGCCAGTTTCTGGCCGACTCTATGACCTGTGTAGAGCAGTTGATAGTAGCTTGTCAGACAAATGACTTGGTATCAGCTAGACAGGCTATTACTCAAAACCGCAAGCTCTTACAGGATTTTGCGAGAGGAATGGGATTGGTCATTGAAACGCCTCAACTGAGTCAACTCTGTGACCTGGCCCAGACTTATGGAGCGGTGGCCAAATCATCTGGCGCAGGCGGAGGTGACTGTGGCATTTGCCTAGTTGATAGTACGGAACAAAAAGCAGCGATAGAGACGGCTTGGCAAGAAGCCGGCATTCTTCCACTCGCCCTAAACATCGCAAGTAGAGAATAAGGAGAACCCTATGTTTTATCTAGGAGAATTTGGTTTAGACCGCAAGGATCAACACGTTGGCTTGGCCAACCAACAATATAGTGCCACACCGGCCAAGGACTTTACGGAGACCTTGTTTGTCCATCATTCCCTGCCTCAAACCAAGGTGGATGAAGTGGATATTTCGACCAGCGTAGCTGGTTTGGACTTTGCCTTTCCTTTCTTCATCAATGCAATGACTGGTGGAAGCAAGAAGACGCGGGAAATCAATCGCCTATTGGGAATTATGGGGCATTTTGGGAAGATTGCTCTGGCTTCAGGTTCGGTTAGTGCGGCGATCAAGGATCCGTCTGTTGCGGAAACCTTCTCCGTGATGCGTCGGGAAAATCCTTATGGCATTATTTTTGCCAACCTAGGTGCCCATCATAGTGTGGAGAATGCCAAGCGGGCGGTGGATTTGTTGGAGGCCAATGCCATTCAGATCCATGTCAATGCACCCCAGGAGATTGTCATGCCTGAGGGAGACCGTGATTTCACTATGTGGTTGAAGAATATTGAAACTTTGGTGCGGGAGCTGGAAGTACCGGTTATCGTCAAGGAAGTTGGTTTTGGCATGAGCCGAGAAACAGTAGCCCAGCTGGCTTCTGTCGGTGTCAAGACCATTGATGTTTCTGGTACTGGGGGGACGGATTTCGCCAAGATTGAAAATGCCCGTAGGACCTTCAATGACTATGCCTATTTAGAGGGGTGGGGTCAGTCAACCGTGACATCTTTGGTGGAAGCTATGTCTGTCCCTGAAGAAGTTCGCCCAAGCCTGATTGCTTCTGGTGGTATTAAGACGCCACTAGATATCGTTAAATCCTTGGCACTCGGTGCAGACCTTGTCGGTATGTCCAACCATTTCCTCCAGTATGTCAAGGATGGAAAAGGGCATCGTTTTGACGACGGCTTGCAAGCTATTAAGACCTATCAATGGCAGATTGCTGAAATCATGACCATGTTGGGTGCTAAGAATATTGCGGAACTTCGCAAGAAAGATTTGGTCTTGGCTCCCAATGTACAAAACTGGTGCGAAGCGCGTGGGATTGATTGGAAAGCCTATGCCCGTCGGTCACGAGGGGTGAAATAAATTGAACAGGCATGACGGCGGCTGATTACAAGAAATGCTATAGAAAACAGTCAGCAATTAACAAAGACTCTAAAAATGTAAATAAGAAAAAAGCCAAGTTCTCAAAGAACTTGGCTTTTGTAATGGAGTGGTGTTTAGGTCTTTAGGTCCCTGCCAACTGTCCTGCTTGTAATTGGTACATGCGGTGGTAGTGACCCTTGAGGGCTAGAAGTTCTTCGTGATTGCCTGACTCGATGATTTTTCCCTTGTCCAAGACATAGATGCAGTCGGCATCTTGAATAGTTGATAGGCGGTGGGCGATAGCAATGGTTGTCCGCCCTTTTCGCATTTTTTCCAGAGAAGTCTGGACTGTTTGCTCCGTCTCCGAATCGATATTGGCGGTTGCTTCGTCTAAAATGAGAATCTTAGGTTGACTGGCCATGGTGCGTGCAAAGGCCAGTAGTTGCCGTTGACCTGTCGAAAAGGCGGTGCCCCGCTCGGTGACCAGGTGGTCATATTTCTCAGGAAGTTTCTCAATAAAGGGAGCGGCATCCACAAATCGAGCCGCGTCTTCAATCTCCTCTCGGGAAATATCCTGATACATCTGGATATTGGATGCAATGGTTCCATGAAATAGAAAGGGATCTTGCAGAACTAGGCCAATCGCGGACCGTAATTCTTCCTGCGAAAAGCTACGAATATCCTGACCGTCAATCAAAATCCGTCCAGACTGGAACTCATAGAAACGTATAAAGACATTGATGATAGAAGACTTTCCAGACCCTGTAGCACCCACAAAGGCGATGGTCTGGCCCTGTCTCACTTCAAAGGAAACCTTATCCAGAATTTGCCGCTTGCCGTCATAGGAAAAACAAACATCCTCAAAGACAATGTGCCCCTTGTCAATCTTGGTCCCTCGGTCCAGCTGTAGTGGCTCCTCGATAGTCTGGTCCATGAGCGTAAAGACCCGTCCGGCAGACACCATAGAGGTTTGGAGGGTGGAAAAATGCTGCGTGACATCCAGCAAGGGATCGAAAAGGCGATTGACATACTGGATGAAAGCGTAGATCAGACCAGCAGAAATGCCAGCATGTGACCAATCCAAACCAAAGTAGGTCATGAGAAGAGCATAGGCTAAAATCTTAACAAGTGACAGGGCAGGGCGGAGAAAGAGACTGTCCAAGGCCATGGAACGACTGGCATAGTTCAGATGTTCCTGGTTGATAGCTTCGAACTCTGCTTTTAAGCGGTCCTCCTGAGAAAAAGCCTGGATAATCCGAATTCCTTCAATACTTTCAGCCAGTTTGCTGTTGATAGAACTCAGCAGGCTCCTGGTCTTAGCCACAATGGGAGCAGACCGCTTCCGGTACTGATCAACCAGGACGAAAATTACGGGCAGAAAGAGAACGATTAGACTGGTCAATTTCCAATCCAGAGCAAACATGGTCGAAAGAGTCGTGATGATAATAAAGAGAGCTGAGATAAAACTAGATAGAATCCCTGAAAACATCTCTGAAATGCTCTCGGTATCGTTGGTGATTCGCGAAACAATGGAGCCACTTGGAGTCTGATCAAAATAAGCCATTCCCAACTTTTCCATTCTCCCAAAAGCATCCCGACGAATGTCTCTGACAATGCTATAGGAAACCTTGGCAAACCAGAGATTTCCAAAATATTGGAGCAGCATTTGAAGCAGGTAGAGAGCAAAGTAGGCGGCTAGAATAGCCACAGCTGTCTCAGAAATTGAAGAAATATAGTGGTCGATAAAGTAAGAAGCCAGAAGGGGAATCAAACTGCGAACAAGAGTCGTCAGCAACAAAAAGCTGAGGGCAAGGATTGTCAGCAGTCGATAGGATTTAAGATAGGACAGGAGTCGCCAAAAAACACTGGTTTGCTTGTTCTTAGTCACGATCGCTTTCCTCACTTTCTAACTGCTGCATCATATAGGTGTCGTAATACCAGCCTTTTTCATCCAGTAGGTCTTGATGATGACCTCGCTCTACGATTTTCCCGTCTTCAAGGACCAAAATCAAATCCGCATGGACAATGGCTGACAGACGATGGGCAGTGATAATGGTGGTCTTATCAAGGCGTTCTTGCTTGATGGTTTCAAGAATAGCGTGCTCTGTCTTGGCATCCACTGCCGAGAGCGAATCGTCCAAGAGTAGAATATCTGGATTGAGAATCATAGCACGAGCCATAGCCAACCGTTGCTTTTGTCCACCAGACAGGGAAATCCCCTTCTCACCAACCATGGTGTCAAAGCGATCTGGCATATCCTGGATATCCTCATAGAAATGGACAGCTTTGGCAGCCTCTTTCACCTGGTCTAGTGAGAGGTCTGGATTGCCAAAGCGGATATTCTCAGCCACGCTGGTTGCAAAGAGGAACTGGTCTTGGGGAACATAGCCCATCAGCTGCCGTAGGTCACCGAGCTTGTAGTGCTTGATGTTTTCCTGATTGAGCAAAATTTGCCCATGTGTCACATCGTATTCTCGCATGAGGAGCTTGAGTAGGCTTGTCTTCCCAGAGCCTGTCGGACCCACCAGGCCGATTGTCTGCCCTTTTTTGATCTGAAACTGGATGTCTTGGAGGACTGGTATGTTATCATAGGCAAATTCGCTAATCTCATAGACGATCTCTCCATTGCTTGGTGCAGGCAGCGGTTGATCTGTTTCAATGACCTCTGAGGAAATGCTGAGAAGGGTCTGGATGCGATTGTAGGACACATCACCACGCTGGCTCATATTGACCAAGAAACCGATGGCCATAAGAGGCCAGACGAGGAGATCTAAATAGGTCATGAAGGTTACTAGTTGGCCCAGACTGACCTGACCTTGCGAGATGAAGTGAGAGCCGACCAACAAGGTCAGCAGGTAGGACAGGCCAATAAAAAATAGGACGGCAGGGTTGAACAGGGCATCGTACCGCATGGTTTTGATATTCTGCAAGAAGGCGGCTTGATTGACCTGCTGAAAAGCAGCTGTTTCTTGTTCTTGGTAGCCAAAGGATTTGGTGACTTTAATACCTGAAACAGCTTCCTGGACCTTGTTGTTGAGTTCTGAAAAGGCAGCCTGTGAGGCCTTGAAATTTTCATGGGTTCTACGACCTAAAAAATTAGTAGTGAGTGTCATGAAGGGCAGGGGTAGGATTGCAACCAGGGTCATTTGCCAGGAAATGCTCACACTCATGGTGATCAGTGTAACCAAGGCTGTGACCGTTGCATCGACAAAGGACATGACACCGCCTCCAGCTAGTCGGGTTAAGGCATTGATATCATTGGTCGCGTGGGCCATTAAATCCCCTGTTCGATGTTGCTGGAAAAAGGAGGGAGACAGGTGCATGAAGTGGTCAAACAGGCGAGCCCTCATGATTTTTCCCAGTCGATAGGAGGTCGCCAGGATATTCATCCGCCAAACATAGCGGAGACCGTACATAGCAAAGGCTGATAAAACTAGCCCAGCGACACCGAGTAGCAGGTTGCTGTCCGTCAACTGATTGCTGGCAATCCGATCGATTAGATGTCCCATGATAAAAGCTGGAAACAAGTTGAGAATACTAACCAGACAAAGGGATAGGATACCAATCAGGTAGGCCTTCTTTTCCAAGGAGAAGAACCACCACAATTGCTTGATGATTTTCATAGATGTCCTTTCTGAACAAAAGAAAGGTTGGCAGCATGTTACCACCAACATTAGTAAAATTCTTTGACACTAGTGTATCATAGAATGACAGAAATAGAAAGTTTGTTACTTCAAATAATAGTCAAACATGGCTATGATTTGCAAGAAGAACAAGTAAACGATAAATACGTATAATAGGGGTAGAAACTAAATGATTTCTACCTTTTTCTGTCTATTTATGATAAAATAAATGAAAATTTAGAAGAGGTGTTCAGATGAAAGCAATTGTTACTGTTGTAGGAAAAGATAAGACAGGTATCGTGGCAGGTGTTGCGACTAAGATTGCGGAGTTGGGGCTTAATATTGATGATATTTCCCAGACTGTTTTAGATGAGTATTTTACCATGATGGCGGTGGTGTCATCAGATGAGAAGCAAGATTTCACGCAACTTCGTGCGGAATTGGATGCCTTTGGTCAAAGTTTGAACGTGAAAATCAACATTCAAAGTGCGGCGATTTTTGATGCTATGCACAACTTGTAAGGAGAACAATCATGGATATTAGACAGGTTAGAGAAACCATTGAGATGATTGAGGAGCAGCACTTCGATATTCGGACCATTACCATGGGGATTTCCCTCTTGGACTGTATTGATGCGGATATTGAGAAAGCTGCTGAGAAAGTTTATACCAAGATTGTCACCAAGGCCAAAAACTTGGTAGCCGTCGGCGATGAGATTGCGGCAGAACTGGGGATTCCTATTGTTAACAAACGGGTATCGGTGACG
This sequence comes from Streptococcus suis, assembly GCF_002960425.1. Classification (GTDB taxonomy): domain Bacteria; phylum Bacillota; class Bacilli; order Lactobacillales; family Streptococcaceae; genus Streptococcus; species Streptococcus suis_S. The sequence continues at coordinate 112,181 of NZ_POIZ01000052.1, forward strand.
CCTATTGCTTTGATTGGTGCGGCGACGGATGCGACGGATTACCTTCCTCTAGCTCATGCCTTGGACAAGGCGGCTCATGAGATCGGAATTGATTTTATCGGAGGTTTTTCAGCTCTCGTTCAAAAGGGCTACCAAAAAGGAGATGAAATCCTCATCAACTCCATACCGCAGGCATTGGCCCAAACCTCTAAGGTCTGCTCGTCGGTCAATATCGGCTCAACCAAGACGGGTATCAATATGACGGCTGTGCGGGACATGGGGCGGATCATCAAGGAGACGGCGGAGGCTTCTGATATGGGGGCTGCCAAGCTGGTGGTCTTTGCCAATGCGGTTGAGGACAATCCTTTCATGGCGGGTGCCTTCCATGGTGTCGGTGAGGCGGATGTGGTCATCAACGTCGGCGTATCTGGGCCTGGTGTGGTCAAGCGTGCCCTTGAAAAAGTGCGTGGTGAGAGCTTTGATGTGGTGGCGGAGACCGTCAAGAAGACCGCCTTCAAGATTACCCGTATCGGTCAGTTGGTCGGCAATATGGCCAGTGAACGCCTGGGGGTCAAGTTCGGTATCGTGGACCTGTCCCTTGCTCCAACGCCAGCTGTTGGCGACTCAGTAGCACGGGTTTTGGAGGAAATGGGCTTAGAAACCGTTGGTACGCACGGAACGACTGCTGCCCTGGCTTTGCTCAATGACGCAGTCAAAAAGGGTGGAGTTATGGCCTGCAACCAAGTAGGTGGCTTGTCAGGTGCCTTTATCCCTGTGTCTGAGGACGAGGGCATGATTGCGGCGGTGCAAAATGGCTCGCTCAACCTTGAAAAATTGGAAGCCATGACGGCCATCTGTTCTGTAGGTTTGGATATGATTGCTATTCCAGAAACAACGCCTGCTGAAACGATCGCAGCTATGATTGCGGATGAGGCGGCTATTGGGGTTATCAATCAGAAAACAACTGCGGTCCGTATTATTCCTCTCGGAAAAGAAGGAGACATGATTGAATTTGGCGGCCTTCTGGGAACGGCTCCTGTCATGAAGGTCAATCAGGCTTCGTCTGTGGACTTTATCAACCGTGGCGGACAGATTCCAGCACCGATTCATAGCTTTAAGAACTAAAAAACGTAGACCGATTGCCACAAGCAGTCGGTTTTTTGTTATACTATATAGTAAGAAATGACAAGGAGAATACTATGGCAGACGTAAGATTATATATTTCTCGTCACGGGAAAACCATGTTTAATACCATCGGGCGCGTGCAGGGCTGGTGTGATACACCGCTGACCAAGGTCGGTGAGGAAGGAATTCGTGAACTGGGCTTGGGGCTAAAGGATGCGGGTCTTGATTTTAAGCTGGCTGTTTCTAGTGACTTGGGACGAACTGTTCAAACTATGACCATCGCCCAGCGTGAGTTAGGAATTTTAGGGAAAATCCCTTATTACCAAGACAAGCGTATCCGTGAATGGTGTTTCGGTAGTTTTGAAGGCATGTACGATGCCGAGCTTTTCCAAGGTGTCCTGCCTCGTTTGAAAGGGACAGTTGATGCGACGGGTATGTCCTTTGCGGAAATCGCAGCAGGTATCCAAGAGGCAGACACCGCTGGCTGGGCGGAATCGTGGGAGGTTTTGAGCAATCGTATCTTAACAGGTTTTGAATCCATCGCCCAAGACTTGGAAAAACAAGGCGGAGGCAATGCCCTTGTGGTCAGCCACGGTATGACTATTGCAACCCTGGCTCATCTGTTGGAGCCAGAGCGTGGTGCCAATGTCTTTCTCGATAACGGCTCGATAACCGTCCTCAAATACGAAAATGGCAAGCTCTTGATTGAAGCGGTTGGGGATATGTCCTACCGCAAACGTGGGGCAGAATTGATTGCCCAAGGGAAATAAAGAAATGAAATCAGGTATGTCATACGTTTTTTCGGATGTGTGACATACCTGTTTTTTATATATGAAATCTAAGTTACATCATTTTAACTCTTTCCTGCTGAAGATAAAGTAACTCAGATAGAGATATAGTATAGTAGCCATAAAGCTAACACCCATGGATAGCCTTGAAATATTTTCCCCTTGTTGGAGGGAAAGAAATAGAAAATAATCTGTTGGTAATTTTATATGGAGTAGGTTACTAGTAATGAGGTTGGTGACATTGTCAAAAAGAAGGCTAATTAAACTAAAGGCAAGATAGGCTTGATTGACCTTATTAGACTTGACAAATATCAGGATGGACAAAAGAGAGATACAGATAAATAAAGGTGTTTGAGCAATGAAACTTTGTACTATCACTGCAATATCAACACGATCACTTAGAATGAAGCCAACACTGCTACTCAATAAATAGGCTAGAAGGATATAAGCGAGATCTAGCACAAGGGTTGTTAAGACTTTATAGAAAAACACCCTTTTTCTTGTTTGTTGCTTGATAATAATATTATTGATGGTACGGTAAGTAAAATCTTCTCCAAAGAATAGGTTGGCTGGAACGATAAAAAATAGTGTGATAAATTGAGAAAGCAATTGAATCAGAGAGCTAGTGAAGTCTTCGTTGCCATGTAACAAAAAAGCGGATAAAAAGGACAGTAAAGCCAATATTCCCAATGAAATCGTTAATCTCTGTTCTTTTTGAATCTTAAATAAATCAGCTTTAAAGTAATGTATCATGCTCTTCTCCTTCTTGAATCAATGTCAGGTAATAATCTTCAAATGACATTTGTTGTTTAACAATTTCTTTGACCTCAATCTCATGGTTTATCAAGAGATGAATGAGGCTCATAACATTCGTATCTGATGACAGACTGATATAATCCTTATCTATTTTGTAAGCGATGCCCTGCTCTTCAAGGATAGTAAAGGTCTTAGGATGGTTGTTTGTTTGTAGATAGAGTTGTTCCTCTAAAGTTTGTTCAAGCTCTTGCTTTGAGAATTCTTTGACGATAAGGCCCTTATGCATAATAATGTATCGATCAACCACCATCTCAAGCTCTGATAGGATATGACTGGAGATAAGGATGGTCATCCCATATTGATTTCGAAGATTTAAAATAATACTTCTCATCTCTTTGATTCCAACAGGGTCAAGACCATTAATCGGTTCGTCTAGGATTAAAAAATCAGGGTCATCTAGGATAGCTAAGGCAATGGCTAAACGTTGACGCATTCCCAGTGAAAAATCTTTAGATTTTTTCTTAGGATCAATATCCTCTAAACCGACAATTGCTAGTGTTTCTAAGATTTTTTCATCAGCTTGCTTGAGATTTAATTGCAGAGCCATGTAACGAAGATTATCGATCGCAGATAAATTGGGTTGTAGAGCAGGGGATTCAATTAAAGCTCCAATACGACAATCTTTTGAACTATTAATGGTACCTGAAGTTTGGGAAATGAGGCCCGATAACATTCTGAGAAGCGTTGTTTTCCCAGCACCATTTTCACCGACTAAGCCACAGATTTCTCCTTTATTAATAGTCAAGGAAACCTGCTGAACGGCCTTTTGTTTCCCATATTGCTTTGATAATTCTTGGGTAGATAAGAGAGATGACATAACTACCTGCCTTTCTATAAAAAAAATGATAAATCTATGATATACTAGATTCAAAAGTTAGCAAATTTCGTTACATAAATGTAACTCGTGGAGAATATAATGGGAACTTACGGAAAAATTTTTAAACTCATTCGTGAATCAAAAAATATGTCTCTAAAAGAAGTGGCAGGGGATTTCGTGACACCTGCTCAGTTATCACGCTTTGAAAATGGAAAGAGTAATCTTTCTGTAGATACATTTTTTAATTGTTTGAGACGGATGAATGTGGTAGAGGGCGAATTTTCTACCCTCTACCAGTCCTACTTTCAGATAGATAATTTGTTTTCATCAGAGCGATTTGTCCGTGCAGTTTATAGTCACAATACTCAGTATATGGATGATAGAATTTTGTACCATCAAGCAGAGTATGATAGGGATGGACGTCCGTTTGATAGGGTGATGGTCGCAGCCTTTCATATCTTCAAGCAGCAATGGTGCGATCCTGATTATGATGTTTCTGAGGATGAAAAAGCTATTCTATCGGACTATTTAATGTCCATAGATGATTGGGGGAAATTTGAACTCTGGATTTTCGGAAATTGTAGCAGAGGTCTTCCTAGCAAGATGTTGGAAGTTCTGGGAATGGAAGTTCTCAATCGAACAAATTTTTATATGGATATCACAGAAAACAGAGATAATGTCTATAAGGTACTCATCAATATTTCGAGTAGTTTGTTAGATAGGGGAGAGGAGACTGCTGCGATTCGCTTTCTCAAAATTCTTGACTCTGTCAATATCATGGAAAAGAATATGCGGGATCGCTTGCTGCTTAAGCTCCTAAAAGCACGCTTGTCCTACATGAATGGAAATGATGGTGGCCTAGAAATAATGAAGGAATGTCTGCATATTGCCAAATTTTTAGATTGCTATGATTTAATCCACCAGATCAATAAGGAAATTGAGAAAGTTACAGATATGTAATGAATTTTAAGAGGCTCGTCATTTCCTGTAAGATAATACTTGTAAGTTTTACAACTTTACAAAACAATGTTTAGAAACTGTATTCACAAGAAAAGTGCTTTTAGAGAAGAGATGGTTTTTCGCTAATCAAGGCAGTTTTTTGAGGGAATACTAACTGTATTTTGAAAAAAACGAGCGGTGAGTAGCTGAAAAGCTAGCCTTAGCTAGAAGTGCTGAACTGTGAATACAGGTTCTTAATTATCTTGGAGGAAATAATGATGAAGAAATTACTTGTTTTAGGTGCTCTTGCAATGCTAGGTTTTGTAACTTTTGGGCTTCTAACAACTAATAGCAGTTCAGCAAGTGCTGAAACGGAGGGCAAGGTAGTTCTGTTTGGAAAAGTCGATCTTTCAGACGATGAAGAACAGGACACGGATGAGGAAAGGGAAGAAGTAGCGACGGAGAGCGATGATGCTAGCTGGCTTGAAAACTTTATCACGACACATAAAACACCATTTTCTAAAACAATCAAGAAATGAAATCAGGGACTTTTCTCTGATTTTTTTCTTGATTTATATATCGAGATGCGATACACTTTATGTATCGAAGTTCGATGTATCGTAGTGCGAAAGGAGTTTTATGAACGATAAGTTAAAAGGTTCTGTTGCAAAGTTTTAAATCTACTATCAAATAAGGTAGAATAATAGAAAAAGATAGCAGGAGGAATGACGATGAATCATTTTAAAGGAAAGCAATTTCAGCAGGATGTGATTATTGTAGCCGTGGGCTACTATCTTCGTTATAACCTTAGCTATCGTGAAGTTCAAGAAATCTTATATGATTGTGGCATTAACGTTTCTCATACGACGATTTATCGTTGGGTGCAAGAATATGGCAAACTACTCTATCAAATTTGGAAAAAGAAAAATAAAAAATCCTTTTATTCATGGAAAATGGATGAAACGTACATCAAAATTAAAGGAAAATGGCATTATTTGTATCGAGCCATCGATGCAGATGGTTTAACCTTGGATATTTGGTTACGTAAAAAACGGGACACACAAGCAGCCTATGCTTTTCTTAAGCGGTTAGTGAAGCAGTTTGATGAACCGAAGGTTGTAGTCACAGATAAAGCCCCCTCTATTACAAGTGCCTTTAAGAAACTAAAAGAATACGGCTTTTATCAAGGGACAGAACATCGTACCATTAAATACCTGAATAATTTGATTGAACAAGACCATCGTCCAGTAAAGAGACGCAATAAATTCTATCGAAGTTTACGCACTGCCTCTACCACGATTAAAGGTATGGAAGCCATCCGAGGATTATATAAGAAAACCCGAAAAGAAGGCACTCTCTTCGGGTTTTCGGTCTGTACTGAAATCAAGGTATTATTGGGAATCCCAGCTTAAATCATAGATACCGTAAGGGATTTTATTCTTTATTTAAAACTTTGCAACAGAACCGGTTTTACTATTTTTGAAATAAGTACCTTCCACTTCAAATACATGTATTCAAAGTGAAAGTATTGATTTAAATGATTCTTTTGTAATTTACTCTTGATAAGATCCTTTAACCATAGTATAATAAATAACAGTATTTTGGAGCATTTCGCTTTAAGTACTGCAGATTATAGAGTATCTGGTGTCTCTTCAGACATAGCAAAAGCAGTCAGGATGATTAAAAGAAATATCAACCGTCAGCTCACCATTCAGTCAATATGCACAGAAATTGGTCTAAGTCAGTATCACTTCATGCGTAAATTCAAGATAGATATAGGTATGACTGTTGGTGCATACATTAAGAAGGAGAAAATAGCATATGCCAAATTTCTATTGGTATATACGAATCAGTCAATATCAGAAATTAGTGAATATCTTATATTTAACTCACAAAGTTACTTCACATCCGTGTTTAAAAAAGAAACAGGAAAAACGCCTTTTGAATATAGAAAGAGTGATTTGTAAAGCTGATGGCTAATGCAAAGAATCAATTGCGGCAATCCTTTTGTATCTTTTTCCAGTGTGGCTGCGGTTTCTGTTGACGGGAACAGCAGGGTTTATCGGGAATCTGGTGCCAGATGAGATAACAGATCAGTTACTTTACTTTTACCAGAAAGGGTGTAAGCTAAAACTTAGGCTAGCCATTGCGCTAGCGATTTGGTACAACAAGGGGGAAGTTGAATTATATTTGAAACGATAGGAGGGAGAAGCAAATGAAATCTACAACTAAAGTAACATTTAAAGAACTCCATGTATAGGTGGCTGTGACAAGCTTTACATGGAGTAGAATAATTATTGTCCAAAGCCACCTTTGCAATTGCTAGTACTAACGCAAAGGAGGATATGAAAATGCAATACAAAATAATTAATGGTGCCGTTTACTATGATGGTAATATGGTGTTGGAAAACATCGATATTGAAATCAATGATAATGAAAAGATTGCTATTGTTGGTAGAAATGGATGTGGAAAAACAACCTTGCTAAAAGCTATTATAGGCGAAATTGAATTAGAAGAAGGAACTGGTGAAAGTGAGTTTCAAGTAATAAAGACCGGTAACCCTTATATTAGCTATTTAAGACAGATGCCTTTTGAAGATGAAAGTATATCAATGGTGGATGAAGTCCGTACGGTATTTAAGACGCTTATTGATATGGAAAACAAGATGAAACAGCTGATAGATAAAATGGAGAATCAATATGATGATAAAATCATCAATGAATACTCTGATATCAGTGAAAGGTATATGGCTCTTGGAGGTCTAACCTACCAAAAAGAATATGAAACGATGATTCGTAGTATGGGTTTTACTGAAGCAGATGATAAAAAACCCATTTCTGAATTTTCAGGTGGTCAGCGAACTAAGATAGCTTTTATAAAAATACTTTTAACAAAGCCAGACATTCTATTACTTGATGAACCTACTAACCACCTTGATATAGAAACAATACAATGGTTGGAGAGTTATTTGAGAAGTTATAAATCTACATTGGTTATTATTTCCCATGATAGAATGTTTCTTAATCGAATTGTGGATAAGGTTTATGAAATCGAATGGGGAGAGACCAAATGTTATAAAGGTAATTATTCAGCCTTTGAGGAGCAAAAACGAGAAAATCATATCAAACAGCAAAAAGATTACGACTTGCAACAGATAGAAATTGAAAGGATTACACGCTTGATTGAACGTTTTCGTTATAAACCTACGAAAGCTAAAATGGTGCAATCTAAAATTAAATTATTACAGCGTATGCAAATATTAAATGCACCAGACCAATACGATACAAAAACTTATATGTCTAAATTTCAACCGAGAATCAGTAGTTCAAGGCAAGTATTAAGTGCTTCAGAACTTGTGATAGGCTATGATACTCCTCTTGCAAAGGTTAATTTCAACCTTGAAAGGGGACAGAAGCTTGGAATTGTTGGGAGTAATGGTATTGGTAAATCCACGTTGCTTAAAACACTTATGGGTGGTGTGGCAGCATTGTCTGGAGATTTTAAATTCGGATACAATGTTGAAATTAGCTATTTTGACCAACAGCTTGCTCAAATCAGTGGAGATGATACACTATTCGAAATTTTTCAAAGCGAATACCCTGAGCTAAATGACACAGAGGTCAGAACTGCTCTTGGCTCATTTCAGTTTAGTGGAGATGATGTTTTTAGACCGGTGTCCTCTTTGTCAGGTGGAGAAAAGGTTAGATTGACATTATGTAAATTATTATATAAACGTACTAATGTTTTAATCTTAGATGAACCGACAAACCACATGGATATTATTGGAAAAGAGAATTTAGAGAATATCTTATGCAGTTATCAAGGTACAATTATTTTTGTGTCACATGATAGATATTTTACTAATAAGATTGCTGACAGATTACTTGTTTTTGATAAGGATGGTGTAGAGTTTGTACAATCTACTTATGGTGAGTACGAGAAAAAAAGGATGAATTCTGAAAAGCCATTTAATAACATTAAAGTTGAGCAGAAAGTAGAGAAAAATAACACAGTAAAAGGCGATCGTAACTCCATTGAGAAGGAGAAGGTTAAGAAGGAGAAACGAATTGAAAAGCTTGAAGTGTTAATAAATCAATATGATGAAGAATTAGAAAGATTGAATAAAATCATTTCTGAACCAAACAATTCTTCTGATTATATAGTACTGACGGAAATACAAAAATCAATTGATGATGTTAAAAGGTGTCAGGGTAATTATTTTAATGAATGGGAACAGTTGATGAGAGAATTGGAAGTTATGTAATCTTTGAGTTATGCAATAAGGATGTAAAAGTGTTAATGATACATTCTGGTTGTTGAAAATGTAAAAAAATTAATGAATTTTTATTAGATATAATCGCTATGTGAAGACCTTTTGAGTTTGCCGCATAGCGGTTTTTATTATCTATACTTTGGAATTGTCAAGAAAAGTGTAGTCGTATAAACTCACTAAATTTCCTTTGATTGTTATGCTGCCAGAAGTTGTTCTTCCAGTAGCCCTCTGTATATAACAGGAGGATTGAGCAGGTGGTTTCTGTCGTTGCAGAACCAGATTCTAAATATGGGACTGAAGTATTTGATGAATATGTCATAAGTAAAGAATTTGAAAATGTTCAAGAGGTTATGACGTCTCAAATACAGCAGAAAGGAAGGTTAAGATAAGAGAAACTGAAGTTCAACAATAGTATTTAGATATAGGGTGATAAATCAGATTATATTGTGATTTGTAGAATTGCTTGCCTTGGTGCTAAATAGGTATGGTAATAATGTACTAATCGATTGTTTTGTAGTAAAAAAGCAACAGATAATTAGGATATTTTTCTTGTATTGTTCGTTAAAAAGAGCCAAACGAAGTATATTTTCTCATAGAAGTTGAACATAGTAGACTGATTATTGCCACTGTAAAAAATGAGGAATGTATCCTGTGTTACAGTTATTCCATTAATGAGAGATGAGGATAAAGATAGATTTGTACAGGGAATTGAGAAATTTAACGTTTAAACAAAATCTAGTTCATCCTTTACACTATCCGTTGGGATAGTATACGTCACAAATGTGCGTACTTACATTTTGAATTTTCTTAAGTATAATACTCATTATGATGACACCTAGATAACAATTCAAACCCGATGCAAGTGTAACTGCATCAAAAATCAATTTTGAATCCTAATTAGTTAAAGAGAGGTAGCAGAAATGACAATTTTGTATTTTACCGCAACAGGAAACAGTCTTTATGTTGCGAAAAGACTTGGTGGAAAACTAATATCCATCCCACAAATGATAAAAGAGAATAAATATGAGTTCTCAGACGAGAGGATAGGTATTGTATTCCCGGTTTTTCACGTTAATATCCCGCCATATATTAGAGATTTTTTAGAACGCTCTATTTTTAATTGCAAATATCTATTTGTTATTGCAACATATGGAGAATATGCAGGTTCAACTGCAGATGAAGTGAAAAAGATTTTAGACAAACGTTCAATACCAGCCAATTATATAAATAATATACAAATCGTTAAGTATATGAAAAATTCTATAGAAACTTCTCTCAATTAGGCTAATTTTATTGCAATAACAGGTGCCTACTTTTAAAACAACCGATTTATTAATAAATATTGAAAATTTTTAGGAAGAATAAAGCGTTCTCTTGTGAAATTAGAGAACGCTTTATTACTTTAATTTACTGAAACAATTTGTAACTATTGAAAATAGAAAGAAATTGTTCCTTCGATAGTTTATTAATATTAGTGACATTTGCATGCTTCAAAGCCTGTCGGAATTGGTTTTTAGTAAAAAGAACGCGATATTCACGGTTTACCCACTTATAAACAAAAGATTGATACTCTTTGTAGTCCTTCTTTAAAATCAATGGTTGATGTCGTTCAAGAACAATCAATACAGAGTCTACATTCGGTTTAGGGTGAAAATATGCTCGTGGCACTTTTTTGAGAACTCTTATGTCCAATTCCACCATCAATAGCAAACCTAAAGCTCGTTTCGTATTTTGTAATCTTTTTGCAAAACCATTCTCCACAATAAGGTAACTATATTTCGAATTGCTTTCAAAAGCAATTTTTTTGACAATATCAGTACTGATGTTAAAGGGGGTTCTGTTGCAAAGTTTTAAATCTACTATCAAATAAGGTAGAATAATAGAAAAAGATAGCAGGAGGAATGACGATGAATCATTTTAAAGGAAAGCAATTTCAGCAGGATGTGATTATTGTAGCCGTGGGCTACTATCTTCGTTATAACCTTAGCTATCGTGAAGTTCAAGAAATCTTATATGATTGTGGCATTAACGTTTCTCATACGACGATTTATCGTTGGGTGCAAGAATATGGCAAACTACTCTATCAAATTTGGAAAAAGAAAAATAAAAAATCCTTTTATTCATGGAAAATGGATGAAACGTACATCAAAATTAAAGGAAAATGGCATTATTTGTATCGAGCCATCGATGCAGATGGTTTAACCTTGGATATTTGGTTACGTAAAAAACGGGACACACAAGCAGCCTATGCTTTTCTTAAGCGGTTAGTGAAGCAGTTTGATGAACCGAAGGTTGTAGTCACAGATAAAGCCCCCTCTATTACAAGTGCCTTTAAGAAACTAAAAGAATACGGCTTTTATCAAGGGACAGAACATCGTACCATTAAATACCTGAATAATTTGATTGAACAAGACCATCGTCCAGTAAAGAGACGCAATAAATTCTATCGAAGTTTACGCACTGCCTCTACCACGATTAAAGGTATGGAAGCCATCCGAGGATTATATAAGAAAACCCGAAAAGAAGGCACTCTCTTCGGGTTTTCGGTCTGTACTGAAATCAAGGTATTATTGGGAATCCCAGCTTAAATCATAGATACCGTAAGGGATTTTATTCTTTATTTAAAACTTTGCAACAGAACCATTTACAGAAAGAACGACATGGTTACGATATTACACAGAAGACTAAGGAAGTCACGGCAGGGCAAGTCGTGATTAGCCCTGGAACCATGTACGGCACCCTGTCGAAAATGGAAAAGGACGGCTTGATTCGGTTTGTCAGGGAAGAAGATAAGCGGAAGTTTTATCGGATAACAGAAACAGGTCGAGAAATCCTAGACATAGAATTGGCTCGGATTGAACGGCTCTATCGAAATAGCAAGGGAGAAAATGATGGAGACTAGGACAGAGTTCAAGGTATTTTTTATCACAGATTTCAGTCAGCAAGCAGACTATCTCAGTGAGATGCATCAGCAAGGGTGGAAACTAGTTAAGATTAGCTGGCTCTTGTTTTATCATTTTGAAAAATGCCTGCCAGAAGGGGTTGTGTATCAGGTTGATTTCAAGAAAGCAAAAAATAAAGATAGAGAAAACTATCTGCATATGTACGAGGAATATGGATGGGAGTTTGTCGTATCCTGCCAAAATTTCAATATTTTTAGGAAACCTGCGAAGATGGGAGAGCTTGAATTATATGGTGATAGAGAAAATAAAGTGGAGTTTGTGAAAACAATCTTCCAAAGACGCTATTTGCCATCTTTGGGACTGTACGGCATTCTACTGGGAACAAGTTTGCGTTCGCGTCCAGGTTTTATCTTAGGTATTTCTATCATTTATATTCCGCTTTTATTATTACTAGGCATCCGTTTTTATCGTATGGTAAAAGAGTAACTAGGTCCTCAGACTGATTTTTAGCACTCTAAGCAAAAGAGTGCTAATTTTTTGGTTTTTTCTCTTGACAATCCATTTTTTCGGCGTATAATGGGAGTATATAGGTTAGCACTCGACATCATAGAGTGCTAACGCTCTTCGAAAATCAACACTAACCGTTGTCAGCTTGCCTTTGTGAACCACAGTTCTACATTCGGCCTCGCTTCCTAGGCTACTGTCGATTTTCATTGAGCGTAACTAAAACAGTGTTCATGAAAGGAGCGGAGATGATTACCCAACGTCAAAATGATATTTTGAATCTGATTGTTGAATTGTTTACGCGCCATCATGAGCCAGTTGGTTCTAAGGCCTTGCAGGAGATGATTGCTTCTAGTTCAGCGACCATTCGTAATGATATGGCTAAGCTGGAGCAGTTGGGCTTGCTGGAAAAGGCCCACACATCAAGCGGACGGATGCCCAGTCGGGCTGGTTTTCAATACTTTGTCAACCACTCGCTTAACTTGGAACACATCAATGAAGAAGATGTTTATCAGGTAGTCAAGGCCTTCGATTTTGAAGCCTTCAAGCTGGAAGACATCTTGGAGCGAGCCAGTACAGTCCTAGCTGACTTGACAGGCTACACTTCGGTCATTTTAGATGTGGAGCCGACCAGTCAGCAGTTGACTTCCTTTGACATCGTGCAGCTCAGTAGCCACGATGCCTTGGCAGTTTTAACCCTGGACCAGTCCAAACCTGTTACCGTCCAGTTTGCCATTCCCAAGAACTTTTTGACCAGGGACTTGGAGGTGCTCAAACGCTTGGTGGATGAACGCTTCGTTGGACAGACGGTTTTGGCAATCCACTACAAGCTGCGGACGGAGATTCCCCAGGTGGTGCAGCGTTACTTTACCACGACGGACAATGTCTTGGATCTCATGGACTATATTTTTTCCAATCTCTTCCAAGAATCGGTCTTTATCAGTGGAAAAGTCGCTTCGCTGACCTATGGCAATCTCGCTACCTACCAACTCTTGGATAGTCCTCAGCTATTGGCACCAGAGTTGCGGCAGGGCTTGGCGCCAGACCAGCAGACCAGTATTTCCGTGGCGGAACATAGAGAACCTGCTCTTGCAGATGTGACGGTCATTCATCATCGCTTTCCAATCCCCTATCGGGGCATGGCCCAGATGAGTTTGCTTGGTCCTGTTGACATGAACTACCGCAGGCAGATGAGTTTGATCAACATCATTAGCCGCGTCCTATTTATGAAATTAACCGATTATTACAGATATTTAAGTAGTAATCATTACGAAGTCAATTAGAAGGAGAATGCTTTGTCAGAAGAAATCAAAAACGAAGAAATCGTAGAAGAGGTTGAAGCAACAGAAGAAGTTGTGGAGACACCTGAAAAATCAGAATTGGACTTGGCAAATGAGCGTGCAGAGGAATTTGAAAACAAGTACCTCCGTGCCCACGCTGAAATGCAAAATATCCAACGCCGTGCCAACGAGGAACGCCAAACCATTCAGCGTTACCGTTCGCAAGACTTGGCCAAGAAAATCTTGCCAAGTTTGGATAACTTGGAGCGTGCCCTTCAAGTCGAAGGTTTGACAGAAGATGTCAAAAAAGGCTTGGAAATGGTACAGGAAAGCTTGATTCAAGCCCTCAAAGAAGAAGGGGTGGAGGAAGTCGCAACAGATGTCTTTGACCCAAATCTTCACATGGCTATTCAAACTGTTCCAGCTACAGACGACTGCCCAGCAGAACACATTGCACAAGTCTTCCAAAAAGGATACAAGCTGCATGAACGCTTGCTGAGACCGGCTATGGTGGTGGTGTCAGAATAAATGATAGAGCTACGCGAAATTAGCGATGAAAATTTTTACGATTGCTTACATATTGATTCTGGTATATCTAAAGAAGATTATGTCGATTCAGTTGAGTTTTCATTGGCAGAGGCTTGGAGTCTCCGACCGTTCTCGCATCCGAGAGCCATTTATAATGGGATGGATTTGATAGGCTACGTTTCGCTTTACTGCAAAGACAGAAATGGTGAAATCATCAATTTTGTAATTGATAAGCAACATCAAGGGAAAGGGCTGGGGAGAAAAGTAGCAGAAGTCTGTATAGATTATCTGCAAATAGAGTACAGCGTGACTCAAATTTCACTACCAGTTCATGAAAAACATTTGGAAGCTAGAAAATTCTGGAAGAAGTTAGGCTTTCAAGAATCAAATAACATTGAAGATGATTATATCTTCATGCGTCGAACACTCTGACCGAAATGTCACAAAACTATGAAATTGTAAAAAAAGACAAGCCTTGTGCTTGCGGGCTGGCGAACATCGTGAGCCCATTCGATACTCTCCGCCGTGGCGGTAAATACGCACAGTTTGAGACTAGAGGCTCAAACTTTAGTCAAAGAGACCGCAAAAGCGGGCTCTGACGGCGTCGCCACTTAAGGAGAGTATCACTAAAAGAAATTAATAAGAGGTAACACACATGTCTAAAATTATCGGTATTGACTTAGGTACAACTAACTCAGCTGTTGCAGTTCTTGAAGGAACTGAATCAAAAATCATTGCAAACCCAGAAGGGAACCGCACAACTCCGTCTGTTGTATCTTTCAAAAATGGTGAAATCATCGTTGGTGACGCGGCAAAACGCCAAGCAGTGACTAACCCAGATACCATCATCTCTATCAAATCAAAAATGGGAACTTCTGAAAAAGTTTCAGCAAACGGCAAAGAATACACACCACAAGAAATCTCAGCTATGATTCTTCAATACTTGAAAGGCTACGCTGAAGAATACCTTGGTGAAAAAGTAACCAAAGCGGTTATCACAGTCCCTGCTTACTTCAACGATGCTCAACGTCAAGCAACAAAAGATGCTGGTAAAATCGCTGGTCTTGAAGTAGAACGTATCGTCAATGAACCAACTGCAGCAGCTCTTGCTTACGGTTTGGACAAGACTGACAAAGATGAAAAAATCTTGGTATTCGACCTTGGTGGAGGTACTTTCGACGTATCTATCCTTGAGCTTGGTGACGGTGTCTTTGACGTACTTGCAACAGCAGGTGATAACAAGCTCGGTGGTGACGACTTTGACCAAAAGATTATCGACCACATGGTAGCAGAATTCAAGAAAGAAAATGGCATCGACTTGTCAGCTGATAAGATGGCTCTTCAACGTTTGAAAGATGCGGCTGAAAAAGCGAAGAAAGACCTTTCTGGTGTAACATCAACTCAAATCAGCTTGCCGTTCATCACTGCAGGTGCAGCTGGTCCGCTTCACTTGGAAATGACATTGACTCGTGCGAAATTTGACGAATTGACTTACGACCTTGTAGAACGTACAAAAGTTCCTGTTCGTCAAGCCCTTTCAGATGCTGGACTCAGCTTGTCAGAAATCGACGAAGTTATCCTTGTCGGTGGTTCAACTCGTATCCCAGCCGTTGTAGAAGCTGTTAAGGCTGAAACTGGTAAAGAGCCAAACAAATCTGTCAACCCTGATGAAGTTGTTGCTATGGGTGCAGCAATCCAAGGTGGTGTCATCACTGGTGATGTGAAAGATGTTGTCCTTCTTGACGTAACACCATTGTCACTTGGTATCGAAACAATGGGTGGTGTCTTTACAAAACTCATTGACCGCAACACAACGATCCCAACTTCTAAATCACAAGTCTTCTCAACTGCTGCAGACAACCAGCCAGCTGTTGACATCCACGTGCTTCAAGGTGAGCGTCCAATGGCAGCAGACAACAAGACTCTTGGCCGCTTCCAATTGACTGACATCCCTGCAGCGCCTCGTGGTATTCCACAAATCGAAGTAACATTTGACATTGATAAGAACGGTATCGTTTCTGTAAAAGCCAAAGATCTTGGTACGCAAAAAGAGCAAACAATCGTTATCCAGTCTAACTCAGGTTTGACAGACGAAGAAATCGACCGCATGATGAAAGATGCAGAAGCAAACGCTGAAGCAGATAAGAAACGTAAGGAAGAAGTGGACCTTCGTAACGATGTTGACCAAGCAATCTTTGCGACTGAGAAAACTCTGAAAGAAACTGAAGGCAAAGGCTTCGACGCAGAACGCGACCAAGCCCAAGCAGCTCTTGATGAGTTGAAAGCAGCTCAAGAAGCAAACAACTTAGACGACATGAAGGCTAAACTTGAAAACCTCAACGAAAAAGCCCAAGCTCTTGCAGTGAAACTCTACGAGCAAGCCGCAGCAGCACAACAAGCAGCCGCAGGCCAAGAAGGTGCCCAAACAACTAACAATGCAGGCGATGATGTGGTAGACGGCGAGTTTACTGAAAAGTAACACACCAAAACTGATGGCTACTAAAAGTAGCTCATCAGTTAACGGTTACCGCTATTGCGGCTAACCTAGGTGTCTTACTAGCTCGAAAACAAAGTATTATCGACTTTGTTTTCTCACGTCGTAAATGGTTTAGGAGACCTTTTTATCCCGAGCCACGAAATTCTTCACTAGGCTTCGTTAACTCTCCTAGATGAACTCCAGTTCAATCTTCGTCCAGTTGCCTAGCCTAGTCTTGAATTTCTTTGAGTATCTAGAATTTGGAAAGTTATCTTTTTTCCGAAGTTCTTAGCTCGAACTCAGTTCTCATCTTCTCGAGAATAGAAATCATTATTAAATCAAGATTCCAATCACAGAGGTTGCAACCCAGCCTCTGTTTTTGGGTAAATAACTGATGAGGAGGCTTTTCATGAAAAAAGTTGCTTGTTTGCTCTATCCTAATTTTTCTCTCTATGAGATAGCTCCTTTGACTAGCACATTGGTGTTGAATTTTGGGAGAAAGATTGATTTTATTGCTTCCACTAAGGAAACGATTTATTCGGAGGACGGTCTACCTTGTCATGCTAACAAAATCTTAGAAGAGGTAAATATAGAGGAATATGATTGTATTCTTTGTCCAGGGACGATTGACTTCACTCCGGCTTTGAGAGATGAGCACCTCATTCGATTTCTGGCTGGCTTAGATGGTAAACCAATCAAAATTGCAGCGATTTCCTCTGCTCCGATCCTGCTTGCTAAGGCTGGATTATTGGAGAATACCTTATATACAGGCGGTATTTGGCAAAATTTCATGGACTATTTTGACTTTCTACCTGGAGAAAATTTTCGTCCCTTACCAGTCTGTGAAGATGGCAATATCATTACAGGAACAGGTTTTACAGTCAATGCCTTTTCGCGTCAGGTTCTTACCAGTCTAAGATTGGTTGAAGATGCGACTATGTACTTCAAAGAAAAAGATGATTACTCTACGGAAGACTTTATTTTCGAATTGTCTGACGAGGAATTTGAAGAGTTCAAAGCAACATTTGAGAAAGATCCTAACTAATTTTACAGAAAGGAAAGTGTTCGTAATCGAACACGGGCTACTTTCAATATTTCAAAGAAAGGAATACAAGTTCGTTTATTCGAACACAGTCTAAAAACCTAGTGAAAAAGATAAACTTCCTAGTGTGTTAGGCACACAGCGTCAGTTTTCTGTTTTCACTTTTCCAAAACCATGATAGAAAGGAAAGTGTTCGTAATCGAACACGGGCTACGGACTGTGCCAAAAAGATAGTTTTTCCTAGGACGGTGAGGTCCTACGTCAAAACTCCTATTTTGGCTGTGTCCGCTTAACGCCCTTAGTATCTTAATATGAACAACACAGAATTTTACGATCGTCTGGGGGTTTCTAAGAATGCTTCGCCAGACGAGATTAAGAAGGCTTATCGGAAGCTTTCAAAAAAATACCATCCAGATATTAACAAGGATCCGGGTGCGGAGGATAAATACAAAGAAGTTCAAGAGGCTTATGAAACCTTGAGTGATCCGCAGAAGCGTTCTGCCTATGACCAGTTTGGTCCAGCTGGGGCAAACGGTGGCTTCGGTGGCGGAGCTGGTGGCTTTGGTGGTTTCGACGGAGCTGGTTTCGGTGGCTTTGAAGACATCTTCTCAAGCTTCTTTGGTGGTGGCGGTGCGACACGTAATCCTAACGCTCCGCGCCAAGGGGATGACCTCCAATACCGTGTCAACCTCAAGTTTGAAGAGGCAATTTTCGGTGCAGAGAAAGAAGTTTCCTATCACCGTGAAGCGACTTGTCGGACCTGTACGGGTTCAGGTGCTAAACCTGGTACTAGCCCAGTAACTTGTGGACGCTGTCACGGTTCAGGGATTATCAATGTGGACACGCAAACACCACTTGGTACCATGCGCCGTCAAATGACCTGTGATGTCTGTCATGGTCGTGGTAAACAAATTAAGGATCCATGTACAACTTGTCGCGGAACCGGTCATGAGAAACAAGCCCATACAGTAACAGTGAAGGTGCCAGCAGGTGTGGAAACTGGTCAGAAAATCCGTCTGGCAGGTCAGGGGGAAGCAGGTTTTAATGGTGGTCCTTACGGAGATCTCTATGTGGTCATTCAAGTCCAGGCTTCAGATAAGTTTGAGCGTGAGGGGACAACAATTTATTATAAATTAGACCTCAACTTTGTTCAGGCAGCCTTGGGTGATACAGTCCATGTGCCAACCGTTCACGGTGATGTGGATATGGTGATCCCTGAAGGAACACAGACAGGTAAGACCTTCCGTCTGAAAGGCAAGGGAGCTCCAAGTGTTCGTGGCGGGGCTATCGGTGATCAGTATGTGACGGTCAATATTGTTACTCCTACAAGTCTGAACGACCGTCAACGTGCAGCTCTTAAAGAATTTGCAGCAGCAGGAAACATTGATATCAAACCTCATAAAAAAGGCTTCTTTGACAAGGTAAAAGATGCTTTTGAAGAGCTGTAATTTGCTTTTATCGGAATACTCAAAATCAGTAAGCGTGGCTTGCTGATTTTTTACTTTCATGATAAGCTAATAAAAAAATACAAGGAGAAGCCTATGGAATGGAAAGATGCGACAGCCATGGCTCAGGCTGTCAATCAAAAACAGGTTTCTGCCAAGGAATTGGTACAAGAAACCATTGACAGAATAGAAAATCTCAATCCCACCCTCAATGCAGTCGTCAGCAAGCAATACGAACAAGCCCTGCAAGAAGCAGAAAGAGGGAACTTTCAAGATAAGCCCTTTGGTGGTGTTCCTCTTTTGTTGAAAGATTTGGGGCAAAATGAAGCAGGTCAAATATCAACGGCAGGCTCCCGTTTGTTCCAAAATTATCGAGCAGGCCATACAGACAAATTGGTACAGGCTTTCAAGGATCTGGGTTTTATCATCTTGGGCCGGACCAGTACGCCAGAGTTTGGTTTTAAGAACATATCAGACTCCAGCCTACATGGGCCGGTCAAGCTACCCCTAGATTTGAGCCGCAACGCAGGTGGATCCAGTGGAGGAGCAGCAGCTGCGGTGGCTTCTGGCATGATACCCTTAGCGGCAGCTTCAGATGGTGGCGGCTCTATCCGTATTCCCGCCTCCTTCAATGGTTTGATCGGTCTCAAGCCTAGTCGGGGCCGCATTCCTGTTGGCCCAACTTCCTATCGTGGCTGGCAAGGAGCTTCCAGCAACTTCGCACTGACCAAGTCGGTTCGAGATACCCAGCGTCTGCTCTATCATTTGCAAGCCTATCAGGTAGAGGCTCCCTTTCCACTGGCTCTCCTCTCTGAGCAGAGTCTCTTTACACCACAGCATAAAGCTATGAAAATTGCCTACAGTCTGGAATCGCCGATTGGCAGTCCGGTTTCCGCTGATGCCAGACAGGCTGTTCTATCCCTCCTGCCACACTTAGAAGCACTGGGACACCAGATTATCGAGCTAACAAGCCCTATTTTGGACGGGATAGAAGTCATGCAGGCCTATTACTTGATGAACAGTGTTGAAACAGCCCAGATGTTTGACGAGATTGAAGCGGGGCTGGGTCGGTCCATGACGGTTGATGATATGGAACTGATGACTTGGGCCATTTACCAGAGTGGGCAGACTGTTCCGGCTAAGCTCTATTCTAAGGTCTTGCAGGATTGGGACCGCTACAGTGCCATCATGGCGGACTTCCATCAACACTATGATTTCCTACTGACGCCGACCGTATCGGATGTAGCTCCCAAGCTAGACCAGTTCACTCACTCGCAAGAGATGCTGGACCGCTTGTTGCACACACAGGAGTTGACAATAGCAGAGCAGCAGAGCTTAATTTGGGAGATGTTTGCAGAAAGTCTAGCCTGGACACCCTTTACCCAACAGGCAAACATCACCGGCCAACCTGCAATCAGCCTGCCAACTTATCAGACTCCACAAGGCCTGCCAATCGGTGTTCAATTCACAGCAGCCAAGGGGCGAGAGGATTTGCTCTTGCAATTGGCAGACCAGTTGGAGCAAGCAGGTCTGCTTCACAAATAATGTCTCCATTTTTCGGTTCAATAATTTGCTAAAACGCCTCGGAAATGTTACCCTGTAAAAGTTGGTGGGTTAACACCAAGAAAAAGAATAAGAGAAGTTCAAACTTCTAAAGGAGATTAGACCTTATGTTGAAAAAATTGTTGGCAACAGCCCTTCTTGTTTCATCCGTTACACTTGCAGCTTGCTCAAGCAATTCTAGCACAAGCACGGAAAGCTCTTCCTCAGCAAGCCAAACCCAGTGGGAAAAAATCAAAGAGGCTGGAGTCTTGAAAGTCGCTACACCTGGAACCCTCTTCCCAACTTCTTATTACAACGATGCTAAAGAATTGGTCGGATATGAAGTCGATATGATGAATGAAATCGGTAAGCGATTGGGTGTGAAAATTGAGTTTCAAGAAGTTGGGGTAGCAGAAGCCTTGACATCAGTTGATTCAGGAAAGGTTGATGTATCTGTAAACAACTTGCAACCAACAGCTGATCGTAAAGAAAAATATAACTTATCAGAAGCCTACAAATATTCTGTTAGCGGTATGATTGTCCGTGAGGACGGCTCTTCAAATATCACTGCAGCAGATCTTTCGGACTGGAAAGGTAAAAAAGCGGGTGGTGGTGCTGGGACTACCTTTATGAAAATTGCTGAAAAGCAAGGGGCAGAACCAGTTATTTATGATAACGTTACAAACGATGTCTATCTCCGTGATGTTTCAACTGGACGTACAGACTTTATCCCTAATGACTACTATACACAGGTTATCGCTGTTAAAGTGATTACTGCAAAATTCCCTGATATTAAAGTAAAAATGGGTGACGTAAAATACAATCCAAATGAATCTGTGATTGTAATGAGCAAAGAAGATGACAGCTTGAAACAAGAACTTGACAAAGTGATCAAAGAAATGAAGGAAGATGGTAGCTTGAAAGCCATCTCTGAAAAACACTATGCTGGTCAAGATTTAACAAAACCTGTCGAAGGTGCAGATGAATTGCCAGTAGTAGAAGTTGATTAACACTCGAGGAAAAGATTGCTCTGCAATCTTTTCTTTCAATTGAGAAGAAAGGCGAAAAAATGAACATCAATTGGGATGCTATATTTGATCCGAACTTAGCTGCAGAAGCAATTCCTCTTATTTTAGAAGGTCTCCCCTATACCTTATCCTTGTCCTTAATCGGATTTGCTCTAGGGACCTTCCTTGGCTTCTTTGTTGCCCTACTTCGCATGTCCAAGTTAGCGCCGCTGCGCTGGCTCGCCATGACACATATTTCTCTCATGAGGGGCATTCCTCTTATGGTTCTCCTCTTTTTCATCTATTTTGGTCTGCCCTTTATGGGTCTACAGCTTGATGCTATTTCGGCTTCCATTATTGCTTTTACTTCCATGTCCAGCGCCTATATTTCTGAGATTATTCGGGCTTCCCTTTCAGCAATTGATAAGGGACAATGGGAGGCGGCACGTTCCCTAGGTCTGCGAACCAATGTTATTTACAGGAAAATTATCATTCCCCAGGCCTTTCGAATTGCCCTGCCGCCCCTCAGCAATGTGCTTTTGGACATGGTCAAAAGTACCTCGTTGACAGCCATGATTACGGTGCCAGAGATTTTCAATAAGGCCAAGATCGTCGGCGGAGCTAAATCTGACTACATGACAGTCTATATTTGCGTAGCTCTCATTTATTGGGTTATTTGTACCCTCTATGCTGTCGGACAGGTGCATCTTGAAAAAAGCCTGGCAACCTATTAAGATTGAGATTGGAGGAAATTTTCTTCAATCTTTTTTTCATACTTACAGATTTCCAGTTTGATAAAATAGAAAAGCTTTTTCTTAACTTTCACTGTGGAATTTGCTATAATCAAGAGAGAAATATGCCTAGGAGGCGCATTATGGAATTTAAACAGATTATGGAAATTCTAGAGGGAATGAAGGTTGGAATCTTTGCGACAGTTGATCAGACGGGAGCTCCTCATGCCAGACCGATTCATATCACGGCTGCTACGGAAGAAGGAGTATTCTTTATGACAGGATCAGAAACTCATTTTTACCACCAATTGATGGGAGATGAGCGCCTAGCCGTCACAGCCTTATCGGAGGAAGATTATCTTATTCAAGTCATCCGAATTGAAGGTAAGGCCAGACCAGCAAGCCAAGAACTCTTGGAAAAGGTTTTTGCAGATAATCCCTATGTTCAACACGTCTATAAGGACGAAGAAAGTCGCAAAACCATGCAAATTTTTCAACTCTATGAAGGGAAAGGTTTCTATCATAGCTTGACCCAGGGTCATAAGTATGTCTTTGAAATAGCCGACCAATCAGGAGCGGTAAGAACCATCTAACCAGACTGGTAGGACATTCTGATAGTGTTGCAAAGCAAAAGCTTGGGCGGATTGGGAGACGCTAAGCCAATCTGTACGTTATAGAAAGAGGAAATGTGTGAGAGTATATATTACGAATCTAAATGGGCATGCACCATCATCGACCGCCCAAATCGGACAGAATATGGTAACCGATATTGCAATAAGCTTGGGTTATCGTGAGATGGGGATTTATTCCTATGATATGTCTGTGGACAATCCTGCCGAATTGAGCAGACGCATGGACGGAATCATAGCAGGTTTGAGTCATGGAGATGTGGTCATCTTTCAAACCCCAACCTGGAACGCCACCGAATTTGATGAACGTCTGATAGCTAAAATCAAAGCCTATCGAGTCAAGTTGGTCATCTTCATTCATGATGTGGTGCCTCTCATGTTTGAAAGTAATTATTATCTAATGAAGCGGGTCATTGACTACTATAATCAGGCAGATGTCATTGTGGCACCTAGCCAGCAAATGATTGATCTGCTGCGAAAAGAAGGCCTGACTGTAGAAAAAACGTTGGTACAAGGCATGTGGGATCATCCGACTGACTCTCCCCAACTCCCAGCAACCTTCCAGCACCTGATTCATTTTCCTGGTTCGCCAAACCGCTTTGGCTTCATCAAGGAGTGGAACTACCCTGTCAAGCTCAATGTCTATACAAATGAATTACTGGACTATCCAGAACAGGTGAACAGGCTCGACTACCGACCTGACCAACAGCTGCTCATCGAAATGTCCAGAGGTGGTTTTGGTTTGGTCTGGATGGATGATCATGACAAAGGCTATCAACAGATTTACTGTCCCTATAAGCTAGGAGCCTTCATCGCAGCGGGAATCCCGGTTATCGTACAAAAAGGCATTGCCAATCAAGACTTGATTGAGCAGCATGGACTGGGTCTAGTGGTTGAAAGTTTAGAAGAGGCAGTCGAGCAGATTCGCCAGATGGACCAAGCTACCTACCAAAAATTAGTGACGCAGGTCCGAAACTACAGTCCTTTAGTCCGTCAAGGTTACTTCACCAAGAAACTCCTGGTCAATGCCATCTTTGAAGCCCTAGGAATTAACCAGGTAGCAAACTAGCCTACCACGAAATCAAACTCCAACTATAAGGGAATGAACTTAAGAGTTGGAGTTTTTTTGTAAGCAATTTTGAAAACAAGATTATTCTTTTTAGGACGAAAATAGATAACCAGGGACAATTATGCAAATAATGCATAACCATAAGGCTTGCTCAAGAGTAAATTTGGTTTCGCTACATATCTCATAGTTCGGTTAAATTCTTCAATTTGTCGAATATAAGGAGAAGATTGTTCGTGTTTATGTCTAAAAACGCCCCTAAAATAGTCGGGGGGGGGGTAGAAATGCGAATGATTAAATTATTAACTGAATTTTATCCCAATCAATGAAAACGAGTAAAAATAAGTGAAAAAATACAAGCAAAATACTTGAAAAAATTAAGGAAAATGATAAACTGATAAACAGACTGATTCTAGATTTTTAAGTCTGGGGTCATGGAATAAAAAAAAGGAAGTATATCTATAGTGAATAAAAAAGTAAACAAGAACTTTACAGAGATTTCACGTAATAGTCGTGTCAAGATGCACAAGTCAGGTAAGCACTGGGTGCGCACGATTATGACAAGTCTAGGTTTGTTTAAAGTAGCAGGTGGTACTGCTACAGAAACCGTTAAAGTTGATGGCGCAATGGTAGCCCCAAAGTCTAACCATGTTGTTCGTGGTTTGGTTGCAGCAGGTGCCCTCTTGGGAGCGCAGGTATCAGCAGAGCAAGTACTTGCAGAAGAAACAACCGTCGTTGAAAAAACAGTTTCAGCGACAGCCTTGTCAGAAACAGTTGAGTTGAGCGGAACAAGCTCAGAAGTAGTTAGCGAATCAGAAACAGAAGCTGTAGTAGAACTTGAGTCAGACACAACGTCTCAATCTCTCTCAACATCAGAATCTGTTTCAGAATCAGTATCACTCTCTGAGTCAGCTTCAGTATCAGAATCTGTTTCAGAATCTGAATCAACATCTGTATCAGCCTTGTTGAGCGAAGCAGCGTCAGAAGCAGCTCGTGTAGCGACCTCAGAATCAGCAGCTGTAGAAGCTCCAGCAGCAGAAGCAGTCACTCCAGCAACAGTGCTTGAGCAAGTAACCTCAGAAGCAGAACTCTTGGTTGACCTCGGTCAAAAAGAATTGGCAGAGGAAGAAGATGCAGCCCTTTCTACAGCAGTAGCAGCAAGCAAGTCTGAAATTGCAGCTGCAAAAGTTGTCTTGGCAGACAAATCAGCGACGACCGAGCAAGTAGAAGCACAAATCGTAGCAGTAAAAGCAGCCAACGAAGCCTTGTCAGCAGAACTCTTAAAACGTGATGAAGACGGCAACTTGACAGCAGTATTGTCAGAGAGTGTGAGTTCAACACTGTTAATTGGAGAAGGTGAAGGTACACTTGTTGATGCTACAACTACTTATCCAAACATACAAAACGGGAATAAAGGTTCTGTAGATTCGCGTACACAAGGTACTATGCAAGCGACTTCAGAAACAGGTTACATGACCTTCAGTTATGCACCACTCTCATCATGGTATGATATTACAGTTAAAAACTCATACGGTGGAACATCAACTGGCGGTGGTTACTTCCGTATGTCTCTTCATCCTGCCACAGCAGAACAGTCAGTGCTTGTTGAGTTAGTAGATGCCAAAAATAATGTTCTTGAAAGTAAAGTTGTAGCTCTAGGTGGAACAGAAGCATTTACAGCTATTCAACCAACTTCAGGTAAAAACTTACCTATCATTGCAAGTTATGAAACCGATACTGCTTCATCAACTGCTGTTGGTAACATCCGCCTAAATATCGATGGAAATACAATCAAAGCCAGTGAGTTGATTGCCGTTCCAATAACTAATACCACTTATTATAAAACTGAAGACGGCACAACCCTTGCAACCTATACTTTTAAAACACTACCTGGTTTGGCAGTAACACCATCAGATGTCCGTGACATTCCTGGGTATGACTATGTTAGGACAGAAACAAGCACAGAAGTGACTCCAGTTGTTGCTGGACAAACATATATTGACGGAGCTCGTAATGTTGGTAAAGTGGGGCTTAAAACAGAAGTTGTTCCAGTTGGAACTGATGGAACTATCTATAAGAATGTTTATGTTGTAGATGCATCATACACTGGAGAGCGCGACTGGACAGGTCTCAATATGGATGGATTCTTTAAGTTTATCACAACTGGTGAAATTACTTATGGTGGTAAGAGTAATTCACAAACGATTAACCCAGAAATTTTAGATAAATTTAATGTTTACTATATGCCTGTTGGGTGGACGTTCAAGGATGGATTTAATCCTGATGCGATGGAACAAATTACCTCAGCATCTGATTTGGTTCTCAGAGGTAATCAAACGCTTATAGTTGATATTAATCCAACTCTTCCATGGTCAGATACTAATGGGCAATTGAAGTTCTTAGGGGTAAGACAACCTACTGGCACCGTTAATACGACTCGTCTTGATTTGACTTACTATGTAACCCCAACGGGGTCAGGTACTGTTACTCAACCGGATGATCCAGATTATGGAAAACCATTATCGTTTACAGGTATTAACCAAGGTATGTCGTTTACCAATGCAGAAGTATCGCAAACAATTACCACACACATTTATAAGGTTAATACTTCTGAATCAGAGTCATTGTCAACATCTGTGTCAGTATCAGAAATAGAGTCAGCGTCAGCATCTGAATCAGCATCTGAGTCAACATCAGCATCTGAGTCAACATCAGCGTCTGTATCAGCATCTGAGTCAACTAGCGCATCAGTATCAGCGTCTGAGTCAACTAGCGCGTCTGTATCAGCATCTGAGTCAACTAGCGCATCAGTATCAGTGTCTGAGTCAACTAGCGCATCAGTATCAGTGTCTGAGTCAACTAGCGCATCAGTATCAGCTAGTCAATCTGAATCATTGTCAGCATCAGCATCTGAGTCAGCATCAGTATCAGCTAGTCAATCTGAATCATTGTCAGCATCAGCATCTGAGTCAGCATCAGTATCAGCTAGCCAATCTGAATCACTTTCAGCCTCAGCGTCTGAGTCAGCATCAGTATCAGCTAGCCAGTCTGAATCACTTTCAGCCTCAGCGTCTGAGTCAGCATCAGTATCAGCTAGCCAGTCTGAATCACTTTCAGCCTCAGCATCTGAATCGGCATCAGTATCAGCTAGCCAATCTGAATCACTTTCAACATCAGCGTCTGAATCAGCATCAGTATCAGCTAGCCAATCTGAATCAAACTCAGTAAGTGCATCAGAATCAGCATCAGTATCAGCTAGCCAATCTGAATCACTTTCAACATCAGCGTCTGAGTCAACTTCAGCGTCAGTATCAGCATCTGAGTCAACTTCAGCATCAGTATCAGCGTCTGAGTCAACTTCAGCGTCAGTATCAGCATCTGAGTCAACTTCAGCATCAGTATCAGCATCTGAGTCAACTTCAGCATCAGAATCTACATCGACATCACTTTCTGAAAGTGTATCATTGTCAGAAGCTGCTAAGACAGGTTCAGTTATCGTTAACTATGTAGATACAGAAGGTAACGTCATTAAGGCGCCAGTTAAAGATACAACAGATGCTCCTGTAGGAACAGACTACTCAACTACAGACAACAAGCCAAATACTATCACAACAGCAGATGGAACTACTTACGAGTTGGTTGCAACAGTTGGTGATGAAACAGGTACTGTTGTTGAGGGTGAAACTTCAGTAACTTATGTCTATAAGAAAGTTGAGAAGACTGGTTCAGTTGTCGTTAACTACACAGACACAGAAGGTAATGTTATTGCAACTCCAGTAACAGATACATCAGATGCAACTGTAGGTACATCATACGACACAACTGACTACAAACCAGAAGTAATCAAGAGCAATGGCGTAACCTACTACTACAAAGAAGTTGCTTCAACATCAGCTTCAGAAACTGGTACAGTTGTAGAAGGTACTACAAATGTAACTTACGTTTACCAACCAGGTGGTTCAGTAACAGTTAACTACGTAACAACTGATGGAACAGTTATCAAGTCACCAGTTAAAGATGAAGAGAATGCAGAACCAGGCACATCTTACAGCACAGAGGACAATAAAGTAACGACTATCACAACAGAAGATGGTAAGACTTACAAACTTGTTCCAAATGCTACAACAGGTGATGAAACTGGAACAATCACTTCAGGTGAAGATAAGCAAGTAACTTATGTTTACGAAGAAGTGAAAGGCTCAGTTGTCGTTAACTACATCGACACAGAAGGTAATGTTATCAAGGCACCTGTAACAGATGTAGCAGATGCTTCAACAGGTACAGCATACGATACAACAGATAACAAGCCAACAACTATCACAACAGAAGACGGTACAACATATGAGCTTGTTCCAGTCTTGACTAAAGGTGATGAAACAGGTACTGTTGTTGAAGGTGAAACTACAGTAACGTACGTGTATAAGAAAGTTGAAACTGTGAAGACAGGTTCAGTTGTAGTTAACTATGTGGACTCTGAAGGTAATGTGATCAAAGCACCAGTAACTGATACAGCTAATGCTGCAGTTGGTACAGATTACGATACAACAGATAACAAACCAACTGAAATCGTTACTGAAGACGGTACACGCTATGTTCTTGTTCCATCTAAGACTGTTGGTTCAGAAAACGGAACAGTTGTAGAAGGTGAAACATCAATCACTTATGTTTACCAAAAAGTAGCGAACTGGATTCCACAAATCCCAGGTGTTCCATCAACAGAATACCCAGAGATTCCATATCCGTTTGATCCAAACAATCCAGATGTACCAGTAACACCAAACCCAGGTACAGTGATTCCTTACGTTCCAGGTTACACACCAGTAGATCCTAAGGATAATACACCGTTGACACCAGTAGATCCAGAAGATCCAACTAAGGGTTATGTACCACCAACACCAGAAAATCCTGGTATTGACACACCAATCCCTTATGTACCAGCTGAAACAGCTAAGACAGGTTCAGTTGTAGTTAACTATGTGGACTCTGAAGGTAATGTGATCAAAGCACCAGTAACTGATACAGCTAATGCTGCAGTTGGTACAGATTACGATACAACAGATAACAAACCAACTGAAATCGTTACTGAAGACGGTACACGCTATGTTCTTGTTCCATCTAAGACTGTTGGTTCAGAAAACGGAACAGTTGTAGAAGGTGAAACATCAATCACTTATGTTTACCAAAAAGTAGCGAACTGGATTCCACAAATCCCAGGTGTTCCATCAACAGAATACCCAGAGATTCCATATCCGTTTGATCCAAACAATCCAGATGTACCAGTAACACCAAACCCAGGTACAGTGATTCCTTACGTTCCAGGTTACACACCAGTAGATCCTAAGGATAATACACCGTTGACACCAGTAGATCCAGAAGATCCAACTAAGGGTTATGTACCACCAACACCAGAAAATCCTGGTATTGACACACCAATCCCTTATGTACCTGTAACAACCCCAACTCCGACCCCAACTCCGACCCCAACTCCGACCCCAACTCCGACCCCAACCCCAACTCCAGAGAAACCACAACCAAATACTCCAGGTTCTGAAGCGCCAAAACCAGAAGTACCTGTTGCACCAAATACTCCAGGTTCTGAAGCGCCAAAACCAGAAGCACCTGTTGCACCAAAAGCTGCAGCTAAAGCAACACTTCCAAACACTGGTGAAAACTCTTCAGCACTTACAAGCGTACTTGGTCTAGGTCTTCTATTTGGTGCCCTTGCTTCACGTCGTGAGAAGAAAAACAAATAAAGACTAAATTGAGTTGGAATAAACTTATTGACATATCGATGAGTAAAAGAGAGAAGTTCAAATGAACTTCTCTTCTTTTTGGGTTTAGGCAGCAATATTTATAATAGATAGTAAGTGCTATTTATCATGTATTATGATAAAATAGAAAGAAAAAATATCGGAGTTTCATGAAAAAAATACTATTTTCCAGTCTTACGCAACGTATTCTTTGGACTGTGCTTGTTCTCTTTATTTATATGTTAGGTAAGTACATACCATTGTCGACCTATCCTCAAAACCTGAGTCAGCATCAGTCGGCTTTGGCGCAAACCTTGAATAGTTTTGCCTTGGTTACTGGTGGGGAATTTTCTAGACTCAATTTGTTTTCACTTGGCTTGAGTCCGTGGATGACCAGTATGATTTTATGGCGTTTTGTGACAGTATTGAAGGTGAATGATGGCTTTACTCAAGTACAAAACCATGTTAGTCAGATGTTCATCATGCTCTTGGTTGGTCTGATACAGTCATTTGGCTTTTTGGCAGCCCAGTCGGAATTTACAGCGTCCCCATATCGCCAGTTAGTAACAATTCTTATCTTGTTAGCAGGTTCATTTGTCTTGATGTGGCTAGGGAACTTAAACAACCAAAAAGGGTTGGGAGGTTCATCGGCTATCATTGTGACAGGGATGATACTAAGCTTCATTACGAGTATCACTGCGCTTGATGGTTCTGCCTTGGCGTATCCACTTGTGTGGGCAGGACTTCCAATTCTTGTTCTTTTCTTGGTTTGGTTAACTGTCTATATCTACAAGGCAGAGTATCGAATTCCGATCAGAAGGATTATGATCAATAGTGATTTGCTCAAATCCTCTTATATTCCGATTCGATTGACACCTGCTGGTGGAATGCCCTTTATGTATGGGATGACCTTGATGACCTTGCCGGTCTTGTTATTACAGGGTTTGATGGGGTATTTTCCTCAGTTAGCATTTTTAAAAGGATACGAGGGGCAATTGTCAATCACTGCTCTGCCTGGTATTCTTTTGTATAATGTCATTCTCTTCCTACTATCCTATGGATTTGCTTATTTTAACATGGACCCGACGGATGTTGCAGAAAATATGCAGAAGAATGGCGATTATATTGAAGGGGTTCGTCCAGGCAAATCGACTCAGAAATTTTTAACAATAAAATTAAATAGAATGGCCTTTATCGGTGCTATTTATACCTGTTTCATGGGTGGTCTACCGCTCTACCTGACCTGGTATTTTAATGCAGATACAGGTCTGGGAATGATGGTCAATAACATTTATATTATTACAACCTTGATGTTAACCATTGTAGAGCAGGTTGACATTATCCAGTCTTGGAAGAAGTATGACCATATCATTTAAAAGGAGAAAACATGTATTATTTTGTACCGTCTTGGTATAGTAAGGAAAGAAAGTGGAGTGCGGACACGCCTGTTTGGTTTAGAACCTTTGAACAGATGAGTTTTGATGATACTGTAAACCAGGTCAAAATGTTTGAACAAGCTGATGAGGAGGCTGGGTTGATATTGTTAAGTTACCAGCCGCAACTGCATTATTTTTTCCATAAGCATGGTCTACATAGAGTTTCCTACTGGTCTTTCTTTGATGATATTCAAAATATTTCCGTTACAAATCAGGTAGCCATTCATTTCAAGGACTTGAACTGGCCTGAGGGGACTCAATTTGTTTATTCACCATTTGCAGTAGTTGCACAAACAGAAGCTGGGAAGTTGGCTGAAATCCACTTTGCAGAGAATGGCAACTTGCTCTTTATACAGTTCTACCAGCAGGACCAACAGGATAAAAAATATATCTTTGATGATCGTGGTTTCTTGTCTAGCTTGATTTATTTCCGTGACAATAAGCCGTTTTATCAAGACTACTTAAATACAAATGGTGTTTGGCAGGTACGAGAATGGTTGGTTGAAAATGATTATTTGTTGGAAATCAATCCTGTATCGGATAAGTCTATGGCTCGTTCCTTTTATCAATCTTGGGAAGAGTTGATGCTAGAAAGGTTAGAAGTTTTCAAGAGCTTACATGTTAAAGAGTCGGATGTGCTAGTGATTACCGCAGACCAACAGCATGCTTCCATGTTCTTGAGTGTTTTTCCTCATCACCATAAGATGTTTTCATTCTTTGGTCAGCGTTTTGATATGGAAGACAAGGAATTGCTTTCGTCTATCCTACTCTTTTCTAAACATATTTTGGTTGATACCAGCACAAGAGAAGAAGAACTCTTGCACTTTATTGCCTATCAGGGTTTGACAGATGTCTCCCTGCATAGAATCACTCCCTTTGATACTCGCTTGCGGTTGGGACAGAGTCAGCTTTTGCGGGAAATTATCCTCTATTGCTTGGTTGACGGCGTTGAGGATATATCAAAGCTCTACCCGCTTCTGTTAGATATCATGGAAAAAAATCCGAATATTCAATTGCATTTTGTAACCTATCAAAAGGATTATCCTTTGCAATATTTGGAAAATCAAATTGTCAACCATATTTATGAAGCTCGGGATGTTAATCGTTTTTTCACTGCAAAATCACTGATGGGAGAAAACCAAATTGATGAGGGTGAAGATGATTTTAAATTGAAATCGATTCAGTTTGACTGTTTGACAAATGAGAATCAGATTATTCAACAATTGGATACTGCCCGTCTGGTATTAGACTTATCTCCGCAACCCGATCTTTATACACAGATTGCGGCGATTAGTGCAGGGGTACCGCAGATTAACCGTGTTCAGACAGCATATGTTGAACATAAGGAAAATGGTTGGGTACTGAAGCATACTGGAGATTTAGAAGCAGCCGTTCAGTATTTTTGTGACGGTCTGGCGAATTGGAATCGTTCCTTGGTTAAGTCTGTTGAGATGATGGCAGACTATACTGGTGGAAACTTGATAAAACAATGGAAGGAATTTTTTGAGAACTGATGGCAAAAGTTAGAATTGTACAAGTTGGAAAGCAAAATTGGGCGGATGCTGTCGAATTGCCTGCGGATGTCGAATGGTTTTTCACTGACCAGTCCTCGATCGAATTTCTTCTAGAAGATTGGCAAGTTCAAGGCTTGATCTGGGATGAGGCCAGTGAATTGCCAAAACCGAAGAAACCCTTTCAATTGGCTGCTTTGGTTGTTAGCGAATCCGTTTCTGAAGCAACTCTTGAGGTCTTTAAACAGTGGCTAGATCCCTACTCTATCTTTCTTGACCGAGATGTGGTGATTACAGACCAGCAAGAAGATGGACTTGTTCGTTCCATGTGTCCACAGATGTTGCCTCAAATGGCCCAAGCGGGCGATAAAGCCTTGTTCTTGGTTAAGAATTTGTTTAATGGACAATATGGTGAGAAGTTGAAAGTGGCAGATATTGATATCCATCCTCAATTTACAGGAAGAATGGAATATGACGGGAATGTCGGTGTCGAGTTTGAAGGGGACTTTGGTCAAGATTTTACCCAACTCTTCACTTTTCGTTATAATATCATGGCGGTCGAGAAACTGATTGAGATTTGGCCTGAGTATGAAAAACAAGCGAATATCTCTCTTCGTTTAGAGATTTCGACTATTCGAAAAGGAAGTATTTCTGATGTGATGGATCGTCGATATCTTGAGGAGCAGGAATTTGCCGAGCCTGTTCAATTGCCGGACTTAGACGATGCAGGTTACTATACAATTTCATTCTATGTTAAGGGAAAAGGCAAGGTAAAATTCGGTCCTTGTCACTGGCGTTTCTCACGGAGTGGACTTGGACGCTTCATTTTAGGTGGACAAAGGATGGTAGATAGTAGAAGGCAGGAAATTTTTTCCTATTTCTATCCAGGTGACTTGAAGCCGCCACTGAATGTTTATTTCTCTGGTTATCGTTCTGCGGAAGGTTTTGAGGGCTTCTACATGATGAAAAATCTAGGTTGTCCTTTCCTGCTTTTGGCAGACCCAAGGCTTGAGGGGGGTTGCTTCTATTCTGGAACCAAAGAGTTAGAGGAGCAGATTGTAGAAAAAATTAGAACAACTTTGGATTACCTTGGTTTTTCTAAGCAAGATTTGATCTTATCAGGCTTGTCCATGGGGGCTTATGGTGGACTTTATTATTCGGCTGTCTTGGAACCCCATGCGGTTATTGTTGGGAAGCCGTTTACAGATTTAGGAGATGTTGTAACGAATTTAAAGTTACGACGTCCAGATGAATTTGAGACAAGTATAGACATGCTACGAAATGTTGTTGGTCATTTTGCCAAGGAACCGATTAAGGAATTTAACCTTCGATTCTGGGAGAAGATAGCTCTGGCAAATTTGAAGGATACTCGATACGCGATTGCATATATGGAACATGATGATTATGACCCGTTAGCTACAACTCGCTTGATTGACTTTTTTGCGGAAGATGAGGTCCATATTTTTACCAAGGGCTATGAGGGACGACACAATGACAATAGTTTCTCTATTAATAAGTGGTTTTTGACCCAATATAATCGGATATTATTCCATGATTTTGGAAGGAGTTAAGTTTGGAGAATAAGTTGATAGATAGAATCTACTGGGGAGATATGGCCAGTCATTCAAATTATCTTTATGGTTCAACAATCAAGTATTCAGGTTCTAGTGTTCGCTTTGAAAATCCCTACTTTGCTGCTGGAAAAGCGATAAAAACCTGGCGGTCTAAAACTCATTATCAGGCTCACCGTGTTTCACCTAGTTTGCCAATCTTGGTTCCTGGTGCAAGCTACCGTGTGGAGAAGGATTTTAGTTCGGTTCCGGAGAATACTTGTTATTTACAAATACAATACTTCAATCGGCAAGAGGAAGTGATTGGAACGGATATTTTGAGGAATGATGATCATTCCTTTACCTATCCGAAAGATGCCTACACCTATATGATAAAGTTAGTGGGGGCGGGTTGTCATCAGCTGACCTTCCATTCTCTTGCACTTTATGGGGTAGAAAACAGTACTACCATTCATTTATCGGTGAAAAGCAAGCACCTCTATAAGACGAGCACTCTTCCCCCTGAACTTGATTTAGTAAGAAATATAATCCAAATTGTAGATGATGAAGGAGTTCAATGAAAACAATATCCACTTCAACAATTCTGAATGCGGTGAGGTTGGCAGCTATTAAGCGACAGATGAAGAAAATCAATCAGTTGCGACCTCGCTATGCAGAGATGACGGATATAGAATTGCAAGAACAAACAACTATTTTTAAACAACGTCTGTCAGACGGAGAGACCTTGAACGACTTAATGGTGGAAGCCTTTGCTGTATGTAGGGAGGCTTGTTTCCGTATTTTAGGGAAGTTTCCTTATGATGTTCAGGTTATGGGGGCCATTGCTCTTCATCAAGGCAGCATCGCTGAGATGAAGACTGGTGAGGGGAAGACTCTTACAGCGACTATGCCTTTGTACTTGAATGGATTGTCAGGAAAAGGAGCCATCCTTGTGACGACAAATGATTACTTAGCCAAGCGTGATGCAGAGGAGATGGGAGAGGTTTATCAATTCCTGGGGCTCTCTGTCGGTATTGGTGTTTTTGAGGAAGGCTACGATCCGAGCATCGAGGAAAAACGTGCAGTTTATGCAGCGGATATTACCTACACAACGGGTTCTGGTTTAGGATTTGATTATTTAGCAGATAATTTGGCTGCTTCCGTTCACCATAAGTTTATGCGTGATTTCAATTTTGTTATTGTGGATGAGGCAGATGCGGTCTTGTTGGACATTGCTCAAACACCATTGATTATTTCAGGTACACCACGTGTCCAGTCCAATTTATTTGATGCCTGCAATCAATTTGTGCTAGGTCTGAAAGAAACGGAAGAGTTCTATTTTGACTTTGATAAGCGAGAAGTCTATTTGACGGAACAGGGGATGACTGAAGCTGAGCGCTATTTTGGTGTTGAGGACCTGTATGGTCAACAATCCTGGGAGTTGAATCGCCAGATTAACCTGGCGCTACGGGCTCACTATATCTATCGCAAGGATTATGATTATATCGTTCATGATGATGAAGTCAAGCTCTTAGACAACCGTTCGGGTCGCATTTTGGAAGGGACACGTCTGCAGTCGGGTATCCATCAAGCTATTGAAGCGAAAGAAGGTGTGACCAAGACCACTGAAAATCGTGCTATGGGTTCCGTCACCTACCAAAGCTTGTTTAATATGTTTCCGACCTTATCAGGTATGACTGGTACAGGTCGTGATGCGGAAGATGAACTCATCCGTACTTACAAGGTTCCGGTTATTTCAATCCCTACCAATCTGCCTATTCAGCGGATTGACCATCCAGATAAGGTTTATGCTACCTTACCTGAAAAGATTGTGGCTACAATGACCTTGGTCAAGGAATTGCATGAACAAGGGCGACCTATTTTGTTGATTTCAGGGTCAGTTGATGTGACGAAAATTTATTCACAATTGCTCTTGCAAGAAGGGATTGCCCACAACACTTTGACTGCTAATAATGTGGCGAAAGAAGCCTTGATTATCAAGGAAGCTGGTCGTTATGGTGCGGTGACTTGTGCAACTGTTTTGGCTGGTCGTGGTACGGATATTAAGTTAGGTGAGGGTGTAGCAGAATTAGGCGGTCTAGCTGTTATTGGTACAGAACGGATGGCCAATAGCCGAATGGATGGTCAGCTAAGAGGTCGTGCAGGTCGACAAGGTGAGCCAGGGATGTCTCAATTTTTTGTTTCCCTAGAAGATGAATTGTTGGTCAATTTTGGTCCAGAGTGGGCTAAACGCTATTTACGTAAGCACAATGATCCTGAGAGAAGAGGCTATGGTAAGCCTTTGCGAAGCGGACGTTTTCGTAATATGATTAAAACAGCCCAGACTCGTTCAGAGGATGTGGCTATTCAATCGCGTCATTCGACAGTTCAGTTTGACGAGAGTATGCGTGTTCAGCGGAATATGATTTATGATTTGCGTAATCGCCTGATGCAGGAAGGTGGCGGTTATGAAGAGAAGATTCGTAAGATTTTTGAAAAGGTTGTGAAACGGTTTATCGCAGAGACGCCAGATTGTACAACCCATCAAGTTCGACGGTTTATTTTAGATAACATTACCTATTCTTTCAAATCCTTTCCTTCTAATTTCAATGTTCATGACCATAAGCAAGTGAGTCGTTTCTTACTCAATCTCGTTGACAAAGAACTACAGGTCAAGAAGGACATTTTTGATAATGAGGAAGAATTGTCGGAGTTTTACCGTATTTCTATTTTGAAGGCGATTGATGAATGTTGGGTTGAAGAGGTAGATAGTTTACAACAGTTGAAAGGGATTGTTCATTCTCGGGCCCTTGCTCAGCGCAATAACATGTATGAGTATTATAAGGAAGCCTTGGATGCCTATGGCAATATGACCAAGGAGGTCCAGGAGCAGATCGTAAGAAATATTCTTTTGAGTAGTATTGAAACCATGCCAAATGGCAAACGATCTGTTTATTATGTGTAAAAGGATGTAATATGACGATTTATAATATAAATAAGGGTATCGGCTGGGCAAGTAGTGGCGTTGAATACGCCCAAGCCTATCGTGCCAGTATCTTCCGTAAGTTAGGGATAGACGCTAAGTTTATTTTTACGGATATGTTTCAAAATGAAAATCTTGCCCATTTCACTGAGAATATTGGATTTGAAGATAGTGAAGTAATTTGGTTATATAGTTTTTTCACAGACTTGAAAACTGCACCGACGACATACAGTCTGGAGGAGTTTCAAAAAACCTTAGTACCAGGTGCTCAATTGGAAACAAAATCGGATACGGCCATCCGCTATGCTTATCCAAACAATGCTGGCCATGTGGTTGCTTTCTTTAAGAAAGACTCGCAGTCGGTAGTGCAACGCGTTGAGTATTTAAGCCAAGGAAAATTACTTCGTAAAGATTATTATAGCTACACGCGGATGTTTTCTGAGTACTACGCACCAAATCAATCCAGTCCAAAACTCTATCGACGGGTATTTTATAACGAAGATGGCAGTTTTGCCTACGAGGAAAATTGTTCAGATGATAAGAGCCTCTTTCGTTTTCCTGATGCACTCTTGTACTCGAAGGAAGAACTCATTGAACGGATGCTTAAAGAGCTAAACTTGACTGGTCAAGACCTTATCCTAGTGGACCGCGCTACTGGAATTGGTCAAGCAGTTCTGAGACATCGAGGTGCAGCAAAAGTAGCTGTCGTAGTCCATGCAGAGCATTACAGTGATAGCTTGATTACTGAGGATACTATTCTTTGGAACAATTTCTATGACTATCAATTTACGAATGGAAGAGTGGTTGATGCCTTTATTACCTCAACAGATGCTCAAACCAGGGTTTTAGAAGAACAGTTTGAAAAATACCAAGGCTATGTTCCGAAAGTTGTAACGCTACCAGTCGGTAGTTTGGACAGTCTTCAATACCCTGCTGGTCAGAGAAAGCCTTTCTCTATGCTGACGTGTTCGCGTTTGGCGCCTGAAAAGCATATTGATTGGTTAGTAAAAGGTGTGCTTCTTGCTCGTGAAAGTCTGCCTGAATTGGAGTTTGATATTTACGGGGAAGGCGGTCAACGCTCTCTTCTTCAAAAAATGATTGATGAACATAGGGCTAACGATTTTATTCGTTTAAAGGGCCATCAAGATTTGACAAACATCTACAAAGACTACCAAGTTTACCTCTCGGCTTCTACAAGTGAAGGATTTGGTCTGACTTTGATGGAGGCGATTGGCTCTGGATTGGCTATGATTGGTTTGGATGTCCCTTATGGAAACCAGACCTTTATTGAGGATGGTAAGAACGGTTACCGCTTCACTCGTTCTCAACCAGATGATGGGGACTCTTACGCGAAGGTATTTGCTGAAAAGATTCTTGCCTTTTATCAGTCGGCTGATAAGGAAGAGTTTTATCAAGCCTCTTACAAACGAGCAGAGGACTTTTTGACGGTACGACTGGAAGAAAAGTGGTTGGATTTTATCAAGGAGGTTAGTCAGTGATATATATCTTTGATAGATATGATACGAATGCAAAAGATTTGCATCATTCATTAAAAGTGTCAGGTATAGACCATCCAGCGATTGTTGTTCAGGATGATGGTTTTTTACCTGAGGGGGTCATGTCGGCCTACTCCTATTTTTGTGGCTATTACGATGGCTCCGGTAGTCCCTTGTATTTTAACCAAGTTCCTGTTCAAAACTTTTGGGAAATTACTGGAAACAGTAAGGAAGCGGAAATTTGGGATTACGATGTATTAAGAGGGAAAATCTATTATATCGAGCCTGGTTACAAACGGTTGGTGAAAGCAGTCGATTGGTATGATCGGAATGGGAAGGTTCGTTTTACTGATCATTATAACCGTTACGGTATTCTATTCTCTCGAACTGCTTTCGATGAGCAGCAGATTGCTAATACCCGCTCTTACTATAACAAAGATGGTCAAGAAGTTATTGTAGAAAATCTTTTGACAAATTCCATTCTCTTAAATTGGCAGAATGGTACACATATTTTCACAGACAAACCATCTTTTTTCAGATATTTTATTGAACGGTCAGGTTTGTCAACGGAGAAGGTTATCTACAACTCACTCTCTTATCCGTTCTTTATTACCTATTCTCTGTCAGGTCCAGGAGAAGATATTTTGTTTTGGCAGGAAAAAATTTACGATGCCATTCCAGGTAATATGCTAGTGGCCTTGGGGAAACAGTCTAGAAAACAGCGCATTATAGTGCAAGATAAGGCTACCTATTCTCAAATGTTGCCTTTATTGCCAGAGGAACATCGGTCAGTCGTTTCTTATCTGGGAATGATTTATCCAGAAAGAAGACAAAATAAGGCCGGAAAAGATATTCTGATTGTGACGAATTCGGATCAGATTCAACATTTTGATGAATTATTAGCCTTCTTACCAGATTATCATTTTCATGTTGCAGCCTTGACAGAAATGTCTTCACGCTTGATGGATTACGGAAGTCGTCAGCAAGTAACCCTTTATCCTAATGTTCGCCCAATGGTTTTGGAAGACTTGCTCCAGAAATGTGATATTTATCTAGATGTTAACCATGGTAGTGAAGTGGAAGGAATTGTTCGGAAGGCCTTTGAGCACAATCATGCAATTTTTGCCTTTGAGAATACAGCGCACAATCGTCAACTGACATTACCGGAAAATATTGTCCTGTTCAGCCAATTCAAGCGTATGGTGGAAGCTATCAAAGAATTTAGCAAGTCTCCGGGAGCCTTTATTGAGCGTCAGCGTAATGGATTGGGACAAGAGACTCCTGTCGCTTATAGAAAAGCATTGTTGGAGGAATAACAGAAATGGCAAAAGAGAATCAATTACTCAAGAATGACATTGATGAGCGTATCCAAAGAGCGCGTTACGTGGAGCCTACGAAGGAGAAGAAACGAAAGCCTATTCTTTATATTATCTTGATTTTGGTAATGACACTGGCAGTTCTATTTTCACTGTTGAGTCAACTGAGCGTACTTTTCTAGGTAGGCTCTAATAGAAAGTGGTGTGATTGATGCGAGAAGATATAAAATTAAACGACCGAGCGGCTGCTCTATCAGACCAGTTGGTTCAAGTGCTTGAAACCATTTATGATCCAGAGATTGAGCTGGATATTTATAATCTGGGTCTGGTCTATGAGATTGATGTGGATGAAGCTGGTTTTTGTAAGGTCGTCATGACCTTTACAGATGCAGGCTGTTCTTGCGCGGATACCATGCCAGGAGAGTTGGTTGCAGCCTTGAAAACCATTGAGGGCATTGAGGATGCCCAGGTCCAAATCGTCTGGTCGCCAGCCTGGAAGATGACCCGCATTAGCCGTCTGGGACGGATTACCTTGGGAATTAGTCCTAAATAAGAAAACTGAGTTGCAAGAGTTTGCAACTCAGTTTTTATATGTGTCATCGTATTGTCTATCCAATTCCTCCATGGTTTCATAGATTGGTTTCGGAATCATGACAACTTGAGGGGTTAGGTCTACCATACCATAGCTTGGGTCGATGCATTCTTCCCAGTATTCCAAGTGCTTTTTATCGATGTAGGACTCAGAAGTTTCTACCTCAATACCTCCGTCAGCTTGAACGGAGTACCAATAGAGGTATTCGCGACCATCTAAGACCTCACGAAAGATGGTTTCGACATACATTTTTTCTCCCTCTAAGGTGAGAAGGGTGTCTGCCATGTGCTCGTTAAGAAAGGTCATCCATTCATCTACTTGAGTAGTTTTGCCTTCTTTGACACGAAAGCGGGAGAGTTCGACAGTTAGTTTCATTTTGTCTCCTTTTGGAAAACCCTGCCGCGAGGACAGGGTCGTTGAATTCTTATTTTTTGCCAGTACGTTCTGGTCTCCAGAAGTCGGTAACGGCTCCTTTTGAGGCAGACGATACGATGTGGGCATATTTTCCGAGAACACCACGAGAGTAGAGTGGTGGGATAACAGTTTCTGCTTTTCGGCGTTCGATTTCTTCTTCAGAAACTTCCATGGTCAATTCCTTGGTATCTTGGTCGACGATAACCGTATCACCATCACGGAGATAGGCGATTGGACCGCCGTCTTGAGCTTCAGGTGCGATGTGTCCCACAACCAAGCCATAGGTACCACCAGAGAAGCGGCCGTCTGTTAGAAGGGCAACCGATTCGCCCTGTCCCTTACCGACTAAGATGGACGAAAGGGAGAGCATTTCAGGCATACCAGGTCCACCTTTTGGTCCAACGTAGCGGACAACGACAACATCGCCATCAACGATTTCATCAGCCAAAACTGCTTCAACAGCAGCCTCTTCTGAATCGAAGACACGGGCTGGTCCAACGTGGCGACGGACTTTTACACCTGAAACCTTGGCAACTGAGCCTTCAGGTGCGAGATTGCCATGGAGAACGATCAGTGGACCGTCAGCTCGTTTTGGATTTTCAAGTGGCATGATGACATCCTGACCTGGTGTCAAATCTGGTGCATCGGCCAAGTTTTCAGCGACCGTTTTACCTGTACAGGTCATACAGTCACCATGTAGGAATCCGTTTTGGTAGAGATATTTCATGACAGCTTGGACCCCGCCGACATTGTAGAGGTCTTGGAAGACATAGCGGCCAGACGGTTTCAGGTCAGCAAGGTGAGGAACTTTTTCCTGGAAGGTGTTGAAGTCGTCCAGGGTCAATTCTACATTGGCAGCGTGAGCCATGGCCAGCAAATGCAGGGTTGCGTTGGTGGAGCCACCAAGTGCCATGACAACGGTAATGGCATTTTCAAAGGCCTTACGGGTCATGATGTCAGACGGTTTCAGACCGAGTTCCAACATACGAACAACTGCACGACCAGCTTCTTCGATGTCGGCCTTTTTCTCTGCTGACTCGGCTGGGTGTGATGAGGAGCCTGGTAAACTCATACCCAGCGCCTCGATAGCAGAGGCCATGGTGTTGGCAGTGTACATACCGCCACAACCACCAGGACCAGGGCAGGCATTACACTCCAAGCGTCGGACTTCTTCAGCAGTCATATCACCGTGGTTCCATTTACCAATCCCTTCAAAGACTGAAACCAGGTCGATGTCTTTTCCATCCAAATTACCAGGGGCAATGGTGCCACCGTAGGCAAAGATAGCAGGAATGTCCATATTGGCAATGGCAATCATCGAACCGGGCATGTTTTTATCACAGCCACCGATAGCGACAAAGGCATCCACGTTGTGCCCCCCCATAGCTGCTTCGATGGAATCGGCAATGATGTCACGAGAGGTCAGGGAGAAGCGCATGCCAGGAGTTCCCATGGCAATACCATCCGCAACCGTAATGGTCCCGTATTGGACTGGCCAAGCACCAGCAGATTTGACACCTTCCTTGGCTAATTTTCCAAAGTCATGAAGGTGGATGTTACAAGGAGTATTTTCAGCCCAAGTGGAAATCACTCCGACAATGGGTGCTTCAAAGTTTTCATCCTGCATACCAGTAGCACGGAGCATGGCACGGTTGGGTGACTTGACCATCGAATCGTAGACAGAACTACGGTGACGGAGGTTTTTTAGTGTATCTTTTTCGGTCATTTCTCTTCTCCCTATCTTTCTGATGAATGTTTTTCTTATTATACCATAGTTCCTAGGGAAATGAAAAAGGATTTGTTAAATGATGTGAAATTTCTGAATTTTACAAAAACAAACCAAAGCAGCCCTGGATTGTCCAAAGGCTGCTCTAATTTTGTTTGTGTTACTGAGCGCTTGCTCTGCCCTGTGTTCTCTTGTTTCTAGTAAAGAAGAGGCTTATCAAGGCAAGGACTAGGAAACCTGCACCGACAAACCAATAGGGTTGGTCCAAGGTTGTGGAACGACCAGACAGGTTAATAATACCTCGGAGCAGGAAACCTGCTGTGATGGTTGCCACACCTGAATTCCAGAGATTGAAGGTCAGACGTGATAGGTTTGGCTTGATAGTGAGCAAGCCAAGGAGCAAGGCTCCGCCAACCAGGGTCACGCAGAACATGTAGTGCATGAAGATGGATACTTCGCCATAACTAAGGCTTTCATAGATACGGCTGAAGATGAAGAGGAAGGCTGTTGTAGCCAAGTAGGTGATGAAGGTGCGTGCAGTACGCCCTGATGTTTGATTAGTAACCGATGTAGACAATGTCACTCACCGCCCTTTCTGAGATAGTATTTCCGTTTGTTGTTGGATTGTTAATAACTTGACCGTTGAAGTAAAGAGTAGATGAACCACCACCGTCAAGGTTATAGGCTGTTTGTGCACCATATTGTTTCATGACTTCAGCCATTTGATAGAGTGATAGTCCTTGACTTTCTGAAGTACGTCCGTCTGCAACAACGATAATGTAGTGGTTTTCATCAATGATACCGATAGCAGAGCGTGGATTAGATGACATAGTTCGACCGACCTCAGTAGAAGTATCTACGACAATTTCACCGTTTTCGACCAATGATGGTCCGAAGGCTAAGAGGTTGACAACACCTTGGTCAATCAATTCTTGAGCAGTTACTTCGTTTTCATAAATGATTTCAAATGAGCCGTCTGCGTAGATAGCCAAGTCACCGTAAGATGCGTTGTCGCGAACAGTATCACGGTAGAGAACGCCGTTTTTAATAACATAACCAGTTGAGTTGGCGCCGTAGTAGTCACCGTTAACTGCTAGGATAGCATTGTTTGCAGCAGCTGTTTCGGAGGTTTTGGCTGTCACGTTGGTACCGTAGGTATTTTGAGCCAAGGCTGTTTTTAAATACTCTGGTGAGCTAACTTGGATATCTGCTACATAGACAGTGGTATTGTTGGTTGTGATGGTTTCTAAGTTGATTTGGATATTGTCATCCCTATAGCTGGTATCTGTAGTAGACACATTGGTTGCTGTTGAAGCAGCGGTGGATGATGAGGCAGTTGTGTCGGTAGTATCTTGACTGCTTGATGTAGTCGTACTGCTTGCAGCGACGGTGGAAATTGCTTCGGAAATGACAAAGGTTTTTAACATAGAGTAGGAAAATCCACTG
The DNA here is from genome assembly GCF_002960425.1 of Streptococcus suis. Taxonomy (GTDB): domain Bacteria; phylum Bacillota; class Bacilli; order Lactobacillales; family Streptococcaceae; genus Streptococcus; species Streptococcus suis_S. The sequence continues at coordinate 156,292 of NZ_POIZ01000052.1, forward strand.
GTTAAGAGCATTCCGAAGATTGAGGCATAGGCAAAGGGTTTTTTAAGCAATTTCATGGGAAAATGATTTCCTTTCTTTAAAGATGATGTTTTTTTGAATAAACCAAGAAGCTAGGAAGAGGAAGAGACCAACGGCAAGTTTGACAAGGTAGATGTTTAGACCGAGGACTTGGTGGAAGAGGTAAAGCAGGGTTGTGTCAGCTAGGAAGAGGATGAGGGCTAGGGTGAAGTAGCCAGCACCTGTCCGAGTGATGCTTTCTTTATTCTTAAAGACTAACTTCTTGTTAAGGGCAAAGTTACAGCTAGCACTGCAAATGCGAGCAAGGGTATTTGCGACTAGTAAGCGTACCGCAGTCGGTAAGCCAGTGAGGAGTAACAAGGCTAGGGCATAGACACCGTAGTCAACTAGGAAGCCACCAAAAGATGCCAGGGCAAACTTAAAGAGATTTTTATAAATCAGTAATCCGTCTTTGATGGGACGAAAGTGTGAACTGGCATTGTCATCGATATAGATGGTTTGGATGGGGACTTCCGTAATTTTATAGCGTTGACTGGCCTGGGTCAGCATGTTCATCTCGTATTCATAGCGGTCGCCCTCGATTTCTAGCATAAAGGGAATCAAATCGGTATGGAAACCACGCAATCCGGTTTGTGTGTCGGATACATTGACACCAGTTTGTAGTCGGAACAATACTCTGGTCAGTTTGTTGCCAAAGCGGCTGCGGAGAGGGATGTCCTTGGTAAATTGACGGACACCAAGGATGAGGCGACTTGGCAGGTTCATGGCTGCGCGTGCGACCCGGTCAATATCATTGACAGCGTGTTGGCCATCCGCATCAGCTGTAACGATGACACCTGGCTTTCTCAAATCTTGGATAAAGCTAAAGGCTGTTCGTAGGGCTTGTCCCTTTCCTTTGTTGACATCGTGGTGGAGAACGATGGCATAAGTCTTGGCGATTTCAAGAATGTCTTTGGCTTGACCTGTACTGCCATCATCTACAACAATGACTTGGCAATTTAGTCTGTTCTTCATGACTTCTAAGAGTTGGATTAATTTTTCATCTGGCTGGTAGGCGGGAATAACAATATAATACATATCCTAAACCTCGTATGTTTTTCTTGATGAGTCTACTATACGGGACTTTCCTAAAAGCAAGCTAAAACGAGACAGGGCTTGCGATTTGCTTAAGTTTGCTTTAAGAATTTTTTTGGAAATGTTTAAGAATCCGAACAAGTGTAGGAATTTTCAGAAAATTTCTTGACATTCTATCATCGTGTGTTATTATAGTAGATAACATATTTGCAGAGAGGAGGAATATTCGTGCAAGAAATCCAATTAGACCAACCACGTTCGGGGTCTTATCTTATTTTAGACACCTTGCATCAACTGGGAGTTGACCTTGTTTTTGGTTATCCAGGTGGTGCAGTTTTGCCGTTATACGATGCTATTTATCAGTATGAGGGTATCCAACATATTTTGGCGCGACATGAACAAGGGGCGGTTCACGAGGCAGAAGGTTATGCCAAATCATCAGGAAAGGTGGGCGTAGCCATTGTCACATCTGGTCCAGGAGCAACGAATGCCATTACAGGTATTGCGGATGCTATGGGTGATAGCGTGCCTTTGTTGGTCTTTACAGGTCAAGTGGCTACACGGGGTATCGGTAAGGATGCCTTTCAAGAGGCAGATGTCTTGGGTATGACCATGCCCATTACCAAATACAATTATCAGATTCGGGATACAGCAGATATTCCTCGTGTCATTACAGAGGCTCTGCATATTGCAACGACAGGTCGTCCAGGTCCTGTAGTCATTGATGTTCCAAAAGATATTCAAGAGAGAATCGTTGATGTTTACTACGACCCAACTGTTCAACTTCCAAGTTATCAGCCGACTGTTGAGCCAAATGGCTTGCAGGTCAAGAAAATTTTGAAACAACTCAGCCAAGCCAAACAGCCACTTATCCTAGCTGGTGGTGGCGTTAACTATGCGGATGCCAATCAAGAGCTGATTGCCTTTGCAGAACGTTATCGTCTTCCTGTAGTTTCAACTCTGCTTGGTTTGGGAGCCATGCCGATTGAGCATGAATTGGCGCTGGGGATGGGGGGCATGCATGGTTCTTATGCTGCCAATATGGCTATGAACGATGCGGATTACATCATCAATATCGGTGCCCGTTTTGATGACCGTTTGACTGGTAATCCTTTGACCTATGCACCCAATGCAACGGTTGCCCATGTTGACATTGACCCTGCAGAAATTGGCAAGGTAGTGAAGACAGCCATTCCAGTCGTAGGCGATGCCAAAGCAACCTTAGAAGTCCTGTTAAATCTTGAAACAGTAGATACGGACTATGCCGAATGGACAGCGCATGTCTTGGACAACAAACGCCGGGCGCCATTCTGGTACGAAGAAGATGATACGGTTATTAAACCGCAACAGGCGATTGAGTTAATCGGACAGCTGACAAATGGAGATGCGATCGTCGTAACGGATGTTGGTCAACACCAGATGTGGACGGCTCAATTCTACCCTTATAAACACGCTCGTCAGTTGGTGACGTCAGGCGGCATGGGGACCATGGGCTTCGGTATTCCAGCAGCTATCGGTGCCAAATTGGCCAATCCAGATAGAGAAGTCGTTGTGTTTGTTGGAGATGGTGGCTTCCAAATGACCAACCAAGAGTTAGCTATTTTGAATGGATATGGCGTGCCGATTAAGGTGGTCTTAATCAATAACCACTCACTTGGTATGGTTCGTCAGTGGCAGGAATCCTTCTACGACAAGCGTCGCAGTCAGTCCGTCTTTGATGCTGAACCAAATTTCCAGCTTCTAGCCGAAGCCTACGGCATTGCCCATTACAGTTTTGACAATCCAGCAACCTTGTCTGAGGATATGAAGGTTATTTTAGAAGACAAGCCAATGTTGATTGAGGTTCATATTTCTAGAACAGAGCATGTTCAACCAATGGTGCCCGCTGGTAAGAGCAATGCAGAAATGTTGGGGGTGAAGTTCAATGCGTAGAATGTTAACAGCAAAATTACGGAATTCATCCGGCGTCCTCAACCGCTTTACGGGTGTATTATCTCGTCGCCAAATCAATATTGAATCTATCTCCGTCGGTCCAACAGAAATAGATGGGATTTCCCGCGTTACCGTGATTGTTGACGTGGTTAGCCAGGATGAACTAGAGCAAATCATCAAACAGCTCAACCGCTTGATTGATGTGGTCCGTGTCCGTGATTTAACGGATATTCCACATTTGGAGCGGGAAGTTATTTTGGTCAAAATCGTTGCTCCACCAGCAAAACGTGCAGAGATTTTGGCTATTATTCAACCCTTCCGTGCTAGCGTTGTCGATGTGGCCCCTCATTCCATTACCATTCAAATGACAGGTGATGGAGATAAGATTGATGCTCTCCTGCGTGTCATTCAGCCTTACGGAATCAAGAACATCGCAAGGACGGGGGCAACTGGCTTTAGCCGCGACTAACCTAGTCGCACACTTGTCTTTTACTTCGTCGTTAGCTCGGCTTGGCATACCATTAGTATAGCCTTTGCCTCGCTGCCTAGAATTAAAAGAAAGATGAGCAACTAGGAATGTACATGATAGACCATGTTAAAGAGCCTTCATTTTCCTAGACCGCTCAAAACCACAAATAAAAAAATAGAAAAGAGAATTTTATGACAGTAGCAATGCAATATGAAAAAGATGTAACAGTAGCAGCACTTGACGGTAAGCGTATCGCCGTTATCGGTTATGGTTCACAAGGTCATGCCCATGCGCAAAACTTGCGTGATACAGGCCATGATGTTATCATCGGTGTGCGTGCCGGCAAGTCATTTGACAAGGCAAAAGAAGACGGTTTTAAAACCTTTGAAGTGGCAGAAGCAGCCAAACAAGCGGATGTCATCATGATTTTGGCTCCAGACGAAATCCAAGCAGACCTTTACAATGAAGAAATCGCTCCAAACTTAGAAGCAGGGAATGCCCTTGGTTTTGCCCATGGTTTCAACGTTCACTTTGAATTTATCAAGGTGCCAGCAGATGTGGATGTTTTCATGTGTGCACCAAAAGGTCCAGGTCACTTGGTTCGCCGTACCTTCGAAGAAGGCTTCGGTGTGCCAGCTCTTTACGCAGTGTACCAAGATGCAACTGGCAATGCCAAGCATATCGCTATGGACTGGGCAAAAGGCGTTGGTTCAGCTCGCGTTGGTCTTTTGGAAACAACCTTCAAGGAAGAAACAGAAGAAGACTTGTTTGGTGAGCAAGCAGTTCTCTGCGGTGGCTTGACAGCTCTTATGCAAGCAGGTTTTGAAGTCTTGAAAGAAGCGGGTTATGCACCAGAATTGGCTTACTTCGAAGTGCTTCACGAAATGAAGCTCATCGTTGACCTTGTTTACGAGGGTGGCTTCAAGAAAATGCGTCAATCAATCTCAAACACTGCTGAATTCGGTGACTATGTATCAGGTCCACGCGTGATTACAGACCAAGTTAAAGAAAACATGAAAGCAGTTCTTGCGGATATCCAGTCTGGTAAATTCGCCAACGACTTCGTCAACGACTACAAGGCTGGTCGTCCACGCATGGAAGCCTACCGCAAAGAAGCAGAAGGACTCGAAATCGAAAAAGTCGGAGCAGAACTCCGCAAAGCAATGCCATTCGTCAGCCGCAACGACGACGATTCGTTCAAGATTTATAACTAAAACAGTCCAGTGGACTGTTTTAGCCCTCGCCTAAAAACGAGAAAGCGAGGAAAGTCCGGGGGAGTGAAAGAGTCTGGGGATAGACTCTTTCAGCTGGTCGCCTAGCAATGTGAAAGCGACCATATGCCCTCGCTTGACAACAAGAGAGCGAGGTAAGGTCTACGGATAGGCTATGAGACACTTGCTGTCGCAAGTTTTATTTCCTGCTTCCAACAGTTCCCCAAACTGTTGGAACCCTCGCCCAGAAATTGAAAAGCGAGGCAAGGGAAGTGGACTATTTTAACCCTCGCCTGAAAACAAGAGAGCGAGGTCAGACCGGGGGAGTGAAAGAGCCTGGGGATAGGCTCTGTGACACTTGCTATCGCAAGTTTTATCTCCAACCTCTGACAGCTTCAAAGGTTTGGGGAACCTTTGAAGGAAGTAATTGCTCGCCCAGAAACTCGAGAGCGACCATAAAAAACGAGCTTAAAAATCGGAGAGTGAGTTTTAGCTAATGGCTAGGAATTCAAGTCTTTCGATTATTTCCATGCTATTTCTAACATGATTTATTAGAAGTGCAAGGAAGCAAGTCATGAAATCCCCAGAATGATAGGAATAAAAGAGCTGGTTGAGCCAGCTCTTTTACCCATTATTGCTTCTTATTATGGAAAGTGGGGGCTTGAACATTGTATGTCAAGAGATTGCAAAATAATATGATGAAAATGCGCATAAATGTTAGTATTTTTAAAAAAATATTGATACAATATACTTATAGAAAGAAATTAGTGCAAATATGATTACAGCAAAAAATGTAGAACAGGCTTACGAAGTTCTGAAAAGAGTTGTCGTTCGAACGCCATTAGATTACAGTCGCTACTTATCAGAAAAGTACGGAGCCACCATCTATATCAAGCGTGAGAATGAGCAACGCGTTCGTTCATTTAAAATACGTGGAGCCTACTATGCCATTTCTCAATTATCCGATGAAAAAAAGGCGCTAGGTGTGGTCTGCGCTTCTGCCGGCAACCATGCCCAAGGTGTTGCCTATACTTGTCAAGAGATGCAGATACCAGCAACCATCTTTATGCCTGTTACAACACCACAGCAAAAGATTGGACAGGTTCGTTTCTTTGGCGGTGACTATGTAGATATTCGTTTAGTGGGCGATACTTTTGATGAATCTGCTCAGGCAGCACAGGAATATACCAAAGAAACAGGTAAGACCTTTATTGATCCCTTTGATGATGACGATGTTCAGGCAGGTCAAGGAACCGTCGCCTATGAAATCCTAGAAGAATCTCAAGAGCAGAGCATTAGCTTTGATCAAATCCTTGTACCCGTAGGTGGAGGCGGTTTGATTGCTGGTGTTTCTGCCTACCTCAAAGAACACGCACCAGAAATCAAGATTATCGGTGTCGAAGCAAATGGTGCTCGATCTATGAAGGCAGCTTTTGACAAGGGACGTCCGATCAAATTAGCAAGCATTGATAAGTTTGCGGATGGGATTGCAGTTCAAAAGGTTGGAGCCGCAACCTATGCTGTAGCCCGTAAGCATGTCGATAAGCTGATTGGAGTAGATGAGGGATGGATTTCAGGCACCATTTTGGATCTCTATTCAAAACTTGGGATTGTGGCTGAACCTGCTGGAGCGGCAACTGTAGCAGCTCTAGAAGTCGTTAAAGACAAGATTAAGGGGCAAACCATTTGTTGCATCATCTCTGGTGGTAATAATGATATCAACCGTATGCCAGAAATGGAAGAACGTGCCCTCATTTATGAAGGAATTAAACATTACTTCGTTGTGAACTTTCCGCAGCGTCCAGGTGCTTTGAGAGAATTTGTAAATGATATTTTAGGACCAAATGATGATATTACCCGCTTTGAGTACATCAAACGTGCCAATAAGGGAACGGGGCCAGTCTTGATTGGAATAGCTTTGGATAATAAAGAAGATTATGATCAATTTCTTTCTCGTCTTGAAGATTTTGATCCCCAATATATCAATCTTCATGAAAATGACTCGCTTTATAAAATGCTTGTTTAGGAGGTAAATATGGAAGCTGGTTTTATGATGGTTCTCATTAGTTTCTTATTTATTGTATTGCTTGCCTTGGTTTTGGTTGTTTCGGGGCTATATGTGGTCAAACAGCAGACAGTTGCCATTGTAGAGCGGTTTGGGAAGTACCAAAAGACTTCTACCTCTGGTATTAACTTTAAAATCCCCTTTGGTGTAGATGTGATTGCGGCCCGTATCCAACTGCGGATGCTACAGAGTGAGATCGTGGTAGAAACCAAGACTCAGGACAATGTTTTTGTGACCATGAATGTGGCTACGCAGTATCGTGTCAATGAAAATAATGTCACAGATGCCTACTACAAACTCATGCATCCAGAGGCACAGATTAAATCCTATATTGAAGATGCCTTGCGGTCATCCGTTCCGAAATTGACCTTGGATGAACTCTTTGAGAAGAAAGATGAAATCGCCCTTGAGGTACAAAAGCAGGTGGCGGAAGAGATGTCGACCTACGGTTATGTTATTGTCAAAACCTTGATTACCAAGGTCGAACCAGATGCCGAGGTTAAGCAATCAATGAATGAAATCAACGCAGCTCAGCGAAAACGGGTTGCGGCCCAAGAATTGGCAGAAGCCGACAAGATTAAAATAGTCACTGCTGCTGAAGCAGAAGCTGAAAAAGACCGCCTACATGGTGTGGGGATTGCCCAACAAAGGAAGGCAATTGTAGACGGACTAGCAGACTCTATTCGTGAATTGAAAGAGTCCAACATCAGCATGACGGAAGAGCAGATTATGTCTATCTTGTTGACCAACCAATACTTGGATACATTAAACAATTTTGCGCAAGGAGGTAATCAAACAATCTTTTTACCAGCTAATGCTGGCGGAGTGGAGGATGTACGTACACAAATATTGTCTGCTCTACAGGTTAAAAATTGAGTAAAATCCGAACATTTTACTTGACAATTCAAAGCAATTTGTATTATACTTAATTGCACGAATAAATTGGAAAGGGGTTCCTAATGACTAGTTACGAAAAAGTTGCCGCTGTTGTCGGCTGGGTACGCGAAAAGAAAATCACTGGCTACCGTATCAGCAAGGAAACAAATGCTCGTGAGATGTCAGTTATCGCTCTTGCACAAGGACGCGCTAAAATTGACAACATTTCATTTGCGACTGCCTTGGGGTTGATTGACTTTTACGACAAAAACCACAAGAAATTTGAAAACTAATCTAAATCATAGTATTTAGACGATTTGATGAGAAGACGGCTGGTCTTCTCTTTTTTCTTGCAAAAAAACTTACCAGCCTAGAAGACTGGTAAGTATGGAATGGAACATAGAATGAAAGATTATCCAAGGAAACGTTGTAGGAATTCGCGGGTCCGCTCTTCTTGTGGATTTTCAAAGATTTGTTGTGGAGTGCCTTCTTCAGCGATGACGCCCTTGTCCATAAAGATGACGCGATCTGAAACATCGCGGGCAAATTCCATTTCATGCGTAACGATGATCATAGTCAAGCCAGACTTGGCAAGATCTTGCATGGTTTTGAGCACCTCTCCGACCATTTCAGGGTCAAGGGCTGAAGTTGGCTCGTCAAAGAGAATGACTTCTGGATCAACAGACAAGGCGCGGGCAATGGCGACACGCTGTTTTTGGCCACCAGAGAGTTGGCTTGGTTTGGCCTGCCAGTATTGCTCGGTCATGCCGACCTTGTTGAGGTTCTCTTTGGCAATCTTTTCGGCTTCTGCACGGTCGCGTTTCAAGACAGTCGTTTGTGCCACGACAGCATTTTCTAAGACGTTGAGGTTGTTAAAGAGGTTGAAGGATTGGAAAACCATACCCAATTTTTCACGATAGGTGGTCAAGTCATAGCCTTTGGCCAAAACATCTTGGCCATGGTAGAGGATTTGTCCTTCACTTGGTGTTTCCAAAAGGTTGATAGAGCGGAGGAAGGTTGATTTTCCAGAACCTGATGAACCGATAATGGAGATGACTTCCCCTTTTTCCACTGTCACAGAAATGTCCTTGAGGACCTGGTTTTGTCCATAGGATTTTTTTAGGTTTTTAATTTCAAGAATTACATTATTAGTCATGAGGCACCTCGATTTGCATTTGGTTGGCACCAGTTGTATAGGTGTCTGTGTCAAAGCGTTTTTCAACTGCGCGCAAGATGCGGGTCACAGTGAAGGTCAAGATAAAGTAAATGATGGCAATGACGGTAAAGGTTTGGAAGTACTGGTAGGTTTGTGTCGCTACAGTATTTCCTGAGAAGTATAATTCTACAACGGAGATAACGTTCAATACAGATGTGTCCTTGATGTTGATGACAAACTCGTTACCAGTTGCTGGCAAGATATTGCGGATAACCTGCGGAAGAACAATCTTGCGCATGGTTTGGTTGTGGGTAAAGCCAAGAGCTGTTGCGGCTTCAAATTGTCCCTTATCAACGGCGAAGATACCACCGCGGACAATTTCACTCATGTAGGCACCGGTATTGATGGATACGATGAAGATGGCAGCCAGAGTGCGGTCAAGGTTAAGACCGAAGGCTTGGGCAGTACCGTAGTAGATAACCATAGATTGTACAATCATCGGTGTACCACGGAACACTTCGATATAGATATTGATCAACCAACCGAGAACTTTTTGACCGATAGCAAGAGCCTTGTTGGCTGCTTTTGGAGCGGTACGGAAGACACCAATTAGAAGACCAATAAGGGTACCGATGACAGTTCCTAAGATAGAAATCAGCAAGGTCATTCCAGTGCCACGAAGTAATTGTTGCCAGTTGTTAACGATGATATTCCACACTTGTGCAAAGAAGCTTGGTGTTTCCCCTTCGCTGGCTTCTTCAACAGGCTGGTTTTCAATCATCTTGTCCATGAGGGCAATTTGGTCAGCTTCAGTAAGAGTTGCCAAGACTTGATTGACTTGGGTGATACGGCTGTCGTCCTTGCGCATACCGACTGCAATGGTCACATCCTCAGCGTTGGTTTCAAAGCTATCAGTCAACTCCACCATTTTGAAGACCTTGTTGGCAGCTTCGGCTGTTCGACCTTCTGGACGCTCTGAAACGTAGGCATCAATAATACCAGATTCTAGTGCTTGGCGGATTTGAGAGAAGTCTCCCATAGCTGTTTGTTTGTCAGCACCTTGGATTTGGTCGATTAAGTCGTAGAGATAGACACCTTGCTGGGCAGTGATTTTTGCCCCAGCAAATTCAGCTAAGCTAGTCGCCTTAGCATACTGGCTGTCTGAACGAACGACCAAGGTTGGAATGGACGTATAGTAGCTGTCTGAGAAAGCTATTTCTTTCTTACGTTCTTCGGTCGGACTCATACCAGCGATAATCATGTCAATCTTACCAGAAGTCAGGGCTGGAACAAGACCTTCCCATTTTGTTTTAACTACCAAGAGTTCCTTGTCCAAGGATTCGGCAATTTTTTTAGCGATTTGGACATCGTAGCCATTGGCATACTGGTTGGTTCCTTCGATAGGAACAGCTCCGTTACTGTTGTCCTCTTGAGTCCAGTTAAAAGGGGCATAAGCAGCCTCCATACCGACTCGGAGGTATTCATCTGCTTTTACGCCTGTTGCCATAGAAAAAATAGCAATCAGTGTCAGCAGAAAGATACTAAATTTATGTTTCATGATTTCTCCTTATTAAATGGTATTACACCATTTTATTAAAAATTCTGACAAATTTCAATATCCTTGTACTATGAAAGGAACTTTTTTTTATGATATAATAAAAAGACTTACAATAAAGGAGTGTAATATGTTACTCGAATTACTAAAAGCCATCTTTTTAGGGATTATCGAAGGTGTGACCGAGTGGTTGCCAGTGTCATCTACAGGGCATTTGATCTTGGTTCAAGAATTTATGAAACTCAACCAAAGTGCTAGCTTTGTAGAGATGTTCAATATTGTCATCCAGTTGGGAGCTATTCTTGCGGTTATGACCATCTACTTCAAAAAGTTAAATCCTTTCCAGCCTGGTAAGACCAAGCGTGAAATTCAGTTGACCTGGCAGTTGTGGGCCAAGGTTGTTCTTGCCTGCATTCCGTCTATTCTGATTGCGGTGCCATTGGACAGTTGGTTCGAAGCCCATTTTAACTTTATGGTGCCCATTGCCATTGCCTTGATTGTTTATGGTATTGCATTTATCTGGATTGAAAATCGTAATCGGGATGTAGAGCCACAGGTGACAGATTTGGCGAAAATGTCCTATAAGACAGCTCTCTTAATCGGTTGCTTCCAGGTCTTGAGTATTGTGCCAGGAACTAGTCGTTCTGGTGCGACTATTCTAGGTGCGATTATCCTGGGGACCAGTCGGACAGTTGCTGCAGATTTCACTTTCTTCCTTGGAATTCCGACCATGTTTGGTTACAGTGGTCTAAAGGCGGTCAAGTATTTCTTGGATGGAAACAGTTTAAACCTAGAGCAAGGTCTTATTCTCTTGGTTGCCAGTCTGACAGCCTATCTTGTTTCCTTGGTGGTGATTCGCTTCTTGACGGACTTTGTTAAGAAAAATGATTTCACCGTATTTGGCTACTATCGCATTATCTTGGGTGCGATTCTGCTAGTCTATTCCTTTATCACATTTTTATTTTAAGAGCAGGGGGACCTGCTTTTCTTTTGTCTTTCAAGCAGTCATTTAGTATAATGGAAAGAGATATGTATGAGAATTGAAAATGAATGGTAAATTTTTCGAAAGCTGTTCATCAATAAGAGGTAAGTATGAAAGTAAAACAAATTAGTGATTCGACCTTGAAAATCACTATCAAAATGGATGACTTAGAAGAAAGAGGGATGGAATTGGCAGACTTCTTGATCCCTCAAGAAAAGACAGAAGAATTTTTCTATACAGTTTTAGATGAATTGGAGTTGCCTTTAACCTTCCGTGAAAGTGGTATGCTTAGTTTTCGTGTGACTCCTAAGCCGGATCGGGTGGATATTTTTGTGACCAAGTCTGATTTGGATCAGAATTTGAATTTTGATGAGTTTGCAGATATTTCAGAACTTGGTGATGTTACAGGAATGAGCCCAGAGGACTTTTTCAAGAGCTTGGAGCAGACTGCTCGAGAGCGAAGCAGCAAGGATATGGATGCTGTTCGTCATTTGGAAGAAGTTGAAAAAGCTGAAGAAGCTGAGGAGAGCGAGTCAGAAGGCTACATCTACTATATCCTTGATTTTCCTAACATGGATGAACTGATGGCTTTTGTAGGAACAGTAGATTACCCTATCGAAGAGTCAGAGCTCTATAAGATGGACGGTCATTACTATATGACTGTCTTGATCAATATCGAGGAACGTTCTAAGCGTTACCCGGACTATCTTTTGGCGCGTATGTTGGAATTTGCCAATGATACTAAGTTGACTAGACCTGTCTTACAGGAACATGGGGTGACCCTCTTGCCAGTTGCAGCCCTAGAGGAACTTAGGAAGGTTTCCTTGCTATGATGCCTTTTGCTTTAAAATATATAATGGTCATCATTTCGACCATGGTTGTAGCAGCGATAGCAACTCCTTTGGTGCGTTTTCTATCCTTCAAGGTTGGAGCAGTGGATAATCCAAACGCGCGTAGAATCAACAAGGTGCCCATGCCATCGGCTGGAGGCTTGGCTATCTTCATAGCTTTTGCCTTGGCTGCCCTGGTATTTTTGCCAGGAATTGTTACCCATGTTCATTATCATGGAACCTACCTACACTATGTTCTTCCCTTGATTTTATCTTCGCTCATTATTGTTATTACTGGCTATATTGACGATGTGAAGGAGTTGGGACCGGCTCCAAAAATGTTTGGAATTGTTCTTGCTGCGACTTTGATATGGTTTTTTACAGAATTCCATTTCGATAGCTTTAAAATTCCATTCGGTGGTCCTTTGCTTATTTTCCCGACCTGGTTGTCTTTCTTTTTAACGGTCTTGTGGATTGTTGCCATTACTAATGCGGTCAACTTGATTGATGGTCTGGATGGTTTGGTGTCAGGGGTGTCTATCATTTCATTGACGACTATGGGAATTGTTTCCTACTTTTTCTTACATGATAGCAATATCTTTTTGACCCTGACTATTTTTATTCTGGTAGCGGCTATTATAGGCTTTCTACCTTATAATTATAATCCAGCTATTATTTATCTGGGAGATACCGGAGCTCTCTTTATTGGTTTCATGATTGGGGTGCTATCTCTGCAAGGTTTGAAAAACTCAACAGCTGTTGCGGTAGTTACTCCCATGATTATCTTGGGGGTTCCAATTACAGATACTGTTGTAGCCATCATCCGTCGAAAATTGTCTGGAAAAAAAATTTCAGAGGCGGATAAGATGCATTTACACCATCGTTTGCTATCTCTGGGCTTGACCCATCGTGGTACAGTTTTAGTTATCTATGCCATTTCCTTCCTATTTTCTTTGACTTCGCTCCTGCTTAATGTTTCCAGTCGTCTAGGTGGTGTTCTCTTGGTTCTAACCATGGGTCTGGGTGTAGAGGTCTTATGTGAGTTGATAGGTATTTTTGGTGAAAATCGCATGCCCCTGCTCAATCTCCTTCGTTTCATTGGAAATAGCAGTTATCGTCAGGAACGCATAGCGGATTGTAAGGAAAAGCGCTGTCTTCGTAAGCAGCAAGCCAAGAAAAGAAAATAAGAATCTTTCTAAACAAGAAGAGAGCTCTTAGGCTCTTTTTTTGATATAATGAGAAAGATAATAAATAAAGGAGTATAAGATGTCAGTATTAGAAATCAAAGACCTTCATGTTGAAATCGAAGGTAAAGAAATCCTCAAAGGTGTCAATTTGACCCTCAAAACAGGTGAAATTGCAGCCATCATGGGACCGAACGGAACAGGCAAGTCCACCCTTTCCGCAGCTATCATGGGCAATCCAAGTTATGAAGTGACCCAAGGTGAGATTCTGTTTGACGGTGTCAATATTTTAGAATTAGAAGTCGATGAACGTGCCCGCATGGGACTTTTCTTGGCCATGCAATATCCATCAGAAATCCCGGGTATTACTAATGCAGAGTTCCTCCGTGCCGCTATGAATGCTGGCAAGGAAGATGAAGACAAGATTTCTGTTCGCGATTTCATCACCAAGTTGGATGAAAAGATGGAACTCCTCAACATGAAAGAGGAAATGGCAGAGCGTTACCTCAACGAAGGCTTCTCAGGTGGTGAGAAAAAACGTAATGAAATTCTCCAGTTGCTCATGTTAGAGCCAACTTTCGCTCTTCTTGACGAGATTGACTCAGGTTTGGATATTGATGCCCTTAAAGTGGTTTCAAAAGGTATCAATGCCATGCGTGGTGAAGGCTTCGGTGCCATGATTATCACTCACTACCAACGCTTGCTCAACTACATCACTCCTGATGTTGTCCATGTCATGATGGAAGGTCGTGTTGTTCTTTCAGGCGGACCAGAATTGGCGCAACGCTTGGAAAAAGAAGGCTATGTCCAAGTTGCAGCTGAGCTTGGCATCGACTACAAAGAAGATGACATTTAAGTCTTTGGAGGAAGCTATGACCAAAGAAAAGATTCAAGAATTTTCAGCCTTGCAGGCAGAACCAACTTGGTTGACAGACCTGCGTCTTAAGGCTTTTGACAAAATAGCAGAGCTGGCCTTGCCGGTTATCGAGCGGGTCAAGTTTCACCGTTGGAATCTAGGTGATGGAAGCCTTGCTACAAATGATGAAATCGGAGCTGTTCCAGATTTTACAGCTATCGGTGACAATCCTATGTTGGTCCAGGTTGGCAGCCAAACGGTTCTAGAGCAGTTGCCAGTTGACCTGGTAGAAAAAGGTGTGGTTTTTACAGACTTTGCCTCAGCTATGGACATCATTCCAGATGTGCTTGAAAAGTACCTCGGATCTGCCGTAGCCTACGACGAACACAAGTTAGCAGCTTACAACACAGCTTATTTTAACGCAAGTGCGGTCCTCTATGTGCCAGATAATGTTGAAATTGACCAGCCAGTTGAGGCCCTTTTCTACCAAGACAGCACTAGTCCAGTTGCCTTTAACAAACGCGTCCTCATCATCGCTGGAAAAAATGCCAAGCTTAATTACCTGGAGCGTTTTGAAAGTTTAGGCGACGGCACAGCAGCGACTTCAGCCAATATTGTCGTTGAAGTAATCGCCCTTGCTGGTAGCCAAATCAAGTTTGCGGCTATTGACCGCCTTGGTAAGCATCTGGATACCTACCTCAACCGTCGTGGCTATCTCGGAAACGATGCAACGATTGACTGGGCGATTGGTCTGCTCAACGAAGGAAATGTGGTTGCCGATTTGGACAGCGAATTAAAAGGAAACGGCAGTCATGCCAACCTCAAAGTTGTCGGCCTTTCATCTGGTCGTCAGGTACAAGGTGTGGATACGCGCGTGACCAACTACGGTCATAATTCGGTCGGTCACATCCTGCAACATGGGGTTATCTTAGAAAGCGGAACCTTGACTTTTAATGGTATCGGACATATTGTCCGTGGTGCTAAAGGTGCAGATGCCCAGCAAGAAAGCCGTGTCCTCATGCTGTCTGACAAGGCTCGCTCCGATGCCAACCCAATTCTCCTCATTGATGAGAACGAGGTCACAGCTGGACACGCAGCCTCAATCGGTCAGGTGGATCCAGAAGACATGTACTACCTCATGAGTCGTGGCCTGGACCGAGCAACTGCTGAACGCTTGGTTGTTCGCGGTTTCCTTGGCGCAGTCATTACCGAAATTCCTGTCAAGGAAGTTCGTGATCAACTGATTGCCGTGATTGAAGAAAAACTAACAAAGAGATAAGATATGGATTTGGAACGCATTCGCAAGGATTTTTCAATCCTAGACCAAGTTGTTAACGATGAGCCGCTGGTCTATTTGGACAATGCGGCGACCACTCAAAAACCGCAGCAGGTGCTAGACGTGCTAGCGGATTATTACCAGAATGACAATGCCAATGTCCACCGTGGCGTTCACACTTTATCTGAGCGGGCAACGGCTCGCTATGAGGCAACTCGGCAGAAGGTGGCAGATTTTATCCAGGCCAAGTCTAGTAAGGAAATTCTCTTTACCAGAGGAACGACCACCGGTCTTAATTGGGTGGCTCAGTTTGCAAAGGACATTCTCCAGCCAGACCAGGAAGTGATCATCTCGGTCCAAGAGCACCACTCCAATATCATCCCTTGGCAGCAAGCCTGTCAGCAAACAGGTGCCAAGCTCCGCTATGTGACCCTAAAAGACGGCGAGCTAGACATGGACCACCTGCGGTCGCTACTGTCTTCCAAAACCAAGTTCGTCTCCCTAGCCCACGTATCCAATATCCTAGGCAGCGTGTCTCCTATTGGGGAAATAGCAGAGCTGGTGCATCAGGTCGGTGCCTACTTGGTGGTGGACGGAGCCCAGTCAGTTCCCCACATGGCCGTCAACGTGCAAGAATTAGATGTGGATTTCTATGCCTTTTCAGGTCATAAGATGTTAGGTCCGACAGGAATCGGCGTTCTCTACGGCAAGGAAGAATTGCTCAATCTCATGTCGCCAGTTGAATTCGGCGGTGAGATGATTGACTTTGTCTATGAGCAGTCAGCTACTTGGAAAGAATTACCTTGGAAGTTTGAAGCTGGAACGCCCAACATTGCAGGTGCCATTGGTCTGGGAGCAGCCATTGATTACCTGACTGAAATTGGTATGGACGCTATCCAGGCCCACGAGGCGGAACTGGTTGACTATGTCTTTCCAAAATTGCAGGCTATTCCAGGCTTGACCATTTATGGCAGTCAGGACCTGTCCAAGCGGACGGGGGTTATCGCCTTTAACTTGGACGACTTGCATCCACATGACGTGGCAACGGCTCTGGACTATGAAGGGGTTGCTGTGCGGGCCGGTCACCATTGTGCCCAACCGCTTCTCAGATATTTGCAGGTGCCAGCTACAGTACGAGCAAGTTTTTACATCTACAATACCAAGGCTGACTGTGATAAGTTGGTTGACGCAATCATCAAGACAAAGGAGTTTTTCAATGGCCCTAACTAGATTAGATTCTCTTTATATGGCAGTTGTGTCTGAACACTCCAAGTCGCCTCGTCACCGCGGAAGCTTGGACGGAGTGGAAAAGTTAGAACTCCACAACCCAACCTGCGGCGATGTGATTGAACTATCAGTCAAGATTGAAAATGAAGTGATTACCGATATTGCTTTTGACGGAGTTGGGTGCACCATTTCAACCGCATCGGCGTCCATGATGACCGAGGCAGTCCTTGGCAAAGAAATCAGTCAGATTCAAGAACTGGCGGAAATCTTCTCACAAATGGTCCAAGGACAAGAAGATGCACGCCAGAAGGAACTGGGAGACGCCTCACTTCTCGCAGGCGTTGCCAAATTCCCCCAACGCATCAAATGTGCCACACTACCATGGAATGCCATTAAGAAAGCAATCGAACGGAGTGAAAGTGCTGACTGAGCACCATCGAATAAACAAAAAACGAAAATCATACAGAAAGGATTGTTCAGTTTCTGATTGGAAATGAAATTGAACTCGCCCTAAAAGCTTTTGAAAAGAGATACATCTCCTCGTGTGTTTGCACACGAAGTCGATTTCCTATTTTTCATTTGCTTTCTTAAGGGGCTTAGTATCTTATATTATGTCAGAAGAAAGAATTGAACCAACCCCGATTGACCTTGGGGAATACAAATTCGGTTTCCATGACGAGAACGTGGAACTGGTGGCTTCGACTGGTAAGGGTTTGAACGAAGAAGTCATTCGTGAAATGTCCCGTATCAAAGGCGAGCCCGAATGGATGTTGGAATTCCGTTTGAAATCCTACGAAACCTTTAAGAAAATGCCGATGCAGACTTGGGGAGCCGACTTGTCTGAACTGGATTTTGATGATATTGTTTACTATCAAAAACCGTCGGATAAGCCAGCACGTAGCTGGGATGATGTACCAGACAAAATCAAGGAAACCTTTGAACGCATCGGTATCCCAGAAGCTGAGCGTGCTTACCTGGCAGGTGCTTCTGCCCAGTACGAATCAGAAGTGGTCTACCACAACATGAAAGAAGAGTACGATAAGCACGGTATTATCTTTACAGATACCGACACGGCTCTCAAGGAACATCCAGAACTCTTCAAAAAATACTTTGGAAAACTCGTTCCGCCGTCAGACAATAAACTAGCTGCTCTCAACTCAGCGGTTTGGTCAGGCGGGACCTTCATCTACGTACCAAAAGGCGTTAAGTTGGATATTCCACTCCAAACCTATTTCCGTATTAACAACGAGGGAACAGGTCAGTTTGAACGCACCCTCATCATCGTGGATGAAGGAGCGAGTGTCCACTATGTAGAAGGCTGTACCGCTCCGACCTACTCAACGGCTAGCCTCCACGCAGCTATTGTGGAAATCATTGCCCACGAAGGTGCCTATATGCGTTATACGACTATTCAAAACTGGTCAGACAACGTTTATAACCTGGTAACCAAGCGTGCCCGTGCTGAGAAAAATGCCACTGTCGAGTGGATTGACGGAAACCTTGGTGCTAAGACGACTATGAAATACCCGGCGGTTTACCTAGAAGGCGAAGGAGCTCGTGGAACTATGTTATCCATTGCCTTTGCCAACAAGGGTCAGGTACAGGATACCGGTGCTAAGATGATCCACAATGCACCACGGACTTCATCGTCTATCGTATCTAAATCCATTGCCCGTGGCGGTGGAGAAGTCAACTACCGTGGCCAAGTGACTTTTGCTAAAAACTCAGCCAAGTCAATCAGCCACATCGAGTGTGACACCATTATCATGGATGATATTTCCAAATCAGACACCATTCCATTTAATGAAATCCACAACTCACAAGTGGCCCTCGAACACGAAGCCAAAGTATCAAAAATCTCAGAAGAACAGCTCTATTACCTCATGAGCCGTGGCCTATCCGAATCCGAAGCCACAGAGATGATTGTCATGGGCTTTGTCGAACCATTCACCAAAGAACTCCCAATGGAATACGCAGTCGAACTCAACAGACTGATTGCCTATGAAATGGAGGGGTCGGTTGGTTAGATTTTTGGCAATTTAGCAAACATGAGTTTGCTAAAAGCCCAAAAATCTCCAACCGACGTTGGAAATAGTGAGCGATGGAAATCGCTCTTCTTTGTAATTTTAATAACCTTATCACAATTCCGTGCCTTCCACGCTCGTCATTTTCTGCAAGAAAATGATATGTAGTAAGGAGTTCCGCAGGAACTCTCTCCAACTTACTATCCAACCGAGCTAGGAGATAAGGAGTAGCGAATGCTACTCTACATTGCAATGCCAACGCTCGTTGGAAATGGGGAGCGACGTAAGTCGCTCTTCTTTGTAATTCAGATAACCTTGTGCCCCAAACAGCCTTAAAGCTGTTCAAGCCCGTCAAACTCCCCACTGAAGTAGGAGATGCGGAGCGACGACAGTCTTCTTCTCTATAACTAACCTAGTCTGGGAGACTAGATTATCCTACTGACGTCGCTTCCTTACAGGAAGCGATATGTAATAAGGAGTTCCGCAGGAACTCCCTCCAACTCAATCTCCAACTGACGTTGGAAATAGGTGCGACGGCAGTCGCTCTTCTTTGTAATCACAATAACCTTATCACAATTCCGTGCCTTCCACGCTCGTCATTTTCTGCAAGAAAATGATATGTAGTAAGGAGTTCCGCAGGAACTCTCTCCAACTTACTATCCAACCGAGCTAGGAGATAAGGAGTAGCGAATGCTACTCTACATTGCAATGCCAACGCTCGTTGGAAATGGGGAGCGACGTAAGTCGCTCTTCTTTGTAATTCAGATAACCTTGTGCCCCAAACAGCCTTAAAGCTGTTCAAGCCCGTCAAACTCCCCACTGAAGTAGGAGATGCTGAGCGACGACAGTCTTCTTCTCTATAACTAACCTAGTCTGGGAGACTAGATTATCCTACTGACGTCGCTTCCTTACAGGAAGCGATATGTAATAAGGAGTTCCGCAGGAACTCCCTCCAACTCAATCTCCAACTGACGTTGGAAATAGGTGCGACGGCAGTCGCTCTTCTTTGTAATCACAATAACCTTATAACAATCCCGTACCTTCCACGCTCGTCATTTTCTGCAAGAAAATGATATGTAGTGAGGAGTTCTTCAGGAACTCTCACCAACTCTCACCAACTCAACCTCCAACCGACGTTGGAAATAGAGAGCGACGGCAGTGCTCTTCTCTATTATTAACATAGTCTGGGGACTGGATTATCCTACAGACATGGTTTCCTGCAAGGAAGCGACATCTAACAAGGTATTTCCTCTATCACTTGTAAAGCAAAAATACTATGCCCTTCAATCAGTTGGCATAGTATTTTTGTATTTGCTCATTTACATATCGAACGAAATTGTTCCACCAGGAGATTGGCCAAGCAGCTTCCTTCATATCGTTGGCTAACACCATATCAACAGAGGCTTGGTCTTCGATATACCCTTTTCCGATTAAATCTTGGTCATCCAATTGTAGTTTACCGATGTAGGTTCCAGCTGTTAACGGCGCATCAATCTCAGTCAGCTCACTTGTGAATGTAGCAGTGACAGTTTTGTCTGTTTGGTTTCGTTTCACGACATATAAGTCTGCAGCAGCAACTACTGGGCTAGTTTTCTTCTCGCCATTAAAGACCATAATCTTACTATTGTTGAAAGGCTTGTCTTTCTCAGCGATGGCTATACGTGAAAAATTAGCATAGACGTAGTTCATCAAATCATTGGTTGCAATAAAGCGATTTTCAGGAGAGGTTTGACCGTCAGTTGCATTCAGGACAACCGTAATGATGCGCATACCAGCTTCCTGGGTTGTAGCCAAGAAACTAGCTCCAGCTGAATCAGATGTACCGGTCTTTAGTCCATCAACTCCGATACGAGCGTGAGTTCCCCCACTCAGCATTTGATTAGTATTGTTGTAAGCATTGCCGCCAAAATCATAGGTTTTGAGAGATGTAATTGCGAGAACTTGGGGATAGTCTAGAATTAACCGACGTGCGATGATGGCTACGTCAAGGGCAGAAAACAGGTTGCTATCTTCAGTGCTGGAACCTGGATAAATGTTGGTGCCTAAATCAGAATTGTCCAGACCAGAAACGTTGACAATTTTAGTATCAGTAATACCCCATTCCTGTACTTTTGTTTTCATGCGATCTACAAAAGCAGCTTCGCTACCTGCTATTTTTTCAGCCAAAGCGATAATGGCGCTATTGGAAGAGGTGATGAGAGAGGCGTTTAAGAGATCGCGGACAGAATAGGAGCGTTCATCCATATTGACATTGCTGAGCTCGGGATTAACAGATAAGTCATAAGCATAGTCAGAAATGTCCACCATGGTATCTAAGGTGATTTCACCTTTTGCCAGAGCCTCGTAGACCAAATAAACGCTTAAGATTTTACTAATAGAGGCTACACTAGCCTTGGTTTCGGCATCCTGTTGAAAAAGAATTTTTCCTGATTCAACCTCAACGGCGATAGCGTGCTTGGCAGCAATTGAAAAGTCTTCTGCTAGTGCAGAAGGACTCCCAATAAAAAAACTAAAAATGGCTATCAGTAATAGAAAAAACTTACGCATAAACATTCCTTTGTCTGTCATTTCTTCCATTATATCACATGGTTTGTAAGAAAAATAAGGAAAAAACGTGAAAAATAATAGAAAATAATGAAAATTTATGTTTTTACAAAATTTTCTGACAAAAAGACTTTATTTAAGAAAATTTTATGATATAATAAGTTTCATAACGACATAAGATTATGTGTCATAGAAAAAGAAAAACAGAGGTGTTTTATGAAAAAGACAACAAAACTCTTTGCTCTAGCAGGTATTACTCTTTTATCTGCATCTGTTTTGGCAGCTTGTGGCTCTAAGTCATCTTCTAGCTCACAATCGCAAGAATTGTCATTCCCGTCAGAAGTGAAACAAGATGGTTCAGCTGTTGCGGACGCACAATTGAAATACGCGTTGGTGTCAGCTACAACTTCATCTGGTCTCTTGATTGATGAATTGACTGAAAATAATATCGATTCAACATTTGGTGGAATGGTTGATATTTCAATGTTCGGTTACGATGGAGATCGTAAGTTGGATGATTCAGGTCTTGCAAAAGCTGAGTTTGATGTAGAAGGCAAGAAAATCACTGTTAGCTTGACTGGTAAAGACTACAAGTGGTCTGATGGTCAGCCATTTACTATCAATGACTACATCTTCACTATCAAGTCAATGGCAAGCAAAGACTATACTGGTGTTCGTTTTGACGATAAATTCTTGAACATCGTCGGTATGGAAGAGTTTGTTGCTGGAACAGCATCAGACATCTCTGGTATTAAGAAAGTTGACGACTACACAGTAGAATTGACTGTGAAAGAAATGTCTCCTTCTATGATGTATGCGGGTGGTGATGTACCTGCCTATATTCAACCAGAACACATCTACAAAGATATTCCTGTGGCTGATTGGGAAAAGAGCGAGTACTCACGTACTGCTAAACTTGTAGGTATGGGTCCATGGAAGATTAAAGAAATCGTTAACGGTGAGTCTATCACTTACGTTCCAAACGAACACTTCTTCAAGGGAACAACTCCAAAAACAAGCTCATTGAAGATCGATATCGTATCACCTGATACTATCGTTTCTGAGATGAAAGCTGGTAACTACGATATCGCAGATATGCCGGTTGACCAATTGGACTCATACAAAGACTTGTCTAACTTGAACATCGTTGGTTCACTTAACTCAGCTTACGAATATATTTCATTCAACCTTGGTAAATTTGATGAAGCAGCGGGCAAAAACGTTATGAACGAAAACGCTAAGATGAACGATGTGAAACTTCGTCAAGCGATTGCCTATGCAATTGATACCAAGACAGCTGGTGAGAAATTGTACAACGGTTTGTACCACCCAGCAAAATCATTGATTATCTCATTCTTTGGCGATCTTCATGATTCTGAATTAGCAGGTTATACATACGATCCAGAAAAAGCTAAAAAACTCTTGGATGAAGCTGGCTACAAAGATACAAACGGCGACGGTATCCGTGAAGGCAAAGACGGTAAAGAATTCAAGATCACTTTCGCAGCTCGTAAACGTACAGAAGCTAACGAAGCCCTTGTACAACAATACATCGCTTGGTGGAAAGAAGTTGGCTTGAATGTTGAATTGTACACAGGTCGTACTGTTGAAGTAAATACATTCTACGATGCGATTCAAGCAAATGATCCTGCTATCGATATGTATGCTGGTGGATGGTCAACAGGTTTCGATCCAAACCCTAACGGACTTTGGGGAGAAGTTGCTCCATTCAACATGTCACGTTTCGTATCTGAAGAAAACACTAAATTGTTGGATGCAATTGGCTCAGTTGAATCATTTGATGAGAAGAAAAACCTTGAAAGCTACAAGGCATGGCAAAAATATGCTGCTGAACAAGCATTTGCGATTCCAACATTTGAATCCGAAGAAATCACAGCACTTAACAAGCGCGTGAAGAACTACGATTCTAACTACGGTTCAGCTTCAGGAAAAGGTATTGCACTTGAAAATATCGAATTGACAGCTGACAAAGGTGTAGCAGCAGAATAATCCTATTTAATTTGAATAGTGTCTGAAAAAGCCAACTTGCTTGGCTTTTTTCAGATGGCTATTGGAATTTTCAGATAATTATGGTATAGTAGAACCAGTACACAAAAAAATGCTGCATGCATGTTTATTTAGAATTAGCTGATTGAAAATGTGATGATGTTGATATTAGAGAGTTTCACTTGATTGACTCCAATTAGCTAATAGACAAAGGAGGACGAAGCGTGGCTACTGAAAAACCGCTTTTAGATATTAAAGATTTACACGTCGGATTCCGTATTGCTGATGATTATTTTGATGCTGTTGATGGCGTTGATATTTCATTGCAGAAGAATGAAATTCTTGCAATCGTTGGGGAATCAGGATGTGGTAAATCGACTTTGGCAACGACCATTATGGGCTTGCACAATCCATTAAACACAAAAATCACAGGAAGTATCCAGTACAACGATATGGAGTTGATTGGGATGGATGAGACCAAGTACAATACTGTACGTGGAAATGATATTGGGATGATTTTCCAAGATCCCTTGGCTTCTTTGAATCCCTTGATGACCATCGGTGCGCAGATTGATGAGGCACTCTTCTATCATACTGATTTGGATGCAGCGGCTCGTACGGAGCGTGTATTGGAACTCCTTGCCCAAGTTGGTATTCCAAATCCTAAGCGGACTTTTAAACAGTATCCACATGAATTGTCAGGTGGTATGCGTCAGCGTATCATTATTGCCATGGCCCTTTCTTGTAAGCCACCAATTATTATTGCCGATGAGCCTACAACAGCCTTGGATGTGACCATTCAGGCGCAGATTTTGGATCTCCTGAATGATATTCAGGCGGAAACGGGTTCTGGTATTATCTTGATTACCCACGACTTGGGTGTAGTGGCAGAAACGGCTGACCGTGTAGCCGTTATGTATGGTGGTCAGTTTGTTGAGGTGGCTCCTGTTGAGGAACTCTTTACCAATCCAAAACATCCATATACGCGTTCACTCTTGAAGTCAAATCCGCAATCAGGTAGCGAAGGTGGGGATCTTCACGTTATCGAAGGTATCGTACCACCGATTACCAAAATGTTACGTCAAGGTTGCCGTTTTGCACCACGTATTCCTTGGATTGAAGCAAGTGCTCACGAGGAAAATCCAGGTATGCACGAAGTAGGACCAAATCACTTTGTGCGTTGTACTTGTCACGAAACATTCTATTTTGAAGGGGAGGCCTAAATAGTGGGATTTATTGAAGTAAAAGATTTAAAAGTCCATTATCCAATTCGAAGTGGCTTCTTTAACCGTGTCACAGACCATGTTTATGCCGTGGATGGCGTCAATCTTGAGTTTGAAGAGGGAAAAACCTATGGTTTGGTAGGTGAGTCAGGTTCTGGTAAGTCAACAATTGGTAAGGCAATCATTGGTTTGGAACGTGCTACTTCAGGACAAATTATCTACGAAGGTCAAAATGTGACCAACAAATCACGCAGTAAAAAAGGTAACTTTAACCGTGATGTTCAAATGATTTTCCAAGATTCGCTTTCTAGTTTCAACCCTAAAAAACGTATCTTGGACATCATTGCGGAGCCTATTCGTAACTTTGACCGTCTTTCTCCAGATGAGGAGAAGAAAAAAGTTCTTCAACTCTTGGATACCATCGGTCTGAACGAAGAAGCCTTGATTAAGTATCCTCATGAATTTTCAGGTGGTCAGCGCCAGCGTATCGGCGTTGCCCGTGCCCTAGCAAGTAATCCACGTTTGATCATTGCCGATGAGCCTGTTTCTGCCTTGGACTTGTCTGTTCAAGCTCAGGTTTTGAACTATATGAAGCGTATCCAGGATGAGTTTAAACTCAGCTACCTCTTTATTTCTCATGACCTTGGCGTTGTGCAACATATGTGTGATGAATTGTTTATCATGTACCGTGGTCGTTTCGTCGAAACGGGTAACAAGCAGGACATCTATAACAATCCACAGCATATCTATACCAAACGTCTTTTGTCAGCTATTCCATCGATTGATCCAGTGAATCGTTTGAAAAACAAGGAAAAACGCTTGGCTGCTGAAAAAGAGTATCAAGAAAAACAAGGTCAATACTATGATGAAAATGGTCGAGTTTACGATTTACAAACCTGCTCAGCAACTCATCAGGTAGCCCTTCCAAAAGGAGGTCAGAACTAAGATGTGGAAAACAGTTTTACGTCGTTTGCTCATGATGATTCCTCAAATTATCATTTTGAGTATTATCGCTTTCTTCGTGGCTAAGATGATGCCAGGGGATCCTTTTACGGGTATGATTGATCCCAATATCGATCCAGCCATTATCGAACAAAAACGGATTGCAGCCGGATATTATGATCCAATTCATATTCAATACTTACGTTGGGTTGGTAATCTCTTGCAGGGTGATTTTGGTCAGAGTTTCCTCTTTAAGCAACCAGTTTTGGATGTTATCATGCAACGCTTGAACAATACTATTTGGTTATCGCTGTTGACGATGATTTTGACCTATGCTATCGCTCTTCCTTTGGGGATGATTGCTGGTCGCTACCAAAACTCTCTGGCTGATAAGGTGATTGGGGTTTATAACTTCTTGACCTTCTCAACACCAACTTTCGTTTTTGCGATTCTTATGTTGTGGTTGTTTGGTTTTAGCTTGGGCTGGTTCCCAACTCGTGGTTCAATCGGTGGTGGTGTCGAAGGTTTTGCAGCGGTACTCAGCCGTCTTCATCACATGATTTTGCCGGCGATTACCATGGCTATCTTATCTACAACTGTAACTATCCAGTATCTCCGTACAGGGATTATTGATGCTAAGAGTCAAGATTATGTCCGTACGGCGCGTGCTAAGGGTGTTCCTGAGCGTGTGGTTTACAACCGTCATATCTTCCGTAACTCTATTCTGCCAATCGCATCATTCTTGGGTTATGAATTGACTGGTTTGATCGGTGGTTCGATCTTTATTGAGAATATTTTTACCTATCCAGGTATCGGTCAATTGTTCTATAACTCTATTTCTAGTCGTGATTATAGTGTTATCTTGGCCCTCTTGTTGATATTTGGTATGGGAACTCTCTTGGGAACCTTGATTTCAGATATTATCATGAGTATTGTAGACCCACGTATCCGTGTGAAATAGAAGGAGGAGTAAGGTGAGTAAAGAAAATAAAAAACAAGTACAATCTACTTCAACTCCTCCAGGTGGCTTTCGTGTCATCGCGCGGGAGTTTTTGAAGGATAGATTAGCTTTAGCTTCATTGGTCATTTTGGTGACAGTTCTTTTGACTGTTTTCATCGGAGCCTTGGTCTTAGATCAAGAGCAAGTGATGAAAGTCAATCTTTTGGGACGTTACTTGGAGCCTGGAGTTGATGGCTATATCTTGGGAACTGATGAAGGTGGTAAAGATATCTTCGGTCAGTTGATTATTGGTGCTCGTAACTCCATTGTCATCGGTTTTACTATTACCATTATTACAAGTATTGTTGGTATCTCGGTCGGATTGATTTCAGGCTACTATGGAGGTCGTTTGGATGGTTTCTTGATGCGGATTGTAGACTTCATTATGATTCTTCCAGTAACCATGTTGATTATCGTTTTCGTAACGGTTATCAAAGACTACACCATCTATCACTTTATCCTGATTATGAGTGCTTTCTATTGGACAGCTAAGGCGCGTCTCTTCCGTACAAGAACCTTGTCAGAGGCGAGCTTGGATTATGTCAATGCATCTAAAACACTTGGAACAAGCGACTTCATGATTATGTTCCGTGAAATCTTGCCAAACTTGAGTTCCCTGATTATTGTTAACTTGACCCTCAACTTTGCAGGGAATATCGGTATTGAAACATCATTGACCTATCTTGGATTTGGTCTTCCATCGACAGTTCCAAGTTTGGGTACCTTGATTGCCAATGCCCGTAATGCAGACATCTTAGAGAACAAGACTTGGATTTGGTTGCCAGCAGCTATCTTCATCCTTGTCATGATGCTTTGTATTAACTATGTCGGTCAAGCCTTTCAACGTGCTGCCGATGCCAAACAACGTTTGGGGTAAGCAACCTATAAGAAGAGTTCCTTCGGGAGCTCTTTTTTTCTTCTTTCAGCTGTCACAGGCTTGTTTTTTACAGAATTTGGAAAATATGGTAAAATGGAGTGATAAAACTATTTGAGGTAAGGAATTATGACTGTTAAAATCAATACAAAAGACGGCCAAATTGAATTGACTGATGACGTGATTGCCACAGTTGTCGGTGGTGCTACGACTGAGATTTTCGGAGTTGTGGGCATGGCTAGTAAGTCTGCGATTAAGGATAATTTTCAGGCTCTTTTGCGCAAGGAAAATTATTCCAAAGGTGTTGTCATTAAGACCCTAGAAGATGGTCGCATTGCAGTCGATGTTTACACTGTTATGAGCTACGGTGTAAAAATCAGTGAAGTATCTCGCAATATCCAAGAACGTGTGAAATTCAACTTGGAAAATCAATTAGGTATCTCTGTTGATGCCGTTAATGTTTTTATCCAGAATATTAAAGTCGTAGGAGAATAATTGTGTCTAAAATTACTACTAGTTTATTTCAAGAAATGGTGCAGGCAGCATCCACTCGTCTGAATAAACAAGCTGAATATGTAAACTCATTAAACGTCTTCCCAGTGCCAGATGGCGATACTGGAACCAACATGGGCATGACCATTACCAATGGTGCCAAAGAAGTAGCTGATAAGCCAGCCAACACAGTCGGTGAAGTTGCTCAAATCCTGTCTAAGGGCTTGCTTATGGGAGCTCGCGGAAACTCTGGTGTGATTACCTCACAGTTGTTCCGTGGTTTTGGTCAGTCTGTCAAAGGCAAGGTTGAATTGGATGGTAAGGACTTGGCGCAAGCCTTCCAACATGGTGTCGAAGTGGCTTATAAGGCTGTAATGAAACCAGTTGAAGGTACCATTTTGACGGTTTCTCGTGGCGCAGCTACAGCAGCTCTTAAAAAAGCAGAAGAAACTGATGATGCCGTTGAGGTCATGCGCGCGACTCTAGAAGGTGCCAACCGTGCCCTCAAGAAAACCCCTGAGATGCTTCCGGTCTTGAAAGAGGTTGGGGTTGTCGATTCAGGTGGTCAAGGTCTTGTTTATATTTACGAAGGCTTCTTGTCAGCATTGACAGGTGAGTACATTGCGTCAGAGGATTTTGAAGCGACACCAGCTGTTATGTCAGAAATGATCAATGCAGAGCACCACAAGTCAGTTGCCGGTCATGTGGCGACTGAGGATATTACCTTTGGTTACTGTACAGAAATCATGGTAGCTCTTCGCCAAGGTCCTACTTATGTCAAGGACTTTGATTATGAAGAATTCCGCAACTATCTTAATGACCTTGGGGATTCTCTCCTAGTTGTCAACGATGATGAAATTGTTAAAGTCCATGTCCATACAGAAGATCCAGGTTTGGTCATGCAAGCAGGGCTTCAATACGGTAGCTTGGTCAAGGTAAAAGTGGACAATATGCGTGAGCAACATGAGGCTCAGGTTGAGAAAGAAGAAGCCTACCAAAAACCAGCTGAGCAAAAAGAATACGGCATTATCGCTGTTGCGGCAGGTGAGGGTTTGACAGAAATCTTCAAATCACAAGGCGTTGATTATGTGATCTCAGGTGGTCAGACCATGAACCCATCAACAGAAGACTTTATCAATGCTATTGAATTGGTCAATGCCCGCAATGTCATCTTGTTGCCAAACAACAAGAACATCTTGATGGCGGCTCAGACGGCTGCTGAGGTGGCAGAAGTGGCGGTTAAGGTTGTGGAAACCAAGACTCTGCCACAAGGTTTCACTAGCTTGCTTGCCTTTGATCCAAGTCGTGATTTGGACAGCAACTTTGAAGCTATGACGGCATCTCTTGCAGAGGTGAAGAGCGGTAGTGTGACAACTGCCGTCCGTGACACAACCATCGATGGTCTTGAAATCCATGAAAATGACAACCTTGGTATGGTAGATGGCAAGATTGTGGTTTCTAATCCAGATATGATGGAAACACTTGTCGCTACCTTTGAGAAAATGCTGGATGAAGACAGCGAAATCGTGACCATCTACATCGGTGAAGACGGTGATGAAGAATTGGCGCAGACACTTGCAGAACAGCTAGAAGAACAATTTGAAGATGTCGAGGTCGAAATCCATCAAGGAAATCAACCGGTTTATCCATATCTTTTTAGCGTAGAATAAACAAAATCGCAGGCCAAGGCTTGCGATTTTTTTCTGTAGATTTGTCTACAATTTCCAGTAGACCTATGACAAAGCCGAATGGCTATGGTATAATAACAAGTATGTATAGTCAAAATGAAAATGAATTGATTGCCATTGGCGAGCGAATTGGTAGGGCTTGTAAGGCCAATCAAGTGCTAGTCCTGTCGGGCGATTTAGGTGCAGGCAAGACCACTTTGACCAAGGGTTTGGCTAAGGGTTTGGATATTGACCAGATGATTAAAAGTCCGACTTATACCATTGTTCGAGAGTATGAAGGTCGAATGCCTCTCTATCACTTGGATGTCTATCGGATTGGTGACGATCCGGATTCTATTGATTTAGATGATTTTCTCTATGGTGGTGGTTTGACGGTTATCGAATGGGGAGAATTGTTGGATGCTAGTCTGTTGGATGATTATTTGCTCATTCGGATTGAGAAAGAGGCTGATGGCCGCCGTCTGACCTTTGAGGCCCATGGGCCTGCCAGTCAAGTCTTAGCCGAGGAAATAGTACATGACTAAGAAGGAAATTTATTTTAGCGAAGCTGAACCAGCTGATGCGGTAGCCTTTATTGATTTTATGAATCAAGTGGCTAGGGAAACGGACTATCTGGTCATGGATGAAACAGGTTTTCGTTTTAGCCCTGAAGAAATGGAAAGGATTTTTGAAGCGAGCATTGAAAATCCTGGTGAACTGTGCTTGCTGGCCAAAGTTGGTTCAGAAGTGATTGGTGCCATCTCTGTCAAGTCCTCCAAACAATTTCGGATCAGCCATATTGGAAATATTTTCATTGCTATAAAGAAAGAGTATTGGGGACACGGCTTGGGTACCATTTTGCTAGACGAGGTTATTGAGTGGGCTCAGGAAATGGAGGTGCTCAAACGTCTTGAATTAACCGTTCAGGTGCGCAATCAAGCAGCAGTCCGCCTCTATCAGAAGATGGGTTTTGTGATTGAAGGGACCCAGGTGAGAGGGGCTAGAACAGATGAAGGGGAATGGCTTGACCTCTATTACATGGGCAGGCTGATTGGTGAAGTATGACAATTGGAAAAAAAATAGTCTTGATGTCTTTGGCAATAGTAGCCCTCACGCTTGGAGCTGGTTTTGCCTATGGAATTAGTTTATTGAACTTTTCAACAGATGCGATTTCCAAAACATTTAAGCAGCTAGATGGAGAGGAAGAAATCACTCCTATTGATGCGACGGAGCCCTTGACTATTCTCTTGATGGGGGTAGACATGGATCAGGCTACTCGTGGCGGTGCTTGGGAAGAAGGTCGAAGCGATTCCATGATCTTGGTGACAGTCAATCCTAAGACCAAGGAAACAACTATGATGAGTTTGACACGTGATATTATGGTGGAGATTGCTGAAGCTAATGGGGAATCAACAGGAACAGTGGAAAAACTCAATCATTCCTATAGCTACGGTCAGGCTCCTATGGCGATTGCCACTATTGAGAAGATGATGGATATTGACATTGATCGCTACATCGAAATCAATATGGATGGCTTGGTCGAGCTGGTTGATGCGGTTGGTGGGATTGAAGTTAATAACACATTAGGTTTCCCGATTTCTATTTCCGAGTATGAGCCAGCCTATACGGCTATTGTTCCAACAGGTAAACGTCTGGTGAATGGAGATCAAGCTCTTGTTTACGCTCGGATGCGCTATGATGATCCAGAAGGAGATATTGGTCGTCAACGCCGTCAGCGTGAGGTTATTACGGCTATCGTCAAGAAATTGCTGCAACTAGATGGCTTCACTCAGTACAAGAAGATTTTAACAGCCATTTCCAATAATATGCGGACGGATATTGAAATCAGTACGGCAACCATTCCAAGTCTTTTGGGCTATAAGGATTCCATTAGGAATTTACATTCCTATCAATTAAGAGGGATTGATGAGCTTGTTGAAGAGGTTTACTACCAGTTGCCTCCGACCCAGCATTTGCTGGAGATGCAAAATGTCTTGAAAACGTCTATTGGTTTGGATGAAGTGACAGAACTTACCACCAATGTAAAGGTTTATGAGGGGCAGATGGGCTTGCCTACTACCATCAATGTTTATAATGCTTATACAGATTTACTAGAACTTGAGGCCAATCCTTTGGCGGAGGCTGTAGATATTGAGGCCTTTACGGGAACATCTGCCAGTGATTTGCCAGAAGGGACAGCGAGTTCAGGCTCTCTTCCATCGGTTTCTGCTGAAACTGGAGAATCTGGAACAACTGAGGTTGGAACAGAAACGCAAACAGAAGAAGGACAATAAAAAAATGAGGTTGGATTTCCAATCTCATTTTTCATTAACTTTAGTTTTCTTTTTTATATTTTTCAACTATTTTTTGGATTTCATCTAGATTTCCTGAGATATTTTGCTGGTAAACACGACTTTTATATTGTAAATCGGCTGCCAAATCCTGTAAAGGCTTTTGGAAACTTTGAATAATCTCGAGTTGGTCTTGGATATTTCTTCTACTTGCTTCCATATCCGTCACTAGTTGCTTGGTATCCTTGACTTCTTTGGCGATTTTTTCTCGGTTTGAAATGGCTAGATAGGTAGCACTAGCAGCGGATAGGGTTAAGAGGAGGTGGCGAAGTTTCATCTTATTCTCCTAGATAGAGGTCTTGAGCCAAATTGGCTAGGGCAGGGAAATCGGGTTCATTGGCCTTAAATTGAATGTCCAGACCATCACTCTTGTCAAAACGTGGCAGGAGGTGGATATGGGTATGGAAGACTGTTTGTCCAGCAGCTTCTTCATTGTTATTGACGATATTCAAGCCGCTAGCGCCCAATTTTTCCTTCAGGTGACGAGCAAGGGCAGGGATGACTGTAAAGACTTGCCCAGCTACTTCGGCATCCATATCCAAGACATTGCGGTAATGTGTTTTAGGGATGACAAGGGTATGTCCCTTGGTGACCTGGGTAATGTCTAAAAAAGCTAGCACTTGGTCATCCTCATAGACCTTAGAGGCTGGGATTTCTCCGGCTACAATTTTACAAAAAATACAATCTGACATAATACGCCCTCTTTCTAGGATTTCTGTTATAATAATTATATCAAATTATAGGAATAAATGTATGTTAGAAGTTAAAAATGTCACAGGGGGCTATGTCAATATCCCTGTTTTGAAAGATGTATCTTTTACGGTTAAAGATGGAGAACTGGTCGGTCTAATTGGTTTGAATGGTGCCGGTAAATCAACCACTATCAAGGAAATTATCGGCCTCTTAACTCCTTACCAAGGGCAAATTTTGATCGATGGCCAAGGTCTTTCTCAGGGAGCAGAAAGCTATCGGAAAAAGATTGGCTTTATCCCAGAAACACCTAGTTTATACGAGGAGTTGACACTAAAAGAGCACTTGGAAGTGGTGGCAATGGCTTACGATTTGCCATGGGAAGCTGCTTGGGAGAGAATCGAGAGATTGCTGAAAATCTTCCGGTTGGACGAGAAGTTAGACTGGTATCCGGTCAATTTCTCTAAGGGAATGAAGCAGAAGGTCATGATTATCTGTGCTTTTATGGTGGAGCCAAGTTTATTGATTGTTGATGAGCCTTTTTTGGGCTTGGATCCAGTAGCTATTGCGGATTTGATTGCTCTCTTGGAGGAGGAAAAGGCAAGGGGAACTTCTATTCTCATGTCTACTCATGTCTTGGATTCGGCGGAAAAAATGTGTGATTCTTTTGTGATTTTGCACCAAGGACAGGTGCGAGCGACAGGGAATTTGGCGGACTTACAGACCCAATTTGGCATGGCAGGGGCTAGTTTGAATGATATTTACCTAGCCTTGACCCAAGAAGGAGCAGTTGGATGAAAGCATTGTTCCAAAAACGCAGACGTGATTTTCTAGAACGGTGTTCCAAGTACCTGCGCTATGTTCTGAATGACCATTTTGTCTTGGTTCTCATGGTCTTTTTGGGCTTCTTGAGTTTGCAGTATCGACAACTCTTAATAGCTTTTCCTGAAAATACCTGGCCCATTATTCTGATTGTTCTTGCTATTAGTTTCTTGATTTTGTTTTCTGGCAGAATTGCCACCTATTTGGAGGAAGCAGATCAGATATTTCTGCTGACAAAAGAAAAGGAAGTCTTAGAAGAACTGGCTGCTGCAAGTCGTCGTTCATACCTGCTCTGGTCTGGACTACAGGTCTTAGTCCAGCTCCTGCTCTTGCCCATCTATCTGAAGTTGGGTTTGGCCGTTTGGATGGTGGTTGTTTATATAGTGGTCTTGCTTGTTGCCAAATATTTTCTAGTAAAATACCAGCTAGCAACCTACCAACAACAAGGTGTTTTGAACTGGTCGACAGCCATTCAGGATGAGCAGAAGAGAAAACAGACTATCCTGCGCTTCTTTGCCCTCTTTACGACCGTTAAAGGAATTAGTACGACTGTCAAGCCAAGAAAGTATCTCAATGGGATTTTGCGTTTGCTTCATTCTCGTCAAACCTGGTTCTATCTCTACTTGAGAGCATTTTTACGGGCTGGAGATTATTTTGGTCTCAGTTTGCGCCTCTTCTTGCTCATCCTTTTGTCCTTGATAGCTATTGAAGAGGCTTGGCTCTCTATTGGTCTGGTATTGGTCTTTCATTATCTACTCCTCTTTCAACTTTTGGGGCTCTACAAGCACTATGATTACCAGTATTTGACCCATCTCTATCCCTTGGACAAAAAAGGTAAAATAAGAGATTTTCAGCGCCTGCTTCGGGTCATTTTATACGGGCTCTTGTTGGTGGAAATGCTGGTCGCTCTGCTATTTATCCAAGAAAAAATGCTGATTGTGATTCTCCCTATCGTCTGTCTTTTCTTACATGAAGTCTATTTACCTGCAAAATTGAAAAAAATTGATTGACTAAATAGATGAAAATTAGTAAAATAGTAAGGAATTTTTAATGGAGGTAAGGCATGCAGTTTGATACCAGTGGGCTACAGTTACAGTCTATTGCAGGAAATAGTGGCAAAGCGTTTAAGGGCCTACGGTCAGACGGAACGCAAGTCTTTGTAAAATATGAAATGCCTCCCATTGTGTCCGCACTAGCTCGTGAGCAGATTACACCACCTGTTTTGTCTGCAAATCGGGAGGTAGGCATGGGGCACCGTGTGGAGCAGGAGTGGTTGAATGGTCGTACCTTGGAACGCCATGATATGACCAGTAAGCAGGTTCGACAAATTTTAGTGCGTATGCATTTTTCACGGATTTTGCTTAACCAGGCCCTACAAATGAATTATACTTATATGGAGCCGAGGGATTTGGTTCGTCGTTGGCAGGAAGAAGTGCCACCGATTTTGCTTCAAAATTCCTATTTGCAATCCGTGTGTCAGGATTTGTTGAACACTGTACCTAGATTTCGTCAGGAACTAGCTACCTTTGTGCATGGGGATTTGCACCATAGCAACTGGGTTGAAACGACTTCAGGTTTCATTTATCTGACGGATTGGGAAACGGCCTGTGTGACCGATCGTATGGTCGATGTGGCCTATATTTTGACCCACTACATTCCACGTCAGGCTTGGGAAGAATGGCTTCGTGCCTATGGCTATAAGTACAATCAGACCGTTTTGAATAAGATTTATTGGTATGGTCAGTTGGCCTACCTCAATCAAATTGCCAAGCATGTTGAGAGTTACAATACCTTGGCGGCTAATAGAGAAATTTACGCTCTGCGTCAATTCCGCCAGAGTTTTTATAGGGAAGTATGAGAGTTAGAAATCGTAAGGGAGCCAGTGAGCTCCTAGCAAATAATCCCCAGTATGTTATCTCCAATCCAGAGGAGTGCAAGGGGAGATGGGCTGAAATTTTTGGAAATGATAACCCCATTCATATCGAGGTTGGGTCTGGTAAAGGTCGTTTTGTAACAGGAATGGCTGCACAAAATCCAGATATTAACTACATCGGTATTGATATTCAGATGACGGTTTTGAGTTATGCCTTGGACCGAGTTTTAGAAGCAGGTTTACCAAATATCAAACTCTTGCAGGTGGATGGTTCTAGTTTGACCAATTATTTTGCCCCTGCGGAGATTGATCAGCTCTACCTAAACTTCTCTGATCCATGGCCCAAGAAACGTCATGAGAAACGCCGCTTGACCTACAAGTCCTTCTTGGATACCTATAAGGAAATCCTGCCTGAAAATGGTGAAATTCATTTCAAGACGGACAACCGTGGTCTATTTGAATATAGCTTGGCTAGCTTTTCCCAATACGGCATGGTCTTGAAGCAGGTCTGGCTAGACCTACATGCAGCTGGTTTGGAAGGCAATGTTATGACAGAGTATGAGGAAAAATTCTCAAACGAGGGTCAGGTTATCTATCGTGTGGAAGCGCGATTTTAATAAGATAAGCAAATAAGGAATCCAGATGGACTCCTTATTTTTGTTTGAAGTGATAGGTAACGTTTACAAGGTCTATTCTTATCGTTTTCCTTTACAGGTGGTAGAAATTGTGGTAGAATACAGGGTAGAAATAAAGAGAAAAGGGGGTTGACGTCAGTCAACCCTTTCCCTGTATGCAGATTGTAGCAGGTTAGAATTGCAAAAGGAGGTGCCTATGTCATCAATTATTGATTTAGTCACGGCTACCATTGAACCAGCTATCCAAGCTCCTTATGAGTTGGTAGATGTGGAATATGGCAAAATGGGTGGTGACTACGTCTTATCGATTTTCATTGATAAGGAAGGAGGGATTTCCCTTCAGGATACGGCAGATTTATCAGAAATCATTAGTCCGCTTTTGGATACGATTCAGCCAGATCCATTCCCAGGGCAGTATATGCTTGAAGTGACCAGTCCAGGTTTGGAACGTCCCTTAAAGACAGCAGAAGCAGTTGCCCAGGCTGTTGGGAAATACATTCATGTCAAGCTCTATCAGGCTATTGACAAGGTCAAGATCTTCGAGGGAACCCTTCTGTCCTTTGATGGAACAGATTTGGTCATGGAATATATGGACAAGACCCGTAAAAAAGAAGTGACCATCCCATATTCAACAGTAGCTAAGGCACGTTTGGCCGTTAAAATTTAAGTGTAAGAAAGGACCTTTTGACATCAAAAGGAAATCAAGATGAGTAGAGAAATGCTAGAAGCCTTCCGTATTTTAGAGGAAGACATGGGTATTAACAAGGCGGATATTATTGATGCAGTGACAGAATCACTTCGTTCTGCTTATAAGCGCCGCTATGGACAAGCTGAGTCAGCAGTTATCGAGTTTGATGAGAAGAAGGCTGACTTCCATGTATTTACTGTCCGTGAAGTAGTGGATGAGGTCTTTGATAGTCGTTTGGAAATCAGCCTCAAGGATGCCTTGGCCATCTCAACTGCCTACGAAATGGGTGACAAAATTAAATTCCCAGAAGATCCAGCAGAATTTGGCCGTGTGGCTGCCCAATCAGCTAAGCAGACTATTATGGAAAAAATGCGCAAGCAAAAGCGTGCCATTACCTTCAATACCTACAAGCAACATGAGAATGAAATCATGTCTGGTACCGTTGAACGGTTTGATAATCGCTTTATCTATGTTAACCTTGGTAGCATTGAAGCCCAGTTGTCCAAACAGGACCAAATTCCTGGCGAAGTTTTCCAGTCACATGACCGTATTGAAGTCTATGTCTACAAGGTAGAAGACAATGGTCGTGGGGTTAACGTATTTGTCAGCCGTAGCCATCCAGAAATGATCAAACGCCTCATGGAGCAGGAAATTCCTGAAGTGTATGATGGGACTGTTGAGATCATGAGTGTTGCTCGTGAAGCGGGTGACCGTACGAAAGTCGCTGTTCGTAGCCACAATCCAAACGTGGATGCTATCGGTACGATCGTTGGTCGTGGTGGTTCAAATATCAAGAAAATCACGAGCAAATTCCACCCAGCTCGTTACGATGCTAAGAATGACCGTATGATTCCGACTGAGGAGAATATTGATGTCATCGAGTGGGTAGCAGATGAAGCGGAATTTATCTACAATGCTCTTGCACCTGCAGAAGTTGACCAAGTATTGTTTGACACGGAAGATGGCAAGCACGCTACAGTCGTTGTGCCAGATGATAAATTGTCATTAGCAATCGGTCGCCGTGGACAAAACGTTCGTTTGGCAGCTCATTTGACAGGATTCCGTATCGACATCAAGTCTGCTTCCGAATATGAGGCATTTGAGGCTGCTCAATATGCGGCAGAAGAGCTTGTAGAAGAAGTCGCGGAAGAATTTACAGAAGAACAAGAATAGAACAAAAGGAGCAACCATGGCAAAAGCTAGAAAAATACCCTTGCGCAAGTCTGTGGTGTCCGGTGAAATCATCGACAAACGGGATTTGCTCCGTATTGTAAAAAATAAAGAAGGTCAAGTATTTATCGATCCAACAGGCAAGGCCAATGGGCGAGGAGCCTATATCAAACTAGATAATACTGAAGCTGCCCAGGCTAAAAAACGCCGTGTCTTTGACCGTTCCTTTAGCATGGAAGTACCTGAAGAGTTCTACGATGAATTGATTGCCTATGTTGATCACAAGGTCAAGAGGAGAGAACTTGGACTGGAATAAGAAACAGAAAATCTTAAATTTATTGGGCTTGGCTCAACGGGCAGGTCGCTTGGTTTCAGGTGAAGATCTGGTTGTTGAAGCCATCCAAAAAAAGCAGGCAAAGCTGGTGTTTCTAGCTGACGATGCTGCTGGAAATTTAAGTAAAAAAGTAACAGATAAAAGTCATACCTATCAAGTAGAAGTTGTAACAGTGTTTTCAACACTGGAATTGAGTGCAGCTGTCGGCAAGGCTAGGAAAGTTCTTGCAGTGACAGACGCTGGATTTACAAAGAAGATGAGGTCTATTATGGAATAGAACAGGAGGACAAGGCATTGTCTAAGAAGAGATTGAATGAAATTGCCCGAGAATTAGGCGTAAGTAGCAAGGAAGTTGTTGCTAAGGCGCAAGAATTGGGTTTTGAAGTCAAAAGCCATGCTTCAAGTGTAGATGAAGCAAGTGCCAAACGTTTGGCGGATAGCTTTAGCAAAAAAGTAGAAGCACCTAAACCTGCAATGAAAGTGCAGCCGGTCGAAAAGCCCGTTGAAAACAAGGTTGAAGTTGTAAAAGAAGAAGCACCTGCGCCAACGCCTAAGGAAGAAGCAAAGGTGGCTGCACCAGCAACACCTCACCGTCCACAGAGCCGTAACTTTAAGGCAGAACGGGAAGCGCGTGCCAAGGAGCAAGCTGCTAAACGAGCACAAGGTAAAGGTGGTCAAGGCAAACAGAATCAAGACCGTCGTGATAATCGTCAACAAGGTCAAAACCGTCCAAATAATGACCGTAATGACCGACGCGATAATAGACGTGAGCAAGGTTCAGATAAACGCAAGGACAATCGTTTTGGTGACCGTCGCGACAATCGTCACCAGGATAACCGTTCAGGCCAGTCAGCTCGCTTTGAGCAAAGAGAGGCTGCAAAACCTGCGGCACCTAAAATTGACTTCAAAGCGCGTGCAGCAGCTCTA
Source organism: Streptococcus suis (assembly GCF_002960425.1). Lineage (GTDB taxonomy): Bacteria > Bacillota > Bacilli > Lactobacillales > Streptococcaceae > Streptococcus > Streptococcus suis_S. The sequence goes on from NZ_POIZ01000052.1 coordinate 195,266, forward strand.
AAAGCTGAGCAGAATGCAGAATATGCTCGTACTAGCGAGGAGCGTTTCCGCCAAGCTCAAGAAGCGAAGAAGCAACCGAAAAAACCGAAAGAAATCAAGTTTGAAGAACCGGTGATTGAAAGCAAGCCATTTGTTAAACCAACACCAGTCGCAGCGGTACCTGAGAAAGTTGCAGAAAGCGCTGTAGATACCCGTCGTAAGAAACAAGCTCGACCAGATAAAAAACGTGACTTTAACAGTGACGAAGAAGATGGTCCACGGAAACAACAAAGAAATCGAAATAGTCAAAATCAAGTGAGAAATCAAAGAAATAGTAACTGGAATAACAACAAGAAAAATAAAAAAGGCAAGAATAACCAGCCTGCTAAACCAGCAACCGAACGCAAGTTCCATGAATTGCCAACTGAATTTGAATATACGGCTGGTATGACCGTTGCAGAAATTGCAAAACGGATCAAGCGTGAGCCTGCTGAAATCGTCAAGAAACTCTTCCTCATGGGTGTCATGGCAACGCAGAACCAATCTCTTGATGGCGATACCATTGAACTCCTAATGGTTGATTATGGAATTGAAGCCAAAGAAAAAGTAGAGGTCGACAATGCCGATATCGAACGTTTCTTTGTCGAAGAAGGCTACCTCAATGAAGAGGAAATGGTGGAGCGTCCACCAGTTGTGACGATCATGGGTCACGTTGACCATGGTAAGACAACGCTTTTGGATACTCTTCGTAATTCTCGTGTCGCAACAGGCGAAGCGGGAGGGATCACCCAGCATATCGGTGCCTACCAAATTGAAGAAAACGGCAAGAAGATTACCTTCTTGGATACGCCTGGACACGCTGCCTTTACATCTATGCGTGCTCGTGGTGCCTCTGTTACCGACTTGACCATCTTGGTCGTTGCAGCAGATGACGGTGTTATGCCACAGACCATCGAGGCGATCAACCACTCAAAAGCGGCCAACGTTCCAATCATTGTTGCTATCAACAAGATTGACAAACCAGGTGCAAACCCAGAGCGTGTCATCGGTGAATTGGCTGAACATGGTGTTATCTCAACTGCTTGGGGCGGTGAGTCTGAGTTCGTAGAAATTTCTGCCAAATTCAACCAAAATATCGATGAATTGTTGGAAACGGTTCTTCTTGTAGCTGAAATCCAAGAACTCAAGGCAGACCCTACAGTTCGTGCCATCGGTACAGTTATCGAAGCGCATTTGGATAAAGGTAAAGGTGCTGTCGCAACCCTTCTTGTTCAACAAGGAACACTGAATGTTCAAGACCCAATCGTTGTCGGAAATACCTTCGGTCGCGTTCGTGCTATGACAAATGACCTTGGTCGTCGTGTCAAGGTTGCTGGTCCATCAACGCCAATTTCGATCACTGGTTTGAACGAAACACCAATGGCTGGTGACCATTTTGCAGTCTACGAAGATGAAAAATCTGCGCGTGCAGCTGGTGAAGAACGTGCCAAACGTGCACTTCTCAAACAGCGTCAAGCTACCCAACGTGTTAGCCTTGAAAACCTCTTTGACACTCTTAAAGCAGGTGAAGTTAAGTCAGTTAATGTGATCATCAAAGCTGACGTACAAGGCTCTGTTGAAGCACTTGCTTCATCTCTTCAGAAAATCGAAGTGGAAGGTGTGCGTGTTAATATCGTTCACTCAGCAGTTGGTGCCATTAACGAATCAGACATCACTCTTGCGGAAGCATCAAATGCGCTTGTCATCGGTTTCAACGTTCGTCCAACTGCCGAAGCCCGCAATCAAGCGGAAGCGGATGATGTAGAAGTTCGTCTTCACAGCATCATCTACAAGGTGATTGAAGAGATGGAAGATGCCATGAAAGGGATGTTGGATCCTGAGTACGAAGAAAAAATCATCGGTGAAGCAGTTATCCGTGAAACCTTCAAGGTATCCAAAATTGGTACTATCGGTGGATTTATGGTCGTACGTGGTAAGGTTACCCGTGATTCAAGTGTCCGTGTCATCCGTGACGGCGTTGTGATCTTCGATGGTAAATTGGCAAGCTTGAAGCGTTACAAAGATGACGTGAAAGAAGTCGGAAATGCCCAAGAAGGTGGTTTGATGATTGAAAACTACAATGACATTCGTGTAGATGATACCATCGAAGCCTACATCATGGAAGAAATTAAGAAATAGTCAACCTGAAAAGGTGCTATTTCAACCAACATATAAAATAAGGTGGATAGAAAGTACTTGCTTTCCTTCTACCAGCAAGAAAAGCTGAGGAAACTCAGCTTTTCTATCATTCAGTTAGAAAGGAAAGACTATGGCAAACCATTTTCGAACAGACCGTGTAGGGATGGAAATCAAGCGTGAAGTCAATGAGATTTTACAAAAGAAAGTCCGCGATCCTCGTGTGCAAGGTGTGACCATCACCGATGTCCAGATGGTTGGGGATTTGTCTATGGCAAAGGTTTACTATACTATTATGAGTAACCTGGCTTCTGACAACCAAAAAGCCCAAACAGGTCTTGAAAAAGCAACGGGAACGATTAAGAGAGAACTTGGCCGCAAGCTCACTCTTTATAAAATTCCTGATTTGGTTTTTGAAAAAGACCAATCGATTGAGTACGGCAACAAGATTGACCAAATGTTGCGAGCCCTAGAACAAAAAGATTAATACTCTTCGAAAATCAACATCAGATTTTCATTGAGTATAAGATAGGAAAGTCGAGTGGAAACATTCGGCTTTTTCTAATTTGACTCTTGTTTCGGTAAGATACTGTCTGTTTTTTAGGGTACCTCTAAATATGATTTATTACATCGTGTAAACGTGTACAAATAACAATAAAGATGGTATACTTAGATAAAAGAGAAGGTGGAGTAGTATCATATGAAAAAAGTTCTTACCAAGTTCATCCTGGTATCAAGTCTTGTTTTGTTGGCTGCTTGTCAATCGAATCAGACAAAGGAAGTGGAAAATTCTAGTTCGTCTACCAGTAGTTCAGTTCAAACTTCAACAAGCTCAAGTCAGGAAATTTCAACCAGTACAGAAACTTCGTCTAGTTCCGAAGCACAAACTGACACTTCATCTACGGTTGCTCAAGCGGTACCGACGATTTATCAATCCGTTATTGAGCGCTATCAAGCAAACCTAGGTCAAGCGGCAGAAGCAATAAATCAAGATGAGGTCAGTAGCTACCTGAGTTTATTAACTAGCCAAGGGAAAGAATATAGCGGACTATTTTATAGTTTGTATGATATCAATCATGATGGAGCAGAGGAGTTGCTTTTAGCTTTAGATAAATCAGGAGAATATGTTTTAATTGATCTCTACACCCAGCTCTCTGGAGAGAGTTTGCGACTAATAGATAATTTCAGGAATACCGGCTTGGAGATCGGTCCAGATGCGCAGCTCTATCCCTTGCAGGACGGAACCTATTTATTTGAAGGGAATGGTGTGTATCGTACTTACCAATACAATGCCATGATTCCTGGTTTGAAGAAAGTTGCGGAGTATGACAGTAGACCAGAAACGGGTGCCTTACTGGATTTGACAAGCTTAACTTGGACAAAGTTAGAAAAATAAGAGATGTTAAAGACTGGCTATCAGTCTTTTTTGCTGGCTTTACTGAAAATTTACTTTAAGTTTTCTTTTTGTTATCTTTAATCTTTCTTTTAGGAATGGGGAGTAAACTGAGAGCATATCAGGAAGGCAAACAAAACTTCCTAAAGAAAGAAAAGGAATCTACATTATGAAAACAAATCTAAAAAAACTTCTCTACTCTGGTGTTACTCTTATGAGTCTTGGTGTCTTGGCGGCTTGCTCGACAGCTTCTAGTTCGACAACAACATCAAGTTCTGTAACTACGAGTCAGTCAGCGACAGGTTCAAACAACTCGACAGCATCTAATTCAAGTTCTTCATCGATTGACTGGTCAGCTCTTCCAACAACAGAAGTAACCTTGTCAAATGATGGTTTGAAGATTACAGAAGGTGGTACTTACATCCTGACTGGTTCAACAACAGCAGGTGTGACGGTTGAAACAGATGCTAATGTTCGAATTGTTTTAGCTGGAGCTGACATTTCAAGTTCGGACACTGCAGCTATTAATGTGATTAAGGCGGATAATGTTGAGTTGGAAATCAAGGACGGGACAAGCAACACAGTAAAAGATACCAGCAACCATTCGGATACAAACATCGAAGGAGCTATCCATGTTGAAGCGGATTTGACCATCACTGGTAATGGTAATTTGACAGTTGAGGGTAATTTCCAAGACGGTATCGTGTCCACAGATGACCTAGTTATCAATGCAAGCAACATCAAGGTGACGGCGGTGGATGATGGTATTCGTGGTAAAGATTCATTGACCATCAATGGCGGTACTATTGACGTGACAGCAGGTGGTGATGGTATCAAGTCAACCAATGATACAGATACAACCAAAGGATACACAACGATTACAGGTGGTGATATCACGGTTAAGGCAGGCGATGATGCTATTAAAGCAGAAACTGCATTGACCATCGACGGTGGTACCATTACAGTACCGGAATCTCTTGAGGCCCTTGAAGGAACCAATATTACCATCAATGGTGGTACATTAGATGTCTACGGTTCAGATGATGCCATTAACGCAGCAAGCACAACTTCAACAGACATCTTTATCAAGGTGACAGGTGGTGACTTGAAAGTTGCAGTAGGTAGTGGTGATACAGATGCCTTCGATGCTAATGGAGATATCTACATCTCAGGTGGTACCATTGATGTGACAGCTCCAACATCAGCCTTCGACTTCGATGGAACTGCTGAATTGACAGGTGGTACAGTAAGGGTTAATGGTGAACAAATTAGCCAGATTGTAGCAACAGGTCCTGGTGCTCGATGGTAAGATTGACTAAAAACAAAAAGGTCTGAGTTGGGCAACTCAGGCCTTTCGTTTTCTATCCATATTTGGGAGGTTGATTTTATACTTGATGACCAAGAGCCGAATAATCAGACTAATGGTAAAAATACTGATAAAGGTCGGAATTTGTGGTAATTGCCAATCGACAATGCAAAGGTGGTAGAGAACACCAGAAAAGAAGGCTAGAACAGCATAAACATCTTCCTTAAGGACAATGGGAGTTTCATTGACCAATAAATCACGGGCAATCCCGCCGCCAACACCTGTCAGGGCCGCTAGTATTCCAGTTGTCATGGCGTTTAGTTGAAGGTCAACGCCAGTATTGGCACCGATAAGGGCGAAGATAGCTAGTCCGATAGCATCAAAGACTAGATTAATCTGGGAAAGAAAATGAACCATCTTTTTATCAAGTGGCTGATCCTGCTTTAGATTGATGACAATGATATACATGATAATGGCCACACCTATAGAAAGGTAGATGGCTTTTGGGTCTGTTAAAGCTGCTGGAATACGATTGGCCATGGTGTCGCGGATAATGCCGCCGCCCACAGCTGTAATAATACTGAGCAGGCTAATCCCAAAAATATCTAGATTTTTCTTAAAACCTTTTATGGCACCTGAAACAGCAAAAGCGATAGTACCAATGTAGTTGCAAATGATAAGAAATAGATCGAATTCCATACGCACCTCCTTCTTTATATTAACAGAAAGGATGGAGGCTGACAAGTTTAGATTATAGTTTGTGAAATTTATTTCAAAAGGTGTTGGCAAGAAAATGTTGAATTGTGAAAAAACGCACTAAATCAGGCTTTTTCACAAAAATTTCAGTAAGTAGAAAACGGTTCAATTATTTGCCATTTGTGAAATATTGGTCTATCATATTACAGAACGAGAAAAACCTTTGGAGGAAATTATGGTATCTATCTCAAAAGAACAACACTTGGATATGTTCCTAAAAATGCAACAAATCCGTGATGTTGATATGAAATTGAACAAATTGGTGCGTCGTGGCTTTGTACAAGGGATGACTCACTTCTCAGTTGGTGAAGAAGCGGCGGCTGTTGGTCCAATCGCTGGTTTGACAGACCAAGACATCATCTTCTCACACCACCGTGGTCACGGTCACGTTATTGCAAAAGGTATTGATATTAACGGTATGATGGCTGAGCTTGCTGGTAAAGCAACTGGTACATCTAAAGGTCGTGGTGGTTCCATGCACTTGGCAAACGTTGAAAAAGGAAACTTTGGTTCAAACGGTATCGTAGGTGGTGGTTATGCCCTTGCAGTAGGTGCCGCCCTTACTCAACAATACCTTGGTACAGATAATATCGTTATTGCTTTCTCAGGTGACTCAGCGACAAACGAAGGCTCATTCCACGAGTCAATGAACTTGGCAGCTGTTTGGAACTTGCCAGTTATCTTTTTCATCACCAACAACCGTTACGGTATCTCAACAGATATTTCTTATTCGACTAAGATTCCTCACCTCTACCAACGTGCTGCTGCATACGGTATGCCAGGTCACTATGTTGAGGATGGTAACGATGTCATTGCTGTTTATGAGAAAATGCAAGAAGTCATCGAATACGTTCGTGCAGGAAACGGACCAGCAATGGTTGAGGTTGAATCATACCGCTGGTTTGGTCACTCAACTGCCGATGCAGGTGTTTACCGTACCAAAGAAGAAGTTAACGAGTGGAAAGCAAAAGACCCACTTAAGAAATATCGTAAATACTTGACAGAGAATAAGATTGCAACTGACGAAGAATTGGATGCCATCGAAGCACAAGTTGCAGAACAAGTAGAAGCATCTGTGAAATTCGCACAAGAAAGCCCAGATCCAGACATCTCAGTAGCTTACGAAGACGTTTTCGTGGATTAGTCTACTGTCCAGATTGAAGAAAATTTTTGATATAAGTAGGAGAAATTTTAAAATGGCTGAAACAAAAGTAATGGCCTTGCGTGAAGCGATTAACTTGGCTCAAAGCGAAGAAATGCGTAAGGATGAAAAAGTATTCTTGATGGGTGAAGACGTAGGTATCTACGGTGGTGACTTCGGTACATCTGTTGGTATGTTGGACGAATTTGGTCCAAAACGCGTTCGCGACACGCCTATCTCTGAGGCAGCAATCGCAGGTTCTGCGGTTGGTGCGGCTCAAACAGGTCTTCGTCCAATCGTTGACTTGACTTTCATGGACTTCATCACAATTGCCCTCGATGCGATTGTTAACCAAGCGGCTAAAACCAACTATATGTTTGGTGGTGGCTTGAAAACACCTGTAACCTTCCGTGTGGCATCTGGATCAGGTATCGGTTCAGCGGCACAGCACTCACAATCTCTTGAAGCTTGGTTGACCCACATCCCAGGTATCAAAGTTGTTGCACCAGGTACAGCGAACGATGCAAAAGGTCTCTTGAAATCATCTATCCTTGACAACAACCCAGTTATCTTCTTGGAGCCAAAAGCTCTTTACGGTAAGAAAGAAGAAGTGAACTTGGATCCTGATTTCTACATTCCACTTGGTAAAGGTGAAATCAAACGTGAAGGTACAGATGTAACTATCATTTCATACGGTCGTATGTTGGAACGTGCCTTGAAAGCTGCTGAAGAAGTAGCTGCTGAAGGCATCAGCGTAGAAGTGGTTGACCCTCGTACCCTTATCCCATTGGATAAAGAATTGATCATCGAATCTGTGAAGAAAACTGGTAAGGTTATCTTGGTCAACGATGCTTACAAAACAGGTGGTTTCATTGGTGAAATCGCATCAATCATCACAGAAAGCGAAGCCTTTGACTACTTGGATGCACCAATCATCCGTATCGCTTCAGACGATGTACCAGTTCCTTACGCAAACATTCTTGAAAACGCAGTATTGCCAAACGTAGAGAAAATCAAGGCGGCAATCTATAAGCAAGTAAACAAGGGTTAAGAAAGATGAAAGGACGGGCAACCGTCCTAGCCCTGTTTGAAAGAGTGTAGCCAGAATTTGACCTGACTTGATGAAACAGTCTGGTTTAATGGTTACGTAAGAAACTGAAAGAAAGGAATTGAACCCGTCCGGAAGACTTGGAAAAAAGATAAATCGCTACGAAAAGGAGGATTTTCTATTTTTCAATCGTTTTCTGTTCGGACTTGGTATCTAAAAAATGGCTATTGAAATCATTATGCCTAAGCTCGGTGTGGACATGCAAGAAGGTGAAATCATCGAGTGGAAAAAACAAGAGGGCGATTTCGTCAATGAAGGCGATGTCATCTTGGAAATGATGTCTGACAAGACCAGCATGGAGCTGGAAGCAGAAGAGTCAGGCGTCCTATTGAAAATTGTTCATGGAAACGGTGCTACTGTTCCCGTAACAGAAGTTATTGCCTACTTGGGTGCTGAAGGTGAGACGGTTGAAGCCGGCGCTTCATCTGCACCTGCTGTTGAACCAGCAGCGGCTATTGAAGAAGTACCTGCAGGTCGTACACCAGTCATCGTTGCTCCTGCAGTTGCTGCCAAGCCACAAGGTGGTGGCAAGGTTCGTGCGACTCCTGCAGCACGTAAATTGGCGCGTGAGCTTGGAATTGACTTGGGTCTTGTTCCAGGAACAGGTGCTAACGGTCGTGTCCATAAGGTTGACGTTGAAGACTTTAAGGGAGCAGCTCCAAAAGCAACTCCGCTTGCAGCCCGTATTGCAGCCGACCAAGGTGTTGACTTGTCAACTCTTACTGGTTCAGGTGTCAATGGTAAGATTGTCAAGGACGACGTTCTTGCAGTACTTGCTCCTGCAGCTGTAGAAACTGTTGCACCAGCACCAAAAGCTGAAGAGAAACCTGCTAAAGAATTGCCAGAAGGCGTTGAAATCATCAAGATGAGCCCAATGCGTAAGGCAATTTCAAAAGGTATGGTCAACTCTTACTTAACAGCTCCAACCTTTACGCTTAACTACGATATCGACATGACCAACCTCATGGCATTGCGTAAGCAAGTCCTTGAGCCAATCATGAACAAGACTGGTTTGAAAGTAACCTTTACAGACTTGATTGGTCTTGCGGTTGTTCGTACTTTGATGAAAGAAGAACACCGTTACATGAACGCATCTTTGATTAACGATGCCCAAGAAATCGAGTTGCACAAGTTCGTCAACCTTGGTATCGCAGTAGGTTTGGATGAAGGCTTGGTGGTGCCAGTTGTCCACGGTGCAGATAAGATGAGCTTGTCTGACTTTGTGGTGGCTTCAAAAGATGTCATCAAGAAGGCTCAATCTGGTAAGTTGAAGGGTGCTGAAATGTCAGGTTCAACCTTCTCTATCACCAACTTGGGTATGTTTGGTACTAAAACCTTTAACCCAATCATCAACCAACCAAACTCAGCAATCCTTGGTGTTGCGGCAACTGTTCAAACACCAGTTGTCATCGACGGCGAAATCAAAATTCGTCCAATCATGGCACTCTGCTTGACCATTGACCACCGTATCGTTGACGGTATGAATGGTGCTAAGTTCATGGTTGACTTGAAGAACTTGCTGGAAAACCCATTGGAATTGTTGATCTGATAAGGTTTTGTTGGTCAAAAATAAAGGAATGTAGATTTCTGAATAGAAAATAAAGAAAGGGAATAAGAGCGAGAGAGTTTTAGCAATTGAACCTGAGCGGAAAGCTCGGAAAAAAGATAAATCGTTTAGAAAATCAGGATTTTCTAAACGATTTCCTAGATTCAGTAGCTTTCTCTTCGCTCTTGGTATCTTAACTATGGCAATTGAAATTATTATGCCTAAACTTGGTGTAGATATGCAAGAAGGCGAAATCATCGAGTGGAAAAAACAAGAGGGTGATTTTGTCAACGAAGGTGATGTTATCTTGGAGATGATGTCAGACAAGACAAGCATGGAATTGGAAGCGGAAGAATCAGGTGTTCTTTTGAAAATCGTTCACGGTAACGGTGCAACAGTTCCTGTAACTGAAGTCATTGCTTACCTTGGTGCAGAAGGTGAAACTGTTGAAGTGGGTGCTGCACCTGCTCCAGCAGCAGTTGCTCAAGCAACTGCTGACTTGAAAGCAGCTGGTTTAGAAGTGCCTGCAGCTCCTGCAGCAGCTCCACAAGCTCCTAAGGCTGAATTGGCAGCTGACGAGTACGACATGGTTGTTGTCGGTGGTGGTCCTGCCGGTTACTACGCTGCTATTCGTGGTGCTCAATTGGGCGGTAAAATCGCTATCGTTGAGAAATCAGAATTTGGTGGTACCTGCTTGAACAAGGGTTGTATCCCAACTAAGACTTACCTTAAGAACGCTGAAATCCTTGACGGCTTGAAGATTGCGGCTGAGCGTGGTATCAACCTTGCTTCAACAAACTACACCGTTGATATGGACAAGACAGTTGACTTCAAGAACAAGGTTGTCAAGACATTGACTGGTGGCGTTCAAGGTCTCTTGAAAGCTAACAAGGTAACCATCTTCAATGGTCTTGGTCAAGTAAATCCTGATAAGACTGTTGTTATTGGCGACAAGGTTATCAAAGGTCGTAGCATCATCCTTGCAACAGGTTCTAAAGTATCACGCATCAACATCCCAGGTATTGATTCTAAGCTGGTATTGACTTCTGATGATATTCTTGATTTGCGTGAAATTCCTAAGTCACTCACTGTTATGGGTGGTGGCGTAGTCGGTGTGGAACTTGGTTTGGTTTACGCATCATACGGCACAGAAGTAACAGTTGTTGAAATGGCTGACCGTATCATTCCAGGTATGGACCGCGAAGTGTCTGTTGAGTTGCAAAAAGTCCTTTCTAAGAAAGGTATGAAATTCTTGACATCTGTTGGTGTATCTGAAATCGTTGAAGCTAACAACCAGTTGACAATCAAGTTGAACGACGGTTCAGAAATTGTTTCTGAAAAAGCCCTTCTTTCAATCGGTCGTGTACCACAATTGGCTGGTCTTGAAAATCTTAACCTTGAATTGGACCGCGGTCGTATCAAGGTCAACGAATACCAAGAAACATCTATCCCTGGTATCTACGCACCAGGTGATGTCAACGGTACTAAGATGTTGGCACACGCTGCTTACCGTATGGGTGAAGTGGCAGCTGAAAATGCGATCCACGGTAACCACCACAAAGCTAAATTGGACTTCACACCAGCAGCGGTTTACACACACCCAGAAATCGCGATGGTTGGTTTGACAGAAGACCAAGCTATCGAGAAATACGGTAAAGAAAACATCCTGATCGGTCGCAACAGCTTCACTGGTAACGGTCGTGCCATCGCTTCTAACGAAGCACATGGTTTTGTAAAAGTTATCGCTGAGAAGAAATACCATGAAATCCTTGGTGTTCACATCATCGGTCCAGTTGCAGCCGAAATGATCAACGAAGCAGCAACCATCATGGAATCTGAGTTGACAGTTGACGACGTGGCAGCATCAATCCACGGTCACCCAACCTTCTCAGAAGTGATGTACGAAGCCTTCCTTGATGTTCTTGGTGTTGCGATCCACAACCCACCAAAACGTAAATAATCAGATAAGTAAAAAGAAAGCCCGTGTGGCTTTCTTTTTTTGCATGTTCATACAATAGTATCAATCTTTCGCAGTTTTTGACTGTTATTTGGTAGAAAAACAGACTATACTTGTAGTAGAAAAAGGCAAGGAGAATAAAGATGCGCAAGATTATTTTTTTAGATGTGGATGGGACCTTGGTAGACTATCACAATCGAATTCCAGAATCAGCTATTCGTGCTATCCGGCAGGCTAGAGAAAATGGGCATTTGGTCTATGTCTGTACTGGTCGCAGTCGGGCAGAAATGCAGCCAGAACTATGGGAAATTGGCTTGGACGGAATGATTGGTGGCAACGGCTCCTATGTAGAGCATCAGGGCAAAGTCGTCATGCACCAACTCATATCAGAAGAGGATAGCCGAGCGATTGTGGACTGGCTTCATGAACGCGGTCTGGAATTTTACCTGGAAAGCAACAACGGCCTTTTTGCCAGTGAGAATTTCCGTGAACGGGCTCGTGAAACCTTGAAGATTTATGCCATGAACAAGGGAAAAACAGCTGAGGAGGTCGCTAATCAAGAGGTAGAAGATGTCATGCATGGAATGGTATTTGATGGAGAATTGTACCGAGATGATTTGAATAAAATCAGTTTTGTGCTCGATTCCTATCAGGATCATTTGGACTCCAAGGAAGCTTTTCCCAACTTGGTCGCAAATACTTGGGGTGGCCGCGGAGAGTCAGCTCTATTTGGTGACCTAGGAGTGAAAAACATCGACAAGGCGCATGCGATTGATGTTTTGTTGGACTATTTAGGAGCCAGTCAGAAGGATACCATCGCTTTTGGAGATGCTAAGATTGATATTCCCATGCTGGATTACTGTGCGGTTGGGGTCGCTATGGGAAATGGCGGAGCGGAGATCTTGGCTATGGCTGATATGATTACAGACGATGTTGAAGAAGACGGCCTTTACAATGCCTTTGACAGATTAGGGTTGCTATAAGATTTTTGAATTAGAATAATTTGTTCTAAAGTATTGCCAAACCGCTTACAATCTGATAAGATAAGAATAGGATTGTTACTGATAAGCAGGCAAAACCTAGGTAGATAGTAAATGGTCTGGAAACAGCCTTATTTGCTATATGCTTGGGTTCTTTTTTATCAGTCAAGTGAAATAGGTGGTGAGAACAAATGCAGATAGAAAAAGTCTATAACAATAATGTTGTTCAAGCAGTTGATAACCAGGGACGTGAATTGATTGTAATGGGGAAGGGTCTGGGATTTCAGAAGAAAACTGGTGAACAAGTAGATGCCAGTAAGATTGAAAAGACTTTTGTTCTTCAAAACGATAATCAACAGGCAGATCTAACCAATCTCTATCTTCAAATGGGGAATGGAGAGACTGAGGTTGTCAATACTATTATTGCTAAGGCAGAAACAGTTTTGGGTGTTTCCTTTGATCTATCACTTTACCTTGCATTAGGTGATCACCTCCACTTTGTTTTCCAAAGAAGTCGAGAAGGATTAAGCATTGAAAATCCTTTGGCTTGGGAAATTAGAAAATTTTATCCACAAGAATATCAGTTGGGACTAGCGGCGCTTGCTTATATCAAGGAAAGCTTGGGACTGGACTTGGAAAAATCAGAAGCATCATCTATTGCTCTTCACTTGATCAATGCTCAGAAAAATGGTGCTTTTGGAAAAGATAGTCAGATTATAAGTAAAATTGTCACACAGATCTTAGACATTGTCCGCTTGCATTTTGGCTGTGTAGCTTATGAAGAAGATACCAGCTACCACCGTTTTGTGACCCATGTGCAGTATTTTGCCCAGCGGGTGGCAAATGGGATTGTAGAAGGACAGAACGATGCCTTCCTTTATGAGCAGGTCAAAGCTAACTATCCGGATTCCTTTGCCTGTACACAAAAGATTCAGCAATATATTGCTCAGGTCTATCAATTTGAAATGTCCAAGGATGAACAAGTCTATTTGACCATTCATATCCAACGTTTAAAAACTAGTTAGAAAAAAATCAAAAAAACTTCAGAAAACGCTTGCAAAAGTTTTGGCAATGTGTTATTATAATTTTAACAAAAGGATTGTTACTGGTTAGCAGGCAAAACCTAAATATATACAAGACATGATTGTTGGCGTATGCTATCAACTGTGTTTGGTATATGTTTAGGTTTTTCTGTTTATCAGAAAAAAGAAAGGAGCCGAAAAATGGCAAAGGATTATACAGATTTAGCTACAGATATCGTAGCTCACGTCGGAGGAAAAGAAAACATCAGCAGTCTCAAACACTGTGTGACTCGTCTTCGTTTTGGTCTCAAGGACGAAAGCAAGGCAGACACTGATTACTTAAAGGCGCGTGATGGTGTTGTGACAGTTGTACAAGCTGGAGGTCAATACCAGGTAGTTATTGGCAACCACGTACCCGATGTCTATGCAGCGGTGCAAAAAGTTGCGGGGATCGCAGGGGACGGTGCTTTGGATATTGACGAAGGTGACGGACCAAAAGGCAATCTCTTTGACCGCTTCGTTGATTTGGTTTCAGGTGTATTCCAACCCTCACTCGGTGTTTTAGCAGCTGCCGGTATTATCAAAGGAATCGTTGCCATTTTAGCTGCAACACTTGGCTGGAGTAGTACCAATAGTGCATTATATGTAATCTTGAATGCCGCAGGTGATGGTTTCTTCCAATTCCTACCAATTGTGCTGGCTTATAATGCAGCTCGCAAATTCAGAATGAATGAATTTACAGGTATGGCAATTGCCATGGCCCTAGTTTATCCAACACTTCCTACAACAGTTGCAGGTCTTGCAGAAGCAGGTTTAGATAAAGTATTTGGAATTACTCTTCAATTACCAGCGTCTGGTAGCTATTTGCAAACAGTAATGCCAGTTTTACTTGCTGTATGGGTGGCATCCCATGTTGAGAAGTTTATGAAGAAAATCACGCCCGATGTGGTCAAAGTCTTCATCGTTCCATTTGCAACACTACTTATTACAGTACCTCTTACTTTCTTGGTAGTTGGACCAGTTGCAAACTATATTTCAGATTTACTATCAGCAGGATTTACTGCAGTTATGGGCTTTAGTCCACTACTTTATGGTATCCTTCTAGGTGCATTGTGGCAGGTTATGGTTATGTTCGGTCTTCACTGGGCATTGGTTCCGCTTGCGATTTTGCAGTTCTCACAAAACGGTTGGTCTAATATTTTATTAGCAGCTGCACTTCCAAACTTTACTCAAACTGGTGTGTTGTTGGCTATTATGATGAAAACTAAAGAATCGAAAGTTAAGTCGGTTGCTATGCCAGCATTTATATCTTCTATCTTTGGTGTTACTGAGCCTGCGATTTATGGTGTTACACTTCCGATGAAAACCCCATTCTATATCTCTTGTGCTGTATCTGCAGTAATTGGTGCAGGACTTTCCTTCTTCGATTTGAAAAACTACGCTATGGGAGCTCTTGGTATCTTTATGTATCCAGGCTATGTAAGTCCTGAACTTGGTGTCACACCAATGTGGATTATGATGGGCTTCTCTCTAGCAGCAGTTGTTCTATCATTTGCAGTCCAAATGGCTCTTCCAGTTCCTTACTTGTACGGAGAGCCTACTGAAAAAAAGTAGTTGAGACTCCACAGGAGTCTATCCCAACATTAAAAGAAATCAAGCAAGAAATTATTGCTAGTCCTCTCATTGGTAAAATTGTCAAATTAGAAGATGTTCCAGATGCGGTGTTTGCTTCAGGAGCTATGGGGAAAGGGATTGCCATCGACCCCCTAGACGGTATCCTAGTTTCCCCTGCTAAAGCAGAAGTTACACTTGTCTTCCCAACCAAGCATGCTATCGGTCTACGGACGGAAAATGGAGCAGAGCTTCTCATCCATATCGGCATGGACACCGTTTCCCTCGCAGGTAAAGGTTTTGAGTCCTTTGTCCAAGTAGGGGATATGGTAGAAGCAGGTCAGAAGTTGTTAGAATTCGATCTTCATCAAATCAAAGCAGCAGATTTACCGGTCATCACTCCAATTATCGTGACCAACACAGCTGACTACGAGGACATCTTGGTAACCCAAGAAAGCCAGATCAACAGTGGTGATTACCTGTTGACGACTGTGAAATAATTAAATTGAATAGAGAAAGGGTAAATTAATATTTCTATACAAGACTAGAAAAACAGATAATTTTGTATAGATCATTGTAATAAATCTAAATAGATGCTAATCAGAACGTATTTTCCACGGATTTTGCGAATAAGTTAGTATTTATTTAGATTTTTTTGTGGTAAAAACATATTAAAATATGGGTGATTATTATGAAAAAGATACTATTTTATATACTTACCGTTCTATCCTTCAGCACATTAGCTGCTTGTGGCCAGACTGATAATGCACAGACTTCTATTTTTGATAATAAAGTAACTAAGGTGATCGCTAGTGGAGAAGTCACGGGTCAAAAAGATGATACGACTTCAACAATTGAATGGCTAGGTATCCCTTATGCAGCGGAACCAGTAGGAGAGTTGCGTTGGAAGGCACCGCAACCTGTAGAAAAATGGGAAGGTAGTTTTGATGCAACTGAAACAGGTTCTCCCTTTATTCAAATTTCCAAAGGTGAAGTAATTGGAACGGAAGAAGCTTTGAATCTTGATATTGTAAGACCAGATACAACAGATACCAATTTGCCTGTTGTCGTCTTTCTACATGGAGGCAATAACCAAACTGGTCATGCACAAGAAATCAAAGGAAACGGCTTTGTAAATGATCTCAATGCAGTTTACGTTTCAGTTAACTATCGATTAGGAGCTCTTGGTTTTAATCCTTTAGATGCTCTCAAAAATGGGACTGATGAAGAGAATTCTGGAAACTATACACTTCTAGATATTGCTGCTGCTTTGGATTGGGTTGAAGAAAATATTGAAGTTTTTGGTGGAGATAAGGATAATGTGACCTTAGCAGGCTTTTCGGCTGGTGGTCGTGATGTAATGGCAACATTAATTTCTCCACTATTTAAAGATAAATATGATAAAGCAATCTCCTTTAGTGGAGGAATGACTTTAGCAGATGAAACAGAGAGCCAAGATATTTTTGCAACTGCGATAGCGCCATTAGTTGTTGAAGATGGTATAAAGTCAACAGAGAGTGAAGCAAAAGAATGGTTACTATCTAATGATGATCAAGTAACTGATTATCTCTATGGTCTACCTGCAGAGCGACTGGCTTCTTTGATGGGAAATGCTGGTATTCGTATGTCTGTCTTTCCGCACCTGTATAAAGATGGGGTAGTCATTCCGAAGGAAGGATTTGATACGTCAAATTATAATGATGTGCCTCTTCTTTTAATAACAGGAACTAGCGAATTTTCTTTATTCACAGCTTTCGATCCCTATTTTGCAAATTCTGTGACAGATGGCAGTCTATTTTCAGATGCTGACAAATTAAAAGAATTTATATTTACCGAAACATATGGTAGTGCTCTGTATCGTCTCTCTAACACTGTAGATAGTGCTAGAAAAATGCAAGGAACATATAATTCACCAATATACATTGGAGAAATTTCTTATGGAGATAATGCAGAGACTGCTCCAAAAACAGCTCAGCTGTTAGGTGCCTTTCATGGCGTATTTGAACCTTTACTTCAACAACCATCAAATTATGCTACCTTCATCGGTGAAGATTTCAATTCTGAAGGTGCTAAACAACTAAGCCAACAGTTTAAAGCATATCTGAAAGGATTTATCACAAGTGGTAACCCTGAAGGAGAAAAATTACCACAATGGGAAGAGTGGACAGCTGACGGCAGTCAGGTAATGAAATTTGATGCTAGTTTAGAAAAAGCTGAAATTGAAATGGGTGAAGATTCTCAAACTGCGGAGGACATTGTTATGGACCTTCGAGAAGATAGTAACTTAACTGCAGATAAAAAACAGATTTTAATTGACAATGTGTTGAATGGTCGCTGGTTCAGTCAACCATTGGATGGATTAAAAGTCAACGAATAGTAATTGAATTATTTTTGATAGATTCCATTAAAAGTTTACCAAAGAGTGGTTATTACAGTTGAATAACAAAAAAACATCTGTCTACTAATTAAATAGAGGCAGATGTTGTTTTGTATGATATTGATATTACTTCTCTATAAAATTTCGGTCTCTATCCGGAATCCCATCTTCATCACTGCAATATCGTTCTGCTGTCACAGTCAGCTGGTACTTGCTCCGTAGATCTAGGATTTCCTGCATCATAGGGGAAGCATGGTGGATATCTAGAGCAGCTTGGTCTGTCCAACTATCAATCAAGAGAATGGAATGGGGATCGTCGAGCGGTGCAAAGTATTGGTAACGCTGGTTACCAGCCTGCTGGCGAATGCGGTCTGCAATGCCTCTAGCCTCCATTTCCTGAGCGAAAGCACGTGCATTATCAGCTGATCCAGTATAGTAGAGGTGCATGGTGATCATAATCTAAGATATAAAGGGCGTTCAGCGGACACAGATAAAATATAGTCTTTTAGTTTACTTTTAGTACTAGGCAATGAGCTGCAGGCAGTACTGAAGTACGGCAAAGCGAATTAACGAAGTAATAAAAGAAAAACTAAATGACGTAGGAAACAGAACGACGACGCAAGCGTCTAGTTCTCGTTTATCTTTTTGGCCCAGTCCGTAGCCCGTATTCAGTTCAACCAAATACGGAGGCCCTAGTCCTTTCTATTATTTATCAAAATTGGTATAGGTCCTATTCTTCCGCAATTGCTTGCGGTAGTTGCTAGGGGTGGTGTGGTAGTATTGCTTGAACTGGCGGTTGAAGTTGGACAGGTTATTAAAGCCAACTTCGGTGGCGATTTCCAGTACTGGTTTGAGGGTGTTAGTCAAGAGCTCGGTTGCGGCTCGCAGTCGGACTTGGATGATAAATTCCATACAGGAAGTCCCTGTTTGTTGCTTGAAGACTGTCATAAAGTGAGTTTTGGTATAGCCCATTCGGCCTGCCAGCTCTTCAATGGTCAAGTTATCGGCATAATGTTGCTGGATGTACTCGATCAACAACCGCAGTTTTTCATTCTTCCGATACATATCATCGGTATTTTTTCGGACAATGTAGCGGTGGCGGTAGAGCAGGTAGAAGAGGTCAAATAGTCGACTCTTGAGTGGCAATTCGAAGTAGGGTGGCTGGTGTCTGACCAATTCGAAAATGGTTAGTAAGCACTGTCTGATTTCTGCATAGCCTGGGTCTTGGGCTTGGATGCGTGGAACACACTTGAAGACATCCGTCTGCAGGGGTTGGAGATAGAGCATACTGGTTTTGTCCAAGTGAGAAGCCCCCAGCATATCCAGATGAAAGAGTAAAGTATCCGTCTCGTGCCCCCGTTGCTCAATCGGGTGAATGGAATGCGGAGCATTGGGCCGAATAAGGATTATATCACCAGCCTGACTATTGAAATAATCATAGTCGATATGGTAGCGGGCTGTCCCTCCGTAAACATAGTTGATTTCAAATTCATTATGCCAATGAAAAAGAACATCAGGAATCCCGTTCATGACACTGGTATGGTAATACTTATAGGGCAACAAACGGCTGTCGTAGTCAACGGCGTGTTTGAAGTTCTTATCCGTCAATGGTGGTTGCATACAATTCTCCAATTCGTAGGATAGTACCATTATAGCATATTATTTGAGAAGAAAAGGGTTTCAAATCTGTTTATACTATATTTATCAGAAAAAAGATAAGGGAGAAACTTATGTCACGATTTCCAAAAAATTTCCTCTGGGGAGGAGCTATTGCAGCCAACCAGGCAGAAGGTGCCTATAATGTAGACGGACGCGGTTTGGTCCAGACAGACGTTACAACAGGAGGTTCTGTTAACAGCCCTCGCTATACAACCTACATTGACAAGGATGGCAAGCCAGGCAAGTATGCTTCCATGGGCCATGCTGGTGGTCATCTGCCAGAAGGGGCAACCTATGCAGTTCTAGAAGATCATTATTATCCAAACCATAAGGCTGTGGATTTCTACCACCGCTACAAAGAAGACATCAAGCTCTTCGCAGAAATGGGCTACTCTGTTTTCCGCTTGTCCATTTCATGGGCACGGATTTTCCCAAATGGTGATGATGCAGAGCCAAACCAAGCAGGTCTTGATTTCTACCGTTCTGTTTTTGAAGAATGCCGCAAGTACGGTATTGAGCCCCTGGTTTCCATTTGGCACTTTGATACACCACTTAGCCTAGAACAACG
The DNA here is from genome assembly GCF_002960425.1 of Streptococcus suis. GTDB lineage: Bacteria > Bacillota > Bacilli > Lactobacillales > Streptococcaceae > Streptococcus > Streptococcus suis_S. The sequence goes on from NZ_POIZ01000052.1 coordinate 214,844, forward strand.
TTTTGGTGGCTGGAAAAACCGCAAGCTTGTTGATTTCTATGTCAAGTATGCGGAAACTATTTTCAAGGAATACAAGGGGCTTGTTAAATACTGGTTGACCTTCAATGAAATCAACGGTGGCATCATGTTCTTGGATCTCTTTGGTGATGACATGACGGACCAGGATTACCAAGATGCCTACCAAAGTCTCCACCACCAATTTGTTGCCTCTGCCAAGGCCGTTCAAATTGGGCATGAGATTGACCCAGAAAATAAAATCGGGAACATGATTTGCGGTATCACCTTCTACCCAGGAACCTGTGATCCAGCAGATATTCTTGCTAACCAACACGCTTGGGAGCAAAACATCTACTATTGTGGCGACGTGCAGGCCAAAGGAAAATACGGCACCTATGCCAAACGCCTCTGGGCAGAGCACAATGTGGAGCTTGAAATGGCAGAGGATGACCTAGAAGTCCTGGCCAAAGGGAAAGTCGATATGTACACCTTCTCTTACTATATGTCAACCGTTGTAACGACTCACCAGTCAGATGATACAGTATCAGGAAACTTCTCTGCAGGTGCCAAAAACCCTTACTTGACTTACTCAGACTGGGGTTGGGCACATGATCCGTCTGGACTCCAATACTATCTTGAAAAAATGTACGACCGCTATGAAATTCCACTCATGGTTGTGGAAAATGGCTTGGGAGCCTTTGATACGGTGGAAGAAGACGGGGTTATCCACGATGATTACCGCATCGACTACCACCGTGCCCATGTTAATGCCATGGCAGATGCTATTGCAAATGGTGTTGACTTGATTGCCTACACGACTTGGGGCTGTATCGACCTCGTGTCAGCAGGAACAGGTGAAATGCGGAAACGCTACGGCTTTATCTACGTGGATATGGACGATGCTGGAAATGGAACACTGGACCGAACACCAAAAGACTCATTCTACTGGTACAAGAAAGTCATTGCCAGCAATGGTGAAGATGTGGAATAAGGAAGACGGCACTTTGCCGTTTTTCTTTAAGGAAGGAGTACAACATGAGGATAGAACATATAGCAATCTACACTCAGGATTTGGAAGGTATGCGTAATTTCTTTGAAACCTATTTCCATGCTCAATCGAATCAACTCTACCATAATCAGAAAACCAGTTTCAAATCCTATTTTCTTACCTTTGAAGACGGGGCTCGACTGGAAATTATGACCAGAGACGATGTAGTAGACAAACCAAGCCAGCTCAATCATCTAGGTCTCATTCATCTAGCCTTTAGTCTAGGAAGTGAGGAAGCTGTGAATGAGTTGACAGAGCGACTCGTTGCAGCAGATTACCCACTTCTCAGTGGGCCAAGAGTAACTGGAGATGGTTACTATGAATCGTGCGTTTTAGGATTTGAAGGTGTTCAAATTGAGTTAACAGTGTAAAGGAGCCAAGTAATGTCAGAAAAACAATTTCCAAAAGGATTTCTTTGGGGTGGTGCAACAGCAGCCAATCAATATGAAGGTGGTTGGAACTTGGGTGGTCGTGGTCCAGCCACCTCCGATACCTATGTGGCAGTCGATCCCGACAAGCGCAAGGACATGAGCCACTTTGGTAAGCCTGTTTCGCGGGCGGATGTAGAATTTGCCTTGGCAGACCAGGAAGGACTCTATCCAAAACGTTGGGGCTCTGATTTCTATCATCGTTACAAGGAAGACATCGCCCTCTTTGCAGAAATGGGCTTCAAGACCTTCCGACTATCGATTGCCTGGTCCCGTATTTTCCCCAAAGGAGATGAAGTAGAGCCAAATGAAGAAGGTCTGGCCTTCTATGATGCGGTTTTCGAGGAGCTCAATAAATACGGCATCGAGCCGCTAGTGACCCTCTCACATTACGAATTTCCCCTTCATCTTGCTCTGGAATACGGTGGCTGGAAAAATCGCAAGGTTATTGACTTCTTTGTCCGCTATGCCGAGACCGTTTTCAACCGCTACAAGGGCAAGGTCAAGTATTGGCTGACTTTCAATGAAATCAATATCTTGGGTATGGTTGGCTATCTGTCAGGAGGTCTCCTCTTTGAAGATGGCAAGAATGACCTGGAGGCTATGTACCAAGCTGTCCACCACCAATTTATCGCCTCTAGTTTGGCAACAAAAGCAGCCCATGAGATTGATCCAGAAAACAAGGTTGGCTGTATGCTAGCCCGTATGGAGAACTATGCGGCCACTTGCAATCCAGACGATGTTTTGGCGGCCTTGAAAAAAGATCAGGAAAATCTCTTCTATTCAGATGTGCAGGTGCGTGGTGCCTACCCAAGCTATATGAAACGTTTCTTCAGGGAAAACAACATTCAGGTCGTGTTTGAGCCAGGTGATGAAGCGATTTTGAAACAGTATCCCGTTGACTTCATGAGCTTTTCTTACTATATGACATCCATTACCCATGCTCTTCCAGACGAGGACAAGGCAACGGCAGGCAATCTGATTTTAGGAGAATCCAATCCTTATCTGCAAGCATCAGACTGGGGTTGGCAGATCGACCCTGTTGGACTGCGGATAACCCTCAACAAGCTCTATGACCGCTACCAAGTTCCACTCTTTGTGGTGGAAAATGGTCTGGGAGCCTTGGATAAAGTGGAAGAAGACGGCAGTATACAGGACAGCTATCGAATTGACTATCTTGAGAAACACATACAAGAAATGTACGAAGCCCTCGAAGACGGAGTGGAGCTCATGGGCTATACACCTTGGGGCTGTATTGATATTATTTCTGCTTCCACCAGCGAGATGTCCAAACGCTACGGCTTTATCTATGTGGATGCAGATGACCAAGGAAATGGTAGTTTTGATCGTTCACGGAAGGCATCATTCTACTGGTACAAAGATGTCATTGCCAGCAATGGAGCCAGTCTATTGGCAGAAAAATAGGAGGTCTTATGACAAAAACGATTTACTTAATGCGTCACGGTGAAACCCTCTTTAATACGCAAAAACGAGTGCAGGGTTGGTCGGATTCCCCCTTGACGGAACGCGGTATTGCCCAAGCCCAAGCAGTTGGTCGATATTTTGAGGAGCAGGGAATTGTCTTCACAAGTGCCTATTCCTCAACGCAGGAGCGGGCAACGGATACCTTGAAGTTGGTTACTGACGCTCCTTACCAACAGCTCAAAGGACTCAAGGAAATGAACTTTGGGATTTTTGAAGCCAGAGAAGAGGAGTTGCTTCCTAAGCATCGGCCAGGTGCTCGCTCCTTTGAAGACCTCTTGGTTGCCTATGGGGGTGAGGACATTCGAGTGGTTGGCGAGCGGGTCAAAGAGGCAATTCTCTCTGTTGCGGAAAGCGATCCAGCGGATCCCATTCTCATGGTCAGCCACGGTGCTGCCATTTGGGGTTTGGTGCAGGTTTTGGATGTCGCCTTCCCACCAGGTGTCTTTCTACCCAACTGTGCCATTTGCCAACTGACTGTTGAGAATAATCAGATACGCTTTGACAAACTGATTGATTCAGCACATGATTTTAAGGTCTATGATTTTTAGAGGAGGAGAAAATATGCCAACTAAAGTATTTCCAGAAGGATTTTTATGGGGTGGTGCAACAGCGGCCAACCAATGCGAGGGTGCCTATGATGTGGACGGGCGTGGACTTGCCAATGTTGACGTAGTTCCAATTGGTGAAGACCGTGGTGCCATTATCACTGGACGTAAAAAGATGTTTGATTTTGAGGATGGCTATTTCTACCCAGCCAAAGAGTCTATTGACATGTACCACCATTTCAAGGAGGATATTGCCCTCTTTGGTGAAATGGGCTTTAAAACCTATCGCCTATCCATCGCCTGGTCTCGTATTTTCCCTAAGGGAGACGAGCTAGAGCCTAATGAAAAAGGCCTGCAATTCTACGAAGACTTGTTCAAGGAGTGCCACAAGTACGGTATTGAGCCACTTGTGACCATTACCCACTTTGATTGTCCAATGCACTTGATTGAGACCTACGGCGGCTGGCGCAATCGCAAGATGCTTGAATTTTATGAACGCCTTTGCCGCACCCTCTTCACACGTTTCAAAGGCTTGGTCAAATACTGGCTGACCTTCAACGAGATCAACATGATTCTCCATGCACCATTTATGGGGGCTGGTCTCTACTTTGAAGAAGGTGAAAATGTGGAGCAGGTCAAATACCAGGCTGCCCACCACGAGCTTGTTGCCTCTGCCATTGCCACAAAATTGGCCCATGAAATTGACCCAGAAAACAAGGTTGGCTGTATGTTGGCCGCAGGTCAATACTACCCACACACCTGTCACCCACGTGATGTCTGGGAAGGTCTGCAAGAAGACCGTGAAAATTATTTCTTCATCGATGTTCAGGCGCGTGGCTATTATCCAAACTATGCCAAGAAGAAATGGGAACGTGCAGGTATTAACATTGAAATGACCGACGAAGACCTAGCACTCCTGAAAGATCATACGGTGGACTTTATTTCCTTCTCTTACTACTCTAGCCGTGTCGCATCTGGCGATCCAGCAGTCAAGGAAAAGACAGCAGGTAATATCTTTGCTTCTATTAAAAATCCTTACTTAGACGCATCGGAATGGGGCTGGCAGATTGATCCGCTCGGTTTCCGCATTACCCTCAATTCTATCTGGGATCGCTATCAAAAACCGCTCTTTGTGGTGGAAAATGGTCTGGGAGCAGTTGATACGCCAGACGAAAACGGCTATGTGGAAGACGATTACCGTATCGACTACCTCCGTCAACACGTCTTAGCTATGCGCGACGCCATTGTCGAAGATGGTGTTGAACTCTTGGGCTACACTATTTGGGGCTGTATTGACCTAGTTTCTGCTGGAACGGGCGAAATGAAAAAACGCTACGGCTTCATTTATGTTGACCGTGACAATGAGGGAAATGGCACCCTCAAACGCTCTAAGAAAAAATCATTTGATTGGTATAAAAAAGTCATCGCTACAAACGGAGCTGATGTGGAATAATGTTTGAAAGACAGGTCTTCGGACTTGTCTTTTGTTATCGTTTCCACTATAATAAAAATTAGTTAACAATAAAGGAGTTTTGCATGAAATACATCGTAAACAACAGCAATGACCCAGCCTATAACATTGCCCTCGAAGCTTATGCCTTCAAGGAATTAACAGATATTGACGAGATTTTTATTCTCTGGATCAATGAGCCTGCCATCATTATCGGTAAGCACCAGAATGCTATTGAAGAAATCAACAAGGAATTCACAGACGAAAAGAGCATCCATGTTGTTCGCCGTCTGTCAGGTGGTGGCGCTGTCTATCACGACCTCAACAACCTCAACTACACTATAATCTCTAACAAGGCAGACGAGGGAGCTTTTGACTTCAAAACCTTCTCCAAACCTGTGATTGATACCCTTGCGACACTTGGTGTTGAGGCGAATTTCACCGGCCGTAATGATCTGGAAATCGACGGCAAGAAAATCTGTGGTAATGCCCAAGCCTATGCCAAAGGCCGTATGATGCACCACGGTTGCCTGCTCTTTGATGTGGATATGTCAGTCTTGGCAAGTGCCCTCAAGGTCAGCAAGGACAAGATTGAGTCCAAGGGAGTTAAGTCAGTCCGTGCCCGCGTGACCAATATCAACGACGAATTACCAGAGAAGATGACGGTCTTGGAATTCAAAGATGCTATCCTCAACCAGATGAAGCAAGAATATCCAGACATGGACGAGTATGTATTGTCAGAAGACGACTTGGCCCGTATCCAAGAAATCCGTGATACCCAGTTTGCGACCTGGGATTGGACCTACGGTCAGACACCAGAATACACGGTTGAGCGTAGCGTTCGTTACCCAGCTGGTAAAATCACAACATACATCAAGGCCGAAAAATCTGTCATTGAATCCATCAAGATTTACGGAGACTTCTTCGGTATTGGTGATGTGTCAGACATCGAAAACTTGTTGGTCGGCACTCGCTACGAGTACGCAGATGTCCTAGCGAAACTCCAAGAAATCGACACCACACACTACTTCTCACGCATGACAACAGAAGAAGTAGCCAAAGCAATTGTGGCTTAATCTATCAGACTATCCATGAACTTGGATAGTTTTTCGTTTGTTAATACTTTCCACTTGTTCCCGTCTGTGGATTTTTAGGGTTATATCTTGATAAAACATAAGTATTATCTTATAATAGATTATTGATTAAAACTTGAAATAGGATGAAATATATGTTAGCAAATAAACTTCGTTCTCTTATCGAAAATGACAAGGGAGAACAAAGAAAACTTGAAAGAATGGCAGACAAGGTCTTCTCTTATGCAGATGAGATGGAAGCCCTGACCGACGAACAATTACAAGCCAAGACTAATGAGTTCAAAGAACGATACAAAAACGGAGAGACCTTGGATGAATTGCTCTATGAGGCCTTTGCCGTTGTACGTGAAGCAGCAAAACGTGTCCTAGGTTTGTATCCATATAAAGTTCAGGTTATGGGTGGGATTGTTCTCCACAATGGTGACGTGCCAGAAATGCGTACAGGTGAGGGAAAAACTCTAACTGCGACTATGCCAGTTTACTTAAATGCACTTTCTGGAGAAGGTGTACACGTTGTTACAGTCAATGAATACCTGTCAACTCGTGACGGAGAGGAAATGGGGCAACTCTATTCTTGGCTAGGTCTATCTGTTGGAATCAACTTGGCAGCAAAATCATCTTTTGAAAAGCGTGAAGCCTATAACTGTGATATTACCTATTCCACCAACTCTGAAATCGGTTTTGATTACCTTCGTGATAACATGGTTGTTCGTGCGGAAGATATGGTTCAGCGTCCACTTAACTATGCCTTGGTTGATGAGGTAGACTCCATTTTGATTGACGAAGCGCGTACGCCTCTGATCGTTTCCGGTCCTCATGGGTCAGAAACCAACCAGCTCTACTTCTTGGCGGATAAATTAGTTAAATCTTTGAATAGTGATGATTACATCATTGATGTTCCGTCTAAAACGATTGGTCTATCCGATTCGGGGATTGATAAGGCTGAAAAATTCTTCAAGTTAGATAACTTGTATGATATAGAAAATGTAGCCATTACACATTTCTTGGACAATGCCCTTCGTGCCAACTATATCATGATCTACGATGTGGACTACCTTGTGAATGACGAACAAGAAGTCATGATCATTGATCCATTTACAGGTCGTACCATGGAAGGTCGTCGCTATTCTGATGGACTTCACCAAGCTATTGAGGCTAAGGAAGGCGTCCCAGTTCAGAATGAATCAAAAACCAGTGCCTCTATCACTTACCAAAACCTATTCCGTATGTATAAAAAATTGGCAGGAATGACTGGTACAGGGAAGACAGAAGAAGAGGAATTCCGCGAAATTTATAATATCCGTATTATTCCAATCCCTACTAACCGTCCAATTCAACGTATTGACCATGAAGACTTGCTTTACCCAAGCTTGGAATACAAGTTCAATGCAGTTGTTGCGGATGTGAAGCGACGTTATGAAAAGGGGCAACCAGTTCTTGTCGGTACAGTGGCAGTGGAAACGTCTGACTATCTATCTCAACGCTTGGTGGCTGCTGGAATTCCTCACGAAGTATTGAATGCTAAGAACCATTACCGTGAGGCACAAATTATTATGAACGCTGGTCAGCGCGGAGCAGTTACCATTGCGACCAACATGGCGGGACGTGGTACAGATATCAAGTTGGGCCCTGGCGTCTTAGAGTTAGGTGGTCTATGTGTCATCGGTACAGAACGTCATGAGAGTCGTCGTATTGACAACCAGCTTCGTGGACGGTCTGGTCGTCAGGGTGATCCAGGTGAGTCACAATTCTATCTTTCATTGGAAGATGATTTGATGAGACGTTTTGGTTCAGAACGAATCAAGGTCTTTATGGAACGCATGAACCTGACAGAAGAAGAGTCTGTTATTAAGTCTAAGATGCTGACCCGTCAAGTTGAAGCGGCTCAAAAGCGTGTTGAGGGAAATAACTACGATTCCCGTAAACAAGTTCTTCAATACGATGATGTCATGCGTGAGCAACGCGAGATTATCTACCGCCAACGTCAGGATGTCATTACATCTAATCGCGACTTATCACCTGAAATCAAGGCTATGATTAAACGTACCATTGAGCGTCAAGTCGAAGGGCATTTCCTTGGTTCTAACGAAGAAGCTATCGAAGGAATTCTAAAATTTGCTCATGCTAATTTGATTGATGAAGGCTCTTTGAGTTTTTATTACTTTGAAGGACTGAATAAAAAAGAAATCATCGATGAACTCTATGAACGCGCCTTGAAAGTATATGCTTCACAGCTTGAAAAACTACGTGATGAGGGAAGAATACGGGAGTTCCAAAAAGTTCTAATTCTCCGTGTGGTAGATAGCAAGTGGACAGACCATATCGATGCCTTGGATCAATTGCGTAATGCGGTTAGCTTGCGTGGCTATGCTCAAAATAACCCAATTGTTGAATACCAATCAGAAGCCTTTACCATGTTTAATGATATGATTGGCGCTATTGAGTTTGAAGTGACCCGCTTGATGATGAAAGCCCAAATTCATGACAATATTGAGCGTGAACGTGCTACTCAAGAGGCCCATACAACAGCAGCAAAAAATATTATGCCGGTTCAATCACAAGCTGAACAAGAACAAGTATCTTTTGAAGATGTGGATCGAAATGACCCATGTCCATGCCAATCTGGTAAGAAATTCAAAAATTGTCACGGCCGTAAATAGAAAGAACGAAAAGGACTGGACGGCTGTCCACTCCTTTTCGTCGTTCTTGAGAAAGATTTTGATAGGGAGAAGCACTTCAATGATAATTGGACATGGAATAGACCTTCAGGAAATAGAAGCGATTGAGCGTGCTAGGCAGAAACATGATGGTTTTCCAAAACGAATTCTCACAGAAAGAGAATTGGAACGCTATCAAGAGCTACAAGGGCGTCGTCAACTGGAATATCTGGCAGGACGATGGGCAGCAAAAGAGGCTTTTGTAAAGGCGTTGGGGACTGGTATAGGCAAGGTGACCTTTCGGGACATTGAAATTTTAAATGCTAGCAATGGAGCACCTTTTGTCGTTTGTAGCCATTTTTCAGGGAAAGTATGGCTGAGTATTAGCCATTCAGGGGATTTTGTCCAGGCTAGTGTTATTTTGGAGGAGAAAAATGATTGAAAGTGAACATCGACCCACACAAGTTCGAGTCAATTTAGATGCTATCGTTGGAAATCTTGAGCAGGTGATGACGCGCTTGCCAAACAAAACAGAAGCCTTTGCGGTTATTAAGGCCAATGCCTATGGTCACGGTGCTGTTGCGGTAGCTAAAAAATTATCCAGTAAAGTAGCGGGTTTTTGTGTATCGAATTTGGATGAGGCTTTAGAATTGCGCTGGGCAGGTATTGAAGACCCAATCTTGATTTTGGGTATCGTTCCTCCGCACTTTTTACCCTTAGCCCATCAGTTAAATATCAGCGTGACCGTTGCTAGTTTAGAATGGCTGGAGCAAGTGCGAAATGTAAATGCGGACTTATCTGGCTTAGCAGTTCATTTAAAAGTAGATACGGGTATGGGTAGAATTGGTTTTCGAAGTGAGGAAGAAATTCTACAAGCACTGGACCTGCTAGGTAGCTTAGAATTTGACTTGGAAGGTATTTTCACCCACTTTGCAACAGCGGATGAGGCAGATGACAGGCAATTCCAAGAGCAGCTAGCTAGCTTTAATGCTTGTTTGGCTCTCTTGCCAACATTACCTCGCTGGATTCATGCCAGTAATTCTGCGACAAGTATCTGGCATGCAGATACAGTATTCAATATGGTCCGTCTGGGTAACATTATTTATGGAATGAACCCAAGTGGAACTACCTTAGATCTACCATTTCCAGTGGAACCAGCCTTGTCTTTAGTGTCAGAAATTGTCCATGTCAAGCAGGTTCAGGCTGGAACTGTAATTGGTTATGGAGCTACTTACACTAGTCCCGAAAAGGAGTGGATTGCCACCATTCCGATTGGTTATGCGGATGGAATGATGAGGAGCTTGCAAGGCTTTCATGTCTTAGTTGATGGGCAGGCTTGCGAGATTGTTGGTCGTATTTCCATGGATCAAATCACCATTCGCCTACCTGACTATTATCCAATTGGTGAAAAAGTTACCTTAATCGGTCGGGATCAGGAAGCTAGTATTACTGTTCAAGATTGGGCAGCCTATATTGGCACAATTAACTATGAAATAGTCTGCCTGCTAACTGACCGCCTGCCTCGCATTTTTGATACTCTTCGAAAATCAAACTCAGCCGTTGTTGACTTGATTTGATGACTGAAAAGCTCCTGAGGAGGTTTTCAGCCTGTTCCCTTGAAATATAAAAGGAACAGAGTTCTATCTGTGTAAGTAGAAACGAACTACGTTTGCTCTATCTCCAACCTCCAAAGGTTCCCCAAACCTTTTTGTAGCGAACTTTGTTCGCCTTATCTCCAACCTCCAAAGGTTCCCCGAACCTTTTTGTAGCGAACTTTGTTCGCCTTAT
>NZ_POIZ01000053.1 GCF_002960425.1 Streptococcus suis
AGAACTAGCCAGTCGTATCCGCTCTGCTATTGGGAGCGTAGCGACCGTGGAGGAGTTGGTGGATGCTGTTGCGACCAAGCGCTACACCAAGGCGCGGGTGCGGCGGGTGCTGATCTACATCTTGGTCAATGCGGTGGAAACTCCCTTGCCAGATGCGGTTCATGTGCTGGGCTTCACGAATCGCGGCCAGGCCTATCTCAAGCAGGTCAAGGAGCGGGTGGACCTGGTGACGCGGATTGGCAAAGAGCCCTGGGACGGCCTGACCCAGCAGGCGGATGTGGTCTATCAACTGGGGGCTGACGCAATGGCAGAGCAGACCTACGGGCGTGTGCCGGTGAGGGTGGAGTGAGATGTAAAAGTTTTTTGATAAAATTCTTGACTCTCACCTTACGTTATCCCTTATACTGGGCATAGAGAGGAGATTTCTATGAGCGAAAATTGGACAGTTAAGCAGGTCAGTCAGTTGACAGGATTGACGGTGAGGACCTTGCACCACTATGACCAGATTGGTTTGCTCAAACCAGCATTTGTGGCTGAAAATGGTTATCGCTACTATAATCAGGAGAATTTGGCTCGTCTGCAAGAAATTCTCTTATTTCGTGAGTTGGATCTTCCTCTCAAAGACATTCAGCAGCTTCTGGACGTGACGGAAGTCAATCGTCAGCAGGTCTTGCGGGACCATATCACCCTTTTAGAGCTCAAAAGGGAACGGCTGGATCGCATCATCAATCACGCCAGATTGCTCACAGAAAAAGGAGGAGAAGTCATGGATTTTCACGCATTTGACAGCAGTCAACTAGAAGCCTACAAGACGGAGGCTAAGGAGCGGTGGGGAGAGACCGCGGCCTATGCTGAGTTTGAAGAAGGTTACGATGCCAGTAAGGACAGAGTGTTTGCCCGAGAGATGCAGAGCATTTTTGAAGCTTTTGGAAAAATGCAGAGCTTGGAAGCAAGTCATCCAGATGTACAGGCTCAGGTGGTCAACCTGCAGGCTTATATCACAGAAAACTTCTACCCCTGCACCAAGGAAATCTTGCAGGGGCTAGGTATTATGTACGTTGACGATGAACGATTTACAGTCAATATCGACCGAGCAGGTGGACTAGGAACAGCAACCTTTGTTAGTCAGGCAATAGCAGTTTATTGTAAAGAATAAATAAGTAAAGTCTAGTGAGAACTAGGCTTTTTTGGTATACTAGATGAAGCTAGTATGTAAGGAGCCACCCCCATGATTCAACCTATTATGAAAGATATTTTCTTCCTGCAACAAAAGTCTGAGCCTGCGACTCAGCTAGATATGCAGGTCAGTCAAGATTTACAGGATACTTTGGTAGCCAACGCTCACGCCTGCGTGGGCATGGCGGCCAATATGATTGGTATCAAAAAGCGGATTATCATCGTCAACATGGGTTTCACCAACCTGGTCATGTACAATCCCGTCCTCATCAGCAAGGCCAAGCCCTATCAGACAGAAGAGGGCTGCCTGTCGCTGGAAGGTACTCGCCCGACCATTCGCTATCAGGAGATTGAAGTGGAGTTTTTTGATGCTTCATGGAAAAAGATCAGCCTAAAGCTGACAGACTTCCAAGCTCAGATTGTTCAGCATGAACTAGATCATTTGGAAGGAATTATCATCTAGTAGCTACCAAATCTACCGTCAGGTAGATTTTTTTATAGTCATTTGAATTAACTTTGATACATCGTCACTTTCGCCTTGCCATACTTTAGTATAGCCTGCGCCTCAGTTCCTTGTCTGAAAGCTAATTCATTCGACTATAAAAAGTCAAAAAAGGTCAAACAAAACCATTGACTTTTACTGACCAATGGTGTAGAATAAGATTCGTAAGGTAAAGGACCTTACGAATTCTTTGAACAAAAGGTCAGTTTAGGTCAAACAAAGGAGTTTGACTGACTAATTGACTAAATGGTCAGTAAAGGACAAACTTCTAAGGAGGTTAGGATGAAAGAAAAGATTATTTCCTATTAGTAATTTTTTTAACTCAAAGGTCAGTATTGGTCAATGAAAATGATAATAATAAACGAGGTAAAACTATGAACAACAATTTCAACAACTTTAACAATATGGACGATATTTTCAATCAACTCATGGGCAATATGGGTGGCTACAGCACAGAACGTCGCCGTTATTCTATCAATGGGCGTGAAGTGACACCGGAGGAATTTGCCATTTACCGTCAGACTGGTCGCCTGCCACAGACAGAAGAAGTGGCTCAAACTCAGGCTAAAGGTCAGATAAAGTCAGACGGAATTCTGGCAAAACTGGGCCGCAATTTGACACAAGATGCGCGTGAAGGTAAGTTGGATCCAGTCATTGGACGAAACAAGGAAATCCAAGAAACTTCTGAAATCCTAGCTCGTCGGACTAAGAATAATCCTGTTTTGGTCGGTGATGCTGGTGTTGGTAAAACTGCGGTAGTAGAAGGCTTGGCTCAAGCCATTGTCAACGGAGATGTGCCAGCAGCCATTAAGAACAAGGAAATTATCTCCATCGACATTTCAGGCTTGGAAGCTGGGACTCAGTATCGTGGAGCATTTGAGGAAAATGTGCAGAATCTTGTGGATGAAGTCAAAAAAGCAGGAAATATCATTCTTTTCTTTGATGAAATTCATCAGATTTTGGGAGCTGGTAGCACTGGCGGAGACTCAGGTTCCAAGGGCTTAGCGGATATTCTCAAACCAGCTTTATCCCGTGGGGAATTGACGGTTATCGGTGCCACTACACAGGACGAATACCGCAATACCATTCACAAAAACGCTGCTTTGGCTCGTCGTTTCAATGAAGTCAAGGTCAATGCTCCGTCCGCAGAAGATACCTACCAGATTTTGAAAGGGATTAAGCCGCTTTATGAAGCCCACCATAATATTGAATTGCCAGATGAGGTTTTGAGAGCTGCAGTTGATTATTCCGTCCAATATATTCCGCAACGTAGCTTGCCTGATAAGGCTATTGACCTGATTGATGTGACCGCTGCTCACTTGGCTGCACAACATCCTGTTACAGATATCCAAGCTTTGGAGGCAGAGATTGAACAGGCTAAAGCTTTGCAAAGTCAGGCAGCTGAAAAAGAAGATTACGAAACAGCACTCAATGAAAAAGTCCGCATCGACAAGCTCCAAGAACAAATTGACAACCACACGGAGCAACAGAAAGTGGTAGCGACTGTGAATGATGTAGCTCAGGCGGTTGAGCGAATGACAGGCATCCCAGTCTCACAAATGGGAGCTTCTGACATTGAACGACTCAAGGAATTGAAGCATCGCCTGGAGACAAATGTAATTGGTCAAGACGATGCGGTGGAAGCTGTATCTCGTGCCATTCGTCGCAATCGTGCAGGTTTTGATGACGGCAACCGTCCAATTGGTTCCTTCCTCTTTGTCGGTCCGACAGGTGTGGGTAAGACAGAGTTGGCAAAACAGTTAGCGCTAGACTTGTTTGGTAACAAAGATGCCATTATTCGTTTGGATATGTCTGAATACAGTGACCGTACAGCCGTTTCCAAATTAATCGGTACCACAGCTGGTTATGTTGGTTATGATGATAATTCCCATACTCTTACCGAGCGTGTCCGCCGCAATCCATACTCCATTGTCCTCTTGGATGAGATTGAAAAAGCAGATCCACAAGTGATTACTCTTCTTTTGCAAGTGCTAGATGATGGTCATTTGACAGACGGACAGGGCAACCAGGTCAACTTCAAAAATACCCTTGTCATCGCGACTTCAAATGCTGGTTTTGGTTATGGAATGCCAGAAGCTGAAGAAAATCAAGACATCATGGACCGCATCGCACCATTCTTCCGTCCGGAGTTCCTTAACCGTTTCAACGCAGTTATCGAGTTTAAGCATTTGGATAAAGAAGATCTCAAAGCTATCGTAGAATTGATGCTAGCCCAGGTCAATCAAACCCTATCTAAAAAAGGGATTACCCTTGAAGTGTCAGAAGCTGCCAAAGAATTCTTGATGGAAGCAGGTTATGATAAGGCTATGGGGGCTCGTCCATTGCGCCGTGTGATTGAAAATCAGATTCGAGACAAGGTAACGGATTACTATCTGGATCACCTAGATGTGACAAACTTGTTGGCTGATGTAGTGGAAAATGAGATTCAAATCAGCGAGCAAACCTTTTCATAAAATAATCGAATAATATAGAAATTCTGGGTTAAAATACTCGGAATTTCTTCTTTTGTTTAACGGTAACAAGAGCAGTAGAATGCGCATTTATGGGAGATTTTGAGCGGTTTTACGTAAAAATTTTAAAAAAATTGTATAAATCCTTGACAAATGCAAACGTTTGCGTTAAACTATCATTGTAATCGAAAGAAAGGAAAACGTTTTTATGGCGAATCGTACCAGTGGAATTTTAATGCATATTACCTCACTTCCAGGTAAGTTTGGTATCGGTACTTTTGGAAAGCCTGCCTATGACTTTGTAGATTTCTTGGTCGAAACCAAGCAGACCTACTGGCAGCTCCTTCCTCTCACAACGACAAGTTATGGAGATTCACCTTATCAATCATTTTCTGCCATTGCAGGAAATACCCATTTAATTGATTTTGATTTGTTGGCAGAAGAAGATTTATTGGCCAACTTTGACTACCAAGATGTGAAATTTGGGGACAATCCAGAAAAAGTAGACTATGCCTTGATCTATGAGGCTCGTCGTCCGATTTTGGAAAGAGCCGTTAAAAACTTCTTGAGTGATGACAAGCGTAAAGCAGCCTTTCAAGAGTTTGAAAAAGCCAATTCGTCATGGTTAAATGACTATGCGGAATTCATGGCTATTAAAGAACACTTTGGAAACAAGGCCCTACAAGAGTGGGATGACAAGAAAGTTGTTGCTCGAAATGAAGAAGCTCTTGAAAAATACCGCTTGGAATTGGCAGACCAAATTGATTACTTTAAAGTCACTCAATATTTCTTCTTTAGCCAGTGGAAACAGCTAAAAGAATATGCCAATAAAAACCACATTAAGATTATCGGAGACATGCCAATTTATGTTTCTGCTGATAGTGTGGAAGTTTGGACCAAGCCACAGCTCTTCAAATTAGATAGCGAGCGCAAGCCGCTTTATGTGGCAGGTGTGCCAGCAGATAACTTCTCTGCAGATGGCCAGCTTTGGGGCAACCCACTCTATGATTGGGAGCAACATGAAAAGACTGGCTACAACTGGTGGATCTACCGCATTCACGAGAGTTTCAAACTTTACGATGTCTTGAGAATTGACCACTTCAAAGGCTTCTCAGATTACTGGCAGGTAGCAGGAGATGCTAAAGTTGCCAAGGTTGGTACTTGGGAGCCAGGTCCAGGCTACAATCTCTTCAAGGCGGTCAAAGAAACCCTTGGCGACTTGCCAATTATTGCAGAGGACCTAGGGAATATCGATGCTAAGGCTCGTAAGTTGCTTGCAGATTGTGGCTATCCAGGAATGAAAATTCTAGAATTTGGCTTCTTCGATGTGACAGGGAGAAGCATTGACATCCCACACCGTTGCGTACCAAACTCTATCGCCTACACAGGCACACACGATAATGAGGTGGTCAATGGTTGGTATAACAATCTAGAGCCTGAACAACAGGAGTTTGTAGATGCCTATACCAACAGAAAGCCGATTGAACCAGTGACCCAAGCCATGCTTCGAACACTCTTTGCTACTGTCAGCGACACAGCTATTGCGACCATGCAAGATGTTCTTGACTTGGGCGAAGAAAGCCGCATGAACATGCCTTCAACTGTCGGAGGCAACTGGGAATGGCGAATGAAAGCTGAAGATTTAACCCAGGAACGCAAAGACTTCTTAGTCAAAATGACAACACTATATCAACGAGGAAATGAAAATCATGATTAACTTTACAACATTTGCAGAAACAAATACTTCGAAAAAATTAGCTGATTTAACAAACGAAGAAATCTATCTTCAATTGTTAAACTACGTAAAAGAAGCTGCAGCTACAAAACCAAAAAACACAGGTAAACGCAAGGTTTACTACATCTCAGCAGAGTTCCTTATCGGTAAACTCTTGTCAAACAACTTGATCAACTTGGGTGTGTACAAGGACATTCAGGCAGAATTAGCAGCAGCTGGCAAGTCTTTGGCACAGGTTGAAGACGTGGAACCAGAACCATCACTTGGTAACGGTGGTCTTGGTCGTTTGGCATCATGTTTTGTGGACTCTATGTCAACACTTGGTATCAACGGTGAGGGTGTTGGTCTCAACTACCACTGCGGTCTCTTCAAACAAGTCTTCAAGGACAACCAACAAGATGCAGAGCCAAACTTCTGGATTGAAAATGATTCTTGGTTGATTCCAACAACTATTAGCTATGATGTTCCATTCAAAAACTTCACTTTGAAATCAAAATTGGACCGTCTTGACATTCTTGGCTATAAAAAAGAAACAAAGAACTACCTTAACTTGTTTGACATTGAGTCTGTCAACTATGACTTGATTACAGAAGGTATCTCATTTGACAAGACAGACATCAAAGAAAACTTGACCCTCTTCTTGTACCCAGATGATTCAGATAAAAATGGTGAGTTGCTTCGTATCTACCAACAATATTTCATGGTATCAAACGCCGCACAACTCTTGATTGATGAAGCGATTGAGCGTGGGTCAAACTTACATGACTTGGCAGACTATGCTTATGTTCAAATCAATGATACTCACCCATCAATGGTGATTCCTGAGTTGATTCGTCTTTTGACTGAAAAACACGGCTTGGAATTTGCTGAAGCAGTGGCAATCGTTAAGAACATGACTGGTTACACCAACCATACTATCTTGGCAGAAGCTCTTGAAAAATGGCCATTGTCATTCTTGGAAGAAGTGGTGCCTCACTTGGTAGATATCATCAAGGAATTGGATGCCTTGGTAGCTAAGGAAGTAGCTGATGTTGCTCTTCACATCATCGATGAGTCTGGTCGTGTGCACATGGCCCACATGGATATCCACTTCTCAAACTCTGTCAACGGGGTTGCGGCTCTCCACACGGAAATCTTGAAAAACTCTGAGTTGAAAGGTTTCTACGAGCTTTATCCAGAAAAATTCAACAACAAGACAAACGGTATCACTTTCCGTCGTTGGTTGGAATTTGCTAACCAAGACCTTGCTGACTACATCAAGGAATTGATTGGCGATGAGTATTTGACAGATGCGACGAAGCTTGAGAAATTGCTTGCCTTTGCGGATAACAAGGAAGTTCATGCTAAGTTGGCGGAAATCAAACACAACAACAAGTTGGCCCTTAAACGTTACCTCAAAGATAACAAGGGTATCGAATTGGACGAAAACTCTATCATCGATACACAAATCAAACGTTTCCACGAGTACAAACGCCAACAGATGAATGCTTTGTATGTCATTCACAAGTATCTTGAAATCAAGAACGGCAACCTGCCAAAACGTAAAATCACTGTTATCTTCGGTGGTAAAGCAGCTCCAGCTTACGTGATTGCCCAAGACATCATTCACTTGATTCTCTGCTTGTCTGAGTTGATCAACAATGACCCAGAAGTCAGCAAGTACCTCAACGTTCACTTGGTAGAAAACTACAACGTAACGGTTGCTGAAAAACTCATCCCTGCGACAGATATTTCTGAGCAAATCTCGCTTGCTTCTAAAGAAGCATCAGGTACTGGTAACATGAAATTCATGCTCAACGGTGCCTTGACGCTTGGTACTATGGACGGTGCCAACGTTGAGATTGCAGAGTTGGCTGGTATGGACAATATCTATACATTTGGTAAGGACTCAGATACCATTATCGACTTGTACGACAAGGCTGGTTACGTATCTGCGGACTACTACAATGGTGATGCTAATATCAAACGTGCGGTTGACTTTATCGTCAGTGACGAAGTGCTTGCACTTGGCAATGAAGAACGTCTAGGTCGCTTGCACCATGAATTGATCTCTAAAGACTGGTTCATGACCTTGATTGACTTAGCGGAGTACATCGAAGTTAAAGAGCAAGTCTTTGCAGACTACGAAGACCAAGATTCATGGAACAAGAAAGTTGTTCACAACATTGCCAAAGCAGGATTCTTCTCATCTGACCGTACTATTGAACAGTACAACCAAGATATCTGGCACTCAAACTAATACTTTTGCTCTCCTAAATTGAAAGAGGCTGGGCAAAAACTAGCTTCTCGCATATAAAAAAACGAGCAATTCCAATTAGGAGTTGCTCGTTTTCCATTTCATGCTTTATAATTATAATAACGACAAAACAACTAGAAAGGCATGAAAATGTATAAACAGTATA
>NZ_POIZ01000054.1 GCF_002960425.1 Streptococcus suis
ACGATAGCCTAGGAGATACACCTGTACCCATGCCGAACACAGCAGTTAAGCCCTAGAACGCCTGAAGTAGTTGGGGGTTGCCCCCTGTGAGATACGGTAGTCGCTTAGCGCAATTCCGCCATAGCTCAGTTGGTAGAGCGCATGACTGTTAATCATGATGTCACAGGTTCGAGCCCTGTTGGCGGAGTAAAGAGAAATCTTTAGTTATATGGTCCGTTGGTCAAGGGGTTAAGACACCGCCTTTTCACGGCGGTAACACGGGTTCGAATCCCGTACGGACTATATTTTTGGAGGATTACCCAAGTCCGGCTGAAGGGAACGGTCTTGAAAACCGTCAGGCGTGTAAAAGCGTGCGTGGGTTCGAATCCCACATCCTCCTTTTTAATATCGCGGGATGGAGCAGCTAGGTAGCTCGTCGGGCTCATAACCCGAAGGTCGTAGGTTCAAATCCTGCTCCCGCAATAATCTTATGGCTCGGTAGCTCAGTTGGTAGAGCAATGGATTGAAGCTCCATGTGTCGGCGGTTCGATTCCGTCTCGCGCCATTAACTTAATATTTCGGAGAGATAGCGAAGAGGCTAAACGCGGCGGACTGTAAATCCGCTCCTTCGGGTTCGGGGGTTCGAATCCCTCTCTCTCCATACCTTTACGGGCATAGTTTAAAGGTAGAACTAAGGTCTCCAAAACCTTCAGTGTGGGTTCAATTCCTACTGCCCGTGTTTATATGGCGGGTGTGGTGAAGTGGTTAACACATCAGATTGTGGCTCTGACATTCGGGGGTTCGATTCCCCTCACTCGCCTATTTTAATATTGGGGTATCGCCAAGCGGTAAGGCAAGGGACTTTGACTCCCTCATGCGTTGGTTCGAATCCAGCTACCCCAGTTAAACTATATGCCGGCGTGGCGGAATTGGCAGACGCGCTGGACTCAAAATCCAGTGTCCGCAAGGACGTGCCGGTTCGACCCCGGCCGCCGGTATAGTTTGAAAGACAAGGTTTCTAAGCCTTGTCTTTTTAGTTCCGGCTCTTTGTCAACTGTAGTGGGTAGATGAAAAGCTAACACCTAGAGAGGACGAACTTCGTTCTCTCTTTCTTTATCTCTTTCCTATTTTCAGGAGATAAGCTGAAAAGGGCTATCCCCAGCCCTTTTCACTGTTCAAAGCAATCAAAATGCGTTTTTTAAAGTTTTTATCTTCCTGAAACCAAAGGCATTTCTCTTTCGGAAAGATTATCCGAGATTTGTGTGAGCGAAAAGTTGTCACTATCCATGAAGCTAATGCTTGCCCTGATCATATCCACATGTTAGTTAGTATTCTACCCAAAATGAGTGTTTCCAGTTTTATGGGCTATTTAAAAGGCAAGAGTAGTTTAATGATTTTCGACAAACATGTCAATCTGAAATATAGGTATGGTAATAGAAAGTTTTGGTGCAGAGGCTACCATGTGGATACGGTAGGACGCAATCAAAAAGTGATAGCCGAATACATACAGAACCAATTACAAGAAGACAGGGGGGTAGCAGACCAGCTCACTTTGTTTGAAACGGTTGACCCATTTACAGGGGAAACCAACAGGAAAAAACTGATGGTGCTTTAGCACCTGCTTGGGAAAGTGGGGCGCGAGGAAGCTATTTCAGTGGGCCTTTGGCCCTGGCCGGAACAAGCGGCTTATAGCCGCAGAACAAACCACCAGTTCGACTGGTGGTTTTGATTCCATATGAGTTTCGTCGCTTTTCATTATAGGTCATATGGGACTTTTTTTCTACACTCGAAAAGGCTCCATAATCTCCACGGTGTTTTTACCCACTACAGTCTTATAGAGCCTTTTGTAAATACTTTTCATATTTTCCTTGTATTTTCTTTTTTTATATGATATACTTAACGGGTTAATTAAAGAGTTAAGGGAATAGTATGGATCATCTTGCTTTACAGATTGAAAAATGTTTACATGAAATTGTTTTAAGTTCTGAAAATCAGTTGGAAATTTTAGTTGGTACTTGTCAGAGTTCAGTCAAGTTAACCAATACCCAAGAGCATATCTTGATGTTGATTGAAAAGGCTGCTTATACGAACACTGAGATTGCTAAGGAATTGAATGTCAGCCAGGCTGCCATTACCAAGGCAACGAAAGCCCTGGTGTCGCAGGGGCTTCTGGTTGCTGTAAGGGATAAAAAGGATGCCCGTGTTGTACGCTTTAGTTTGACGGAAGAAGCTAAGCCAATAGCGGCTGAGCATGCCCACCATCATGTTCATACTTTAGAGGCTTATGAGGACTTGTTGTCGCATTATAGTGAGAGTGAGCAAGAAGTGATTGGTCGGTTTATGAATGATTTAGTGGAGAAGATTAGAAGATAGATGAGATATGTTACTGTGGAGGATTTGTCCTTCTATTATGATAAAGAACCTGTTTTGGAACATATTCATTATCACTTGGATAGTGGAGAATTTGTGACCTTAACAGGAGAAAACGGGGCTGCTAAGACAACCTTGATAAAGGCTACTTTGGGTATTTTGAAGCCTAGATTTGGAAAAGTGACCTTTGCAGAGAAAAGTATAAAAGGGAAGAAGTTGCGCATGGCTTATTTGCCCCAGCAGATTGCGAGTTTTAATGCTGGTTTTCCTAGTACTGTTTATGAATTTGTCAAGTCTGGTCGCTATCCGCGACAAGGTTGGTTTCGTAGACTGACTGCACATGACGAGGAGCATATTCGAATTAGTTTGGAAGCAGTTGGTATGTGGGAACACAGGGATAAAAAACTTGGTTCTTTGAGTGGTGGGCAGAAACAGCGTGCGGTCATTGCTCGGATGTTCGCTTCGGATCCAGATATTTTTATCTTGGATGAACCGACAACGGGGATGGATGCTGGAACCAAGGATGCTTTTTATCAACTGATGCATCATTCGGCTAAAAAGCATGGGAAGGCTGTTTTGATGATTACCCATGATCCTGATGAGTTAAGTCAGTATGCGGATCGCAATATTCATCTGGTGCGAGATCAGCAATCTCCTTGGCGTTGCTTCAATGTTCATGATGCGGAATTAGAAACGGAGGTAGACCATGTTTGATCTGTCTATTTTCCAATATGATTTCATGCAACGTGCCTTTCTGGCTATTATTGCTATGAGCCTGTTCTCGCCAATTCTAGGTGTCTTTCTTATCTTGCGTAGGCAAAGTTTGATGTCAGATACCCTCAGTCACGTTTCCTTGGCCGGTGTGGCTTTTGGTCTGGTTTTGGGGATTTCACCGACACTTTCAACGGTACTGATTGTCATTGTGGCGGCTGTATTTCTGGAATACCTGCGGACCATTTACAAGAACTTTATGGAAATCGGGACGGCTATCCTTATGTCGACTGGTTTGGCTATTTCCTTGATTGTCATGAATAAGTCGGGTGGGAAGTCGGGGCTTAGTCTGGAACAGTATCTCTTTGGTTCCATAGTGACAATTAGTCAGGAACAGGTGCTTGCCTTGTTTACCATCGCCTTGATTGTTATTGTCTTGACCTTGCTATTTTTAAGGCCCATGTATATCTTGACCTTTGATGAAGATACGGCTTTTGTAGATGGCCTGCCAGTACGTGCTATGTCGATTGACTTTAATGTGGTGACCGGTGTTGCCATTGCTCTCATGATTCCTGCTGCTGGTGCTCTTCTGGTGTCAACCATTATGGTATTGCCGGCCTCTATTGCGCTTCGGCTAGGAAAGAGTTTTAAGGCGGTTATCTTTATTGGTATGGCTGTAGGCTTTTTGGGTATGGTGACAGGCTTACTGACATCCTACTATGCTGAAACGCCAGCTAGTGCCAGTATTACCTTAATTTTCATTAGTATTTTCTTACTGGTGAATATGTTTCAGAAATTAAAGAAATAGGAGTATTTATGAAAAAATTTGGTTTATTTTTATTATCTGCTTCAACCCTGCTCTTAGCAGCTTGTGGCAATAGCACAGCTCCTCAGGAAGATGGGAAATTGGATATCGTTACTACTTTTTATCCTGTTTATGAGTTTACCAAACAAGTAGCAGGTGACGAAGCCAATGTTGATTTGTTGGTTAAAGCAGGAACAGAAGTCCATGGTTATGAGCCGTCTGCCAAAGATATTGCTCGTATTCAAGAAGCAGATGCCTTTGTCTATGAAAATGAAAACATGGAGACCTGGGTCCACGATATCGAAGATTCGATTGATACGGAAAAGGTTGCGGTTATTAGTGCGACGGAGGGGATGTTGCTCTTGCCAGGTGGAGAAGAGGAACACGAGGGACACGATCATAGTGAGGAAGGGCATAGCCATGCTTATGATCCGCATGTCTGGCTATCTCCAGAACGTGCCATTACCTTGGTTGAAACCATTCGGGATGGGTTGATTGCTCAGTATCCTGACAAAAAAGCTGTTTTTGAAGAAAATGCGATAGCCTATATTGAAAAGTTGACTGACTTGGATGCCAAGTATTTTGAAACTCTATCTGCAGCAAAACAAAAATACTTCGTAACCCAGCACACCGCCTTTGCTTACTTGGCTTTGGACTACGGTTTGAAACAAGTTTCGATCACAGGAGTTTCTGCCGATGAAGACCCAACTCCAACTCGTTTGGCAGAATTGACAAACTATATCAAACAGTATGGTGTCAAGTATATCTATTTTGAAGAAAATGCGTCAAAATCGGTAGCTGAAACACTTGCCAAGGAAACGGGAGTTCAACTGGATGTCTTAAATCCGCTTGAAAGCTTGACAGATGAAGCGATGAAAAACGGGGAAGATTATATCTCTGTGATGGAAGATAATTTGACGGCACTTGAGAAAACGACTTCTCAGGCGGGTGTTGAAATCTTGCCAGAAGAGGGAGAAGTAACAACCAAAACAGTCTACAATGGCTACTTTGAAGACAGTGCTGTTAAAGATCGCACTCTATCAGATTATGTTGGTGAGTGGCAGTCAGTTTACCCATATTTGCTTGATGGAACGTTTGATCAGGTTTGGGACTATAAGGCCAAGCTCAAGGGTGGTATGACAGCTGAAGAGTACAAGGCTTATTACGATACAGGCTACAAAACAGATGTTGATCAAATTAACATTACAGATAATACAATGGAATTTGTAGTGGGAGATAAGTCTTATAAGTACACTTACAAGTATGTTGGGTATGAGATTTTGACCTATAAGAAAGGTAACCGTGGCGTTCGTTTCTTGTTTGAAGCAACAGATGCCGATGCTGGCGACTACAAGTATGTGCAATTCAGCGACCACAATATCGCACCTGTCAAAACAGGTCACTTCCATATCTACTTTGGTGGAGAGAGCCAAGAAAAACTTTTGGAAGAATTGGAAAACTGGCCGACTTACTATCCAGTTGGTTTGACTGGTTATGAAATTGCTCAGGAAATGCTGGCTCACTAATATGAAAAACGACCGAGTATCTTGCTCGATCGTTTTTCTTGACAATTTTTGACTACAAATGTAAACTAAAATTAGAAAATGATTGTTGGGAGGTGAATGTGTGGAGCAGACGATTTCTGCTGCGGAGTGGCAGGTCATGCGGGTCTTGTGGGCCCAGCCTGGTGCGACTTCTCAGGAAATTATTCAGGCCTTGCAGGAAGGTTTTGACTGGCAGGCGACGACCATTAAGACACTCTTGGGGCGGCTGCGGAAGAAAAACTATCTGAGAATGGCTAAGGAAACTAGTAAGTACCACTACTATCCGCTGATCAGTGAAGAGGAACATTTGCAGGGGCAGGTGGAGCTCCTACTAGCTACCATATGTTCTACAAAACAGGGGCAACTGGTTGAAAAACTGCTAGACACAGGGACATTTTCCAAAAAAAGCCTTGAAAATCTAGCCAGCAAAATCTCGCAGCTACAAAAGACCGCACCCGAGCAAATCGCTTGTCGGTGCTTGGCGGGGCAATGTACTTGTGGGCATCATACAAAAGGAGAAAGAACATGAAGCAAACTTTGAAATTGAAAAACTTATCGTGCCAAAACTGTGTCAAGCACGTGACCAATCACCTCTTGGACTTGGACGGGGTGGAAGAGGTGAACATCCTGCTGGATCGGCAGTTGGCGGAGGTGGAAACCTCTGTGGCCTATGATTTGGAAGAGTACCAAGAGGTGCTGGAAGATACGATCTATGAAGTGGAAGAGTTGATATAAGCGAAAAAGCAGCCGTCGGGCTGCTTTTTATAATGCTTTGAGAAAGGCGTTCAGGTCTAGTTGCACTTGTGCAAGTGACATCTGGTCCCAGAATCCGTCTTCTTGAAGGCGTGGAATCAGGTGGACATGGAAGTGGGTGCCAGCATCAAACAAGCGGTCGTTGCAAGCTATGGTCACGCCGTCAATCGCCAATGTTTGATAGAGTTTCTCAGTCAAAAAGACTTCTAAGTCCGACAGTTCATAGCGAATAGTTGAAGGGATTTGGCTGAGCGTGTCATAGTGTCCCTTGCTGATAATCAGAAGATGTCCTGTTTGAATAGGGTCAATATCCCAGACGATCATGAAATGCTCTGTCTGGTAGAGAATATCTTCTTCTTTGAGTTGGTGGCAAAAAATGCAGGTCATGTCTTTTCTCCTAGGTTAGCAGAAAAGGAAATCACATAGGATTTCCTTGGGAGATGTTAATAAGTCAGCACCGAATACTTTTTCTTCCCACGGCGGATAACGGTTAACTCGCCGTCGATCTTGTCGCTGTCAGAAAGAGTGTAGTTCAAGTCCTGCACACGCTCACCGTTGACATAGATGGCACCATTTGCTACGTCTTCACGAGCTTGGCGTTTTGAGTTGACAATACCAGAGGTAACCAAGAGTTCAACGATGTTTAGGTTGTCTTCAGCCTGTACAGCGTAGTTTGGAACGTTGCTGAGGCCCTGCTTGAGCTCTTTTGCGGACAGGTTTTTGATATTGCCAGCGAATAATTGCTCGGTGATGTTAAGGGCTTGGTTATAGGCTTCTTCACCGTGGACCAATGTCACGACTTCCTTAGCCAAAATCTTCTGAGCTAGGCGTTCATGACGGGCAGCGTCAAATTTTTCTTCAATCTCAGCAATCTCATCCAATGACAAGAAAGTAAAGATTTTCAAGAAACGAACGGCATCGTCGTCCATGACATTGAGCCAGAATTGGTACATTTCATAGGGAGAAGTCTTGTTGGCATCCAACCAAACAGCGTTGCCTTCTGATTTACCAAACTTCTTACCAGTAGAGTCAGTGATAAGTGGGACAGTCATGACGTGACCAGACTTGTCAGCCTTGCGGCGAAGCAATTCAGTGCCTGCTGTCATGTTGCCCCACTGGTCAGAGCCGCCGATTTGCAGGGTTACATTGTGCTTGTCATTGAGTTCGTAGAAGTCATAGCCCTGCATGATTTGGTAGGCAAACTCGGTGTAGGAAATCCCTGTCTCAATCCGTTTTTTCACAGAGTCCTTGCTCATCATGTAGTTGACCGTGTAGTATTTGCCGACATCGCGGAGGAAGTCGATAAAGCTGATGTCTGAGAACCAGTCGTAGTTGTTGACCATTTCAGCCTTGTTGTCACCATTTTCAAAATCCAAGAAGCGAGAAAGCTGTCCTTGGATTTTATCAACCCAACCGTCCACGGTGTCTTTGGTCTGCAAGCTGCGCTCCGCATCCTTGAAGGAAGGGTCGCCAATCAGACCAGTAGCTCCACCAACTAGAGCGTAAGGCTTGTGCCCTGCTAATTGCAAGTGACGGCAGACGAGGATTGGTACCAAATGCCCCAAATGCAGGCTGTCGGCAGTTGGGTCGTAGCCAGAATAATAGGATACTTGCCCTTCCGTTAATGCTTTTACTAGGGCTTCTTCATCAGTCGTTTGAAAGACCAAGCCACGTGCTTTTAGTTCTTCAAAAATGTTCATGTGTTTCTCCTTAATAAGATAGGGTGTGTCAAGAAAGAAAATGAAATTCATTTTTCTCTCCAAGACAACTTATTATCATAAAAATTCCTCCCTATTATACCACGAAATTGTGGAAAATAAACAAAATTTGGTATAATGGGAAGATAAGGAGTTACTATGACGACTAAATCAGATAAGCAAAAACATAAAGATAAATCAAATGCTCTAGGGCTGGGAGATACTTTCGGTGTTTTCCTACGCACCCTGAAATTGTTGTTTAATTCTGTGGCAGTATTGCTATTTCTGTTCGTTCTTTTTGGCGCAGGGATAGGGGTTGGTTTTGTTGCGAGTTTGTTTGACAAGGTTGAGGTGCCTCAGACGGAAGAATTGCTGACGCAGGTTTCGGAAGTAAGCCGTATTTCCAAAGTGGTCTATTCTGATGGTAGCCTGGTAGCCGAGGTTAATTCAGACTTGCTCCGCGTTCCAGTTGGTGCGGGTGATGTATCGGAATACCTTAAACAAGCTGTCATTGCAACAGAAGATGAAACCTTTGAAAGTCATAACGGTGTTGTGCCAAAGGCTGTTTTGCGTGCGGCATTGGGCTCGGTTGGTCTTGGGTCATCCAGTGGTGGTTCGACCTTGACTCAGCAGCTCATTAAGCAACAGTTGGTCGGGGATGCACCGACCTTCACTCGAAAGGCCAATGAGATTATTTCAGCTCTGGCCTTGGAACGCAATATGACCAAGGAAGAGATTTTGACCATCTACTTGAACGTTTCTCCATTTGGTCGAAACAATCAAGGTAGAAATATTGCAGGGGCAGAAGCTGCTGCTCAGGGTATCTTTGGTAAACCTGCCAGTGAATTGACAGTTCCTCAGGCTGCTTTTATTGCTGGTCTACCGCAAAGTCCGATTGTCTATTCCCCGTATGCCTCTGACGGTACTCGTAAGGCGGATGAGGACATGGTTTATGGTATCGAACGCTATCAAGATGTCCTCTTCAATATGTATCGTGCCTCTTTCTTAACCAAGGAAGAATACGAAACCTACAAGGCTTACGATATTAAGCAGGACTTCATTGCTCCAGCACCGGTGATGGCTGATACTAAGGATTATCTCTATTACGAGGTCATGGAAGAGGCTGAGCAAGTCATGTTTGATTATTTGGTGAAACGTGACCAGGTTTCTGAAAACGATTTGAAAAATGATGAAACAAGGACTTCTTATGAGGCGCTGGCTAAACAAGAATTAAGTCAGGGTGGCTATACGATCAAGAGTACAGTTGATAAGGGCATTTATGATACCATGCAGTCAGTTGTGGCCAATTATGGTTCAGTACTGGACAATGGGAATGCCTATGTTGAAACAGGTAGTGTGCTGATTGACAATTCCACAGGAGCTATTCTAGGTTTTGTTGGTGGTCGGGATTATGCGACTAACCAAAACAACCATGCCTTTGATACCCTGCGTTCGCCTGCTTCGACCATTAAACCTTTATTGGCTTATGGGATCGCTATTGACCAAGGTTTAATCGGTTCAGCAAGTATTTTGTCAGATTATCCAACCAATTTCTCAAGTGGCCAACCAATCATGTATGGAACCAGTCGAGGTTCGGGCATGATGAACTTGCAGACGGCAATTGATAGATCTGTAAACATTTCGGCATTCTGGACTTATAAGATGATTCAAAATGCAGGAGTTGATGCCAAAGCCTACATGGAGAAGATGAACTATCATATTCCTATGTATGATATTGAAAGTGTGCCACTCGGTGGTGGCGTTGAAATTTCGGTTTTGACCAATACCAATGCCTATCAGACCTTAGCTAATGGTGGTGTCTATCACAAACACTATATTGTTGAGAATATTACGGCTGCGGATGGAACGGTTGTTTACCAGCATGAGGCAGCTCCTGTTCAAGTCTATTCCAAGGCCACCGCAAGCATCATGAACCAACTCTTGCGCCAAGTAGTGAATTCGGGCTATACAACGACCTTCAAGAATCGGTTGAGTGGCTTAAATCCTCAGGCAGCAGCTTCGGACTTTGTCGGTAAAACGGGAACAAGTAACGAGGTAAATGACGTCTGGCTCATGTTATCAACTCCAAAAGTAACTCTGGGGACTTGGGCTGGAAATGATGATAACTCAGAAATGTATGTTTGGACAGGCTATCACAACAATTCGCAATATGTCGCTCATATGGTTAATGCGCTCTATAATGTGAATGCAGATATGTTTGCAGGTCGCTTTGAGTTGGATGGTAGCGTGATTGCTTCGAATGTTGTTGCCTCTACAGGTCAACGTGCAGGAGCAACGCAAGTAAACGGACGTCAGGTCATGATTGGTGGTGCGACGACTACTAGTTATTGGGCTAAAAATGGCGCTCCTGTTACGAGCTATAACTTTATGGTTGGAGGGACAGACAGTGACCGAGCTCAAGCCTGGAATAGTATTTTTGGCTCACAAACAACATCTAATAGTACAAACGGCAGAACAACTCCAAGTTCATCGACCTCAACCTCCAACAATAACCGCTAAAAGTGATAACAAAATGTTGCTGAAAAGCTTGCTTTTTCCAATAAAATATGATAGAATTTTATAAATAATTTGTCGTGTGTCTTGTTTGAAATCTTGTCCAAACAAGACTTGCAGCAGTTAAATCAAACTTTTTAAAGGAAGATTTAGCTGCTCTTTTTGTGTCTATGAGGGATTACATTGAGAATTGTTACTTATTCTTAAAAATTCTAAATATTCAGAAAAAGGACAAGTGTCGGTCATTTTATGGCTATTATAATTGAACTCGGGCTAAATTCGTCGGAAAAAAGCTTTGTTAGAATATTTGTTTTGCTAGCTGCTTATAACGTCGTAAACGTCTGGCCTTTCTTCGACCTTCAGTCTAGAAAGTCCTAGTCGTTCTGACGAGGGTGCGTCAGCAAAATCGAAGATTTTGGACTTACCGCTTATTTTTCTCTCGAATTTTACGTCCTCGTATCTTATTACAAAGGAGAAAACTTTTGGCAGGACATGAAGTTCAGTACGGTAAGCACCGTACCCGTCGTAGTTTTTCAAGAATCAAGGAAGTTCTTGATTTACCAAATTTGATTGAAATCCAAACGGATTCATTTAAAGATTTTCTTGACTATGGTTTGAAAGAAGTCTTTGAAGATGTACTTCCAGTATCCAACTTTACAGAAACCATGGAATTGGAATTTGTGGGTTATGAGTTGAAGCAACCAAAATACACTTTGGAAGAGGCGCGTGCACATGATGCTAACTACTCAGCTCCAATCTATGTAACCTTCCGTCTTGTGAATAAGGAAACTGGCGAGATTAAAACTCAGGAAGTTTTCTTCGGTGAGTTCCCAATCATGACTGAAATGGGTACCTTCATCATCAACGGTGCTGAACGTATCATCGTTTCTCAGTTGGTTCGTTCACCAGGTGTTTATTTCAACGATAAAGTTGATAAGAACGGTAAGGTTGGTTATGGTTCAACGGTAATCCCTAACCGTGGTGCTTGGTTGGAATTGGAAACGGACTCAAAAGATATTGCCTATACTCGTATCGACCGTACTCGTAAAATTCCATTTACAACGCTTGTACGTGCACTTGGTTTCTCAGGTGATGATGAAATCTTTGACATCTTTGGTGATAGCGAATTGGTTCGCAATACTATCGAAAAAGATATTCATAAGAACCCAGCCGACTCTCGTACAGATGAAGCCCTCAAGGAAATCTATGAACGTCTTCGTCCAGGTGAACCAAAGACGGCTGAAAGCTCTCGTAGCCTTTTGACAGCTCGTTTCTTTGACCCACGTCGTTATGACTTGGCACCAGTTGGTCGTTACAAAATCAATAAAAAACTCAACCTTCGTACTCGTTTGCTCAACCAAACGCTTGCTGAACACGTAATCAACGGTGAAACAGGTGAAATCGTCTTGGAAGCAGGTACTGTCTTGACTCGTGATGTGCTTGAAAAAGTAGAAGCACAATTTGACGAGTTGAACATTGTAGAGTACATTCCAAATGACAATGCTGTTCTTCTTGAGCCAGTTCTTTTGCAGAAATTCAAGATTGTGGCACCTAAGGATCCAGAACGTGTAGTCACTGTGATTGGTAATGCTAATCCAGCTGAAAATGTGCGTATTGTCACTCCAGCGGATATCTTGGCAGAGATGAGTTACTTCCTTAACCTTGCGGAAGGTCTTGGTCGCGTTGACGATATTGACCACTTGGGTAACCGTCGTATCCGTGCCGTTGGTGAATTGCTTGCCAACCAAGTACGTATCGGTTTGACTCGTATGGAACGTAACTTGCGTGAGCGTATGTCTGTTCAAGACAATGAAGTATTGACGCCACAACAAATCATCAATATCCGTCCTGTTACAGCCGCGATCAAAGAATTCTTTGGTTCATCTCAGTTGTCACAGTTCATGGACCAACACAACCCGCTTTCTGAGTTGTCTCACAAACGCCGTTTGTCAGCCTTGGGACCTGGTGGTTTGACTCGTGACCGTGCTGGTTATGAGGTTCGAGACGTTCACTACACCCACTATGGTCGTATGTGTCCGATTGAAACACCTGAGGGACCAAACATCGGTTTGATCAACAACTTGTCTTCTTACGGACACCTCAACAAGTATGGTTTCATCCAAACACCATACCGCAAGATTGACCGTGCAACTGGTACAGTTACCAACGAAATCGTTTGGTTGACAGCGGATGAAGAAGATGCCTACATCGTAGCACAATCAACATCACCACTTGATGAAAACAACCGTTTCGTTGATAAGATTGTAATGGGACGTCACCAAGGTAATAACCAAGAGTTCCCAGCAGATTCAGCAGATTTCATGGATGTTTCTCCTAAACAGGTAGTTGCCGTTGCGACAGCATGTATTCCTTTCTTGGAAAACGATGACTCCAACCGTGCCCTCATGGGTGCCAACATGCAACGTCAGGCTGTTCCGTTGATTGATCCAAAAGCACCTTACGTTGGTACTGGTATGGAATACCAGGCTGCCCATGACTCAGGTGCTGCGGTTATTGCCCAACACGATGGTAAGGTTGTTTACGCGGATGCAGACAAAGTTGAGGTTCGTCGTGAAGACGGTTCCTTGGATGTCTATAGCATTCAGAAATTCCGTCGTTCAAACTCAGGTACTGCCTACAACCAACGTACCCTTGTAAAATTGGGCGACATCGTAGAAAAAGGCGACTTCATCGCAGATGGGCCTTCTATGGAAAATGGGGAAATGGCTCTTGGTCAAAACCCTATCGTTGCCTACATGACCTGGGAAGGTTACAACTTCGAGGACGCGGTTATCATGTCTGAACGCCTTGTGAAAGACGATGTCTATACATCTGTTCACTTGGAAGAATATGAATCAGAAACACGCGATACCAAGTTAGGCCCTGAAGAAATTACTCGTGAAATTCCAAACGTTGGTGAAGATGCTCTTCGCAACTTGGATGAAATGGGGATTATCCGTATCGGTGCTGAAGTTAAAGAAGGCGACATCCTTGTTGGTAAAGTCACACCAAAAGGTGAAAAAGATCTTTCTGCTGAAGAGCGCCTCTTGCACGCTATCTTCGGTGATAAATCACGTGAAGTACGTGATACTTCTCTTCGTGTACCTCACGGTGCCGATGGTGTCGTTCGTGATGTGAAAATCTTTACTCGTGCCAACGGTGATGAATTGCAATCAGGTGTTAACATGTTGGTTCGTGTCTACATCGCTCAAAAACGTAAGATCAAGGTCGGAGATAAGATGGCCGGTCGTCACGGTAACAAGGGTGTCGTTTCACGTATTGTACCGGTTGAGGATATGCCATATCTTCCAGACGGAACACCAGTTGACATCATGTTGAACCCACTTGGGGTGCCATCACGTATGAACATCGGTCAGGTTATGGAACTTCACTTGGGTATGGCTGCACGCAATTTGGGTATCCACATTGCAACACCAGTTTTCGATGGTGCAAGTTCAGAAGACCTCTGGTCAACTGTTAAAGAAGCAGGTATGGACTCAGATGCCAAGACCATTCTTTACGATGGCCGTACCGGTGAGCCATTTGACAACCGTGTATCTGTCGGTGTCATGTACATGATCAAGCTTCACCACATGGTTGATGATAAACTTCACGCCCGCTCAGTCGGACCATACTCACTCGTTACCCAACAGCCACTCGGAGGTAAGGCTCAGTTTGGTGGTCAGCGTTTCGGTGAGATGGAGGTTTGGGCCCTTGAAGCCTACGGTGCTTCAAACGTCCTTCAAGAAATCTTGACTTACAAGTCAGATGATGTGACAGGCCGTCTGAAAGCCTATGAAGCCATCACCAAAGGTAAACCAATTCCAAAACCAGGTGTTCCAGAATCATTCCGCGTTCTTGTCAAAGAATTGCAATCACTTGGTTTGGATATGCGTGTCCTTGATGAAGATAACAATGAAGTAGAATTGCGTGACCTTGATGAAGGTGAAGATGATGACATCATCCACGTAGATGATCTTGAAAAAGCACGTGCAAAAGCCGCAGCTGACGCAGCCGCAGCCTTTGCAGCAGAAGAAGCAGAAGACAAAGAATAATGAGGATGGATGGAACAAGTTGGTCCAAATCTCAGAACTGAAAGAGATAAGGACCAACGGTCTTCCACCGTCTGATTTATAGAGGAATAGCTTACCAGCTATCCATTCTGCTGATTATTGTTCAAGAATTTGAGGTATGGGAATCCAGCCTCTCACAAGAAAAGAAAGGGATTATTAGTGGTTGACGTAAATCGATTTAAAAGTATGCAAATCACGTTAGCTTCACCAAGTAAGGTTCGTTCATGGTCTTACGGTGAGGTTAAAAAACCTGAAACAATCAACTATCGTACACTCAAGCCAGAACGTGATGGACTTTTTGATGAAGTCATCTTCGGTCCAACAAAAGACTGGGAGTGTTCATGTGGTAAATACAAGCGTATCCGTTATAAAGGGATTACTTGTGACCGCTGTGGTGTGGAAGTGACTCGTGCAAAAGTACGTCGTGAGCGTATGGGACACATTGAGTTGAAAGCACCAATTTCACACATTTGGTATTTCAAAGGAATTCCAAGTCGTATGGGCTTGACCTTGGATATGAGCCCACGTGCCTTGGAAGAAGTTATCTACTTCGCAGCTTACGTGGTCATCGATCCAAAAGATACACCGCTTGAGCACAAGTCAATCATGACTGAGCGCGAATATCGTGAGCGTTTGCGTGAATATGGTTATGGTTCATTCGTTGCCAAAATGGGTGCAGAAGCCATCCAAGACCTCTTGAAACAGGTTGATCTTCCAAAAGAAATCGCAGCCTTGAAAGAAGAGTTAAAAACTGCTACTGGACAAAAACGCATTAAAGCAGTTCGTCGTTTGGATGTACTGGATGCCTTCTACAAATCTGGTAACAAGCCTGAGTGGATGATCCTCAACATCCTTCCAGTTATTCCACCAGATTTGCGTCCGATGGTTCAGTTGGATGGTGGTCGTTTTGCTGCATCTGACTTGAACGAACTCTACCGCCGTGTTATCAACCGTAACAACCGTTTGGCTCGTCTTTTGGAACTCAATGCTCCAGGAATTATCGTACAAAACGAAAAACGGATGCTCCAAGAAGCTGTGGATGCTTTGATTGACAACGGTCGCCGTGGTCGTCCAATTACAGGACCAGGTAGCCGTCCACTTAAATCACTCAGCCACATGCTGAAAGGTAAGCAAGGACGTTTCCGTCAGAACTTGCTTGGTAAGCGTGTTGACTTCTCAGGACGTTCCGTTATCGCTGTTGGTCCAACTCTTAAAATGTACCAATGTGGTGTGCCACGCGAAATGGCAATCGAGCTCTTCAAACCGTTTGTCATGCGCGAAATCGTTGCCCGTGATATTGCTGGTAACGTAAAAGCAGCTAAACGTTTGATTGAACGTGGAGATGACCGTATTTGGGATATCTTGGAAGAAGTGATCAAAGAACACCCAGTTCTTTTGAACCGCGCACCGACCCTTCACCGTTTGGGTATTCAGGCTTTTGAGCCAGTTCTGATCGACGGTAAAGCCCTTCGCTTGCACCCGCTTGTCTGTGAAGCCTACAACGCCGACTTTGACGGTGACCAGATGGCGATTCACGTTCCATTGTCAGAAGAAGCACAAGCAGAAGCACGTATCCTTATGCTTGCGGCAGAACACATCCTTAACCCTAAAGATGGTAAACCAGTCGTAACACCATCTCAGGATATGGTTTTGGGGAACTACTACTTGACCATGGAAGATGCTGGTCGTGAAGGTGAAGGTATGGTCTTCAAGGATGCGGATGAAGCTGTTATGGCTTACCGCAACGGCTATGTTCACTTGCATACCCGTGTTGGTATCGCAACAGATAGCCTAGACAAACCTTGGAAAGACAATCAAAAACACAAGGTCATGATGACAACTGTAGGTAAAATCTTCTTCAACGCGATTATGCCTGAAGGTCTTCCGTACTTGCAAGAGCCAAACAATGCCAACTTGACAGAAGGAACTCCTGATAAATACTTCTTGGAACCAGGTTCAGATATCAAGGCTGCCATCGCAGAATTGCCAATCAACCCACCATTCAAGAAGAAAAATCTTGGTAACATCATCGCTGAAATCTTCAAGCGTTTCCGTACAACTGAAACATCAGCCCTGCTTGACCGTTTGAAAGACTTAGGTTACTATCACTCAACACTCGCTGGTTTGACAGTGGGTGTTGCCGATATTCCAGTCATTGACAACAAGGCTGAAATCATTGAAGAATCTCACGAACGTGTGGAACAAATCAAGAAACAATTCCGTCGTGGTATGATTACGGATGATGAGCGTTACACAGCAGTTACGGATGAATGGCGTTCAGCTAAGGAAAAATTGGAAAAACGCCTAGTTGAAAAACAAGATCCGAAGAACCCAATCGTTATGATGATGGACTCTGGTGCCCGTGGTAACATTTCCAACTTCTCCCAGTTGGCCGGTATGCGTGGTCTGATGTCAGCTCCGAACGGACGTATCATGGAATTGCCGATCTTGTCTAACTTCCGTGAAGGTCTTTCTGTACTCGAGATGTTCTTCTCCACTCACGGTGCCCGTAAGGGTATGACGGATACGGCCTTGAAGACAGCCGACTCAGGTTACTTGACTCGTCGTTTGGTTGACGTTGCCCAAGACGTTATTATCCGTGAAGACGACTGTGGAACAGACCGTGGTCTTGACATCCGTTCTATCACAGATGGCAAGGAAATGATTGAGCCACTTGAAGAGCGTTTGCAAGGTCGTTACACTAAGAAAACTGTTAAACATCCTGAAACGGGTGCCATTATTATTGGTCCAAACCAATTGATTACCGAAGATATTGCTCGTGAAATTGTCAATGCTGGTGTTGAACAAGTGACTATCCGTAGCGTATTTACATGTAATACTCGCCACGGTGTCTGCCGTCACTGTTATGGTATCAACTTGGCGACAGGTGATGCGGTTGAAGTGGGTGAAGCAGTTGGTACCATCGCTGCCCAATCTATCGGTGAGCCTGGTACACAGCTTACAATGCGTACCTTCCACACGGGTGGTGTAGCCTCAAACAGCGATATCACGCAGGGTCTTCCTCGTGTCCAAGAGATCTTTGAAGCTCGCAATCCGAAAGGGGAAGCGGTTATCACTGAGGTCAAAGGGGAAGTTATCGCTATTGAAGAAGATGCTTCTACTCGTACCAAGAAGGTCTTTGTTAAAGGTAAAACTGGCGAAGGCGAATATGTGGTGCCATTTACAGCTCGTATGAAGGTTGAAGTTGGTGACCAAGTTGCGCGTGGTGCAGCCCTTACTGAAGGTTCAATCCAACCAAAACGCTTGCTCGAAGTCCGTGATGTCTTGGCGGTTGAAACTTACCTTCTTTCTGAAGTTCAAAAAGTTTACCGTAGCCAGGGTGTAGAAATCGGAGACAAGCACATCGAGGTAATGGTTCGCCAAATGCTTCGTAAAGTTCGTGTCATGGATCCAGGTGACACAGATCTTCTCATGGGTACCCTCATGGATATCACCGACTTTACAGATGCCAATGCTGAAGTGGTGATTGCTGGTGGTATCCCAGCAACTGCACGTCCAGTTCTTATGGGTATTACCAAAGCTTCCCTTGAAACCAACTCATTCTTGTCTGCCGCATCCTTCCAGGAAACAACTCGTGTCCTTACAGATGCAGCCATCCGTGGTAAACGTGACAACCTTCTCGGTCTCAAAGAGAATGTTATTATTGGTAAGATTATCCCAGCAGGTACAGGTATGGCCCGCTACCGTAATCTTGAACCACAAGCAGTCAATGAAGTTGAAATCATTGAAGACACAGTAGCTGAAGAACTTGCAGCAGAAGCAGAACTTGAAGCTGTAACTGAATAAGATTTGAGACACATCTCTTTCTGAGGGATGTGTTTTTCTAATTATTCGGAAATAAAACGCATACATAACTTGATAAGGAATTAACAAGCAGAATGTTTTCTTAAATCAGATGAATTCGGTATAATGTGTACGAAAAAGGAAGTATGTGTTATGTATCAAGTTATTAAAATGTATGGAGATTTTGAACCCTGGTGGTTTTTAGATGGTTGGGAAGAAGATATTGTCAGTAAGGATATTTTTACTCGTTATGAAGATGCCTATACTGCCTTTCAAAAAGAATGGGTGTGTTTGTCTGAGAGTTTTCCCATGAGAAAGACAAAAAATGGGACTTTGGCAGCTTTTTGGGATGAAAAAGACCTGCATTGGTGTGAGGAATGTGC
This sequence comes from Streptococcus suis, assembly GCF_002960425.1. Lineage (GTDB taxonomy): Bacteria > Bacillota > Bacilli > Lactobacillales > Streptococcaceae > Streptococcus > Streptococcus suis_S. The sequence continues at coordinate 18,634 of NZ_POIZ01000054.1, forward strand.
TGAGTATGTGCAACGCTATCATTCGCTCATGCTAGTAGAAACCAAAGAAAACTCACCTGCTGGCTTTGTGAAGCCTCTTACGCCTCCACGTTTGCGTACATGCAGGCTTAAGCAAGATAAATGTGTGAGCCATGAAGAAAAGGATTGACCATTGCGTCAATCCTTTTTAGCTGAATCTGATAGAAAAGGTTTCGGTGTCGAGCTCCACTTGACCACCGATTGTAATGGTAAACAGAGGTTGGGTATGGGCAAAGTCCAAATCGTAGAGAACAGGGATGGTTTTGAGAATAGGGTGCTTGTCCAAAATCGCCAACAAAATCTCCTTGGTCATCTTGGTTTCTTTTGGAAAACGACCAAAGACAAGAGCCTGGGGATTTGGATAGGCTTGTAGAAGAGCTGTCAAATGACGAGCGATAATGAGATAATCGTCATCTTCCGCATCTTCTAAAAATAGAATATAGTTGTCTGGTCTGGGAGCAAACTCTGTCCCGGTCAGTAGATTGAGGGTTGAGATATTTCCGCCGATGGCAATACCAGAGGCCTGGCCTGGATTGTAGACTTTCCACTCAGTCGGGTAAAAGGTGCGAGGGGCGTCTGGTAGGTACCAGGCATCGCTAGACCATTCAGGACTCGGTATTAGGTCATAGGAGTCTTGTGTTACGGCTCTGAGCCAGGCTTCTGTTTGATACTGTTGCCCCAGATCCATTTTGAAGCTTGAATAAGCTGGACCCATGTAGGTTGGCATGTCTGTCCTAGCGTAGATAGCATTGAGCAGGGCAGTCGTATCCGAATAACCGCAGAAAATTTTCGGATGGCGGGCGATTAGGTCAAAATCCAGATAAGGTAGCAGTTCGTTACAGTTGAAACCGCCAATGGTTGTCAGAATGGCATCGACCGATTCATCCGCAAAGGCTGCTTCCAAGTCCGCAACACGACTGGCAATCGGAGCGGAGTAAAATAGATCGTTTTCAAAATAATGATCTGAGAAGGTGATCTTGAAGCCTAGGTCTTCCAATTTTTCCTTGGCGGCAAGATTGGCTTTAAAACCACCAATTCTTTCAATAGATGAAGAGGGACTGACTACGCGTATGTGGTCGCCTTTTTTTAATCTTTTCATAGGAACCTCCAAGCTTTTTTATTATTTTAACAAAAAAGTATGGAAAATCAAGTTTCCTTGCGAATAGATAGGGTGAGGAGGATTTATGATTCAAGAAAAAGCAAGAAAGATGATTGAAGAGGCGGTGGCAGGCAGGGTCAGTGACATCTATCTGGTTCCTCGTGGTCAAGCCTACCAAGTCTACCATCGGATCATGGACGAGCGAGAGTTTGTGCAAGACTTGGCTGAGGAGGAAGTAACAGCCATCATCAGCCATTTTAAGTTTTTAGCAGGATTAAATGTCGGTGAAAAACGCCGTAGTCAGCAGGGTTCCTGTGACTATGATTATGGGAGCGGAGAGATTTCGCTTCGCTTATCAACTGTCGGCGATTATCGTGGCAAGGAAAGTCTGGTCATCCGCCTGCTCTATGACAATGACAAGGAACTCAAGTTCTGGTTTGAGGCGGCCGAGCGGCTTGCAGAAGAAATTAAGGGACGAGGGCTCTACCTTTTTTCGGGTCCAGTCGGCTCTGGTAAGACCACGCTTATGTACCATCTTGCCAGGCTGAAATTCCCAGACAAGCAGATTTTGACCATCGAGGATCCTGTCGAAATCAAACAGGAGGACATGCTTCAACTTCAACTCAATGAAGCTATCGGAGCTACCTATGACAATCTGATCAAACTGTCCCTCCGCCATCGACCAGACTTGCTCATTATCGGTGAGATTCGGGATGCGGAAACCGCTCGAGCAGTCATTCGAGCCAGCCTAACGGGAGCTACCGTTTTCTCAACAGTTCATGCAAGGTCTATTTCAGGTGTCTATGCCCGTATGTTAGAACTAGGTGTAAGCCCTGAGGAGTTAAACAATGCCCTTCAAGGCATTGCCTATCAACGTTTGATTGGGGGAGGAGGTGTAGTAGATTTTGCAAAGGGAAATTACCAAAACCATTCCGCAGACCAGTGGAATGCGCAAATTGATCGCCTTTTTGCAGCAGGACATATCAGTCTTCGGCAGGCAGAAACAGAAAAAATTGCCCTTGGCTCACCAGCGTAAAGTCATTGAGCTTTTCAATAATCTTTTTGCCAGCGGTTTTCATCTGGGGGAGATTGTTGATTTCCTCAAACGCAGTCAGCTTCTGGCAGATCCCTATACCCAGGTCTTGTCAGACGGGCTGTTAGCAGGCAAACCTTTTTCGAGTTTGCTTTCGGATTTGCGGTTTTCAGATGCGGTGGTCACGCAGGTGGCTCTGGCAGAAGTTCATGGCAATACCAGCCTGAGTTTGAGCCATATCCAGTCCTATTTGGAAAATGTCAGCAAGGTTCGTAAAAAACTGATTGAGGTGGCGACCTACCCGATTATCTTGCTTGGTTTTCTGCTCTTGATTATGCTGGGCTTGAAAAACTATCTGTTGCCCCAGTTGGAGGAAGGCAATGCAGCGACGGTGCTGATTAATCATCTACCGACCATCTTTTTATCCCTCTGTGGACTTGGTTTGGTGGCGGTCTTAGCTGGTCTTGTTTGGTACAGGGAAAACAATAAAATCAAGGTCTTTTCCCGCTTAACAGCTCTGCCATTTTTCGGAAAACTCGTCCAAACCTATCTGACGGCCTATTACGCCAGGGAGTGGGGGAGTTTGATTGGGCAAGGCTTGGACCTGCCGCAGATTGTGGGCTTGATGCAGGAGCAGCAATCGCAGCTTTTTCGGGAAATTGGACAGGACCTGGAGGTGGCGCTCTCTAATGGTCGAAGTTTTGATGAACACATCAAGACCTACACCTTTTTCAAGCGGGAGCTGAGCTTGATTGTCGAGTATGGTCAGGTCAAGTCCAAGTTAGGGAGCGAGTTGACCGTTTACGCGGCAGAGTGTTGGGAGGAATTTTTCTCTCGGGTCAATAGAGCCATGCAGCTGATTCAACCGCTGGTTTTTCTCTTTGTGGCCCTAATGGTCGTTCTTATCTACGCAGCCATGTTGCTGCCGATTTATCAAAATATGGAGTTATAAAATGAAAAAATTAATGAAATTGAAAAATAAAGCTTTCACATTGGTGGAAATGTTAGTTGTACTTCTCATTGTTAGTGTACTTCTACTCTTATTTGTGCCTAATTTGAGCAAGCAAAAAGAAGCGATTAAGGAGTCAGGAGGGGCAGCTGTCGTCAAAGTTGTAGAAAGCCAGATGGAGCTCTATGAATTAGAGTATGATAAGGAAGCAACGGTGGCAGACTTACAGGCTGCTGGCTATATTACTGAAAAACAAGCAGAAGAGTATGCTAAGGCGAAAAAATAAGGCTTTTACTCTTCTGGAAAGCCTGCTGACCTTGTTTGTTGTCAGTTTTTTAGCAGTTTCCTTGTCAGGAACGGTGCAAACGGTCTTTCGGTCTGTTCAGGAAGAGATTTTTATCTGGGAGTTTGAAGCTATTTATAAAGACAGCCAGAAATTGGCAGCCAGTTCCCACCAAACAGTGAATCTTGCTATCGGTGGACAGGAAGTGACAAATGGTCATCAAACAGTACAGGTGCCTAAAAAAGTAGAAGTATTGGAAGAAAAGACCATCACATTTGAAGAAAATGGTGGAAATTCTTCTCTGACCAAGATTCGTTTTCGGATTAGTCAAAAAACAGTCACGTATCAATTATATATAGGGAGTGGTCGCTATAAGAAAACAGAAGAATAAGGCTTACATTTTGCTAGAAAGTCTGGTTGCCCTTGCGACCCTAGTGACCATTTGCAGCTTGATTTTATCAGCGGTAGATGCGGGTCGTAGACGGCAGGCTTGGGAATTGGAACAACAGGAAGTTCTCAACCTAGCACAGATGGCTGTTCAGACCGAGCAAGATGACCTAGCCTTAAACGGTGTTATAGTTCAGGTTCAACGAACAGCAGATAAGATGATTGTTTTCCACGAGGGAAAGGAGGTTCTATCGGTTGTTAAAAAGTAAAATTCCTGCTTTTACTCTCTTGGAATGCTTGCTAGCCTTAGTCATCCTTTCAGGTAGCCTTTTGGTCTTTGAAGGCTTGTCAAAACTGCTGGTCCAAGAAGCGCATTATCAAAAACAAACCATTCAAAAGGAGTGGCTGGTCTTTTCTAGCCAGTTGCGGTCGGAATGGGACCAATCGGACTTGGTCAAGGTTGAAAAGGACAAGGTCTATGTAGACAAGGATGGTCAGGCTTTGGCCTTTGGCAAGTCACGGTCGGATGATTTTCGGAAAACAAATGACAGGGGACAGGGCTACCAGCCCATGCTCTATCAGGTGGACAGCGCAGCTATTTCCCAAGAAAACCAGCTGGTGCGCATCGACTTTAGCTTTAAAAATGGGGAGGAGCGGACCTTTATCTATGCTTTTAAAGAAAAAAGTTAGGGCTGGCATCCTGCTCTATGCCCTCTTGATGCTGGCAGTTTTTAGTCTCTTGCTTCAGTTTTATCTCCACCGCCAAGAAGCTGAGAGTCGCTTGGTTCAGGTGGCAAGGCAAGAAGCGACGGCCTACATCATGGCTCAGATGGTCTTGGACCAGGTTGAAGAGGACTTGCAGGAGCGTCAAGCAGTTGCCAAGGAGGAGGTTAGCCAAACAGATGAAAAGGAAGAAAAGGAGGTTCAATCAACTAGAGAAAATCAAACGGATGAAAAACCAGCTCAAACAAGTTCTCAAAAAAAGGAGGAAAGTAAACCAATAGTGACCGAGGGAAGCGTCTTGTTTCGAGAGGGGCAGACTAGTTACTATGTCCAAAACCAGCAATTGTCAGTGTTGGTAATATTAAGGGACGGAAGAGAGTATCGCTATCAATTTGGAATGAAAAGCCGAGAGTGATTGGATAAAAAAGTCTATCGCACCTTGCTTTCTCGCAAAAATTAGAAAAAGGATATCCACAGCCTATCTATACTGTAAGTGGATGATGCGAGGTGTTTTACAACCGTACTTTATCGGTAATTTTCTATTACCGTTAAAAGTGCGGTTTATTTTTAGTAAGATGATTCCAGTGAAAAAGTATTTGAAAACACCTAAGGAAATATGTTATAATGACTTTGAGTTCATAATAGGAGATGACGAATGAGAAGCAAATATATGAAAAGTTTAAGTCTCGGAGCTACTTGCTTGCTAACGATGACTCTACCCGTTGCAGCAAACACTACTGAAACAAGTCAAAGTTCGGCTGTGTCGGAAACACAAGTTTCTACTACAGAGGCGACGAGTTCAGAAGTCTCAATTGTTGCAGAATCGAGTACAAGTTCCTCAACTCAGGCTCAGACTGAGACCAGCACAGTTGCAACAGAAGAACCGAGTATTTCATTCCGATCAGTGCCGGATACTGAAGAGGGTGCTGCAACTGAAGAAAGTTCAACAACAAGCAGTACAACCTCAACAACTGCAACTCAGCAAGAGGCAGCAACAGTTACACAAGCAGAAGCAACTGTTGAGCAAGCTTTGTATCGTCTCTATCAGCCGGATTTGCGTGTCCACCTGTATACGAAGGATGCTAATGAGTATGCTGTTCTAGCCGGTCGTGGTTGGCGACAAGAAGGGGAGGCTTGGAGATTTGTTTCAAATCAAGGAGAGCCGGTTTACCGTCTCTATCAGCCAGACTTACGTGTCCACCTGTATACGAAGGATGCCAATGAGTATGCTGTCCTAGCCGGTCGTGGTTGGCGACAAGAAGGAGAAGCCTTCCGTTCTTATGGCAATATCCCTGTCTATCGTCTTTATCAGCCGGACTTGCGTGTCCATCTGTATACGAAGGATGCCAATGAGTATGCTGTTCTAGCCGGTCGTGGTTGGAAACAGGAAGGGGTTGCCTTCTACGGATTAGGAAGTGCAGGTGGCTCAAACGCCTCAAACACACCAGCAGCTCCACAAGTTGAAAAGAAACCGACAGGAACTGTTAGTATCCAGAATAAGAACTCTCAAAATGGGACTTTTGATATCATTGTATCAAATGTTGATAGCCCTGTAGGTGTTAATGGCGTACTTGTTCCAGTATGGTCAGATGAAAATGGACAGGATGATTTGGTTTGGTATGAAGCAGTAAGACAGGCAGATGGACGCTATAAAGTATCTGTCCAAGCCAAGAATCATGGTTTTAGCACTGGAACCTACCAGATTCACTTATATCTTTTGCAAGCAGACGGTACAAAAGTTGGAGTCTCTCCTTCTACGACAACAACGGTAGAAATAACAGATACGGTACCAAAAGCCGCAGTTAGAATCGAAAATATCGACAGAACTTATGGTTTCTTCGATGTTCGGATAACAGATTTATATGTTCCAAAAGGCATTGAAGCAATTCAAGCAACTGTATGGTCAGATGTTAATGGCAAAAATGACCTTCAACAGTACACAGCTACAAAGCAAGCTGATGGAAGTTATACAGTACCAGTTCGGATCAGTAACCATAAATATGAGCAGGGAAATTACACTGTTTCTCTATCTATCACTAGTCAGGGTCAACAGCATACAGTTGCTCAAACAAGTGCAGCTATTAGCTATACAAAAACAGAGATTCCTAGATTTATCGATGTAAGTAGCCATAATGGGACCTTGTCGGTAGCTGACTACAAAACCTTGGCTGCCAATGGTATTTCAGGTGTTGTCGTTAAACTATCAGAAGCTGTAAGTTATTTAAATCCTTATGCAGAAGGGCAGGTAAAAAATGCCTTAGCTGCAGGTCTCAAGGTTTCTGTTTATCACTATTCGCACTTCACGAGCAAGGAAGAGGCTAAAGCAGAGGCACAATATTTCGTTGCTGCAGCTAAACGACTGGGCTTACCGACCCATACTCTAATGGTTAACGATATCGAAGAGCATGCCACTCGTAAGAATATCAATGAAAACATGAAGGCCTGGGAAGAAGAGATGCGTCGTTTAGGCTATTCAAATCTCATTCACTATACTGGAGCTAGTTGGCTTGATGATAATTCTCTTGGAGTGGTTGGTCCAATCCAAACAAGTCAGTTTGGAATGAGTAATTTCTGGGTTGCGCAATATCCATACTCTACTATGACCCCTGCACAAGCAATGTCTATGTCTCTACACGCACGGACAGCAGCATGGCAGTATACATCTAAGGCGGAATTGTTGCCAGGACGTTCCTTCTTTGATGTGAATTTGGATTATACAAATCGATTTACTAAGTAGGCAGAATTCCAGATTAGAAATATAGGGCTCCACAGTCTTTGTAATGAAGGTTTTCATTAGTAAGACTTGTGGAGTTTTTTGTATCTGATTCCTGTGCTTCCCGCTAGTGACAGTGTTATATTGCAAGCAGCGTTAATTAAGTGTATAATGTAGTGAGTTCGCTTTATAAAAAAACTTATTCTGTAGAGGGAATTGAGAAGCATTTTCCACAGAAGAATAGGATTTTACAGAACTGCTATAATCGAAAGGAAAAAGGTATGGATTTGTTTTCCACAAAAAATCGGATTCTATTAAAAGAATTGATAAAAACAGATTTTAAATTACGCTATCAAGGGTCGGTGATTGGCTATCTTTGGTCAATCTTAAAGCCATTGATGTTGTTTGCTATTATGTATGTCGTCTTCATTCACTTTCTAAGATTAGGTAGCGATGTTCCGCATTTTCCGGTTGCCTTATTGTTAGGGAATGTTATCTGGTCCTTCTTTTCAGAGGCCACCAATATGGGAATGGTTTCCATTGTGACACGCGGAGATTTATTGAGGAAGCTAAACTTTTCTAAGGAGATTATTGTGCTCTCTTCAGTATTTGGTGCGGCAATCAACTTCTCCATCAATTTACTGGTTGTATTGGTTTTTTCTCTATTTAATGGTGTACAGTTCACATGGACGGTTGTAATGGCTCTTCCTCTTTTTGTTGAGCTGTTTTTGTTGGCGACAGGGATTGCTTTGATACTTTCTACCCTCTTTGTTCGTTTCCGTGACTTAGCACAAATTTGGGAAGTGGTGATGCAGGCTGGGATGTATGCAACCCCAATTATCTACTCCCTATCATTTGTGATGGACCAAAGCGTATTGGCAGCTAAGTTGATGATGCTAAATCCGATGGCTCAAATTATTCAAGATATGCGTTACTTTGTCATCGATAAAGCGAATTTGCCTGTTTGGCAGGTCATTAACAATAAGATGATTGTGCTGATACCTTATCTCATCCCTCTAATCGTCTTTGCACTTGGAGTGACTGTGTTTGGAAAATATTCTAAGAAATTTGCGGAGATTCTCTAATGACAGAAAAAAATATTGCAGTAAAGGTTGACCATGTCAGTAAGTTTTTTAAATTGCCGACAGAAGCTAGTCAGAGTTTGCGTACAACCATGGTCAATCGTTTTAAAGGAATCAAAGGCTACAAAGAGCAACATGTATTGAAGGATATTTCTTTTGAGGTTGAAAAAGGAGACTTCTTTGGTATCTTAGGGCGGAATGGCTCAGGTAAGTCAACTCTTTTAAAAATTATTTCACAAATTTACGTTCCAGAACATGGGACGGTGACAGTAAATGGAAAATTGGTTTCTTTTATTGAACTCGGAGTCGGCTTCAATCCCGAACTAACAGGGCGTGAAAATGTCTATTTGAATGGAGCTCTTCTTGGTTTCTCTCGTGAAGAAATTGATGCTATGTATGATGACATTGTCGATTTTGCAGAGTTGCGCGAATTCATGAACCAAAAACTTAAAAACTATTCGAGTGGGATGCAGGTTCGTCTAGCGTTTTCTGTAGCCATCAAGGCGCAAGGAGATGTTCTTATCTTGGATGAAGTATTGGCAGTGGGAGATGAAGCCTTCCAAAGAAAATGCAATGACTATTTCCAAGAACGCAAGAAAAGCGGAAAGACAACTATTCTGGTTACCCATGACATGGGTGCCGTTAAGAAATATTGTAACAAGGCGGTCTTGATTGAACACGGCTTGGTAAAAGCTATTGGAAATCCAGAAAATGTAGCCAACCAATATAGTTTTGATAATACTGTAACAGCGCAACCAGAACCCTTAGCGGAAGGAGATGGCTTAGATTCTGAATCTACAGAAGTAAAAGAAATCCAATTGGTTGAAGATTTCAAGCTTGATTTGCTGAGTCCGAACCAGATTTCTCCGAAAGATACCATTCATTTTAGGATGGAGTATACTGTTTTGCAAGATATTGAGACCTATATGGCCCTATCTCTAACAGACATTGATCGCAATATTTGGATTTATAATGATAATTCAATGAACCAACTACAATCAGGGAAAGGCAAAAAAGTAGTACACTACTCTTGTTCATTGCCTAATGTTAATGATTTGAAACTTAAGTTGGAAGTCACGGTGCGTGATAAAGACGGTAAGATGCTGGCTTTTTCAGATGCGACGCAGACGCCGATTATCATGGTGAATCGAACAGATATTGCACCAGATGATGTTTCAGCTTTAGATTCAGCAAGTGGTCTCATTCAACGAAATGGTAACTGGACTTTTGAAAATAACTAGATAGAGGATGAATGATGGGACAACCAATAGTATCAATCATTTGCACGGTTTATAATAAGGCTCCGTGGTTAGAGAGGGTTATCGAAGGCTTTCTAGCACAAGAAACAAACTTTGAAGTTGAAATTATTCTTGTTGATGACTGTTCGACAGATTCGTCCAGAGATATCATTAGATCGTATCAAAACCAATATCCAGAAAAGATTCAAGCGCTTTTCAATGAAGAGAACCAGGGAATCTCACGGACATGGGTATCTGCCTGTCAGCATGCAAAGGGCAAATATATTGCTCGTTGTGATGGAGATGATTTTTGGTTAGACCCACATAAACTTCAAAAGCAGGTGGACTTACTAGAAGAACACCCAGAAGCCAAGTGGTCCAATACAGATTTTGATATTTATGATGAAAATGGACAGCTGGTATCAACGGCAGGCTTTACTAGTGGAAGTATCCCCTTAGCGGATACCTATGCAAAAATGTTGGCAACTCGTGGTTTTACCATGGCTTCGACTTGGCTTGTAGAGAGAGAATTGATGCTAGAGGTTAATCAGGAGCTAGATTTGACCACTGCTGACGATACCTTTAATTTACAGCTTGATTTATTTCAACGAACACAATTGTTGTTCTTGCCAGAAGTTACAGTTGCCTATACAATTAACCAAGGATCTGATTCGCGACCGGTAGACTTTGCAAAAATAGAGAATCGTTTCCAAACCTTGTTGGCGACCCAGAAATTCTATCTAGATAAATATCCATCTAGTCATTATCGAGAAATGCTTGATATTCTTTTAGAACGAAATAACACCTACGAAGTTATTTTGACCAAAAAAGAACGCGGTCTTGCGCAAGTTGGTATTCAAGAAATCACCATCTATTTTGACAAGGATGGTTCTGGGTTCTGTCAAGAAAATATTTTACGTTATCCTTTGTTGAAGCAGGATGAGATTCGATTTAGCTTGCCTGATAACTGCCAACGAGTGCGCATTGACTTGTCAGAGCAACCAAGTTTTTACCGAAATATCTCATTGGTTAGTCAAAAGGCTCGAACGACTCTTCTACCGGCTTACACCAATGGCGTATTGGTTGGAGACATGGTTTTGTTCCCACAGCAAGATCCGCAATTAATCTACGAAATCTCACCTGTCTATGGTACAGAATTTACACTAAATTATACTATCTGTGAATTGGATGATCTGCAGTCCCCAGACTATATTGCTAAGATTTTGGGAGAGCAGCTAGTTGAATTCCAGAAGAAAGCCGTAGAGGGTGAACGATTGGAGCGGCAGCTTCGTGAAAGTGAAGCCCTTATTAGCCGACAACAAAAAGAGATTGAAAATCTTACTATCTCATATCATTCAGTTGTTGGCTCACGACGTTGGATTATTCCAACAAAGATTATCAATTTTTTTAGGAGAAAAAAATGAAGCGTTTGCTTTTATATGTTCATTTTAATAAATATGGACAGCTCAGTTCCCATGTCCAATATCAATTAGAAGCCATGCGCCCACTCTTCTCAAAGGTTGTATTTATTAGTAATAGTCCGCTTTCAGAAGAGGACGAAGCTGTTCTCAGACAATCTTATTTGGTAGATGAAGTTATTCGTCGAGAGAATATTGGCTTTGATTTTGCGGCTTGGCGTGATGGGATGACAAACATAGGCTTTGAGGGACTAAAGTACTACGATTCACTAACCCTAATGAATGATACCTGTTTTGGGCCGCTGTGGGATATGTCAGAGCTTTATCACCGTTATGAAGAGGATGAAACGGTCGATTTTTGGGGAATGACCAATTTCCGAGAAACCAAACAGTTTCGTGAACATATCCAAAGCTATTACCTAACCTTTTCGAATAAGGTAGTTCAATCAACAGCCTTTCAAGAATTTTGGAAAAGTGTACAAAACTTTACAAATGTCCAGGATGTTATTGACCATTATGAAACACAAGTTACGACAAACCTACTTGAAGCAGGTTTTCGTTATCAGACGGTCTTTAATACAGTAGAAGAAGATACTGCAGGAATGCTGCATCCAGATTTTTCTTACTACAATCCGACAGCTATTTTGAAGCATCGGGTACCCTTTATTAAGGTTAAAACCATTGATGGGAACCAACATATAACGCCTTATATTTTAAAAGAGATTGCCGAAAAATCAGATTATCCAGTTGATTTAATTGTGTCACATATGTCCAAAATCAACTACCCTGATTTTAAGTACCTTTTGGCACAAAAATACCTAAAACCAGGTCAAGAGCCTTATTCTAACGACGGAAGAGTAGCTATTCATTTACATGTATTTTATGTAGACCTCTTGCAGGAATTTTTAACAGCTTTCGACTCCTTTAATTTTAGTTACGACTTGTTCATAACCACAGATCAAGAGAATAAGGTAGCTGAGATAGAGGCGATACTATCTGAAAATGGAAGCCAGGCTCAGATTTTTGTAACGGGAAATATTGGTCGCGATGTATTACCTATGTTGAAACTGAAGGAGCAATTGCAGACCTATACCTATGTTGGACATTTCCATACCAAAAAATCCAAAGAAGCAGACTTCTGGGCGGGAGAGTCTTGGCGGAAAGAGTTGATAGCTATGTTGGTAGAACCAGCAAATGATATTCTAGCCAATCTGGAACAACAGTCTGATTTAGGGCTAGTGATTGCAGATATCCCAACCTTTTTCCGTTTTAATAAAATAGTCGATGCCTATAATGAGAATAGGATCGCTCCAGCCATGAATGAGTTGTGGCAGAAAATGGGGATGCAGAAACAGATAGATTTTAATGCTCTTCATACTTTTGTGATGTCCTATGGAACATATGTATGGTTTAAATACGAGGCTCTACAGGCGCTCTTTGATTTGAACCTAACCGATGCAGATGTGCCAGCAGAGCCCCTGCCTCAAAATTCTATTTTACATGCCATCGAACGATTACTGGTCTACATTGCTTGGGATAAAAACTATGATTTCCGTATTGTGAAAAATCCCAATGACTTGACAGCTTTTATTGATAATAAATTGCTCAATGAACGAGCGGATGCTCTGCCTCACACCTATGTAAACTTTGATCACATCGGTGGGATTAGAGGTGCCTTAAAATATATTATCATTGGTCCATTAAGAGCTATTAAGTATATTATTCGACGTTTGATGACCAAATGATAGAGGAAATCAGTTTGCTGAGCAGGATAGTTAAGTGTAAAAAGGTAAGATATGATGAATCGAAACGAATCAAGGTGGGAAAAACTGAATATTTTTTATCAGCACCCTTACGTCACCCTATTTGTTTATGCACTGCTGATAACGCTCATTTCCTATATTTCCATCAATACAAACAGTCAAATCTATGATTATCCATTCCATATGGCCAGGATAGTAGGATTGGCGCAATCTATTGCAAATGGAGATGTGTTGCCGAATCTGAACTTTCTATTTACGCATGGCTCAGGTTATGCGGTTCCCATGTTTTATGGCAATGGTGTTCTCTACATTCCAGCCCTGGTTTATTTATTAACCAAGGTGGCTACACATGCTTTTGCAAGTTATGCCTTTATCATTATTTGGGCTACGGCTACCACATCTTATTTTTGTCTTTACAAGATGACTCAGCATAAATCCAAGTCACTCTTATTTGGTATGACGATGGCAGTAACCTTCCCTTATTTTGGTTTTGGTATGAGTGCGATTCCTCCTTTGATTGCTCCGCTTATCTATTGCATCTACAAGGTGATTTTTCAGGATAAACTCAATCCTATCCCCTTAGGCATCATTATTGCCCTGATGGTGCAGACTCATATCATCTCAACTCTAGTACTAGCCATTTCTTCCGTCATACTGGTCTTGCTATCGATAAACCGATTGACACTGAAGAAAATTCTCTCCTTCTGCTTGTCGGTTGTGATAGCGATTGGCCTTTCTATTGGTTTTGTTTTGCAATTTATAGAGCAAAGGCTATCGCAAACCTTCTTTGTGTCTTGGGGGTTACGTGATTACCCATTTAAGTCAAAAAACATCTTAGATGCAGGTAATCTTTTTGAGGAAATTGTGAACTATTATTTCCCACTGGCTCTAATCTTTCTAATAATAGGGTGGGTAGTCTATAAATCCTTACCCAAGATTGGTCGTCAGTTGCTGGTGACTTCGACAATTCTATTGGTTGCTACTTCAAACATTTTACCTTGGTACTCGGTATTCCGTTATACCTTTTTAACAGTCTTCCAGTATTCGAATAGACTATCTTACTTCATACCAGCTTTTGTAATTACGGCTCTCTTTCTAGCAGAGAAAAAACGATTATACAAAGTGATTGCAGTAGTACAGATAGGCTTTTATCTAGTGACAAATCCCTTGAGCTTTTTACCTAACTTTGCCAACTTCAAAGAAGAATACAATCTAACAGCGACAAATGCTGCTGTGATGAAACAGCAAAATGAAATGGCAGACAAGGCCTTTCAAAATCCCTTATTGACCACTTATTGGGCCTCAGGGAGCGAATACTTTAATTTAGATATTAACCATAAGCGTGTTCAGAATGGCACAATCAATCAGTTTATCTATGACACAAATCAGGTTAAGGTAGAGAACGTGCGACAAGGCTATAACCTTCTTATGTTTGATGTTCAGTTGAATCAAGAAGGAGAAAGTGTAGAGTTGACCTTGCCGAGGATTTGGTACAAGGGCTATGTTGCAGAATATTCAGCAGGGGCTAAGGGGACGCAGCCTAAAATAGCCTATGTCCCTTTAACAAGCGAAGAGCTCCAGGAATATAAGAAAAAATATAAACCTAATGTTACCCAAAAAGCATTAAATGAAGGGCGTGCAACGATAAGTGTGACGCACAGTGGAACGGTCTCTGTTTTTTATAAAAGAACCCTGATTCAGATACTTGGTTTTACCTTACAAAGTGCAGCCTGGTTACTATTGTTTTACCTATACTTGCACTTGACATTAACAAGGTTTGTGCGAGAAAATAGTGTCTGAATGATAAAGTGAAAATTTGCAAATGAGTATAAATTGTGATGAGGAAGGAATGAATAAATAATGTTCAAACATATCAATACTGCGCTAACCGATTGGAGAATAAATTGAAATGATAGCAACTTACAAACGATTGGTGAAAGAGTACGCTCTGTATGTCTTATTGAGTAAGTATCTTTTTGCTGTTCTTCTGTCGATAATGGGTTTTAAAAACCATACAGATTGGACCTATATTCTTGTCACCGTTTTAGAGGTTGTCAGCATTGCGACATTCAGCAACTTATTAATAAAAGAAAAAAAGCTTGCTGCCTACATCGTGAACTGCCTTCTTTTATTGATTGTCAATGTGCAGAATATTGTCCTGTTTTTTGGTGGAAGTTTCACTACTTTGGTGATGGTGACAAACCTTGAATCCTTAGAATCTTTGTCGGGGCATTTTGCTTCCATAGTGTTCGGAACGATTTGTATACTGATCTTCACATTTTTACCTATCACCTATGTTAAAACAAGAAAAATCAATTGGTCAACAGTCTTATCTAGCTCTCTCTTGCTAGAGTTGATCGTCACCTTAATGAGTGGAAACATCTATTCTCCTATTTTTGGAGTATACCAACTAGCAGCGGATTCCTACGAATACCAGCAGGATCTAGCTAAAATTGCCAATGCTCCTAATGTTACGGATTTTTTCTATAGAGGTAGTGTGCAGAATGCTCGTCCTAAACCAACTCATTTATCGGCAACTCCTAATGTGGTTCTGATTTTTGTAGAAGGTTTGTCACAAAATATTGTAGAAGATGAACGTGGTATTATGCCGAATCTGAAGAAGTTTCAGGAATCGGCCCTTTCCTTCGACAATTATTACAATCATACCTTTGCTACTTATCGAGGATTAATCGGTCAGTTGTACTCAGGATACCAATTAGATAATTATGAATCCAATACCTTGACTTCCTTGCAGGGAGTATTGGGAGATAAGGGGTATCAGACAACCTTTATCAATACCGAGCCGAACAATACTCAGTTCACATCTTATCTAGAGTCTTTCAATTTTGATAGTATTGTCAATGAGAACAACCTGGCGAAAGGGCCTAATGGGAGTTTAACAGACCAGGCGGCATTAGAACTTCTATACGACACGATAGAAGAACAGGTTTCTCAGAAGACTCCATTCTTAACAGCAATCTATACTTATGGTACACATATGACCTTTAATTCAGCTGATAAGAAGTTCGAAGATGGGAAAAACATACTTTTAAATCGGTTCTATAATTTTGATTATTATTTCAGTCAGTTTTTGGATAAATTTAATAGCAACCCAGCCTTTGATAATACGATATTGGTCTTTACAACAGACCATGCTACCTTTGCGGATAAGGATTTTATAGCAGCCTATCCGTCTTATAATCGTGAAAACCAAGATGTTGATAGAGTTCCGTTTATAGTCTATCATAAAGGAATTGGGGCAGAGAAAAAGGATGTTGAGGGGAGAAATTCTCTAGATCTTGTGCCGACTCTGTTGGATTATATGGATATTTCTGTTCCTAACTACTTCTTAGGGGAGTCGCTATTCTACTATAAAGAAAATAATAATTCCTACGATACTGTTTTCTTTGACAATACCTATCTGTTGAGTACAGATTTGGGTAATATCCAGCCCTTATCTGACACCAATGAGGAAACGGTTAAAGCCTTGTTACAAAAATATTTTGCAGCCAAACAACAAAAACCACAAATTCCATAATCATCGTATAAAAGGGGTATTGACAAACCCCTTTTTATATATTAAAATGGCGAAAAAAGCAAGGAGTTATCATATGAAAAAGACCCTGTCCGTCGGCGTAGTTACCGCTCTGTCAGCCCTATCTTTGTTTGCAGGTCAATCTGTTCAAGCAGATCAAACAATTTATCGTTTGTACAACAAGCAGAATGGAGAACACCTCTACACAACTGATAAAAATGAAAAAGATGTCTTGTATACCCAGCATGGTTGGGGCTATGAAGGCGAAGCATGGTATGCTCCAGATCCAGGCCAAGGTAGTCCTGTCTATCGCCTTTATAATGCTGGCTTGCAAAACCACTTATATACAACTGATACTAACGAAGTCAAGGTATTGACCAGCAAACATGGTTGGACACTTGATAACAACGGACAGCCGGTATTCTATTCTGGGGGAAGTGCGAAAATTTACCGTGTCTATAATCAAGCCTTGCGAGGGCTACATCATTGGACCACTGATGAAAATGAATATACGGTACTTCCAAGACATGGTTGGCAACAAGAAGGGGTTAAGTTATATGGAAATCGTGTGGGGGTCCCAATACAAACCCAGTATTACAATCAGCCTGCGCAACCGACCAACCCGACTCAATCGAGTGGTTCGACCCCAGTAACACCTCCGAAACAAGAGACTAGCCAGTTACCTTCATCTGTTCCATCAGGAGGTGCCACGATTGCAAATACAGAATCAAACCATACCATTGAAGCGGACGTGACCTTGACAGGCTCAGGTACTGGTTACCATGCAAAACTTGTTATGGCCGCACCAGATGCAGCAGTAAGTTTTGGTTTGCAATTTGATACTGCGGCAGTTGCACCATATACAGGCAAGACAGCCTTCTTGATTGAAAATATTGGAAGCAATAATGTAGGTGGACAGTCCTACCATAGAGCAAACTATCTTGCAAATCTCAACACTACCTACCGTTTGATGTTGACCTTGCAGAAAGATGGCAGCTATGTTGGATATGTAAATGGGACGGAGGTTGTCCGTGGTCAGAATGCAGTTTTGGCCAATCGTTCTGATATATACCTTCGAGTTGAAGGCGCAGCGCGTAAGACAGGCGATGCTGTAACAGCAAGTTTCAGTTCGATTAAACTGAAGCAAAATGGAACGTACAATGCTTCTAGAAGTTGGGCAGGAACTCCGCAGTTCAATATTTCAAATGGCATCACAACTACTTTAGATGGTGCACAGGTCGGTAATAGCCCTAGCGAAGCTCGTACAATTAGCAATACGGTTGTCTTTACAGGGACACTAACAGGCTTACCTCAACATGCCGATTGGGATACTGCTGGCTATTATGACAAGGTGTCAGGTCTTATCCAGTTTATCAATTAGCAGTCTGTATGAGAGATAGTCAATTGGATCTTGCCTTAAAAGTATCACATATTCCAAAGTCTCATTGATAGGCTTTGGAATTTTTTGAACCTGTACTTACAAGTGAAGTGCTGAACTACCAATACAGGTTCTTATATTCGTGGAAAAAAATACGCGGACATGCTATAATATTACTAGAAACTTCGAATAGATAGTATAGAGATGATTCTCAATTCTATTTATCGGAGGAAAACAATTGACAAGATTTCGACATAGCATTAACCCAATGGCAGATATTGCTGCTAAGAAGATTTTCAGCGACCATGAGATTACCATTGATTTTATTGAAACGTTTTTAGGTTTTCGTCCCAAAGCCGTCCAGATTTTGAATGGTACCCTTGCCGATGTCAAGAAAGAGCGGGAGGGCTACTTTAGCACAACGGTGGATATTCTAGCCAGACTGGACGACGGGACTCAGGTTATCATTGAAATCCAGGTGGTTCACCAGCACAGCTTTATCAAACGGCTCTGGACTTACTCTTGCCAACACTTGGTCAAGGACTTGCCAAATGTCAGGGACAAGGTCAAACGGACCCATGATATGTATGATAAGATTTCACCTATCTATTCTATCGCCTTAGTGGCCAGCCGGTATTTTGACGACAAGCATCCAATTCATTCCTTTGTCCTGACAGCCGAGGAAAACGGACAGGTCTTGGAATTACCTTTTGGAAAAGAAGGTCAGCTGAAAAAGCCATTTGAGATGGTCATTATTGAGTTGAACAAGTTGAGTGAGGGAAGTCTAGCTAAGAACCAGCGCTTATGGATGGAATTTTTTGCCAATCGAGAATTTAGTCAACAACAGACAGACGTCATCAGTAAAGCCGAGCATTTGCTGGATAGAAATACATGGACAGAGGAGGAGAAGAAGATGATTGATCAACTGGCCTACAGTGCGGCCAATCATTTTGGTGAGCTGGAAACTTCTTTCTTACTAGGTAGAAGTCGTGGTAAGGAAGAAGGTCTGCAACAAGGCTTGCAACAAGGCCTACAACAGGGTCTGCAACAAGGTCTACAACAAGGTCTTCAACAAGGTTTGTTAGATGGTCAACTCAAGATTGCCCAGCAGATGTTGGGTAAGAGTTTCGCAGATGATTTGATTATGGAATTGACGGGTCTCAGTCAGGAACAACTGGATGGTTTGAAATCAGGGGTAGAGTAGATGGATGTATACGCTTATGTTCCTACAAACTTAATATATAGAGGAAGTAGTCCTTGATAGGCTTGGCGATTCTAGAAGGAGAATTCCGAAGTCTTCGTCTTAAAACTTTTATAATCTTACTGCCAACAGTTTGGGGGTGAATAGAGTTGAGACACAAGTAGAGTACTCAATGTTCGGTTTTTCAGCTATTTCAAAAAAATTTTAAAAAAATCTTAAAAAAAACTTGACAAAATGTGTAAGGGTTAGTATAATGATGGTAACGTTCGGGTAGAACGAATATAAATATTTATAGGAGTTTTTTATCATGAAAAAAACACATATCACACTTGCTGCAGCAGCTGCAGCTGCTACATTTGTAGCTGTACCAGCTGTTAAAGCGGACGTTAATTCTAAGCTTGTAGTTGCTCGTGAAGTTGTAATCGACACTCGTAGCGAAGCTGTTAAATTGAACCAAGAATTGGCATCAGCTGTTCACTACTTGGACAACGGTCAAGCTAAACTTGGCGAAGCAATCGTTGCAAACGACAAGGCTCAAAAAGCACTTGAAGCACAAAAAATTAAAGCAGCGCAAGAAAACAAAGCAATCGACGATAACGCTGCTGCAACAATCCAACAATTCGTAGACGTAGTTACTGCTGCTAAAAATGCTGTAGCTGCTAAACAACAAGAAATTGATCTTGCTAACGGCGAAATTGCAGTAATTGATGCTGAAATCAAAAACTTGAACGCTCAAGCTGGTGTTGCTAACCCACATGAAACTGGCAATACTAACGTTTACAAAGCAGATTCTGCAGAAAAATTGAACCGCATCCATGAACTAGAAGCTGAGCGTGAAGTACACGTTGCTGCTGTTGCTGCTGCTACTGCTGAATTGCCAGAACTTAACAACACAGTTGCTGTAGCTGAAAAACAATTGGAACTTGAAAAAGCTCGTGTAGCTGTTGTTGTTGCAGAACTTAAGAAAACTGTAGCAGAAGAATTGGCTGCTGTTCAAGCTGCTGCTGATAAAGCTGCTTTGGATGTTAAAGAGTGGAACGAAGCAGTTGCAATCCTTAAAGCAGACGTAGAAGCTATCCGTGTTAAACTTATCAAGAACGGTTTGACTGAAGATCAATTGCGTGCTATCATCGAGCTTGCAGTTGCTGAAGCTAAATCTGAGAAGAAAGTATCTGCATCAGCAGTATACCGTCTCTACAACTCAGGTCTTAAAGTACACCTTTACACAACTGACTTCAACGAGTACAATGTTCTTAAAGAACGTGGTTGGACTCAAGAAGGTATCGCATTCAACTCTGCAACTGAAGGTACTCCTGTATACCGTCTTTACAATGCAGACCTTAAAGTACACCTTTACACAACTGACGCAAACGAGTACGCAGTACTTGGTGGCCGTGGTTGGAAACAAGAAGGTGTTGCCTTCAACTCAGTTAAAGAAGGTAAACCAGTATACCGTCTTTACAACGAAGGTCTTAAAAAACACCTTTACACAACTGACGCAAACGAGTACGCAGTACTTGCAACACGTGGTTGGAGACAAGAAGGCGTTGCTTTCAACTCAGCTAACTAATTTAGTTAAATCAGAGAAGGTTCATTTGACCTTCTCTTTTTTTGGCTCTTTGTCAACTGTAGTGGGTAGATGAAAAGCTAACACCTAGAGAGGACGAAATTCGTTCTCTCTTTCTTTATGTTCAAAGCAATCAAAATGCGTTTTTTAA
>NZ_POIZ01000055.1 GCF_002960425.1 Streptococcus suis
GTGACTGTAACAGTTTTAGCTTTCACAACAACAGTGAAGGCTTGGTCGATAGCCTTGTCAGTATCGAAGACTTGTCCACCGTCTTTGGTGAAGTCATCACGAACCACTTCATAACCTTGGTTTGTTAACTCTGTAATACGAGCTGTTGTGGTGTAGCTGATTGGCTCACCTGACTTACCGGTCACCTCATCAATAGCACCTAGCTGTTTGCCACCTTCATCTTGGTAAGTGATGGTAGCTTTTTGGGCATCTTTCACATATCTAACGATAACTTCAGTGTCTGGATCAGTTGCCGGAACATCCTGAACAGCTTCGACACTTGCCTTGTCTGGTGTGTATCCTGCAATAGCTGGTGTGTCTACCTTGTCGAAGTCATCATCAGTTGAGGTCCAGTCACCATAAGTCACTTCTTTAGTCACTAGGTTAACGGTCGCAGTACGTTTGTAGGTCAGCGTTTCAAC
>NZ_POIZ01000056.1 GCF_002960425.1 Streptococcus suis
CTATGTGAATGAGCTTCGTCGCTTGTATGGTCAAGATGCAGAAGTATTATGTGGCTATGAAGCTGGATGTCTTGGATTTACCCTATATCACTAGCTACAAGTTCACGGGATTCTCTGTATCGTGATGGCACCTACAACGGTAATGAAGAAAGGAGCTAAGCATGTCAAGACAGATAAGAAAGATGCGGCTCAGCTCGCAAAAGCTCTGGCCTTTCGTAGCTATCGGCCTGTTCATATTCCTACTGCTGAGGATGAACAAGTCAAAGGATATATCCGTATGAGAACAGACCACAAAGTGGCTCTGAAGAAAATTAAACAACAAATTCTTGCCTTCTGTCTCCGACATGATTTTCGCTATACAGTGGGAAGAAATAATTGGACACAGTCATTGGCGTTTGATAGTGTGGAAAGACCATGTTTGCGGTGGTGATTCCACCATAGGATTTACACCTTGATTTTAAGAGTTAATTCTTTTAGTGAATGGAAGATTTTTCTCAAGTTTGAAGGAATGATAAGTGCTCTCAGCTACGGCATTGTCATAGGAAAAACAGCTTGACTAAGTGAACGGGTGATGCTAAAAACCTCTAACAGGTCATCTATCAGCTGATTATCAAACTCCTTACTATGGTCAGAATGATGAAATATCTTGACTTTAGTCAGAGCGTTAGGAATGCTTTGAATGGCTTTTTTGACAAGCTCTGCAATCTTGTGCAATCCAATAATATCACGGTTAAAGATGTCAATGATTATGCAAACATAAGCTCAGCGATTGCCAACAAGAATGCAGGTCAAGTCAGTTACAATCGCTTCAAGTGGCTTTTCTTAGTTGAATTATCTAGCCAGAGGGTTTGGGGTGGGGACTTCATTCTTCCTTTAGAATGCGATTTAAAAGCTACTTTCTGCTAAACCGATACTAAATTCAGCCTCTTCATGATGCGACGAATCCGACGACGAGACAAATTGCTATCTTGTGTTTCCAGATATTTATTGATTTTTCTAGCGTCATATCTGGACTTACTGTCAAGAAAAATGTGCTTCACTATTTCTTCAAGCTCCGCTTCAGATATTAGTTCTACAACTTCGTAGTAATAGCTAGAGCGAGGAATGCTCAACCAACAACACATAGCTGAAATACTATGTTTATCCTTGTTAGCAGTGATTATTTGCCTTTTCGTGCCATACTCACAGCCGCTTGTTTTAGGATAACTAAATGCATTTCAAGTTCTTTATTTCGTTTTCTGAGTTCAATCAGTTCACTTGCACAGCTGTAAAATTATCAACAGACTTGAAGGAAATATTTATTCTCTCCTGCCGGATTCATTTGTTACAAGTCGAGGAAGTCAAATCATATTCTTTGTTCAGTTCACTGTGCTTTCTTCTCGCATTGTGAAAATCAACGATTTGTTGTTTGAACTTATCCGTAATGATGAATTGTTGATAACTATTTCGAATTGCCGAGTTCTATCCCGCTCCCTCTTTTGCCTAAAATTTGTTACAATAGTAGGGAAAGGATGCTATTATGAGAAAAGTTCAATTTTTTCTGCTGATAGAAAGTATGCTCTTTACCATGGCAGCTTTTGATGTTGTTGCCAATGAGGCCAGTCGGACCTTGTTGCTCTTCTCAGCCTTGCTGTTACTTGCTTGGTATTTTCTAGGACGACGTTTAAATAGTGTGTTACTGGTCAGCTCACTGTCACTATTGTTTCTGGTATTTGTTTTAAATCCTTACTTCATCATAGGGGTTATGCTACTCGTTGTTTATATGTTTATCAATTTTTTCTCGCGCTATGAGAAACGCAACCAGTACACCCAGATTGTATTTAGCGACTATGCTTTGCAGGTGCAAAAAGAAAAAAATAGGTGGTTTGGCAATCATGACCATTCACAAGACCGTTTTGGTTTTGAAGATATCAATATTGTCCGCTTGTTTGGTAATGATGTGGTTGATTTGGATAAGACAGTCTTGGTAGGGCGGGATAATATTGTGGTCATTCGTAAAACTTTTGGACGTACCAAAATTATTGTTCCCATTGATGTTGAAGTTTCCTTGTCGGCGACGAGTATCTATGGAAGAGTTAATTTCCTAGGTCAATCTCAATGGGATTTGCGGAATGAAAGTATCGCTATCAATAGTCCAGACTATCAGGAATCCCATAAACGCGTAAAGGTTGTGACCAATAATATTTTCGGAGATGTGGAGGTGGTTCGCGTATGAGAAAACGTACCTATTTCCTCTTGGCTTGGTTTGCCAGCCTGATTGTCTTTGTGGTCATTTCCTCTACCCTGCCCCTTCTCAACCATTCGCTGTTAGATGTCAATCTATGGACCTCTACAGAACAACTTGTATTCACTCTCATTCTTCTGGTTATCGTTTTGACCCTCTTTTTAGCGGTCATGGTCCAAACGGTGAGCCTGGCTTCCACTCAGGTTATGCGAGCAAAGTTACAGGCTATTTTGAAAAACAAAAGTATCCGAACAGATAATGAGAATGATCAACTCCTGCTTCAGTTGTCCGATAAGGTGAGAAATTTGACCCGCCAGGTGCAACTGGTGGATAATCAGGACTTGGTCAAGAGAGAAGAAATTGTTGAAGGTGAACGGAAGAGGATTGCTAGAGATTTGCATGATACGGTCAGCCAAGAATTGTTTGCGACCAGTATGATTCTATCAGGTCTATCCTCCAGTTTGCCCAATCTACCCCAGGAAACCTTGCAGGAGCAGTTGATTCTGGTCAAGGATATGATTGAGTCTGCCCAGAGGGATTTGCGAATCTTGCTACTGCATCTCCGACCGAGTGAGCTAGAGAGCAAGACCTTGGTAGAGGGTTTTGAACTTATTTTGCGAGAAGTCAGCGATAAGAGTAATATCATCGTCCATTTCCAGCATGAAGTGGAAGAATTACCCAAGTTAATTGAGGAACACCTCTTTCGAATTGCCCAGGAAATTATCAGCAATACCCTACGTCATGCCAAGGCCAAACATTTGGATGTTTACCTCATTCAAAAAGAAACAGAGTTACAGCTGAAAATGACAGATGACGGAGTTGGTTTCCAGCAGGAACAGGATGGGGAGCTCAGCTATGGTTTACAAAATATTCGGGAACGGGTGGAAGATATGGCGGGGACCATTCAGATTCGCTCGGCACTGAATAAGGGTGTCGCCATTGATATCCGTATCCCATTATTGAAAGGAAAAGAAGATGAATACAATTCGAGTGATGTTGGTTGACGATCATGAAATGGTCCGTCTTGGTTTAAAAAGTTACTTAAATTTGCAGCCAGATGTGGAAGTTGTTGCCGAGGCTAGTGACGGTGAAGAGGGCTTGAGCAAGGCCTTAGAGGTAAAGCCAGATGTGGTAGTCATGGACTTGGTCATGCCAAAGATGACAGGTGTAGAAGCTACCTTGGCTCTGCTCAAAGAATGGCCTCAAGCACAGATTGTCATTTTGACCTCCTACCTAGACAATGAGAAAATTTATCCTGTCTTAGAAGCTGGGGCAAAAGGTTATATGTTAAAGACTTCTAGTGCAGATGAAATTTTGACAGCCATTCGCAAGGTAGCGCGTGGGGAATTTGCCATTGAAACAGAAGTGGAGAAAAAGGTGGAGCATCATAAACGCCACCCTGACTTGCATGATGATTTAACAGCTCGTGAACGTGAAATCCTTACTCTATTAGCTAAGGGTTATGATAACCAACGGATTGCGGACGAGTCCTTCATTTCCTTGAAAACAGTCAAAACCCACGTTTCCAATATTCTTTCTAAACTTGCGGTTAGCGATAGAACTCAGGCAGTTGTTTATGCCTTTCAACATGGCCTGGTAGCACAAGAGGAAGAATAATGGTATAATGGGGGAGTGGTAAAGAACTCAAAAGTATTTAAAAAGAGTTCGTCTTACCACCCCCGCACAGTTGATTAGGTCGGATTTGGAGTGTGAAATACGAACAAATCTGCCAATCAACACTGCGCTGAGATGTTGACACGAACTCAGATAAGTGGATTGAGCTTGATGCTAAGTCCAGAAAGGATACTTAAATAGTGGATGCAAAATTAAAATACAAAGCCAAAAAAATAAAGATTGTTTTTTTTGATATTGATGATACCTTGCGTATCAAGAACACAGGCTATATTCCTGATTCCATTCAGCAGGTCTTCCAATCATTGAAAGAAAAGGGGATTTTGACTGGAATTGCGTCTGGTCGAACACCCTATGGTTTGGTACCAGAAATCAAGG
The DNA here is from genome assembly GCF_002960425.1 of Streptococcus suis. Taxonomy (GTDB): domain Bacteria; phylum Bacillota; class Bacilli; order Lactobacillales; family Streptococcaceae; genus Streptococcus; species Streptococcus suis_S. Next base: position 4,235 of record NZ_POIZ01000056.1, read on the forward strand.
CCCTCCAGCCTGATTTCTTTGCCATGATAAACGGTTCTTATGTTGAAGATGCCAAAGGAAAACTTGTTCATCACCAACCGCTTTCTCAGGAACTGGTGGAGAAAATCATTTCCTGGACCAAGGAGGTTGGAATCGAATATGGTTTACTGGGGAGCCAAAAAGGAACCTTGTCTGCTCGGACCGAGCGGATTAGTCAGGTCATTGACTTGATTTACGAGGGTTTGGAAACTGACCCAGAATTCTACAAAGACAATGCTATTTACCAAATGCTGACCTTTGAGAAGGACGGTCAGGAAGTTGAATTGCCAGAAGAACTGCAAGCTGATTTACGCACCGTTCGTTGGGATGCTATTTCATCGGATATTGTCTTGAAAGACTCTTCCAAGGCTGCTGGTGTAGCTAAAGTGGTTGAAAAACTTGGCTTGAAACCTGAAAATGTTCTGGTCTTTGGAGATGGACTGAATGACATTGAGTTGTTCGATTATGCAGGCATTAGCATTGCTATGGGGCATTCTCATCCAGAATTGCAAAAGCGTGCAGATTATATTACAAAAACAGTTGAAGAAGATGGCATCTTTGATGCCTTGGAGAAATTAGGTATGGTAGAAAAAGAAAAATACTTCCCACAATTAGATTTGGAAAATGTTGAAGGACCGATTGCTCATATCAAGACTAATCATGGTGAGCTAACTGTAAAATTATTCCCAGAAATTGCTCCAAAGACAGTTGCAAACTTTGTTGCCCTCTCTAAAGATGGATATTATGATGGTATTATTTTCCACCGTATTATCAAAGATTTCATGATTCAAGGTGGGGACCCAACTGGTACAGGCATGGGTGGTGAGTCCATTTATGGTGCTTCATTTGAAGATGAGTTTTCAATGGAAGCCTTTAACCTTCGTGGTGCCTTGTCTATGGCCAATGCTGGACCAAATACAAATGGAAGTCAATTTTTCATCGTTCAAAATGAAAACTTCCCTTACAATGCCAAGGAATTAGAACGCGGTGGTTGGCCAAAAGAAATTGCAGCAACTTATGTTGAAAATGGGGGCACACCGCACCTAGACCAACGTCATACTGTCTTTGGTCATTTGGTGGATGAAGCCTCATTTGCTGTTCTTGATGCCATTGCTGGAGTTGACACAGATTCAGCAGACCGTCCGCTTGAAGATGTAGTCATCGAAACCATTGAAATTGAGGATTAAGATGAGGATTGGCGATAAGATCAAGGGGACGGTGTCGGGTATCCAACCCTACGGAGCTTTTGTGGATTTAGAAAATGGGACAACTGGTTTGATTCATATTTCTGAAATCAAGACGGGATTTGTTGATAACATCTATGACCACGTTAAGATTGGTCAGGAAGTCTTGGTGCAGGTTGTTGACTTTGATGAATATACTGAAAAGGCCAGCCTATCTATCCGAACACTGGAAGAAGAACACCAAAAAATTCCTCGTCACCACCGTTTCACCAATGAACGAAATAAAATTGGCTTTACACCATTGGCAAAAAGTCTTCCGAAGTGGATAAAAGAATCGAAAGCCTACCTCAAAGAACAAAAAGAAAAGAAGGTTTAGGGAAAAATCCCAACCTTCTTTTAATTATCAAATTCATAGAGGGCAGTAGACAAGTACCGCTCACCGTTATCTGCCAAGATAGCCAATACTTTTTTACCAGCTCCCAATTCTTTCGCAACTTCAATAGCCGCGTGGATCGCTGCTCCTGAAGAAATACCGACCAAGAATCCTTCCTGTCCACCAATTGCTCGACCTGTAGCCAAGGCATCGTCTGATTTAACACGAATAATGCCATCATAGGCTGCTGTATCCAGCGTATCAGGAATAAAACCTGCTGAAATGCCTTGGATTTTATGTGGACCAGGTGCTTCACCAGATAGGACTGCCGATTCATCAGCTTCTACGGCATAGATGGTGATGTTTGGGTTGGCAGCTTTTAATACATGCGAAACACCAGAAACAGTTCCACCAGTACCAACACCAGATACAAAGGCATCCAGACCGGTTGCCCCAAAGTCTTCCAAAATTTCCTGTCCTGTTGTATCTTCATGAACTTTTGGATTGGATGGATTAGCAAACTGGAATGGTACCCAGCCATTTTTTTCTTCCGCAATCTCTTTTGCCTTGGCAATAGCACCCTTCATTCCCTCGCTACCAGGGGTTAAGACAAGCTCAGCTCCATAGGCTTGGATGATTTTACGACGCTCAATGCTCATGGTTTCAGGCATAACGATAATCACTTTATAGCCTTTTGCTGCACCGACCCAAGCAAGGCCGATACCAGTATTTCCACTGGTTGGCTCGACAATGGTATCACCAGGTTTAATGGTACCAGCCTTTTCGGCATCTTCAATCATAGCCAAGGCGATACGGTCTTTGACAGAAGAACCTGGGTTGAAAGCTTCCAATTTGACATAGACCTCAGCGGCTCCTTCAGGAACAATATGGTTCAGTTTGATAATCGGAGTTTTTCCAACTAGTTGCGTAATATTTTGATAAATAGCCATAAGGCACCTCCAAATAATGTTACTACCAGTATATAGTAGAACTTCAAAAAAGTATAATATAAAAAAACTATCATAACGATAGTCTTTTTTAATAGACAGGAACCTCTACAATTCGGCTGTCAGTCTTCTCCGCCTGAACTTTTCCGTGGTAAAATTCTGTCAGGCTTGCCAAGGTTTGTTCTAAGCATTCCTTATCTACAAAAACCATGGTTGAAACTTCAGTCATGAACTGGGTATCGAATTCTTCCAGTCCTTGCTCCGCTCGCCAATTAGCAAACTCTTGGTACTGGGCGTAGGACATGGTGATGGAGATTCCCTCTTGTTCCTTGACTTCCACAACACCGATTTCCTTGACTGCATTAGCAACGGCTCCAGCGTAAGCACGGATTAAACCACCAGCACCCAGTTTGATGCCACCAAAATAGCGGGTAACCACCGTTGCGACATTGGTCAGTTCGTGATTTTCTAAAACCGTCAGCATTGGCACACCAGCAGTACCAGACGGCTCTCCATCATCTGAAGAACGCTTGATTTCCATATTTTCTCCAAGGACAAAAGCAGAGCAGTTATGGGTGGCCTTGTAATGTTCTTTCTTGATTTTGTTGATAAAGTCGCGAGCTTCTTCCTCACTAGTCACTCGTTTCATAAAACAGATAAAGCGGGATTTCTTTATCTCTTCCTCAACAATACCGTCTTCTTTAATTGTCTTAAATTCTTTCATAACCAAATTGTACTAATTTTTTTCAAAACTGACAAGAAATTCCGAATAAATAAGTGATGAAAGAATTAGAAGATTACTATGGAAGACTTTTCACCAAGTATCAGTTGACGGCAGAAGAAAGAGAAAAAGCAGTTTCAATACCCAGTGTTGTTGAAAAGAATGCCTGCTTTCGATGTGGAACAGTGTTTGAAGAAGAAAACAAGTTGCCAAATGAAGCATATTACTGTCGAGCCTGCTTGCTTTTAGGTAGAGTACGGTCAGATGAAACACTCTACCATTTTCCACAAAAAGAATTTCCTGTAAATTCTTGTTTGAGATGGAAGGGCACATTAACCGATTGGCAACAAGGGATTTCTGACGGCTTGCTAGCAAATCTTGAAAAAAGACAAGCGACCTTGGTTCATGCCGTAACGGGTGCTGGTAAAACAGAAATGATTTACCACACCGTTGCCTCTGTGATTGATAAAGGTGGGGCAGTCTGTCTGGCCAGTCCACGAATTGATGTTTGTATTGAACTTTATAAGCGACTACAAAATGACTTTTCAGTCCCCATTAGTCTTCTTCACGGAGAGTCCGAATCCTACTTCCGAACTCCGTTAGTTGTTGCAACAACACATCAGTTGTTAAAATTTTATCAGGCCTTTGATTTGGTTTTGATTGATGAAGTAGATGCCTTCCCCTACGCAGACAACCCCATGCTGTATCGAGCGGCTGATAATGCAGTCAAGGAAGATGGTGTTCAAGTATTTTTGACAGCAACATCAACAGATGAATTGGATAAAAAAGTTAAAACCGGCAAATTAAAACGGCTTAGCCTACCGAGACGATTTCATGGAAATCCACTTGTTGTACCACAAAAGGTTTGGTTTTCCAAGTTTGATGCCAACCTAAAGCAAAACAAACTGGTCCCCAAACTTACGAAGGCGATCCAAGAACAGAGAAAATCGGGCTTTCCTTTGCTCATTTTTGTGCCAGAAATCTCCAAAGGTCAAGACTTTGCTAAGATAATGGAAAAAACATTTCCAGATGAAAGCATTGGTTTTGTATCCAGTCAAACTGAAAATCGGCTAGAAATAGTAGAAGGTTTTCGCAATAAAGACATTACAATCCTAATTTCTACCACAATTCTAGAACGTGGGGTAACCTTCCCGGGTGTAGATGTCATTGTTGTCCAAGCTAGTCATTACCTCTACACCTCTTCCAGTCTTGTGCAAATTGCAGGTCGAGTTGGCAGGAGTATGGATCGTCCGACTGGCCTACTCCAGTTTTTCCACGAGGGGTCTACTCGTTCTATTGAAAAGGCTATAGCTGAAATCAAACATATGAATAAGGAGGCCGGCTATGTCTAATTGCTTACTATGTGATCAAAACTTGAAAACCAGACAAACCTTTTCTGAACTTATTTTCTTTGGTAAGCCCCAGTCAGGAGTTTGTCATGCTTGTCTTGTTACTTTTGAAAAAATAGCAGAGCAACACTGTCTACATTGTTTTAAAAGCGGGGAAGAAGGAAGCTGCAAGGATTGTCATTACTGGCTAAGCCAAGGGAAATCAGTATCCCACACGGCCATTTTTCAGTACAATGAAGCCATGGCAGCTTACTTTAGTCGATACAAATTTCAAGGCGACTATGTTCTCAGAAAAATTTTTGCATCAGAACTCAAAAAAGCACTAGAAGATTTTTCCGACTATACCATCGTACCTATTCCCCTCAGTCAAGAACGATTGGAAGAACGAGGCTTTAATCAGGTGATTGGTTTACTAGAAGCTGCCAAGATTCCTTATCAAGAGTTGCTGGGCAAACGAGACAGTCAAAAACAATCTTCGAAAAGTCGAGAAGAGAGGTTAGAAACAGAACAAACATTTTACCTACTAGATGAAAAAAATCTACCAGAAAAAATTTTATTAATTGATGATATTTACACAACAGGGGCTACAATCCAGCTTGCAAAAAGTCTTTTCATGAAAACCGGACAGAAAGAAATCAAAACATTTTCACTTGCAAGGTAAGAAAACGGTTGCAATATTCTTATAATGTGATATAATAATAGTGAAGAAAGGCGAAAGCCAAGAAAGAGGTACTAATATGATTAAATTCAGTATTCGTGGAGAGAACCTTGAAGTTACAGAAGCACTTCGTACTTATGTAGAAGAGAAAGTAGCAAAGATTGAGAAATACTTCAATGAGGGCCAAGAGTTGAATGCGAAGGTCAATCTAAAAGTTTACCGTGATAAACGTGCCAAAGTGGAAGTGACGATTCCAGTAGGAACAATGACTTTACGTGCAGAAGATATTTCACAAGAAATGTATGGCTCTATCGACCTTGTAGTAGATAAGATTGAACGTCAAATTCGTCGCAACAAAACCAAGATTGAAAGAAAACACCGTCAAAAAGTTGCAACAGGCCAAGTCTTTACCGATGAACTTGTAGAGCAAGTTGAAGAAGAGGTAAAAGTTGTTCGTACCAAACAAGTTGATTTGAAACCAATGGATATGGAAGAAGCCATCCTTCAATTAGAATTGCTAGGACATGACTTCTTTATCTATACTGATGCCAACGACGGAACAACCAATGTCCTATATAAACGTGAGGACGGAGATCTGGGACTTTTAGAAGTTCGCCAATAAGCATACTGAACAGCTACATGGTGCAGCTGTAGTGGGTAGATGAAAAGCTAACACCTAGAGAGGACGAAATCCGTTCTCTCTTTCTTTATCTCTTTCCTATTTTCAGGAGATAAGCTGAAAAGGGCTATCCCCAGCCCTTTTCACTGTTCAAGGCAATCAAAATGCATTTTTTAAGTTTTCATCTTCCTGAAACCGAGGGCATTTCTTTTAATGACTTTGATGAGATTGTTGGTAGCCTCCAATTTGGCGTTGGAATAAGGCAATTCTAGAGCATTCAAAACCTTGTCTTTATCCTTTAGAAATGTCTTAAATACCGTCTAGGAAATAGGATTAGCAGAGGCTATTTCCTGTTCGATGAGACTGAAGAAATGAAGTCATTAAACTCTTAGGAACGTTGATATTTCGGTATTTCTGAGAGTTTTTTATTTTCAACATAAAGAAAAAAGATTGAAGAAAATTGTCCAAAATGGACTTTTTCTTCAATCTGAAGAGGCTGGGCAAAAACTAGCCAGTAAATAAAATACACAGACAGATTGAGCTGATTTTGATGAAATCCAGCCGAACTGTCTGTGTTTTTCTTTCTTTTTCTACTCTCTTGGACTAATTTCTTAGCCAATTTCGTTAGATTCATGCTCATTAGGAGGAAGCCTATCTCGGTTTCAACCACTTTTTGACCTCTGACATGGACTCTGCGTACGCCAAAAACACCCTTCATCCTACCAAATACAGGTTCGACATCCACCTTGCGTTTGGCATAAATGCGGGCTCCCTCTTTACTTGTCAATTCCTCTTTGACTAAGTTCTTCAT
>NZ_POIZ01000057.1 GCF_002960425.1 Streptococcus suis
TTTTTTTCCCCCCCCCCCCCGAGAAAATCAAGTATTATAAGGGAACTACTAACCAACGTTCGTCTTTAAGCTCTATAGAAAAAGAGTAGTTATTGTCGAACAACTACTCTCTTATCTACAGATCATCAATGTCCCAAATACTCTTCCCAAATGGCATCAAAATCCGACATGGAAAAGGCAAAGCTAGCCGATTCTTCCAAGAAACGACTGACCTCATCAAAGTCATCGGATTGTTTTGGAAAATCAACCTCCTCAAAAGCATAGTCAGCTAAAATCGCAACAGGCTCATTGCTCTTGGGATTACGCTGGGTCATCAACCAAGAATAAAAACTTCTTCTCACAACTCCTACTTTCTAAGAAGCTGTATTCACGAGTGAAGTGCTTGTATATAAGAGATAGTTTTTTGCTAATCAAGGCAGTTTTTTGAAGGAATACTGACTGTATTTTGAAAAAAACTAAGGATGAGTAGCAGAAAAACTGGCCTTAGATAGAAATACTTAACTGTGAATACTGGTTCTAATATGATGTTCTTCATAAAGCTCAATGTAACGTTCCATAGACATCTTACCAACCAATTCACCAATCAATTCATAGGGAATATTCTTGGGATTTTTCATGCGAACGCAGGACTTGCCCATATCCAATTTGGTTGGAACTTGTTCCTGGTACTTCTCTACAAACCAGTCATTCAGTTCCTTATACATATAGATTCCCATGTGATAGAGGGCAATATGGGCCTTTTGTGAAGCCAAGGCCAAGAATGGCAAAGGCTCTCCAGGTGTAAAGTGGTAACCATTTGGATAGGCAGTCAAGGGAACATAATAATGAATCATACCGCCTAACACTCCCGCTTCAAATTCAGCTGGCAATTGCTCAACAATGACTTGGTGAAGGCGTTCCACTGCTTCCTTTCTCTTATCTGGTAAAGTAGAAAAATAAGCTTCGATGCTTTCTACTTCATAATTCATACAATCTCCTTAACTAAACAATGCTATCTATTCCTACGTGAACGCCCTTCCATTCTTAATTTTGTTTTACGAGCACGATTGCGTTCAACGACAACAATGATTAGGATAACAAGAACAATAGGCAGTCCAATGAGGAGAATTGGTAGGAATCTTGAAATAACAGAAAATAAAGCATCTGGGTTAAAATGTTCAGAAACCTGAAGCATACCGTGGGATTCAGATGTAGCATTCTCAATTGTTACTGCATTGTTTATCACTGGACTAACCCCTTCAAGTCCATTTTCTAAGATGAGCGTATTGTTTTCTATTAAAAATTTAGGTTCTGTTCCCTTTGGAATAGTTCCGTAGAAATCATTACTCAACTGAATGACTTGACCATTGATTTCGTGCTTACCAGCAGAAAGTAATTTTTTATATTCAAAATCTTGATAAGACTTTTCAATCAGGGCATTTCCAAATGGATGACGGTAATATTCTCCATCTTGATCCGACCAATCTCCCACCCCCATAACGACAGCAATATGGCGTTGCTCTCCACGTTTAATCGTAGCGATATAGTTAAAGCCTGCACTTGGACTCGAACCCGTTTTTAAACCATCAACCCCATCAATTCCATATTGAGCACCTGGCAAGGAATAATTATAGGTTTTAAAGGTTTCCTCATAGGGAGTCCCTGCTTTAACGGTAACAACTGGATCTTTTGTATGTTCTAAAATCCCAGGATAATTCTTCAAAAAATGGTAGGTTAAGATAGCCAAATCACGCGCAGTCGTTTGGTTTGTTTGGTGAATGTCATAACGCGTTGGAACATAGTACCCCTCAAAAGCCACAGCAACTGCTCCACTTGCATTGTGCCACACTGTATTGGTCATCCCTAATTCTTGCGCCTTAGCATTCATCCTATCGATAAAAGCATCTGGGTCATTGTTTGACAAATGATTTGCAAGCATGATGGTTGTAACATTGGATGACGGGACTGCAGTCATCGTTATCAATTCTCTAACGGTGTAATCCACATCCGCCACTATTTTATTGTTTGAAAGTGCGTAGATATTTGCAATAGCTTGATCAGTAGCCGTTGCACGAATGATACTATCTTCCGATAATTCTCCTTTTGCTATCGCTTCATACACCAAATAAAGCGTCATTAGTTTACTCATACTTGCAGGATCACGAACCTCATCAACATTATCCTGCCATAGAATATCTCCAGTATTTCCATCAATTACAATGGTAGACTTGGGACGATTGACTTCACTGACTTCATAGCCAGCAGCTCGCGTAATGTCCATCAATTCATCTGCACGTACTGGTAGGAGGATCATCGTTAATAAAACAATTACCCAACAAACAATACTCTTTTTCACCTTTATCTCCTAAAATCCCCTATCTCAACCCAAGCATGGCTTCCTTGGCATGAACCATCTCTGTAATCATTTGGCAATAAGGCGTTGGAATACCTGCACGTTTGCCTTTAAAAACAACAGCACCATTCAGGTAATCAATTTCAGTCTTACGACCATTTTGCACTAAATCCTGATGCATCGATGGATAGTGATTAGATGCTTTTTTAGAAGCATCAATGATATACTTCCAAATAGCCTCTTCATCAATTCCATCGGTTTCTGATTTGGCAACGGCGATGAATTCCTTGAAAATTCCTTGCACCAAATTTAGCCCGCCCTCTGTTCCAAAGAGTTCTCCAATGGTGCAATTCAAGATTGTACAAGTCGGATTCATGGTGCCATTGACACAGGCCTTTTGCCAAATAGCATTGATAACGTGGTCATCATAGGTCGCATTTAGACCAGCCTCATTAAACATAGCAATCATATCAGCAACTGACTGCCCATCACCAACCATATTCTGCACAGAGATAGAACCAGGACCCTGCAAATGCGCATGACCAGGCCCCTTAAGACCAGCCAACCAAATCGTTACACCGACCATAATACTCTCATCAGGCACATAACGGCGCATGGTGGTCGCATGCCCCAGCCCATTCAAGAGGCTAAGAACCTTAGTCTTTTCACCAATGATACCCTTAATATCCTGCAACATTTTTGGCAACTGGTCCGCCTTGGTTAAGAGGATGATCAAGTCAGCAACTTCCGTCGCCTCAGTCGGCTTCATAATAGGGAGCTGGACGACATCATCAAAATCTCCCGTCACCTTCAGACCATTTTCACGAATCGCTTCGATATGGGCATCCCAATTATCCAACAAAATCACTTCATGCTTTGTCTTTGATAACTGATAGCCAAAACGGCAACCCATGGCACCACTTCCTGCAATATATACTCTCATTTTTAGATCAACTCCGTTCCAAATTCGTCTTGTTTGACCTTCCCAGCCTTCATCAAACCACCCAGGGCTTTTTTGAATTGTCCCTTGGAAATACCAAAGGTGGACTTGATATCTTCCGGAGCAGACTTGTCGTTCAAGGTCATAAAGCCCCCACTGCTCTCCAGATAAGTCAAAATCATCTGAGCATCATTTTCCAACATCTCAAATGAACGTGGTTTAAGAGAAAGGTTCAAGGTTCGGTCAACTGCCCGATAACCAATCACACGTGCCTCCAAAACCTGACCCAAGCGTGGCTCGGCAAATCGTTCACTAGGATGGATAAATCCAAGCATATTGTTATCAGGTAGATAGACAAATGTCCCTGTCATCTTCAGACGGTAAACGATGGCACGCAGGGTTTGGTTCTGCATATTATCATAAGCAGGACCCGCCATCTTTTGGAAATCTTCTTGAAAAGCTGGTAGGGCCCAAATACGGTCTTTCTTATCCACATCCAACTTAACATAGAGTTGATCACCTTTTTTAGGCCAGAGTTCCTTGATTTCAGGCAGAATATCTAAGGAAACCACCACCTGCTTATCAGGAAGACCCGTGTCCACAAAGACACCCAAGTCCTTGCGCACCTCGGTTACAGTACCCCAACCAAAGCTGGTCCGCGTTGCCTCAACTTCCTTGGTGGTCAAGCGCAGTTTTTGTTTCATATCTGTATAGGCAAATCCCTTAACAGATTGACCAAGTTTGAACTCTCCCTCGTCTTTTGAAAGGGCAAAGGTCAGTCCTTCTTTTTGAACAAAGTAAAACTGGTCATTTTGGTCGGTCACAAGACCAACCATATAGTGTGCTAATAAATCATTCATGATTTTCTTCTTTCTGATTAAAAAGTGGGGGAAGTCTTGTCTAACTCCCCCCATTAGATTTCTTATTTGGTCATCACTTCCGTTAGACATGTTAATGATGATTTTTGATGGAATGAAAGGAAAGAGATTAAACTTCCAACAATTCTTTTTCCTTATCGGCAGTCATCTTATCGATCGTCTTGATGGCATCGTCAGTAACTTTTTGAATATCTTTTTCAAGTGTCTTCAATTCATCTTCAGTGATTTCCTTGGCTTTCTCAGCTTTTTTAGCCTCATCCATGGCATCACGACGGATATTACGGATAGCAACTTTAGAATTTTCACCCACTTTTTTCACATCTTTTGCCAAGTTCTTACGCGTTTCCTCTGTCAATGCAGGAATAACCAAGCGGATAACTGTACCGTCAGACTGTGGTGTCAAGCCAAGGTCAGAAGCATTCAAGGCACGCTCAATATCTTTCAAGATTGACTTGTCAAATGGTGTAATCAAGAGCACACGCGCTTCTGGAACAGTAATACCAGCCAACTGGTTCAAGGGAGTTGGCGCACCGTAGTATTCTACTGAGATACGGTCCAACAAGCTAGCATTGGCACGACCAGCACGGATATGGCTGAACTCACGTGCCAAACTCTGATGCGATTGGTTCATGCGTTCTTGGGCTTTTGCAATAATTTCTTTAGACATAAGACTTCCTTCTTTATTTTTTATCTTTTATTTTTCTTCTGTAGAGTTAGAAACCGTAGTGCCGATTTGTTCACCAAATACAACACGCTTGATATTGCCTGGCTCATTCATGTTAAAGACTACCAAATCAATATCGTTGTCCATTGAAAGAGTTGAAGCCGTTGCATCCATGATTTTCAAGCCACGGCTGATCACTTCACGGTGGGTTAATTCATTAAATTTAACCGCATTAGCATCTTTCTTCGGATCGGCATTGTAGACACCATCCACACCGTTTTTAGCCATCAAGATGGCATCCGCTTCAATTTCTGCAGCACGAAGAGCCGCTGTTGTATCTGTTGAGAAGTATGGTGAACCAATTCCAGCACCGAAGATGACAATCCGACCTTTTTCAAGGTGACGTAAGGCACGACCACGAATATATGGCTCAGCCACAGACTGCATGGCAATTGCTGTCTGCACACGCGTATCCACACCAAGTTGTTTAAGGGAATCAGCCATTACAAGAGCATTCATCACCGTACCAAGCATACCAGTATAGTCTGCCTGCACACGATCCATACCAGCCTCAGCAGCAGGTTCACCACGCCAAAGGTTACCACCACCAATAACAAGGGCAATTTGAACACCTGATTCTGCTACTTCTTGAATTTCCTTAGCCATTGCTTGAACCGTCTGGATGTCAATACCGACACCACGTTCACCAGCCAAGGCCTCGCCAGATAGTTTGATTAGAATACGTTGGTATTTAGGTTTCATCATCTCTCTCCTCTTTTTTATCCCTACTATTCTACCACAAAATCAAAATTTTTTATAGAAAAATCTCCACGAAAAAAGGAAAATCCATTCCAGATTTTCCTAGAGTTTATTAAGCCAATTTTAGTTTGCGACGGAGCAAGTCTGCCCGACTGCCAATCAAACGATCTAGCTGTCGTGTCTTCAAGGTCAAAATGACAAAAACGAATACGCCCACCCCTCCCGAAAGGAGCAAATGAACAAAGCTCGATAGATAACCACCAGCTGGTAGCAAGTGATTGAGAAGCAACTCAAGTAGCCAAACAATGCCACCCATAACCAAGGAAATCCAGCTGATTGTCACAATGTCTTTCACAATCAAACCTTCATCCACACCTAAGACCGCATCAATACGCTTATAGAATAAATAGAGCATGACGGTAAGACTGACCAGGGTTGAAAGGAAGGGGCCGTAAACTTGGAACATATAAATCATCGGCAACTGCAAGACCACTTTTATCAGCATCCCAATCGCAAAATAGATAACTGCTCGACGATTTTCAAAAATCGCTTGAATGACAACGCTGATAACAGAATATAGGCCAAGAGGTAAAATCATGACCAGGTTCCAAATGAAGAGCTGAATTTCAATATCCTGCGATTGACCGTAGAAGACTGAGTAGAGTGGTCTAGCCAACAAGACCGTTCCAACAATGGCTGGAATGGTAAAAATAAAGAGTAACTGCAAGTTATCCGCCACCAAATTGGAAGCTGCCTTCAAATCTTTTTTTACAAACTTCTCCGTAATGAGTGGAATAGCTACACTGCCCAGACTGATAGAAATCCCGATAATCATCATGGTAATCTTGTTGGGATTGGCAGACATAAAGGAATAGAGTTCCAAGAGTTCCGAATTGGTAAGACTGGTAATCTTCTCCATGACATTGATAAAGGTAACTTGGTCAATAAATTGGAGCAGCTGGATGGTCAAACTCAAGATAATAATCGGAATAGCATCCTTGACTGTTTCTTTGATGAGTTGACCTGTATTAACCGATATGTTCTGCTTCTTGGCATGGAGTAATTTTCCCAGATAGCCCTGTTTCCAGAGAGTATAAACCAGAATTCCTACACTTGCCAGCATACCTACAAAGGCAGCAAAGGTGGACTGTACTACTGCGTCTAGATAGTTCCCATTGCCCAGCATCATGATAATAAAGGTAGCTGCTAGAATCCAAATGACACGAACCAACTGTTCAGCCAACTGACTGATAGCGTAGGGTTTCATATCGTGCCGTCCCTGGAAAAAACCTCGTAGGATACTCATAGCTGGAAAGATGAATAAGGGAGGAACCAGACTATACATGACTGGAATGAGTTTTTCTTTGGAACCTGACGCTTCAGCTAGCCAAGGGGAACTGATAAACATAGCTCCGGCAAAGACCGCACCAAAGACCAACATGAGCTTAAAGAATTCCCGAACCAGATAGAGGGAAACTTCTTCTTTCCCTAGTACATTGTACTTGGCAACCTGTTTGGCAATGGCGGTCGGCAAACCAGCCGTAGAAATCAAGAGGAAGTTGGCATAAATTTGATAGCCCATGCTAAATAAGGCATTGGCTTCCGCCCGATGTTCTCCCAGCCAGATATACCAAGGTATCACATAGGCAACACCCAGCAAACGACTGAGAAAATTCCCGGCAGTCAACCAGGCCATGCCTCGCACCATGGTTTCTTGCTCACGGGATTGGCCCGTTTTTGTTTGTTCAGACATGATAAAACTTCTTTCTTTTAAGATAATACTCTTCGAAAATCAAAATCAGACGTTGTTGACTTGATTTGATGAGTGAAAGGCTCCAGTGGAGCCTTTCAGCCTGTTACCTTGAAATAAAATAGTAACAGGGTTCTATCTGCATAAGTAGAAACGAACTACGTTCACCCATCTCCAACCTCCAAAGGTTCCCCAAACCTTTGGAGCTAGTCTGTTTTTGATTTTCATTGAGTATAACTCCTCTATTATAAACTTTTATCAAACCATTGTAAAATATGAGCAAGCAAAAGACCCCTCACAAAAGATGGGCTACTACTTAGAACTAGAATTCACAAGCGAAGTACTTTTAAACAAGAGCTAGTTTTTCGCTAATCAAGGCAGCTTTTTAGGGAATATTAACAAAGGCTGAGTAGCTGAAAATCTGGCCATAAATGGAAGTGCTGAAGGGTGAATACGGGTTCTTAATCTTCTATAGAAGCATATTTTACTGCCAGGCCTTTCTGAACGGCTGGACGGGCTGCAATTTTCTCCACCCAGGCATTCAAATGGCGATAAGAGGCTACATCCAGAAATTCTGCTGAACCAGGATAGAGCTGACCTTGCGCCAACCGTCCATACCAAGACCAGATGGCTATATCTGCGATAGTGTAGTCATTTCCAGCAATGTATTCCCTGGTCGCCAATAATTGATCCAACAAATCCAACTGTCGCTTGGTTTCCATGGCGTAGCGGTTAATAGGATATTCCTGCGCTGTCGAAGCGTAATGGAAGAAATGCCCAAAACCACCTCCAACAAAGGGAGCGGCACCAGTTTGCCAGAAGAGCCAGTTAAGAACTTCTGTACGTTTCGCCCATTCTTTTGGCAAGAAAGCACCAAATTTTTCTGCTAAGTAAAATAAAATATTGGCGGATTCAAAAACACGAACCGGTTCCTTCTCAGAGTAATCCACCATAGCTGGAATTTTTGAGTTTGGGTTTATCCCAACAAAGTCAGATCCAAACTGGTCTCCTTGACCGATATTGATGAGAAAGAGGTCATAGCCAGCTTCTGAAATACCCAGTTCCTTCAGTTCCTCCAGCATAATGGCAACCTTGATGCCATTAGGTGTTCCCAAGGAATAAACTTGGAAAGGCTGTTCTCCTTTTGGCAATACCTGTTCAAATCGACTACCTGCAGTTGGGCGGTTGCCTGAACGATTGTCATTCTCATCTTCCCACTTCCAAACCAGTGGTTTTGTGTATTCTGTCATTATTTTTCCTCCAAATCATCTATTCCTAGTACATAACGCCTATAGGTCACTTGTAAGTCTTGGATATAACGTCCCAATTCTACCAATTCCTTCGGCGCTCTCCAGGTCAAGCCCGTCAATTCAGCATTGACAAATACCGATAACTGATCAGCCAACAAATAAAGATTATCTGACTGGTCGAGCTTCTGCGCAAATTCAACTACTTTCTCACGCAAGACCGGTGAAATAACTTCTGGTGCCAATTGATAAAGGGCAGATAAATGGGTGTAAAATTCTTCACGATTGGCTTTTTTCATAAGTTCCTCCTACAAGCTATCCAAACGGGCCATATACAAACTATGGCTGATCTGCAATTCCTGGATATAAGTAGCTAAATCAAGCAGCTCTTTTGGTGCTTTTCCAGCCTGCTCAAGCAATTCCCTATTCACATACACGGAAAGCTGATCCGCCAACAAGTAGAGATTGTCTGACTGGTCAAGTTTCTGGGCAAATTCAACAATTTTCTCACGCAAAACAGGGGAAATAGTTTCTGGTGACAACTGATAAAGGGCTGATAAATGGGAGTAAAATTCTTCACGATTGGCTTTTTTCATAAGAAACTCCTATATCCTTGTTTTCTGATATCAGTATAAGGTATTTTCATAAGTATGTCAAGATAGCCAAAAAAAGATTGCCCGAAGACAATCTTTCTATTGATTAAAGTGAGTTTGGATCAACCTTGATACCGACACCTTGTGTTGTTGTGATTGAAACTGAAGTCATGTAAGTACCTTTAGCTGTAGCTGGTTTTGCTTTAACCATTACTTCGTTGAAAGCTTTGAAGTTTTCAACAAGTTTGTCAGCGTCAAATGATACTTTACCGATAAGAGCTTGTACGATACCTGCTTTGTCAGCACGGTAAGTGATTTTACCACCTTTAGACTCTTCAACTGCTTTAGCAACATCCATTGTTACTGTACCAGTTTTAGGGTTTGGCATCAAGTTACGTGGACCAAGTACACGACCAAGACGTCCAACAACTGCCATCATATCTGGAGTTGCGATAACAACGTCGAAGTCCAACCAACCACCGTTGATTTTAGCAACCAAATCATCTTCACCAACAAAGTCTGCACCAGCAGCCTTTGCTTCTTCTGCTTTAGCACCACGCGCGAAAACAAGAACGCGAGCAGTTTTACCAGTACCGTTTGGCAATACCATTGCACCACGGATTTGTTGGTCTGCTTTACGAACGTCGATGTTCAAGTTGTAAGCAACTTCAACTGACGCATCAAATTTAGCGAAGTTAGTTTCTTTTGCAAGTGCAACAGCTTCTTCTACGCTGTAAAGTTTTGTGCTGTCGATTTTCTCAAGAGCAGCACGTAAGTTTTTGCTTTTTTTAGCCATTTTTATTCTCCTTGTAATGTGGTCATATCGATTTTCATCTCCCACGTCACCTATCGAAGCGATGAGGATATGCGGGTCTTGGGTTTGCTACTAATTAGTCAGTAACAGTGAAGCCCATAGAACGAGCAGTACCTTCGATCATACGCATTGCAGCTTCCAAGCTAGCAGCGTTCAAATCTGGCATTTTTGTTTCAGCAATTTCTTGTACTTGTGCACGAGTTACTGAAGCAACTTTCGTTTTGTTAGGTGTACCTGAACCTTTTTCAACACCTGCAGCTTTTTTCAAAAGAACAGCAGCTGGTGGTGTTTTAGTCACGAAAGTGAATGATTTATCTTCATACACAGAGATAACGACTGGGATGATCAAACCAGCTTGGTCAGCTGTACGAGCGTTGAACTCTTTTGTGAATCCCATGATGTTGATACCTGCTTGACCGAGTGCTGGTCCGACTGGTGGAGCTGGAGTAGCTTTACCTGCAGGAATTTGAAGTTTTACGAGTTTTTCGACTTTTTTAGCCATGATATAAAATCCTCCTATTGTGGTTTTGGCGGTAATTACAGATTTTTACCTCCCACAAATATGTGTTTTACACATACCTTTTCATTATACATGATTTTAAAAGAAATGCAAGCTTTATGTTTACTTTTCTTCACATTTTTTATAGAATGAAAGTATGTTTGAATCAATTCTTTTTACAAAAATTATTGCAGTCCTTTTTATCTTTCTGACCTTGGCAATTTCTATCATTGCGGTCAAGTTTTTTAGGTTGCAAAAATATGGCAGAAACTTCGCTGATATTGCCTTCCCTCTCTATGCCCTGGAATTTTATCTCATATCGGATAGGGTTTACTATAGTAGTTTACTCCCTCACCTGCTTCTAGCGCTTTCCCTTCTATCTATGGGACTCTGCGCCTTCTTTCTCTTCAAGAAAAAAGAGTTCTCCTATAAACGCTTTTTCAAGGTCTTCTGGAGAGCTAGTTTTATCCTAACCTTCTTTATGTATTTGGCGCTGGTCATCGCTGTATTGACACTCAAATCCTAAGACAAAGCCCCTTGTAGCTGAAATAGCAACAAGGGGTTCTTTCTATTCATGAATTTCTAAGGGGAGGCCATCTGGATCAAAGAAGAAGGCCATCTTCTTCCCATCGAAATCATCTGTGCGCATGGCTTCATGTCGAATGTCCAAACGGTCAAATGCTTCTAGGCAAGCCTCCACATCTGCAACCTGAAAGGCCAGATGACGTAGCCCTGTATGTTCAGGATGAGGCATGGCTGGACGCAGTGGCGCATCTGGTTTGATGAAGATTTCCAAGACCATATTTCCTTTTTTGACATTGAAGAGAATGTCATTTTTTTCTGGTCTGATGTGTTCATCTAATTGCTCAAAGCCCAATTTATCGACATAAAACTCTCGTGTTCGCTCATAATTGCTACCGATAATGGCAATATGGTGGACTGCTTCAAATTTCATTATGGTGTTTCCAATACCTTTCTGGGTTTGGTGCCTTCTGCGGGACCAATCACTCCTGCTGCTTCCAATTCTTCCATCAGTCTGGTTGCTCGGTTAAAGCCGACAGATAGACGGCGTTGAATCATAGAGGCGCTAGCTTTTTGCGTTTCTACAACCAAGGCCCGTGCTTCTTCAAAGAGTGGGTCGCCACCCGCATCTCCGAAACCAGTATCGCTATCGCCTTCTGCAACTTCTCCAGGGTCAAAGGTTTCGTCATAATCTGCCTCGGCTTGCTCCTTGACAAAGCTGACAATGCGCTCAACATCATCGTCAGAAATAAAGGAGCCTTGTAGACGAACAGGGGCAGATTCTCCAATTGGATGGAAGAGCATGTCTCCACGACCCAACAATTTCTCCGCACCATTTTCTCCCAAGATAGTCCGTGAATCGGTGCCAGACGCCACCGCAAAGGCAACTCGAGACGGCACATTGGCCTTGATAAGTCCAGAGATAACATCAACAGATGGACGTTGGGTCGCCAGAATCATGTGAATCCCAGCTGCACGAGCTTTTTGCCCCAATCGAATAATGGCATCTTCCACTTCCTTGCTGGCCACCATCATCAGGTCTGCCAACTCATCAACAATGACAACAATCAATGGCAATGGAATCTGCTTTTCATCTGAACGACTGTTATATTCTTCTACCTTGGCATTGTAGCCTTCTAAGTTTCGCACCCCAAGTTGGCTAAAGAGCTCATAGCGTTTTTCCATCTCATCCACAACTTTTTGCAGAGCACGAGCGGCCTTGCGTGGATTGGTCACAACTGGAATGAGCAGATGAGGAATATCATTGTAGACAGACAATTCCACCATCTTCGGATCAATCATCATAAATTTGACTTGGTCAGGTCCTGCCTTCATCAAAATGGAAGAGATAATACCATTAACTGCGACAGACTTACCTGAACCTGTCGAACCTGCAACCAAAAGATGGGGCATTTTGGTCAAATCAAAGGAACGAACAGAGCCATTGACTGCCTTTCCAAGTGGGATTTCCAAGAGCTTGTTGGCATCTGTCTTGGATTGTTCCCAAAGTTCGCGGAAGGGTACCATGGCCACCTCTGAGTTAGGCACTTCGATACCAACCAGAGATTTACCAGGAATCGGTGCTTCAATACGGACATCCTTAGCAGCCAGTGCCAAAGCCAAGTCATCAGCCAGATTGGAAATCCGATTGACACGCACCCCAACTGCCGGTTTTAGCTCATACCGGGTTACAGATGGACCGATTTCTGCTCGTTCCACCACAACTTTTATGCCAAAGCTAGCAAAGGTATCTTCCAAAACCTTGATATTTTGACGGACTATTTTCTTCTCATTTCCTTGTCCTTTTGACTTGACCGGCGCAAATAGGTCAATGGACGGCAGTTTGTAGACCAGATTTTTCTTGGGTTTAAAGTCAATTTGAATATCCTGCCCTTCCTCGTCAACAATAGGTTGGTTCTGAGAGTTAATCTCTTCCTCATCCTCTACCAACATGACTGGGAATTCATCTTCCACTTGATTGTCATATCCAGAGATAATCGGAACGTGAGGGGCTTCTTCTTCTAGAATTTCCCCAGTTTCGAGGTCAATTTTTCTATCTGACAAGTCCAGAATTTGAGCTTCTTCTGCATCCTCTAAGCGCAAGCGTTCTTCCTCAAGGCGAGCTAATTCTTGCTGGCGTTTTTCTTCTCGTTCAGCCCGCTTGACCTCGCGAAGCTCTGCCCGCTTTGCCTGACCCTCAGCCAACTTATCCTTAGCAAGCGTCAAGCCATCTGCCACATCATAGACAGACCATGGACCTAGCTGAAAAATACCAAAGGTCAGCACCAAGAATCCGATGAAAAAGGCACCTGCATTGGCGAAGAGAATGGACACTGGCCAATAAAAGATACTGCCCAACAAGCCTCCTCCTGCAAAATTAGTCACCTGAAACTTAGATAAATCGGTCAAGATGAGTTTGAAGGTCTGGTTGAAGAGATCCGTTCCTTTATAGCCCAAATCCAAAAACGCTTGAAATTCAATCAGTAAGCCAATCGTCATTAGCCAAAAGCCTAAAATTGTCCTCTTTCGACTGCGTATCCGAGTCGGTGCGAAGAGGAAAATAAGTGCGCCTGCCAAGACCAAGTAGGTCACACTGCCGAACAGTAAGCGAAGTAGATTGTAACTGGTTACCCCGAATGCGCCTAAACGAATGGCCGCAAAGAGGATAAATAAAATGCCCACCACCCTTAAAGTGATGTTTTTTACCTTATCTTGCTGGGCCTGTTCTGCCTTGGTCGGCCTGCGGGTCGCCTTTCCTTTTTTACTAGTTTTTGCCATAAAATCCTCAACTTTCTCAATCTCTTTATTTTATCATAATTGAGAATATTTTTCATATCAGAAAAAGCCCTGCATTCACAGGACTTCTCTTGGAGTGAAAGAATATTTTAGGGGGGACAATGTTATTTAATTGCCCGCTTACCTTCTACATAGAAGGTCGAGGTCAAACCACTATTTTCAATTTTTTGTCGTTTTTCCTTCTAGGTAAGAAATTGGTAATGTGACTTGGAGAGGACGCTCCCTTTTCTCAATAATATCGACTAAACAGGCAACTGCTTCTTGGGCCATAGCCTCCAATGGCTGACGAATGGTGGAAAGTTCTAAAGAACGTTCACTTGCCAACTGAATACCGTCATAGCCGATTACCTGCACATCTTCTGGAACCCGTCGTCCCAGTTTTTCCAAAATAGAGAGGGTGTCGAGAGCCACAAAGTCATTGATGGTAAAAATGGCATCAATTTGCGGGTTGGCAATCAAAAATTTCTCGACTGCCCCGACAAAATCATCATAGGGTTCTTCCAAATCCAAGACTTGACAAGGAAAACCAGCTTCTACTATCCGTTTTTCAAAATAGATTCTTCGCTTCTTGGTTTCGTTGATGGTTTTATTGTGCCCACCAATAAAGGCAAAATGGCTACCACCTTTTTCAATCAAGATGTCCGCTGCTAGCTCCGCACCAGCTTGGTTGTTCGAGCTGACACAGGGAATAGCCTTGTTTTCATAAGTGCGATCGATACTGACAAAGGGGATATTGGACGATAGATAATCGTCAATCGGGCTATAGGTGATGGCGATAATGCCGTCCACCTTATTTTGTTGCAGCATAGTCAGATAATCCAGTTCCCTTTTTGGACCAGAAATATTGCAAAGGAGCAACTTGTAATTTTTCTTGCTCAGTTCCACTTCAACATGATAGGCAAATTCTCCAAAAAAAGGATGCCAAACTGTCGGAATAATCAAGGCAATGGTTTCGGTCTTGTTCTTCTTCATGCCACGAGCATAAACATCTGGAATGTAATTCAATTCCTTGATGGCTGCATTGACTTTTTCAAGCGTGCTTTCCTTAATACCTGGCTCATTGTTGATAACTCTTGATACAGTCCCAACGCTTACACCAGCAACCCGCGCAACGTCTTTCATGGTGATTGATTTTTGCTCTTCCATGGTTTACCCCTTTCTTTTGAAACGTTTCAATAATTTATACTAGAATATCATTGATAGCGTTTTCTGTCAAGGGAAATAGACTTATTAGCAAATAAAAACACCCAAAAAGCTAGAATTGTTCTAACTTTTAGGTGCCGTTCAAAAATCTTTTCTATTTTATTTGTACATCTTCTTCATTGGGTGTTTTGCAAGTACTTCTGGGTGATTATCGAGAGCAGCTCTGCCTTTTTCCGTCAAGGCATAACCTCTGACGTTAAAGTAAGGAGCCAGTTTTTCTTCCGTCAAATTGTCCTTGAGGGCAGTGTCAAGGTCTGCCGCCTTCATCTTGGACAGTCCTGTCACACCCTCTGCTTTGAGGATATTTTTCTTAGCAGTCGAGGTGATATGGTCTAGGGAATCAAAGGCTGATTCCACATAGGCATAACCGTCTACGATCAACTGCTCCATGTGAGCAGGACCGTTGATACCATACATGTACTCAAAGTACTTGGAGTAGGGCGTCGTCGTTTCAAAAGAACCTAGGCTAATCCGCCATAGCAAAATAATATCACCTGGCAAAATGCCTTCTTCCAGACGAACCATATTGCGTTTGGGCACTGGCTTGGCTTCTAAGAGCCAGGTCGCTAGGTCGCGTTCTGGGGAGATATAGGGCTTGACCTCGTGGTCCTTATACATTTCTTCAATACGTTTTTCTAGTGACATGTTCAACTTTCTCCAAGGGTATTTCTATCAGCCTGACTGGTTTGATCGACCAAGATTTTTGACTGATAAACTCCTGCTATTATACACTATTTTGTGGATTTCAAACAGAAAAGGAACCCTAGCTCCGATTAAAGCCTAGGAATCGGGTCCCCTGAAAATGTAGGGTTCCCCTGTCGCCCTCAGCCAAGAGGGCAAATTCATCCGAGCGAACACGAAACTCTTGCCGTTTGCCTTCCCATTCGAAAGTCACATAATAATTGGTCCGTGCCATTTCATTACCAAAGACATGGGTCCGTTTGGCAACAAGCTTGGCAGTACACCTTTCTCTTGGTGACTGATTATTACGAAGCCACTCCGTCGTATTTTTGAATATCTGAAAACAAACGGTTCCTAGTATGAGTGTCGCAAGAGCGTAGAAAAACAACATAAACAAACCTGAACTATTGACCAAATCTTCCATACTTAACTGCTCCTTTTTTTACTAATAGTATATCAAATTATCCACAAAAATCTATAGAAATTTTGTCACTTCAGCAGAAAATTGAAAATTGTATGAAATCATGGTAAAATGAGCATAATTTTACGTTTCCCAGAAAGGATTTTCCATGAAAAAACGACTATTTTTTGCTCTAGCATCTACAATTTTATTAACAGCCTGTGCAAGCAATTCCACTACCAGCACTGAACAATCAAGCTCATATAGCTCCAGCTCGACCTTAGCAACCACCACGGACACAACTGCGTCTAGTAAGTATGCCAAAGACCTAGCCTACGCCATCAACAATCCCGATGCTAGTTTCCCTCAGCTATCTAGCGATATTGCTGAAAACGAGGCCGTTGTAAAAATCAAGACAAACCAAGGCGACATCACTATCAAACTCTTCCCAGAGCAAGCACCATTGACTGTGGAAAACTTCCTGACCCATGCCAAAAACGGCTACTACAATGGGACTATTTTCCACAGGGTTATCAAGGACTTCATGATTCAAGGAGGAGACCCTCTAGGAAATGGTACAGGTGGTGAATCTATCTGGGCTGGCAAGGGAACAACTATCGACGCCGGCTATGGTTTCAAAGATGAAATTTCTGCCTTCCTCTACAATATACGCGGTTCATTGTCTATGGCTAATGCTGGCGCAGGCACTAACGGCAGTCAGTTCTTTATCAACCAGAATACAACCGATATGTCTAGCCAACTCTCGTCCTCGAGCTATCCAGGGAAAATCATCGAAGCCTATAAGAATGGAGGAAATCCAAACCTAGATGGCAAGCATACCGTCTTTGGACAAGTTGTCGAGGGAATGGATATTGTGGATAAGATCGCTGCAGTCGAAACAGATAGCAGTGACAAACCTAAAACAGATGTCAAAATTGACGCCATTGAGATACTGAAAGATTACACTAAATAACACAGTAAGAAAGCTTGAGAAAATTGCAATCCTCAAGCTTTTTTCTATGCTAAACTAGTTGCGATGATGTAAACCTTTGAATACTTTATAAAGAATGGGTACAGCAATTACCGTCGTAACTGCAGCACCATAGTTTCCTAAGATTTGACCCAAAGCAACAAGGAAGTTGAGAGGGTTAAACCTCCTACTAGACTCCAAACTATTCTACCCCTTAATAACATCAACTTCACCGGTTGTCCACCTTGATACTGACTGAACATCAAAAATGGTTACGACTCCCCAAAAAATAAAGGCGATTACTAATTTTAAAAACACTATGACATTGGGAACTAATACTCAATGAAAATCAAAAACAGACTAGGCGACGCAGATGCAGATAGAACTGAAGTTCATCAAATCAAGTCAACAACGTCTGATTTTGATTTTCGAAGAGTATAATTTACGAATGACTAACCATAATAACATTACAATCCACTGCTTCACGATACTCAACCTCAGGAGGTTTTGGAGTCCTTTTAAACAATGATTTCCCTATTTTCTATTACAACAATCGGATTATAGATTTCAACCTATTTTGCAGCAACACCTTTTTCAGCTGTCAATTCAATCTTTTCAGGACTTGACTTGCTGTCCGAACCGATGAAAACGTCATAGTATTTAACCCGTTTGTTTACGGCAGTAATACTTTCACGTTCGAGGGTTGGAATAGCAAATGCTTGCTCAAAGGCATATTCTTGCCAAGCCTTGTAATTCGCAATGTTCTTCGCTTCATCAAATGATTCCGCAGAAGCAATCTTGTTTAAGAGAGCTGTATTCTCATCAGAAACAAATCGAGTATAGTTGTACATAGCTTCAGGTCCCCACAATGAAGTTGGATCCGGATCTAGACCAGCAATCCAAGCTGCAAGGTAAACATCAATTCCCTCGTCGTTGGCTGCAATGGATTCATAGAAGGTGTTGTATTCGATGGTTCTTCCAGTGTAAAGCTCCACATTCAGACCAATTTCCTTCCACCATGTCAAGTATTGTTGCACCATGGTTTCCTGCGTTTCAGTTGATTTCTGAGCAGCGACACTGATCTTCAGCGGTTTGCCATTGGCATCTTCACGGATTCCATCACCGTCGACATCCTTGTAACCAGCTTCATCTAGCAATTGTTTAGCTTTTTCAGGGTCATAGCTATAACCTGCTAAGTCAGCATCATGTACATCGCCAAAGAAGGAAATGATGAGTGAGTTGGTTGGGTGATACAAGCCATTGTATAATTTTTCGCCGATAGCAGCATTATCCAAGGCATAGCCCATAGCCTGACGCAATTTGGCATTGTTCATTTTTGCATCTGGATTGGTCACGTTCTTACCACTTGCTTCATCGTATGTCCCAAGATTAAAACCGATATAGTTGTAGATACCATCTAGACTACCAAGCAAAGTAATATTTGTAAGGTCTTTGTAGGCTTCGTATTGGTCGGTTGGCATTTCAGCCAAATCATAGTTTCCTGCTTTCATCTCAGAAACGATGGTGTCTGGAGAAACGATATCAATCTTGTAACTATCTAGTTTGACTTTTCCTTTGAAGTAATATTCATTTGGTACATAGGTAACTGATTCGCCGCTGACAATTTCCTCGACCTTGTAAGGTCCCATCCCAACAACTTTGGCAGTACGAGCATATTCACTTGATTCCCAATCTTTGACCGCAATATCCTTGAAAATATGCTTGGGCATAACCAATTCAGGAACTCCACCACCTGCATACATCATAGAAGGCGACATCTCTTTGACAGTCAGAACAACTGTATAGTCGTCAACTTTCTTGACACCGGAAATTTCACTAGCTGTTCCTGCCTGTAGTTCTTCAAAACCAACAATATTGGTGTAGGTTGTATCAGCACGGACGCCAGTATAATCAGGACTAGCCAATTGTTCAATAGTAAAAATATAGTCATCGATAGTAAATGGCTGACCATCTGACCACTTGTAATCCTTGCCTGTCAAACGAACTGTGACAGTTTTGGCATCCACATCAAATTCAGCCTTGGCAAGTCCTGAATCATCCAATTTACGGTCTGCATTATAGCCAAACATAGAAATATCAACCATAGAGGCAAACGGAGCATCCACTCCCGTCTGAGCAAGCTCATCTAACAAAATACCCGTGGATGGTGCAGATGCAACCAAGGCATACTTAAACTGCCCGCCACTGATTGCCTGACCCTCATGGGTCACTTCAGACTCAAAAGATAAATCAATTGAGCTCGTGCTTTCTTTACTTTGACAAGCTGCTAAGATTGCTAGGGAAAGCAAGCTAACCCCTGCAAGAGCAAATTTCTTCATTTTTTTCATATTCTAACTCCTTTTATTTTTTTATAGTATAACACAACTAAGAATAATTATGCAATAAATTTCACAAAAATATTCGTTATTTCTTATCTTTTTGATTGAATAGTTTTAAAAATTGATAGATATAAAACAAACTTCAATTGATTTTGTATAAATATTCAAAAGAAAAAGTAGGTTGCCCTACTTCTGTTTGTTTCGTTTCAAACTAAACCTGTCTGGAACAAGGTCTTCTCCACCCTCCACAAAGGGATGACAACGCCCAATGCGAGCCAAGCCCATCAAAAAGCCCTTGAGACCATGTTTTTGTAAGGCCTCGATCATATAAGTGGAACATGTCGGCTGATAGCGACAGGTGGGCGGAAATAGGGGAGAAATAAATTTCTGATAGAATCGGACCAAGCCGATTAATAGTCTCGTCATTATTTTTTCACAGGCTTGGTAACAGCCAAGGTATGCAGTTTGCTGATGTCTTTCTCATTGAGCTTGCGGTATTCTCCTGGGCGTAAACCAGTCAAGTCCAAATTCCCAAAACGGGTACGAGAGAGTTTGTCCACCTGTAAACCAACTGCTTCAAACATCTTCTTAACCTGGTGATTACGTCCCTCATGGATGGTCAACTCGACCACAGAACGATTTTTAACAGGGTCTACCTTGATGATCTCGTAAACAGCTGGTTTGGTTTTCTTGCCATCAATGACAACACCACGGGTCAAGGGACGCAAAACATCCTTGTTGGCAACCCCTTTGACACGCGCCAAGTACACCTTATCAATCTCATTACGAGGGTGGATCATCTCATCCGTAAAATCACCGTCATTGGTCAAAATCAGGACACCTGAAGTATCCCAGTCCAAACGACCAACAGGATAAATCCGTTCTTTGACCGTTGGCAACAAATCCACAACCGTCTTTCTTCCCTTGTCGTCTGACACACTGGAAATAACACCTTTTGGCTTATGGAGTAGGTAATACACTTTCTCCTCGTTGTAAATCGGCTGGCCTTCCACTTCTACCTTATCGCCTGACTTAATGGTCGTTGCCAATTCGCGAACAAC
This sequence comes from Streptococcus suis, assembly GCF_002960425.1. Taxonomy (GTDB): domain Bacteria; phylum Bacillota; class Bacilli; order Lactobacillales; family Streptococcaceae; genus Streptococcus; species Streptococcus suis_S. The sequence continues at coordinate 20,449 of NZ_POIZ01000057.1, forward strand.
TTGACCATTAACAGTTACCAAGCCTTGCTTAATCAATTCTTCTGCCTTACGACGACTGGCAACTCCAGCGTGGGCAATGTATTTGTTAATTCTCATCTTCTAACTCATTTCTTTCTATGAATAGCTCAGTTTCTTGCTCAACCAAGTCGATTTCAGACACATCTGGCAATTCTTCTAGGCTGTTGATCCCCATGTAATCCAGGAAATACTCCGTCGTGACATAGAGATTGGGTCTACCAAGAACCTCTTTCTTCCCATTCTCACGAATAAGGTCAAAGGCCTGTAACTTACTAATGGCACCGCTGGAATTGACCCCACGAATCTCATCGACTTCAATCCGTGTAATAGGCTGTTTGTAGGCAACAATCGACAAGGTTTCCAAAAGAGCTCTGGACATGGTCTGGTTGATGGGTGTCTTGGCATAAATCCGCAAAAGGTCGGCATACTCTTTCTTAGTGACCAACTTGTAGCGGTTGGAAGATTCTAAGAGAGCGAGGCCTGATGCCTTGTCGGCCATATATTTTTCATTGAGTTTTTCTAATTGCTGGCTGACAGCTGTGGGCTGCAATTCCAGCATCTCTGCCAAATTGCGTAAGCTCAAGCCATCCTCACCTGCTACAAAGAGCAGGACTTCGATTTCAGCTAAGCGATTCATGTTCACTCCTTACTAGATAAATATCTCCAAAGGTTTCTGCCTGTTCCAAGACAATCTCATGGACCTTGACCAGTTCCAAGGTTGCCAGAAAAATGGTAATGACCTCATTGATGTCCTGGCTCTCCTTAAAGAGCTGGCCCAGTTCAATCCGTGAACTCGTTTGAAAACGACTGCGGACAAAGTCCATCATGTCTTCGATTTTATATTCATCACGGGCAATGGTCGCATGGGACTGACGGAGACTGGCCTGCTTTTCAGCCATGACCTTAGAAAAAGCCAGGAAAATATCAATGACTGTCTTGTCTTTGGCTAGCTGAACATCTTCATAGATTAAGTCCAGCTTGGGTTTTGAAAAATAGTTGGCCCGTTCATCATGCTGTTCCCCCATTTTTTCACTAAGAAGTTTGAACTTGCGGTATTCCTCCAACTGGTCCAAGAGGTCCATTTCTGGGTCATCTTCGGGGTCTATCTGCTCGACAACTTTTGGTAAGAGCCTACGGCTTTTGATGACCATCAACTGACTGGCCATGACCATATACTCTCCTGCCACCTCCAAACGCATGGCCTGTAAGGTCGCAATGTAGGCTAGGTATTGCTCAATGACCTCTGTAATTGGAACCTCGTAAATATCCATTTGATATTTGGACACCAGGTGAAGCAAGAGATCCAGAGGTCCTTCAAAATCTTTTAATTTTATATCCATTATCTAAATTTTTCCAAACTCATGCTTGTTTTTAGTCCCAACTGCTTGGCGATTTGGTCCAAGGATTTGCCCTCATCTATCTGGCTCAGAATGTACTGTTCTCGTAATTTTTGGGCTGTCCAATCAGGCTTGCCAATAGACTGGACAAACTCCGTCAGACGATTGAAAAACCATTGACGAGAATAGGTCTGCCCTTTTTTGTCAAAGACATACATTCCAGTCAAATGCCCTTCCAAATAAACAAGTAATTCCTTGGGCAAGGTGAGGACGCGCTTAGTCGCCCCTTTCTCAACTGTCAGGACTTGAAAATCCAGATTGACCTGCTGGCTAGTCAGCTCTGCTATTTCGCTCGGCGTCAGCCCTAGTAAGGCAATTAAAAGAGCAATCAGCTGCCCTTCAAGCCAAGGACTGTCTTGAAAGAGGAGAGAAAGATCCTCACGCTCCAGCTTTTTTTTGACACTGGCTGGACCTGTCAGAGCCTGTAGTTTGTAAAACCTGTCCAAGCGACCTCTTTCATAGAGAAAGTAGAGAAATTGATTGACCGTTGAGAGCTTTCTCTTCTGAGCAGCAGGTTTTAATGCTAAAAGGGACTGCTGATAGACCAGTAACGACTGCTGGTTGATGTCCCCCTTGGTCAGCTCCACAAATTGCTGCAGGTCATAGGTATAGGATTTTTGGCTGTTGACACTGACCTTTTTGCTCTGGATAAACGCTTCTATGGCCTGCTTCATTTCTTACCTTCTTTTGATGACAAAGGAAAATTATGTAGAAGGGCATTGATGGCTTTGAGAATGGATTTACGGGTAATAATGCCTAGAAATTCCTTGTTTTCCCTTAGAACTGGTAGGAAGGATTGGTCGACTAGCTTGCGCATGACTTCTGTCAAGTCATAATCCAAGCCAACCGTCTCCTCGTCTGTCTTAGCAATCAAGGAAATATCTCTGTTCAATTCATCATCTGATAACTCATGCTCAGCCTGGTACTTGATAATCTCCGTCAAGCCAATGGTACCGAAGAAACGACCATCTTCTGTCACCACGGGCACGCGTGAATAGGTCATGTGGCTGAGTAACAGCTTGGCATGGTCAATATTATGGGTATCAATGATAACAGCCAATTTATCTGCTGGTGTCAGGAAAGTTTCTTCTTGATCCAGTAAAAAAGCTTCAAATTCTCGTGCAATCATCGTGAAATATCCTTTGTCAATGCTGGGAAAAGTTGATGGTGACGGTTATAGTAGTCCACATGGAAACGGTCTTCATATATGGTGACAAGGGCATAAAGGCATTCTCTGACCAAGCCACGAGGTTGGCTGACGGAACCTGGATTGAGGAAGAGGGTCTTGCCACGTACTTCTGCATCTGGCACATGCAGATGCCCATACAAGCAAATATCCGCATCCACTTCCTGAGCCCAGTAGTCCAAGCGTTGCCAGCCGTAGTTAATACCATAGAGATGACCATGGGTCTGGGCAATGGTCACATCACCCAATCGGGTAATGAGCTGGTCAGGGTAGCCACCAAAGTAGTCGCAGTTGCCATTGACCACTTGAATGCCCTCCCAGAGACTGTCTTGACTATCTAGCTCTGAATCGCCATTGTGAAAGATAGCGTCTACCTTGCCAAGATAATGGTTTTTAATCTCTTCTACAATCTGTCTATCCCCATGAGAATCACTCATGACTAGGATTGTTTTGCTTGCTCCTGCCATACTGGAAATGCCTCCACTAATTTTTCTAGTGCTTGTGCACGATGGGAAATCTTATTTTTTTCTTCCAAGGTCAATTCTGCCGATGTCTTGCCTGTTTCACCGACGAGGAAAAGTGGATCATATCCAAACCCGTTTTCCCCACGAAGTTCCATACCGATAAAGCCTTCCCAGTCCGCTTCGACCACCAAACTCTCACGATTTGGTGCTGCCATGACCAGAGTACAATGGAATTGAGCAGAGCGATTTTTTAGGTCGAAGACCATGGCCAACTCGTGCAAGAGCTTGGCATTATTGAGCTCATCTGTGGCGTCTGGACCTGAAAAACGGGCAGACCAAACTCCTGGCAGGCCACCTAAAGCATCAACCTTCAAGCCTGAATCATCTGCCAAGACCATCTTGCCTGTCAGCTCTGCTATGGTTTCAGCCTTGAGCCGTGCATTTTCTTCAAAAGTCATCCCTGTTTCTGCTACATCTGGCAGGTCAGGATAGTTGTTGAGGTTCTCGACCTGGTAACCAAACCGATCAAAAAACTTACGGAATTCCTTGGTCTTACCTTCATTTTTAGTGGCAATCAAGATGGTATCTCCCACGCTTGCCAACCCCTTGTCTTGACCGAAGAAATCAGACATAGCCACACCATCTTTTGGCAGATGAACCAAGAGAAGCTTGTCATTCTCTGTTACCAGAATAGCCCCTTGGTGTTGGAGGGCCTTGAACTGTCTATTGTTTAACTCATTCAAAACATCACAGGCAAACTGGAAGAGGGCAAAGTCAGACTGAAGTTTAATCACCTCAATATTGACACACTGGTTGAAATTCTCATCTTCATAATTACCAGCAATCAGTTTGTCAAATAGTTGGCCAATCTGGTAAATTTCTTGTTCTCTGCCAGTTTCTCCAAAGGAACTAAATAGGTTGGCAAAGCTAGCCTTTCCGATAAACCAGTTATGTTCATCTCTGTATTCGTATATCTTGTCAGTCATAGTTCTACATGCTCCACATAAATATCAATGCCCATCCAGCTTTCAGCAATTTCCTTGAAAGCTGCTGGGCTAGCTGTTGTGTAAAAACGGTGCTGAACATCCTTTTCGGTACGACTTCGGTTGATTTCGAAATAATTCAACAAAACCGAAATATCCCGTGCGCACTCTGCTCCACTGTCAATCAACTTGACATCCTTGCCCATGGCATTCTGAATAATGGGGCGGAGCAGGGGGTAATGGGTACAGCCCAAAACCAGCGTATCTACCTGACCGACCAAGGGACGCAGACTATCATAGACAACTTTCTTTGCCAAACTAGATTGATGTCCATTGGACTCTACCAAAGGGACAAACTTGGGACAAGCCAAGCTTTCTACCTGTATCCCAGGAGAGAGAGCCTGTATCTTTTGTCTGTAAATATCCGATTGGATGGTCATAGCGGTTCCTAAAACCCCAATCTTCCCATTCCTTGTCGCCTTGATGGCTGCGGAGGCACCTGGCAAGATAACTCCCAAAACGGGAATATCTAGAGATTCCTTGATTTCATCCAAGACAATTGCTGTAGCTGTATTACAGGCAAGGACAATCATTTTGACATTTTTTGTCAATAAGAAGCGCACCAATTCCCAAGTATATTCTCTGATTTGTTCAGCTGGTCTAGGACCGTAAGGAGCTCGTGCAGAATCTCCGATATAAACGATTTCTTCATGGGGTAATTGACGCATGAGTTCACGCACAACCGTCAAACCACCCACACCTGAATCTAAAAATCCTATAGGTCTATTATCCATACTGCTCAGAATAGCCAGAAGTCTGACTAACCTTTCTTTCTTACTCAAAAAAAGGGAATGGGAAAGAATATCCCAGTCCCATGTCGCTTATTTTTTCTTGCTTGCTGCTTTTTGCTGGCTCTTGATTTGGCGAAGTACTTGTTGTACTTTTGCTTCGCTTGGTTTTTGACCCATTTGGCTCATCATCAAGCGCAAGGCATTTTCATCCAAAACTGGCTTATCAGCAATATAGTTTTCCACTTGTTTGCGTGACAAGTAAATCCCCAAGGCTACACCACCTGCAAGTGCCACAAGCACCAAAACAATTACTAAACCGATACCTAATTGCATATCAATCTCCTGACTCTTCTAAAAATAATTCATTCGGAATTGCCCTGCGACAATCTCTTAATGAATCTATTATACCAAATTCCCCAAGCTTTTCCAAGACTTACCTGTCAAAATCAAAACCGTAAATGGTTGCGAAATAATCCTCAGGAGTTTCAGCACGACGAATCATACGAGCTGTACCATCTTCCTGCAAAAGAATTTCAGAAGAACGCAAACGACCGTTGTAATTGTAACCCATGGAGAATCCGTGGGCTCCACTGTCATGAATAATCAGCGTATCACCTACTTCTGCCCGTGGTAATTCCCGATTGACTGCAAACTTGTCGTTGTTCTCGCAGAGAGAACCTACCACATCCACCACTTCGATTGGCGCATCTGGGTGCGTAATATTGGTGATATGGTGGTAGGCGCCATAGAAGGCTGGGCGCATGAGGTTGGCAGCTGATGCATCGACACCGACATAAGTCCGATAGGTCTCCTTACGGTGAAGCACTTTGGTAATCAAGTAACCATGTGGCGCCAACATAAAGCGACCCAATTCTGTAAAGATTTTGACATGGCCCATACCTGCTGGCGTGAGAATTTCCTCATAGGCCTTACGAACCCCCTCACCAATGACAGCAATGTCATTCGGTTCTTGTTCAGGACGATAGTTGACACCAATCCCACCTGACAGGTTGATAAAGTCCAAGGTCACACCTGTTTCCTCACGGATTTCCAAGGCCAATTCAAAGAGTTGGCGAGCTAAGACAGGGTAGTAATCATTGGTCACAGTGTTTGAGGCCAGAAAGGCATGGATACCAAATTCCTTTACACCAAGCTCTTTTAGTTCCTTATAGCCTTTCATCAACTGGTCCTTGGTCATCCCAAATTTAGACTCTTCTGGGTGGTCCATAATATCCGTTCCCAGCGAGAAGACCCCACCTGGATTGTAACGGAGGCAGACCGTTTCTGGGATTCCAGCAACATTTTTCAAAAATTCAATATGTTCGTAAGCATCAAGGTTAATGGTCGCCCCAACTTTTCTGGCATAGACAAATTCTTGCGCTTGGGTATCATTGGATGTAAACATGATGTCTGTAAAGCCCAATTTCTCACTCATGAGCACTTCTACATCCGTTGCACAGTCCACTCCACAGCCTTCTTCTTGAAGAATTTTTAAAATAGCTGGAGTCGGAGTCGCCTTGACCGCAAAATATTCCTTAAAGCCCTTGTTCCATGAAAAAGCCGCATTGAGGGCACGGGCCTTCTCACGAATACCTTTTTCATCATACAAATGAAAGGGTGTCGGAAATTGCTCCGTAATGGTTTCTAAAACTTCTTTACTGACAAATGGCGTCTTGGTCATCTCTCTACCTCATCAAATATTTTTCCTATTATACCACAGAAAATCCTTTTCAGAAAATGAAACAGTTTATACCAACTATGGGGTCGATGTCTATGTCCAGAAAAATAAAGAGCCCCTAGAAACTTTCTATACTATCCGTTTTCTAGGGTACTTTTCATTATCTATAACCGGAAATTGATGCAAACTAAATTCCGAACTGAGACTTACAAATCTATTTCTTATTCAAACCAAGATTGTTTTATTTTCTCTGCATCTTTTATCTTACGCGGACCAGTCCCATAGCGTTCCGCATCCTGATCTTCTTTATAGGGTAGAAAATAGGCTCCTGCGACATAGAGAGCCAGGGTCAGCAGAGATGTTTTTCCTAAAAATAGAGCAGCAAGGAAGAGCACACGCATCACCCATGCTTCCCAACCTAGTTTATGGGCCAACCCTGCAAGGACACCTGATAAAACTTTGCCTTGTCTTACTTTATACAAATCAATTGACATCTTTTATTCCTTTCACATAGAAACAGCCCTGCCCCGTCTGCCCTTTTACAAAGAGCACATCACTGCCCGTTTTTTCAAACTGGTAGGGGCTGATTTTCTTCTTGCGATTGACCAGAACCTGACCAGATGAAGAAATCAGTTGCCCTTGTATCCCTTGAGATTTTCCTGGGTAGAGGGTCACTTGAGCCTGATTTAATTGAACAGATAAATGCTGTGGATAGCCACCGCAGGTTGTCAAGCGAATATCCTGTTGTTTTTTATCCCTTGAACTGCGGATGGAAATATCCTCAAACGGCACATAATCCAGACGAGCATCTGCCTGACCAAGCTCCAAGTCCAGCACGGACATCCATTCCTGAGGTAAGCTAATGGTCAACCGACAAGGCAAACTACTACTGAAGTACAGACCACGTTTCTCCACATAGATACGAGGTAACTGGTCCTCTGGAGCATCCTGATTGTAGACTATCTCAACCCCGACCTGATTAGACTTTGACTTGGTCATGGTCAGTCGTCCCTCTGATAGCTGTAAAAATAAGGATTCAATCCCCTCAAAGCTATAAGCCTGCTTCAATTTTGAAGAAGCGAATACCTTGAAACTTGGCAAGGTAAAGCCGGTCCGAGTTTTTTCCTCCACAAAGAGCACATCTGGGCGTTCCTCAAATTTCAAAAAACAAGCCCTAGCCTCTTCCTTGGTCAAAATACCTTTTTCATAAAGCTCAATCAATCGTTCTTGCTGTTGTTGTACCATGATTTCACCTCAATTCTCTACTAGTATATCATATTTCGCCACAAAAAAATCAGCCCGAGGACTGATTCTCTATTATTTCAAAGTGAGTTTACCCCTACACTTGCCACATCGGTATTTTTTTAGGTCAATGCGGCGCTTGCGCTGGTAGGCTTGTCCACAGGACTGACAGCTATAAATCAGACTAGGCTTGGTAGCTTGTTCCAGCTTGGGAGCATAGCGCAAGCCGTCCACCGCAGCTAACAGTTCCTTGAAGTCCCTGTCTCCGTGCCGATAGCCTTTTTTCTCAAAGTAGAGATGGTAGTGGCAGAGCTCGTGGCGGACAATCTTCCGAAAGACTTCTAAGCCTTGCTCCTCCAAGTGCTTGGGATTGAAATCCAAGTGCCCATCTTTTGGAAAAAAGCGACCACCCGTTGAGCGTAATCGCTTGTTCCAGATTGCTACATGCCGAAATTCCTTACCGAAGTCTTGCAAGGAGACTTCTTGCACATACTTATTCAGATCCATTTGGTTTCAAAAGGCTAAGGCCGATACGGTTGCGTTTGATGTCCACTTCAACCACCCAGACCGTTACAATTTCCCCAACGGCTAAGACTTCACTTGGATGAGGCAAGGCTTGTTGGCGTCCATTCTTATCCCGTTTGCGCTTGACCATGCGTGAAATGTGGACCAAGCCATCTTCATGGACACCGATGTCCACAAAGGCTCCAAAGTCCACAATATTGCGGACTGTACCTTGCAATTCCTGTCCGACTACCAGGTCCTTAACATCCAAGACATCTTGACGGAGGACTGGTGCCTCAAAGTCATCCCGTAAATCACGACCTGGCTTGAGCAAGTCTGCGATGATGTCCTTCAAGGTTTCCTGACCGATACCGATTTTTTCAGCCGTATCTGCGATAGCCACCTGCTTTAATTTTTCCTGCGCAGCTTCATCTAAGTGGTCAATAGCTAGAAGTTCTAACAGGTTTTCCACAGCCTTGTAAGACTCAGGGTGCACGCCAGTATTGTCCAAAAAGTTAGTCGCATCTGGGATGCGCAAGAAACCAGCTGCCTGCTCAAAGGCCTTGTCACCCAGACGAGGAACCTTTTTAAGTTGCTGACGAGAGGTCAGGGCACCATTTTCCTCGCGGTACTTGACTATGTTCTCCGAAATGGTCTTGTTGAGACCAGCCACGTGAGCCAAAAGGGCAGGACTGGCCGTATTGACATTGACCCCGACCTGGTTGACAACCGTATCGACCACAAAGTCCAGACTTTCAGACAGAGCTTTCTGGTTGACATCGTGCTGATACTGACCGACACCAATCGACTTGGGATCGATTTTGACCAGCTCAGCCAGAGGGTCTTGCAGACGGCGGGCGATGGAAATGGCAGAGCGTTTTTCCACAGGGAGGTCTGGGAACTCATATCGAGCCAGTTCAGAAGCTGAGTAGACAGAGGCTCCGCTTTCATTGACGATGACGTAAGAAACTTCTGGGAAATCCTTGAGCAAATCAGCGACGAAGGCCTCGGATTCCCGGCTGGCCGTCCCATTTCCGATAGCAATGATTTCCACTTGGTATTGCCCAATCAAGTCTGCCAAGTCTTTCTTGGCCTGGGCAATTTGACGCTGACCAGCCGGCTCAACTGGATAGATGACCTGGGTCGTCAAGAGTTTTCCAGTCTGGTCTACCACTGCCAGCTTAGCCCCTGTCCGAAAGGCAGGGTCAAAACCAAGAACAACCTTGCCTTTGAGGGGAGATACAAGGAGCAGATTTCGTAGGTTTTTAGAGAAGAGCTGGATTGCTCCTTCTTCTGCTTCTTCCGTCAATTCTGTCCGAATGCGACGCTCCATAGCAGGCAGAATTTTCTTCTTGATTGCCTGCTGAATGACATCCTTGATGTAGCTATTGGACTGTGGAAAACGCAGTTCAAAGAAGCGAATCATTTTATCCACATTGTGTTCAAAAGAAACCTTGAGAACGCCTAATTTCTCCCCACGATTGATGGCCAGGGTCTTATAACCCTGCATTTTTGCCACTTTCTCAGAGAAATCGTAATAAATCTGAAAGACTTCTTTTTCATCTGCTTCTTGATCTTTTAGCTCAGAAGTAAGGCTTGAATTGGTTTGTACTTCATGGTAGACCCAGGCCCGAAGCTTATTGTCTTCTGAGATCGCTTCGACCAAAATATCCACAGCACCAGCCAAACAAGCCTGGGCAGTGTCAAAGCCCTCACAGATAAAACCAGCAGCCTGCTCTTCCAAGTCAGCCACATTCTGCAAAATCAAGCGAGCCAGTGGGAAGAGTCCAGCCTCACGCGCCACCGTTGCCTTGGTCCGACGTTTTTCCTTATATGGCAGGTAGAGTTCTTCCACATCTGCCAACTTTTCCGCTTCCTCGATAGCCTGACGGAGTTGGTCTGTCAATTTGCCTTGTTCTTCAATCTTGGCAAGGACAGTAGCCTTACGTTCAGCCAAGGCAGTCAAGGCCTTATCCCGATCGATGATGGACTTGATGACCACTTCATCTAAATTCCCCGTCACATCCTTCCGATAACGAGCGATAAAGGGAATGGTATTGCCTTCAGCAGTCAAAGCCAAGACCGTATCAATCTGTTTTAAACTAACGCCCAATTCCTGAGCAATTTTCAAATATTTTTCTTCCATAGCTACTATTATAGCATGAAAGCGTTGTAAATTACCACAATAGAAAAAGCATGTGAGCTACACATACTTTCACTTTTCTTCTTAAAACGCTGCCAAATCAGGATCTAACCACCCTTTGACACCTGCAAGCTTGTCCAACTGGGCTACGGCTTCTGGACTAATGACTAGGTCATCAATATCCAAATTGGCCTGGATATTTTCTGGGCTAGTTGATTTTGGTAATGGTAAGAAACCTTTGTCTAAGGACCAAGCCAGTGCCAATTGAGCAACACTACAGCCTGCTTCTTTGGCTAAGTCTGCTGCTTCTTGACTTTGGAAAAGGGTTCCTGTACCAAATGGGCTATAGGCCTCCAAGAGAATGCCTTTGGCTTTGCAGTAGGCCACTAATTCTGACTGGGGAGTACCGGGTGCCAACATAATCTGGTTGACCATGGGTGTGATTTCAGCAGTTTCCAACAAGCCTTCCAGGTGATGTTCCATAAAGTTCGACACACCGATGGCTTTGACCTTACCTGAACGGTAGAGCTCTTCCAAGGCTTTCCAGACCTGATCATTGCGCTCCTTCCAGCCGATGCCGTCACGAATCGCCTTGGGATTGGGCCAGTGGATTAGAAGCAAGTCCAAATAGTCCACCTGCAATTTCTTCATGGACTCCTCAACAGATGCCAAGGTGTCCTCATAGCCAATCTTGTCATTCCAAACTTTTGTCGTTAGAAAAATATCTTCCCGTGCCACACTGCTGTCCGCAATGGCCTGACCGACACTGGCTTCATTGCCATAAATCTGAGCCGTGTCAATATGACGGTAGCCCGCTTCCAAGGCATAGAGAATCGAACGATGAGCCTCTTCGCCGTCAGGAATTTGCCAGGTCCCAAAACCAATTTTTGGAATGGTCACGCCATTTGCTAAATGATATGTCTTCATAGAAAGACCTCCTGTATTTTCTAGTTCCAGTATACCCTATTTGTCAGCCAATACAAAATATTAAGTAAAAAAGACACCCGAAGGTGTCTGCTCACATTTATCTCTGAAACTTATCTCTGAAACTTATCTCTCGAAATTGATTTTTTTCGATAACTTATCAATCACTACAGCCCCAACTAGCAAGGACAACAATTCTCCGCCAGCAGTCGTCAACCAGGTCAAGAAGAATGGCAAATCATACAAGATTTTCAATTCCAAGGCGATGGTAAACATGGTCGCCGCAAAAAAGAATGAGAAATAAAAGAATGCCTTATTAAACAAGCCACTAAAAAGATAGTCATTCTTGTATTTTTCAAAGAGGATAACCCCAAGGCTAACAAAGATAAGGGTCGAAAATCCACCTACAAAGAGGTCAATGACCCCAAATCCTATCAAGTTTGAAATCATACAGCCGATAGTCACAGCGATGATATACTTGCGATTATAAAAAGACAAAAAATTGAGCATTTCTGACAAGCGAAACTGAATAGCCCCGAAGGAAATAGCATTCAAGGGCGGTGTCAAGGTCAGGGCTACATAGATAGCCGCAACCAGAGCAATTTCTGCCATATCTTTGGCAGTCCATTTAGATGTTTTCATAAAAATTCTCCTTTAGCAAAATGCTTGAAATATGCTTGGGTAAAGTGAGCAAGCCCCAAGGGTCATTGATTTTCTCAACAACGTTGTCTAGTATAGCATAAATGAAAGAAAAATGATAGACTAGTTCTTATGAAAAAACTATTTTATCAACTCATACATAATGAAGTCATTCTTTATTTGATTGCAGGGGTTGCAGCTACCCTTGTCTATATGGTTACTCGAATGGGACTATTTCTAATCATCCCTTCCATTCTCCTGGTTACCCTTCTGGCAAATGCTGTCGCTATTCTCTTTGCCTTCTGGACCAATGACCGGTTCGTTTTCAAACAAGCCAGAGAAGGCTGGGGGCAACGACTGGTTAAGTTCGTATCTGCACGTATCGCAACACTCGTTTTGGATATGTTTCTAGCTTACTTGCTAGTTCAAGCCTACCCACAATGGATTGGACAATTCGTCAATAATGACATCTCACTGGTCAACGCCATCGCAACACTCTTCTCACAAGTACTGGTCATCGTACTTAACTATTTCTTGAGTAAATTATTTATTTTTAAAGATAAGAAATGAGGCTGGGCAAAAACTAGCCAGTAAATAAAAAACACAGACAGATTGAGCTGCTTCTGATGAAATCCAGCCGTACTGTCTGTGTTTTTCTTTTTATCTCTATTATCTTGGACTAATTTCTTAGCCAATTTCGTTAGATTCATGCTCATTAGGAGGAAGCCTATCTCGGTTTCAACCACTTTTTGACCTCTGACATGGACTCTGCGTACGCCAAAAACACCCTTCATCCTACCAAATACAGGTTCGACATCCACCTTGCGTTTGGCATAAATGCGGGCTCCCTCTTTACTTGTCAATTCCTCTTTGACTAAGTTCGGGAG
>NZ_POIZ01000058.1 GCF_002960425.1 Streptococcus suis
CTGACCTACAAACGTACCGCGACCGTTAACCTAGTGACTAAAGAAGTGACTTATGGTGACTGGACCTCAACTGATGATGACTTCGACAAAGTAGACACACCAGCTATTGCAGGTTACACACCAGACAAGGCAAGTGTCGAAGCTGTTCAGGATGTTCCGGCAACTGATCCAGACACTGAAGTTATCGTTAGATATGTGAAGGACGCTCAAAAAGCCACCATCACCTACAAAGATGACAAAGGAACAACGCTTGGTACTGTCGATGAAGTCACAGGTAAGTCAGGCGAGCCGATTAACTACACCACCACAGCTCGTATTACAGAGCTCACCAACCAAGGTTATGAAGTGGTGACAGACGGCTTCACTAAAGAAGGTGGTCAAGTCTTCGACACAGATAAGGCTACAGACCAACCATTTGAAGTCGTCGTAAGAGAAAAAGTAGTAACCGTCACCCCAGAAGATCCTAAGAATCCAGGTACTGAGGTGGACCC
>NZ_POIZ01000059.1 GCF_002960425.1 Streptococcus suis
GGCTCTATAATTTCTGTAGTGGGTAAATCCACTGTAGAGATTATGGAGCCTTTTTGAGTATAGAAAAAAGTCCCATATGCCCTATAATGAAAAGCGACGAAACTCACATTAGAAAGGGTTCATATGGAACAACTAAATCTTATCACAAATCTTCTCAGAATTAAAGACAAAAATATTGTTATCACTGATGAATATGATATGGGAACTCACTTAGAACTCCACGGTCACTTGGATTACACAGCCCCTAAATGCCCTTCCTGCAAGGGACAAATGACAAAATACGATTTCCAGAAAGCCTCTAAGATCCCCTACCTAGAAACAGCTGGCTATCCCTTACTTATCCGACTTAGAAAGCGTCGCTTCAAGTGTAAAGATTGCGGAAAAATAGCGGTTGCTGAAACTCCTCTTGTCAAGAAGAACCACCAAATCTCTGTCGCGGTTAACCAGAAAATCGCCCAATTACTCATCGAAAATCAAGCAATGACACATATTGCACACAGGCTATCAATTTCAACATCGTCAGTTCTGAGAAAGCTCAATGAGTTCAAGTTTAAAACAGATTGGAATACCTTACCTGAGATGATGAGCTGGGACGAGTATGCCTTCAAGAAGGGGAAAATGAGCTTCATCGCTCAAGATTTCGACTCCCTAAATGTCATCACCATTCTCGACGGAAGAACTCAAGCAACCATCCGAAACCACTTTCTACGCTATCCTAGAAAGGTTAGAAATCGGGTCAAAGTGATTACCATGGATATGTTTAGTCCCTATTATCAACTTGCTAAACAGCTTTTTCCGAATGCAAAAATTGTACTCGACCGCTTTCATATTGTTCAACACCTTAGTCGTGCTATGAACCGTATTCGTATTCAAATTATGAATCAATTCGACAGAACATCGCAGGAATACAGAGCCTTGAAACGCTACTGGAAATTGATTCAACAGGATAGTCGTAAACTCAGCGATAAACGATTTTATCGCCCTATGTTTCGAATGCATTTGACTAACAAGGAAATCCTAGAAAAACTCCTGTCTTTCTCCGAGGAACTACGACAGCACTATGAACTCTATCAGCTTCTCTTATTTCATTTCCAAGAGAAGAACTCAGACCATTTCTTTGACCTAATTGAACAAGAAATAGCCACTGTTAATTCTATTTTCCAGACGGTATTTAAGACATTTCTAAAGGATAAAGACAAGGTTTTGAATGCACTAGAATTGCCTTATTCAAACGCCAAACTGGAAGCTACCAATAATCTCATCAAAGTCATTAAGAGAAATGCCTTTGGTTTCAGGAACTTTGAAAATTTTAAAAAACGCATTTTGATTGCTTTGAACATAAAGAAAGAGAGAACGAATTTCGTCCTCTCTAGGTGTTAGCTTTTCATCTACCCACTACAGTTGACAAAGAGCC
>NZ_POIZ01000006.1 GCF_002960425.1 Streptococcus suis
CCTCTCAGAAGAGAAAACAGCCCAGCTCATCTTGAAAGGTTAGGAAATATCAATCCCTCTAAACGTGGTTTGAATGGTGAAGTCTATCTGACGAATGGACTTGCTCCTACACTTACAAGAGGTAAAGGAGAGGGAGCTAAAATCGCCATTCCAGTCTTAACACCAGATAGACTAGAAAAACGGCAACATGGTCGTCGACTTAAGGACAATCAAGACCCTATGTTTACTTTGACTAGTCAAGACAGACACGGGGTTGTTGTCGCAGGAAATCTGCCGACTAGCTTTGACCAGACTGGAAGAGTATTTGACATATCTGGCTTGTCACCGACTTTGACCACCATGCAAGGTGGAGACAAGGTGCCAAAGATTTTACTGAGGGAGGAACTGCCATTTCTGAAAATCAAGGAAGCCACAAAAACAGGCTACGCAAAGGCAACTCTTGGAGACTCTGTCAATCTGGCTTATCCAGACTCAACCAAACGTAGGGGACGTGTGGGAAAGGGAATATCCAATACTCTGACGACTTCAGACAATATGGGAGTGGTGGTTGCTGCTCTGGAATATCGACAGGATAAGTGGTATGAAGTCACAGGCATTGTCTTAGAGGGGAAACTTTATCGCCTGAGAATAAGACGACTGACACCAAGAGAGTGTTTCAGACTTCAAGGCTTTCCTGATTGGGCTTTTGACAAAGCAGAAAGTGTTTCCAGTAAGAGCCAACTATACAAACAGGCCGGCAATAGCGTGACTGTCACAGTTATTGAAGCCATTGCCAGTGAATTTAGAAGAACGGAAGAGGAAGAAAAACATGAACCTACTACATAAGAAAAGTATCCTAGATTGTACTGAATTAGAAGAACATATTCACCAAGTTGAAACCAATCAGTTATTACAAAAGATACTGTCGCTCCCCAATTTTGATTGTGACTTTGAGGTGACTTTTGAAGATGATTACCACAAAGAGATGAATGACCCCCTATTCTACGAATCCAATCTTCATCGGATTTCGGATTTTATGGAAACTAGGGATATTAAAAATGGTGTAGATACACTATTGACGAAAGACAATCACCTGGCCTTTCGTGCCTTTGGTGAAAATTATTCTGCTAGAGGAAAGGATGGCATTTTAACGACTTTAGTGACGGTCAAGTGCTTTGGTGAAGGACGGATGCCCATTGATATGAGTCGCTATTTCTCAACTCTTGAAGAAACAGTTGAAAATAGCCTAACCCTATAAGGAGGAGCCTATGATTGAGGTATATCTAGGAAATAATGCCAATACAAATCAAGATTTACTAACTATTTTGACGACCTATGGTGTGACTTATCGTTGTATAAAAGCGTGTGATGTAAACCGTGAAATCTTACTGTCACTCTTTGCGAAAACCACGGATTGTTTTGAGTTGCTATCGCCACGATTTCTTCGCTTTAAACGTCAATATTCGATAAGTTTGAATGAGATGATTCAGCTCATTCTCCAAAAGCCAGACCAGAATCTTCGGTTGCCTCTCATTGTCTGTCAGAATCATGTCTATCCAGCTATTGGGCTAGACGAAGTGCGTACCTTTCTTCCCAGACAGGTAAAAGAAGAACTGTTTCAGGCCAGCCTGATGAAACAAGTGACAGGGTAGGTGTGAAGATGAATGAACGATTTTGGGATAATTTAGAAATCATTCTGGCAGAAAAAGACCTCACTTGGGCAGAACTAGCTCGCAAAGTATTCAACGGTCAATATGTTTATCCAAGTGAGTTTAATCGCCTCTATCAAAAACTGCGACATTACAAATCCAATCGCCTGATGCCACAAACAAGATGGGTTGAGCGTATTGTTCTAGTCTTAGATATTGATTATGAAGATTTATTCAAGAGGTGACAATGATAAGGATAGTGGTGTTTTATCTAGCCATACAGCTTAACGGTCTTCTGGTGAGTTTATACCTGAAAGAGTATCTGACAATAGAGGGTATAGTCTTGCTACAATTGGTCCTATTAAGTGTGACTTGCTTAGAGATTGCCCGTCATAAAACTCTTCAAGCAAAAAAAATAACCTTAAGAAATCGCCTAAGTTGGTTGCTTCTTGGTTTTGTGTGTATGGTTGCTTTTGCAGTTTTCATCAGTTTCCTATCTTCAGTTCAGACTAGGAATCAAGCGGTATTGTTACAAGTAGGAAAACAGGTTCCTCCTATTATCTTTTTATTATTTCTAATAAATGCAAGTGTCCTTGAAGAGATTGTTTATAGGCAATTGCTGTGGGAAAAATTGACATTCCCTTTTGTACAAATAGGCGTGACCAGTTTTCTCTTCGTTCTATCCCATGGACCCAATCAGATAGGGAGTTGGCTCATGTATAGCTATCTTGGCTTGACCTTGGCTGCTGTTCGATTGAAAACTGATTGTATGATGGTAATCGCCTTACATTTACTTTGGAATAGTTTGGCTTATGTCGTAACTTTCTTGTGATACCAAAATCAAGAGTGTTTCCGTATTATGAAAACACCTTATGTTTGATAGGGAATCGAAAAAAAGAGGAGGTCACCATGTCATCTGAACAACAAGAACGTCAAGCGATGCAATACGTGGAAAGAAGTAGTTTATTGACAGTTAGAACCCTCTTAAAGCTCTTAGAATGGTCGGCTAGGCAAGCCTTAGCTCAAGATTCAGCTTATAAGATTGGGGTTCAAAAACTGGAAGAACTCCTTCAAAGCCCTTACGCAATTGAAGCGATAGATGTTAGTAAAGACATACTGGATAAGCCAATCGATGTGGAGAAATTTAAGGAGTTGATGGAGTCAGAAAAACTGCCAATTGCAATTAGTTGGCAAAAAGACTATCTCTACTATTATGCCAAGGATAAGACCTTGCTCGATCATCACTTGGATGAATTGTTGAAGAAACTGATGTCTAATCCAGAGAAGCTAGAAGGTTTAACCTTTGATAAAACCTTGGACCAAGAGATAGAACTGGCCAAAGAGAAAATTAGAGTGACAGAACTTTCGGCAGTCAAAACCAAGGAGGTGACCTTGTAATGTATTCCAGGCAAAAAGCATTTGTCTTTGGACTCTTGGGTCTCGCCTTTGGCTATTTCTGCCATCGTCTAACCCTACTCTATGATAGTTTAACCAATGCCCCACCTATGGAACGTTTTGCCTACCTCTTAGGAGAGGAGTTAAATCAGGTTTTCAATCCTTTATGGCTATTTTCCTTTACTCAAAAATCTCTTCTTGCCTTTATCCTTGGGGTTCTAACGATGACACTAGTCTATCTTTATGTATCGACAGGACAGAAGGTCTATCGAGAAGGGGAAGAATACGGTTCTGCACGATTTGGAACCAGTAAGGAAAAGCGGAACTTTTACAGTAAGAATCCTTTTAATGACACGATTTTGGCTCGTGATGTTCGTCTAACCTTGTTGGAAAAGAAGAAACCCCAGTTTGACCGAAATAAAAATTTGATTGTCATTGGGGGTTCTGGGGCAGGCAAGACCTTTCGATTTGTTAAACCCAACCTTATCCAACTTAATTGTTCCAATATTGTCGTAGATCCTAAAGACCATTTGGCTGAGAAGACAGGTAAACTCTTTTTAGAAAACGGTTATCAGGTCAAGGTTTTAGACTTGGTTAATATGACCAATTCAGACGGTTTTAATCCCTTTCGTTATGTAGAAACTGAGAATGATTTGAACCGCATGTTAACGGTCTATTTTAACAATACCCGTGGGTCTGGTTCTCGCAGTGATCCATTTTGGGACGAGGCTTCCATGACATTGGTGAGAGCTATTGCCTCTTATTTGGTGGATTTTTACAATCCTCCAGGAAGTTCCAAGCAAGAGCAGGAAGCAAGACGTAAGCATGGCCGTTATCCAGCCTTTTCTGAGATTGGGAAACTCATCAAACTCTTATCAAAGGGAGACAATCAGGACAAAAGTGTTCTTGAAGTCCTGTTTGAAGATTATGCTAAAAAATATGGTCACGAAAACTTTACCATGCGAAACTGGGCGGATTTCCAAAACTATAAGGATAAGACCTTGGATTCGGTGATTGCGGTCACAACAGCTAAATTTGCCCTTTTTAATATCCAATCGGTGATTGATTTGACGCAAAGAGACACTATGGATTTGAAAACGTGGGGCACTCAAAAGACCTTGGTCTATCTTGTTATTCCAGACAATGATACGACCTTTCGTTTCCTATCTGCTTTATTTTTCTCTACGGTTTTCTCCACTTTGACCAGACAGGCTGATGTTGACTTTAAAGGGCAACTGCCTATTCATGTTAGAAGCTATCTGGATGAGTTTGCGAATGTCGGAGAAATCCCAGACTTCGCTGAACAAACCTCAACAGTTCGCTCTAGGAATATGAGTCTAGTTCCAATCTTGCAAAATATTGCTCAACTCCAAGGACTTTATAAGGAAAAAGAGGCTTGGAAAACTATACTGGGGAACTGTGACAGCCTCCTCTATTTGGGTGGAAATGACGAGGAAACTTTCAAATTTATGAGTGGTCTTTTAGGCAAACAAACCGTTGATGTCAGAAGCACCAGTCGTTCTTTTGGGCAGACTGGTTCAAGTTCGACCTCTCACCAGAAAATTGCCCGTGACTTGATGACGGCTGATGAAGTAGGGAATATGAAACGAGATGAGTGCCTCGTACGCATTGCAGGGATTCCTGTTTTTCGAACCAAGAAATATTTTCCGCTCAAACATAAGAATTGGAAATGGCTTGCGGATAAGGAAACCGATGTACGCTGGTGGCACTATCATATCAATCCCCTAACCGCTGAGGAAGAGGTAGATTTGTCAGGCCATAAAATAAGGGATTTAAGCACAGAAACGACACTACATTAATAGAAATGAGGAATTATATGAATCAAAAACTAACAGGCTTTGTTTACGGAGTGGACGCCAGCTCCATGTTCTCTCAAGCCATGTCTCTATTACAAAAAGGCTTAATTGCAGTAGGAGCCTTTCTTGTTGTCATGGGCATTATCAACCTTTCAACCAACATTAAAGATGGTGGGCCAGGTGTCCGAAATGCCATTCTAGAAATTGTTGGTGGGGTCATGGTGGGAGCCGCTGGTGCTTTTGTGACTCAGATTACCATTTAGGGGAGGACTGCACATGACATGATAATGAATTTTACGTCACCTTTTGTATTTCTAGCCTCTGAAAAAGTATCTAGCGATAGCCTTTTTGAAGGGTTTCAAGTGGATTTAGAATCAACCGCCAACTTGGTTAAGTCACTAGCGGACTTTAATCCGACGGTGTGGTCTTACATGACAGCCATTACCAAGGGGATTATGCAGCCCTTGGGAGTAGCTATTCTTGCGGTAGTTCTTGTACTCGAATTTTCAAAAATGGCCAAGAAAATCGCAAACTCAGGCGGTGCAATGACCTTTGAAGCCATGGCACCTATGATTGTCAGCTACATCATGGTCGCGGTCGTGATTACCAATACGACGGTTATTGTGGAAGCCATTATTGCCATTGCCTCTTATGTTATTGAACAAGTGGCAAGTCTTGTCACGAATGGTGGTGCTAATTATGATACCATTTCAGGCATTAAGGGATCTGGAATTGTAGGAAAAATGATTATTGGCTTTTTTGCGATTCTCATTTGGTTGGTACGAATGGCCAGCATCATGGTTGTCAATATCTTGATTACCATTCGCTTTATCCAACTCTATCTGATGATTCCTTTTGCCCCTGTTACCATTCCGACCTTCCTTAGTGATGACTGGAGAAGTGTTGGGATTGGTTACCTTAAAAACATCATGGTCTATGCCGTTCAAGGTATTTTGATTTTTCTAATTGTATCTCTTGTCCCCTTGTTTGAATCGGCTGGAAAGATTGCCGTATCAAATGGAGCTGGAGTTATGGAATCACTCGCCATTATGTTTGGTGGCTTGGTACAGGCCATATTGTTAATCATTGCCTTAGTTGGCAGTCAACGGACCGCCCGAAGTATTTTGGGGATGTAGGAGGATGGGAGTAAATTGCCCGCCTCCTCTTTTTATAGCTTACTTAGATTGGAGAACATTTATGAACACTCGTGTCTTTAAGGACATCTCAAAGGTTCAACACAGGGCATGGCTAGGATTTACAACTAGACAGGTTATTTTTGTATTTCCAGCTGTCGCCCTAACCATTTTGGTATTGGGCTTGAACCTATTTTATTGGCAATTTGGGGATTGGTTTGTCTATGGTTTTGTTTTTAGCTTTACCATTCCACTCATGTTATTTGGGGTCTATCGCCCCAACGATTTACCATTTGAAATCTACCTCAAGTACCGTTTTCATTATGAACTAACGGTGCCAGACCGCACATTTACTGGAAGAAAAGGAGACCAACGTGAAAAAATTAAAACACTCAATGAAACCAAAGACCTCTTCTAATGACAAAAAGCAAAAGACGAAAACTCAGAAGCAGGAGATCAGACCTTCTACCGTAAATACGTTAGCCTATCAAGGGCTTTTTCAGAATGGCCTTATGCAGGTCAGTCCAAGCTATTTCTCACAAACCTATCTTTTAGGAGATGTTAATTATCAAACAGTTGGCTTAGATGATAAGGGAGCTATTGTTGAGAAATATTCCGATTTAATCAATTCACTGGATGATAAGACTAATTTCCAACTGACCATCCTCAATCAAAAGGTCAATCTGGAAAAATTCCGTAAGAGTATTCTCTATCCCTTACAGGAAGATGGGTTTGATGCTTATCGTGATGAATTGAATCGCATGATGAATGCCAACTTAGAGGCGGGTGAGAACAACTTTTCAGCTGTCAAGTTTCTTTCATTTGGCAAGAGCGACCAAACACCAAAACTAGCTTTTCGTTCTCTGTCACAAATTGGAGAATATTTCAAAAGTGGCTTTTCAGAGATTGATGTATCTCTTGGTTTACTTGGTGGAGAGGAGCGAGTGAATGTCCTTGCGGATATGTTACGAGGTGAAAATCATTTACCGTTTTCTTACAAGGATTTGACCCTCTCAGGTCAATCCACCAAACACTTTATTGCCCCAACCTACCTTTCCTTTAAACACAAGAATCATATTGAATTGGACGATCGATTATTACAGATTGTTTATGTTCGTGACTATGGCATGGAGTTAGGGGATAAATTTATTCGTGACCTCATGCAGTCAGATTTAGAAGTGATGATTAGCCTACATGCTAAAGGCTCTACCAAGTCTGAAACCATGACCAAGCTGCGAACCAAGAAGACCTTGATGGAATCACAAAAGATTGGTGAACAACAAAAGATGGCTCGGACTGGAATCTATTTGGAGAAGGTCGGGCATGTTCTTGAAAACAATATTGATGAAGCTGAGGCTCTTCTTCAAACCATGACTCAAACAGGAGATAAACTGTTTGACACCGTATTTCTAATTGGCGTGCTGGCGGATACTGAAGACCAACTCAAACAATCTCTTGATATTATCAAGCAAGTGGCTGGGTCAAATGATATGATTATCGATAACTTGACCTATATGCAAGAAGCTGCCTTTAATAGTCTCTTGCCATTTGGGAAGAACTATCTCGAAGGTATTTCTCGGTCTCTATTGACTTCAAACATTGCCGTGAATGCCCCTTGGACTTCCGTAGATATTCAGGACAAGGGTGGGAAATTTTATGGCATCAATCAAATCTCAAGTAATATCATCAGTATTGACCGTGGCAAGTTAAATACTCCGTCAGGTTTGATTTTAGGGACTTCTGGAGCTGGCAAAGGGATGGCGACAAAACATGAAATCATCTCAACTAAGCTCAAGGAAGCAGATAGTGATACTGAAATTATTATTGTTGACCCAGAAAATGAGTACAGTATTATCGGTCAAGCCTTTGGTGGGGAGAGTATTGATATTGCCCCAGATTCTACCACCTTCTTAAATGTCTTAGATCTATCTGATGAGAATATGGATGAGGATCCGGTTAAGGTCAAGTCCGAATTTCTCTTGTCTTGGATTGGAAAGCTCTTGGACCGTAAAATGGATGGTCGTGAAAAGTCCTTGATTGACCGTGTGACAAGACTCACTTATAAGCATTTTGACACACCGTCCTTGGTCGAATGGGTCTTTGTCTTAGCTCAACAACCTGAACAGGAAGCTAAGGACTTGGCACTGGATATGGAACTCTATGTGGAAGGGTCGCTGGACATATTTTCACATCGGACCAATATTAAAACAGACAGTCATTTCCTGATTTACAATGTCAAAAAGTTAGGCGATGAATTAAAACAAATTGCCCTCATGGTTATCTTTGACCAAATTTGGAATCGGGTGGTCAAAAACCAAAAGCTAGGGAAGAAGACCTGGATTTACTTTGATGAAATGCAGCTTCTCTTATTGGACAAGTATGCCTCTGATTTCTTCTTTAAACTTTGGAGTCGTGTCCGTAAGTATGGGGCGATACCGACAGGCATTACTCAGAATGTAGAAACGCTTCTTTTGGATGCCAACGGCAGACGCATTATTGCCAATAGCGAGTTCATGATTCTTTTAAAACAGGCTAAGAGCGATCGAGAAGAATTGGTGCATATGCTTGGACTTTCCAAGGAACTGGAGAAATACTTGGTCAATCCTGAAAAAGGTGCTGGGCTAATCAAGGCCGGTTCAACCGTTGTTCCATTTAAAAATAAGATTCCACAACACACCAAGCTCTTTGACATCATGAGTACGGACCCTGAAAAAATGAGGACATGAGATGAAAGAGGATAAAAAGCTAGTCAAACATGCTAGGCAAAACTTTCGAAGCAACTTAAAATCAGCCCGTATGCATTATCGGAAAGAAGTTAGAGCCTTAAAACAGACTGTTCCTAAAAAAGGACGATTTCGAAAACCAGCCCAAAATTCTCTTTTTCAGGAAAAGAAAACAGAGATAAAAGGAAATCTACTCAGTAGCCAAAAGGAAGCAGAAGAGAAGTTCCTAAAGGAAATTACCTATGTTTCTCCTAGACTGTTGAAGGTAAAGGAAATCAAGAACT
Organism: Streptococcus suis; assembly: GCF_002960425.1. Taxonomy (GTDB): domain Bacteria; phylum Bacillota; class Bacilli; order Lactobacillales; family Streptococcaceae; genus Streptococcus; species Streptococcus suis_S. The sequence goes on from NZ_POIZ01000006.1 coordinate 8,981, forward strand.
ATCGACTTCCTCAAGCTCAAGAGCGTTTGCGGACTGCAAGAAAACATTTGTCAGAAGTGAAACTAAGTGAGAAGCAAAAGGCAGTTAATCCCAAGTTTACTTTCCAAAAAGAAAATCCTTCCCCGAAGTCTCGCTTTCAGTTTCACCAAGAAAAATCATTTGATCGACTAAGTGCAGAAAAAGACGTAAGTTCTGCCAAGCGTGAGGTTAAACAACTCAAGAAAGTCCAAAAGACTAAGAAAAACTCTACCAAAGTCAAAGTTGGATTAGGCTTAGTTGCATCTGAATCCCTTGACCTGATAGCACAGGAGGATGATTTAGATGGTCTAAGATCCATGAAGGATATTAGTTTGAAAGCCAGACGCTATGGAAGGTTTACCTTTCAAGCAGGTAAGGTGGTAGTAAAAAGTGGACAGACAGGTGTGAGGTTTACCAAAACAAAATTTTCTCATGGAAAGGAACGATTCCAGAACTTCAAAAAGGGAAAAGGATTCACACGCCAGAAACCTCTTAAACCAAGAAGACGTTACCAGACCTTTTTAAAGCATGTGAGAAAACAAAGTGTCGCAGGTATCAAAGGAATCGTCCAAGCCATTAAGGGAAGTATGACTTTCTTTTCTGTCCTTGCGGGAAATCCTTTGACTTGGATTGTCTCAGGCCTTCTCTTGATACTCCTTTTGATGATGAGCTTTTTCATGAGTGTTTCAGGTAGTAGTGTCATTCAACAAGATGAGATGGAGTTGACCAAGGCCTATACCCACATGACGTGGGAAGATGCGGAGCATACTAGAATCAACGATAAGGGCATTACCTATTACACCAAGATTGATGAGATTATGGTTTACATGAATCATCAATACCAAGACTACCAGCTTGACGATTTCATGGAAACAGGTGGTACGACCTACAAAGTATTTCTCAGTCAGGTGTGGACGGACTTAAATGGTGGAGATTCTATTAAATCCATGTCTGACTTATATAAAGAACCTGCTTACAAGCTGTCTGATGAGGACCAGGAAGAACTAAAGGAATTGACCGAAGAAGGCAACTATTTATCCCTTCAAGAATTGGACAATCCCTTTCAGGGACAGACCGATGAGGATAGCTTAAACATGACCTACCGGTATGGTTATGAGGTCATTGATGAGAAACCAACGCTTCATCACCATATCATCTTAGAAGCAAAAGAAGGTCAAGTCATTGTGTCTCCTATGGATGGTAAGGTATCTCTTGATGGAGAGAATATTATTTTGACATCTGGTAAGGGAGTGAATAAGACTAAACTAACCTTGTTTGGCATTCATTCAGGTCGTGTGAGTGAAAATCAACAAGTCTTGGCAGGAGATATTATTGGTCAGACCAAAGACGGAACGGGTCTAAAAGTCACCTATCAAAAGGTTGATGATGACACGGATAAGCTAGTCTATGTCAATCCAGCTTTCTACTTTCCAAAAGTGATCCAGGTTCAGACCACCATTCTTCCAACTATCGGTCAGTTTGGCGGCGATGAGTTCGAGAGAGCCAAGGCTATTTATGATTATCTTAAAAGTAAGGGTGTGACCAATCAAGCTATTGCAGCCATTCTAGGTAACTGGTCGGTAGAATCCTCCATCAACCCGAAACGTGCCGAGGGCGACTATCTATCTCCCCCTATTGGTGCGACAGACAGTTCGTGGGATGATGAGGGCTGGCTCTCACTTAATGGTCCAACTATATACAATGGACGTTACCCAAATATTCTCAAACGTGGTTTAGGCTTAGGCCAATGGACAGATACCGCGGATGGGTCACGCAGACATACTTTATTGTTGGAATATGCCAAAGGAAAACATCAAAAGTGGTATGACTTAGGCTTACAACTGGATTTCATGTTGCATGGGGATAGTCCTTATTACACCAACTGGTTAAAGGACTTTTTCAAAAATTCAGGAAGTCCAGCTAGTCTTGCCCAACTCTTTCTCATTTACTGGGAAGGAAATAGTGGAGATAAGCTACTTGAACGTCAAACACGAGCAAGTGAGTGGTATTACCAAATTGAAAAAGGTTTTAGTCAACCAAACGGTGGGACAGCACAAAGTGATCCAAAAGCACTTGAAGCTGTACGAGGAGACCTTTTTGAAAACTCTATTCCAGGAGGTGGTGACGGTATGGGGTATGCCTACGGCCAATGTACTTGGGGAGTTGCAGCCCGTATCAACCAACTGGGGCTAAAACTCAAAGGTAAAAATGGTGAGAAGATTCCAATTATCAGTACAATGGGCAATGGCCAAGATTGGGTACGAACAGCCGCAAGTCTCGGTGGAGAGACAGGGACAAGTCCACAAGAAGGAGCTATACTTTCCTTTGCGGGAGGAGGACATGGCACCCCAACAGAATACGGACATGTGGCTTTCGTCGAAAAAGTCTACCCAGATGGCTCATTCCTTATCTCCGAAACCAATTACAATGGCAATCCCAACTACACCTTCCGTAAATTATCTGGAGTGGATAGTAGCTTGAGTTTTGCTTATACGACGAAATAAAAAAGGATATGCTAACAAAATGAATAAATGTTAGCATATCTTTTGTGTTTTTTTGTCACGATTAATCAGAATTTATAGAAATGAGAACTGTTATGAGACGAATCATCTCATCAAGAACATCTGTAAGTGAAATCCCTTTTGTATAGCTATATTTTTTTGAATAATTTTGCCATTGTTTATTCTGAATAGGGTCAGATTTGAACCTCTCGAGTAGTTCAATAATCTTTACAAAATCGAGTTCTGTTTCGCGATATGAAAATGTTCTCTGACAGGCATTTCTCAACTGAATGAAGTCAATGTCTTCTTTCTTCAGTTTGGAAAGAATATAAACATCGTAAAAATCTTTGCTTCTACTGTTCAAGAAGTTACGTGAATAGATGGTTTGAAGTTTTTCAGCTAGAATTGTTTCAATTGTATAAGCAATGATTGGAAAATTGTCTTCATCAAAAATAGCTTTATAGTCGTATGTAATCGGCTGAGGAGTTACAACATCACCTGTCGCAATATCCAAATGGATAACTTGTTTAATATTCTCAAGTTGGCACGAAATTGTTGCTCGATAGCCACCATAGTCATCACTTTCTTTAATAGCTGTGATTGATTGAATCACAAAAGATATACCTTCTTCGGAATCTGCTAAAATTTCCTTGAGTTGCTGTTTAACAGTTTCTTCTGAGAGTGTTATTTGATGGAATAAAAAGTCAATATCAACAGTGCTACGAGATTCAACTCCGATGACATTCGAAAGTAGGAATCCTCCTTTGAAGATATAGTGATTTGAATAAGAACTTTGACTTAATTTTTTCAAAATGACTTCTAGGAAGTAATAGGTCATGACGGAATTAAAGGTTAAACCAGTATTCTTTGATATTTTATGACAGAGTGCTGTTAATTTAGCTTTGTTCATATTAGAACCTCCAGAGTTTGTTTAACTTTTTCTAAAGTATTCATTTTTGTCGCATATTCATAGAGTTTTGCTAGATTTTTTTTAGGATAGTTCCCATAAGATTGAAGTGTCTTGACAAAGAGTTCGGAATCAATCTTTTCTCGATGTATTACAAAATCACAAATAATACGTTCAAAATCATATACCCTTACGTTGTTTCCCAAAGGAGTAGGTACAGTAGTCATTCCCAGCTCGCTGTATTCTTTAGAGACAAAGTGAATATTTAGATTAGCTGGAGGAGTATTAAAGCGGTAGCCTCTAGGAACTGTCACATCAAAATATTGTGGAATTTCATCTGTAAACTGTTGTAGATACAGTGCCGAAATATAAGAGAAAATAGCCTTAGGAAAACGATATTGAAAGAAGTAGTATTCATCATAGTCTCCGTTTTGGGTTAGGAAAATACCTTTTTCAACTCGGAAGATAATGCCTTCTTTCTCTAGTCTTGTCAGATATATTGTTGGAATACCTAGTGCTTTACAATCTTTGTTTGTGACAATTCCATTGTTCTTTTCTATAAAATCGAGTAGAATCTCTTTTTTTGACATACGGCCTCCCACTTGTTGCTTTTACACTACAATTTTACAATATTTGTGGTATAAAAGCAACATTTTCTTTTCCCTCATTTTATTGTGATAACAAAATCAAGCCTTCTTTTTTATGATGGTATTGAACTTGGGCTACGAGCTGTACAAAAAAGAGAGTTTCTCCTAGAACGGAAAGTTCTTCGTCAAAACTCCTATTTTTGTCGTGCTCGCTTAACGCCCTCGTATCTAATAAAGAGTGACAGTTTGTTGCTACATAAAAAAGAAAAGAAGGACTATTTATGACCAAAACATGTAATCATCACTTTCTTGTCAATCAGGAAAAAGGCGAGAAACACGTCTTTCGCAAGAGTAAAAAATATCGCACTCTATGTTCCGTTGCCCTTGGAACCATGGTGACAGCTGTTGTTGCTTGGGGAGGAACGGTTGCACATGCTGATGAAGTCACATCATCAGTTGACACCAACATCCAACGAACAGAAAATCCAGCTACGAATTTACCAGAAACACAACCAACCCCTGTTTCTGAACAAACTGAAAGTTTAGGGTCAACTGGACAATCTAATGGAGCGATTGCTGTCACCGTACCACATGATACGGTAACACAAGCAGTTGAAGAGGCCAAGGCTGAAGGTGTTTCTACAGATGAAGATAGCCCAATGGATTTGGGAAATACAACTTCTGCGACAGAAACCAGCCAACAAATTTCAAAAGCAGAAGTAGATGCCCAAAACCAAGTTGAGGCTATCAATGAAGTTACTGAAACCTACAAAGCTGACAAAGCGACATACGAATCGAATAAAGCCCGCATTGAACAAGAAAATAAGGAGCTGTCACAGGCCTACGAAGGGGTCAACCAAACTGGTAAAGAGACAAATGCTTGGGTTGATACTAAAGTCAATGACCTAAAAACTCGGTATGCAGATGCTGATGTGACAGTAAATGAACAAGTAGTTTCATCAGGAAATGGGACAGCTGTACTAGACTATACAAACTATGGCAAGGCTGTTGAAACCATTCAATCAACTAACGAACAAGCTGTAGCGGATTATCTAACAAAGAAAACCAAGGCAGATGAAATTGTTGCGAAAAATCAGGTCATTCAAAAAGAAAATGAAGCTGGACTTGCTAAGGCAAAGGCAGATAATGAAGCCATTGAAAGGCGTAATAAGGCGGGTCAAGCAGCTGTTGATGCTGAAAACCGTGCAGGTCAAGCCGCAGTAGATCAAGCTAATCAGGAGAAACAACAATTAGTTTCAGATCGTGCAGCCGAGATTGAAGCTATTACCAAACGTAATAAAGAAAAAGAAGCCGCAGTCAGAAAAGAGAATGAAGCGATTGATGCCTATAATGCCAAAGAATTGGAATGCTATCAACGTGATTTGGCCGAGATTTCAAAAGGTGAAGAAGGTTATATTTCTGAAGCCCTTGCTCAAGCCCTCAATCTCAATAACGGTGAACCCCAAGCACAACATGGAGCAATTACCCGAAATCCTAATCAAATCATTTCAACTGGCGATGCTTTGCTGGGTGGCTACTCAAGAATTTTGGATTCAACAGGATTCTTTGTCTATGACAGCTTCAAAACAGGTGAGACTCTTAGTTTTAATTATCAAAATCTTCAAAATGCACGATTTGATAGGAAAAAGATTAGCCGTGTGACTTACGATATTACCAACCTAGTATCACCAGCTGGAACCAATGCCGTGAAATTGGTTGTGCCAAATGATCCAACCGAGGGCTTTATTGCCTATCGAAATGACGGAAACGGTGACTGGCGAACAGACAGGATGGAGTTTCGTGTAGTTGCCAAGTATTTCTTGGAAGACGGAACGCAGGTTACCTTCTCCAAAGAAAAGCCAGGAGTCTTCACACATTCTTCCCTCAATCATAATGACATTGGTTTAGAATATGTTAAAGATTCATCTGGGAAATTTGTTCCGATTAATGGTTCTACCGTTCAAGTGACTAATGAAGGTCTAGCGCGTTCTTTGGGTTCCAACCGTGCAAGTGATTTGAATTTACCTGAGGAATGGGATACCACATCAAGTCGTTATGCTTATAAAGGAGCTATTGTCTCAACAGTTACATCAGGAAATACCTACACAGTCACCTTTGGGCAAGGCGATATGCCACAGAATGTTGGCTTGTCATACTGGTTCGCCTTAAATACCCTACCAGTTGCACGTACAGTGACACCTTATAGTCCCAAACCTCATGTAACGGTGGATCTTGAACCCGTTCCAGAACCTATTACGGTAACACCAGATGTCTTTACTCCTATAACATTTACACCAGAAAAGCCTGTAACCTTTACGCCAAAGCCTTTGGAAGAAGTGGTGCAGCCTAGTCTGTCCTTGACCAAAGTAACCTTACCTGTCAAACCTATTCCAAAAGAACTTCCAACGCCACCACAAGTTCCGACTGTCCATTATCATGCGTATCGTTTGACGACAACTCCAGAGATTATGAAAGAAGTAGTCAATAGTGACCAAGCTAATCTTCATGAGAAAACTGTCGCAAAAGATTCAACGGTGATTTATCCCTTAACAGTTGATGCCTTATCGCCCAATCGTGCCCAAACGACTAGTCTCATTTTTGAGGACTACTTGCCTGCTGGTTACCTCTTTGATAAGGAAACAACACAAAAAGAGAATGGAAACTATGTCCTTGGCTTTGATGAGACTAAGAATTTTGTGACCTTAACTGCAAAGGAAAACTTGTTGCAGGAGGTAAATAAAGATTTAACCAAGGTTTATCAACTGACCGCTCCAAAACTCTATGGTTCTGTTCAAAATGATGGGGCAACCTATTCCAATAGTTACAAACTCCTTTTGAACAAGGGCACAAACAATGCTTACACAGTCACTTCAAATGTTGTAACGGTTCGTACACCAGGTGATGGGGAGACAACTACACTCATTACACCAGATAAAAACAATGAAAATGCGGACGGTGTCCTCATTAATGACACGGTCGTAGCCCTTGGCACAACCAACCACTACCGATTGATTTGGGATTTGGACCAGTATAAGGGAGATCGTTCTGCAAAAGAGACAATTGCACGAGGCTTCTTCTTTGTGGACGATTACCCAGAGGAAGTGCTTGATGTGGTGGAAAATGGCACGGCTGTTACAACCCTTGACGATCAGAAGGTATCAGGAATTACGGTTAAAAACTATGCTTCCCTAAATGAAGCTCCTAAAGACCTTCAAGATAAATTGGCTCGTGCTAAGATTACACCAACAGGTGCCTTTCTAGTCTTTATGCCGGATGACAACCAAGCCTTTTATGACCAGTATGTTCAAACAGGAACTTCTTTAGCTCTTTTGACCAAAATGACGGTGAAAGATAGTCTCTATGGTCAAACTAAGACCTATACAAACAAGGCTTATCAAGTTGATTTTGGAAATGGCTATGAAACCAAGGAAGTGACCAACACCCTTGTTTCTCCAGAACCCAAGAAACAAAACCTCAATAAAGACAAAGTAGACATCAATGGGAAGCCCATGCTAGTGGGAACTCAAAATCACTATACTCTCTCATGGGATTTGGACCAATACCGAGGGATTAAAGCAGACAACTCTCAGATTGCACAAGGTTTTTACTTTGTGGATGATTATCCAGAAGAAGCTTTATTACCGGATGAAGCAGCTATTCAGTTTGTCACATCTGATGGCAAAACAGTTTCAGGAATCACGGTGAAGTCTTATTCTCAATTAACTGAAGCTCCTAAAACGCTACAAGCAGCCCTTTCGAAACAAAAAATTCAGCCTAAAGGAGCTTTTCAAGTTTTCATGCCTGAGGACCCACAAGCCTTTTTTGAATCTTATGTGACCAAGGGGGAGAATATTACCATTGTCACTCCGATGACAGTTTTGGAAACCATGCTTAATTCAGGGAAGTCTTATGAAAACGTGGCTTATCAGGTGGACTTTGGGCAAGCCTATGAAACCAACACGGTAACCAATTTTGTCCCTAAAGTAACTCCACATAAGTCTAATACCAACCAAGAAGGTATTTCAATTGATGGAAAGACTGTTCTTCCGAATACGGTCAATTATTACAAAATTGTCTTGGATTACAGTCAATACAAGGACATGGTCGTGACGGATGATGTTCTTGCCAAGGGATTTTACATGGTAGACGATTACCCAGAAGAAGCCCTTACCCTAATTCCTGATGGCATTCAAGTTTTGGATAAGGATGGCAATCGTGTATCTGGTATCTCCGTCAGCACCTACGCTAGTTTGTCAGAAGCTCCGAAAGTCGTCCAAGATGCCATGGCTAAACGTCAGTTTACACCTAAAGGAGCCATTCAAGTTCTTAGTAGCGATGATCCAAAAGCCTATTATGATACCTATGTGAAGACTGGTCAAACCTTAGTTGTCACGCTTCCGATGACGGTAAAAAATGAGTTGACCAAAACAGGTGGTCAGTATGAAAATACAGCCTATCAGATTGATTTTGGCTTGGCCTATGTCACGGAAACAGTGGTCAATAATGTTCCCAAACTAGACCCACAAAAAGATGTGGTAATTGACTTGTCTCATAAAGATGACAGCCTTGATGGAAAAGAAGTCGCCTTGCATCAAACCTTTAACTATCGCTTGGTTGGAGCATTGATTCCAAGCAATCGTGCGACTGATTTATTTGAATATGGTTTTGAAGATAACTATGATGAAAAGCATGATGAGTATAATGGTGTTTATCGCAGCTATCTGATGACGGATGTCATCCTCAAAGACGGTTCTGTCTTAAAAGAGGGGACAGAAGTCACGAAATATACCTTGCAACAGGTGGATACAGAAAATGGCCTAGTGTCAATTTCATTTGATAAATCCTTCTTAGAGACTATCTCTGATGATTCAGCCTTTCAGGCAGATGTTTACCTGCAGATGAAACGGATTGCGACTGGTCAGGTGGAGAATACCTACCTTCATACAGTGAATGGCTATGTCATCAGCTCAAATACAGTTGTAACACATACACCTCAACCTGAAGAACCAAGTCCAAATCAACCCACACCACCTCAACCACCAATTGAGACTATTGAACCGCCTGTTCCAGCTAGCGTTTTACCAAATACAGGGGAACAGGAATCCCTTTTGGGCTTGATTGGAGCTGGTATTCTACTTGGTACGGCTTATGGACTGAAGAAAAAGGAGGAGAAGTAGATGAATCCAAAAACTATTTATGAAAAGGATTCAGACCAAGATGGTTTGACAGATGCTCAGGAACTAGCTTTGGGAACCAATCCGCAGTCTGTTGACACAGATGGTGATGGTCAAGCTGATTTAGAAGAGCTACAATCTGGACATTCACCACTAGTCCCACAAAAGGAGTTGTGTGATGGCTTGGAACTTTGACACCATGAAAGAGGCTTTGTCTGAAATGGAGAAGGTCGATTACCAAGAGTTTATCAAAGCCTTTCTCTCTTTGGAATTAAGTATTTCTGATAGAACAATCCTCAATCAGGTTTATCAAGATTATATGGATGAAGATGACCTATCCTTGATTAGTGATGAGCTACGAGTTAAAGTGGATAGTTATCAGGATGAAGTACAGGCAGATATGACTGACATTCTGGAAAAGTTGTACCGAACAGGTGAAGGTTCTAGTTTTATTATGGATTTAATGTCCTCAAATAGTCTCTCAGACACCTTGGAACAGTATGAGGTTTTGGATAGTGTTGATTATTCACCACTTAGCCTTGAAACCTTACAGGCCATGATTCAACAGGACTTGGCTATTTCCAGTCAGGATTATTTTGGAGATTTGGTTCACCTTGCCTTGCAAAAAGATTTACTAGACCAGAAAAGTCATTTCTTACAACACTATGTGGCAACTGTAATGGAAGGTATTTCACAAGAAAGAGACCAACGAGCCTTGGTCCTAGATTAACGCAAAGGGCTGAGAAAAACTCTCAGCCCTTTTAAAATGGGAGGGAAAATGAATCAAGAAGTCTTACTACAAATGATGAGAGCCAGCATTCCTCGTGATAGAGCCCTGCTTGAGGCGTTTTTATATTACCAAGCAGAGCATTTTGATGAGGAGTGGGATAGTCTCGTTTATCAGTTTATGACCAATAGGCAGGAATTCAAAAGACCTGTTCAGGTACTTCACTTTGAGACAGATGTTTCAGCTTTTGTTCAGGCTAGTCCTTATGATACTGCTCATGATCTATTGACCTATACACAAGTATTCGGCCAAACTGGTCTCCAAAAACTTGACAAACTATCGACGTCTGAAAAAGACTTGGTGATTGAAGTGGCCTTGTTCAATCTGGCCACTCGTTTTCAACTATTAGACTCAAATGGACACTACCAAACTATTTCACCAGATTCTCTATTACAAAAGAGTAGGGGAGCTAATTTGGTCAATGTGTATCGTGTGGCTAATAATTTAGCGGATCGAATCAGCCGAGATATTGAGCAGTTTCTATTGACTTACGAGCCTGAGCTTGAAACAGGAGTTGATGAAACAGTTCTAGAAAATGAAGAAACTGTTGATGAGCACAAAGTGAGTAGTAATCAAGCAATATCTTTTCGAGAAGAGGGCTCTCTGGTTATTGCTAGTTTGGATGTAGATTTGTCTCAACTAGATGTTCAAATAGGAAAAACCAGTCATCTGCCAGCTTATGAAGAGTTATCCTTACGACGTAAATTTGAGATTCTAACATATTTTGACCATATTCGAAATGAACGTTCCAAAGTCCCAAGTTTTAGACGAGGTGATTTTGACACAGAGATGGAAATGACACCAGTCTTTGATGGCGAGGAATTACTTACTTATCTCGAAGCTGATGGCAGTCCCTATGAGCTGAAACGAACGCTGACTACAGTCGAAGAAAAGGAATTAGAAAAAATTGGACAAGCCATTAGGATAGAAAATCAAGAAAAATTGACTCAGCTAGGGATTGATTTATCTCAGTTTGACCCAGACCGAGTCGGTATTTTATTGGATGCAGCAGGTCGTTTTCGTTTAAAAAATGCAGACCTTGCTTTACTAGGTGGTTATCCCAAAGCCTCGGTAACTCAACTAGCCCTTGCGACAGAACTACTCCAAATGGGACTAAGTCATGAAAAGGTTGAATTTTTCTTTGGTAGCCAGCTTTCCATTGAAGAGCTGCGACAAGTTGCCTACGCCTTTTTACACCAAGAACTTAGCAGAGAAGACGCGGAGCAATTTGAAAAAGATAAAGGTAATCAGCCAGATTTAACCCTCAGAGATTGGAAAAGCAAGCTAGAGAAAGCTGAGTCGAAAGTAGTGGTTGATGAAGAGTTAGTGGAAAATCCACTAGTCCAGAGAGTCTTGGACACTTATCCTCTGGGGTCATTGGTTTCCTATAAGGGACAGGACTTTGAGGTCATGTCGGTCAGCGATGCTCGATTGAACGGTTTGATTCGGATTGAGTTAGTTAATGATTTTTCGGATATCATTGAACAAAATCCAGTTCTTTATTTGAGGACCTGGGAAGAAGTCAGTCAGGCACTTCATCAGCCAAAGGCAGAAAAACAAACAGAGTTAGAAGAAGCGGACCAAGAACTAAATCTTTTTTCATTTCTGGAAGAGGAGCCAGTTCAGAGTATTGGACTATTGGAACCCGATGGTTCTGAAAAAGGTCAAAACGATACTGATCTTGAAGAAACAGATAGTCAAATTCCTGAAGAGGTAGTCGTCGAAACAATTCCAGAGATTCCAGTAACGGACTTTTATTTTCCAGAAGATATGACGGACTTTTATCCAAAGACTGCTAGAGATAAGGTTGAGACAAACATTGCGGCTATTCGTTTGGTAAAAAATCTAGAAGTAGGGCACCGCAATGCTTCACCAAGTGAACAAGAACTCCTTGCCAAGTATGTAGGCTGGGGTGGACTAGCCAATGAATTTTTTGATGACTATAATCCAAAATTTTCTAAGGAACGAGAAGAACTGAAAAGCCTAGTCACAGATAAAGAGTATTCGGATATGAAACAGTCCTCTCTGACAGCCTATTACACAGACCCAGCACTGATCCGTCAGATGTGGGATAAGTTGGAAAGAGATGGTTTTACAGGTGGCAAAATCCTAGATCCTTCCATGGGAACAGGGAATTTTTTTGCGGCTATGCCAAAACACTTAAGAGAAAAGAGTGAGTTATATGGTGTGGAATTAGATACTATTACAGGAGCTATTGCCAAACACCTTCATCCCAATAGTCATATTGAAATTAAGGGTTTTGAGACGGTGGCTTTTAACGACAATAGTTTTGATTTGGTGATTTCAAATGTGCCCTTTGCCAATATACGAATTGCGGATAACAGGTACGATAAGCCTTATATGATTCATGACTACTTTATCAAAAAGTCACTTGATTTGGTCCATGATGGTGGACAAGTAGCGATTATCTCTTCCACAGGAACTATGGATAAGCGAACAGAAAACATCTTACAAGATATTCGTGAGACAACTGAATTTCTTGGTGGGGTTCGACTGCCTGATTCTGCCTTTAAGGCCATTGCGGGAACGAGTGTCACAACGGATATGTTATTCTTTCAGAAACACTTAGACAAGGGATATGTGGCAGACGACTTAGCCTTTTCAGGTTCCATTCGTTATGATAAGGATAGTCGCATTTGGCTCAATCCTTATTTTGATGGGGAATACAATAGCCAGGTGCTAGGAACCTACGTGGTCAGAAATTTTAATGGCGGAACACTTTCTGTTAAGGGGACTAGTGATGACTTGATTGCAAGTGTTGAAACAGCTCTACATCAAGTAAAAGCCCCAAGAAAGATTGATAGAAATGAGGTCATCATTAATCCAAATGTGTTGACCAAACAAGTCATTGATACCTCCATTCCAGTTGAAATGAGGGAGAATCTGGGTCAGTACAGTTTTGGTTACCAGGGTGCTACGGTCTACTATCGAGATAATAAAGGCATTCGAGTCGGAACCAAGACGGAAGAAATCAGTTACTATGTCGATGAAGAGGGTAACTTCAAAGCATGGGACACCAAGCATTCTCAAAAACAGATTGATAGATTTAATAGCTTAGAAGTTACAGATAGCACTGCTCTGGATGTCTATGTGACCGATGATGCAGCTAAACGTGGTCAGTTTAAGGGCTATTATAAAAAGACAGTTTTCTATGAAGCTCCTTTGTCAGATAAAGAAGTGGCACGAATCAAAGGAATGGTCGATATTCGCAATGCTTACCAAGAAGTCATTGCCATTCAACGCTATTATGACTATGATAAGGAGAGCTTTAACCACTTGTTAGGCAACCTCAATCGTACCTATGATAGCTTTGTCAAACACTATGGGTATTTGAATAGTGCAGTGAATCGCAATCTTTTCGATAGTGATGACAAGTATTCGCTTCTTGCTAGTTTGGAAGATGAACGTCTGGATCCAAGTGGAAAGTCTGTTATCTATACTAAATCCCTTGCATTTGAGAAGGCTTTAGTGCGTCCTGAAAAAGAGGTTAAAAAGGTACATACTGCCCTTGATGCCTTAAATTCGAGTTTGGCTGACGGACGAGGTGTTGATTTCGATTATATGATGTCTATCTATCAGGTTGAATCGAAGATGAACTTGATTGAGGAGTTAGGCGACCTCATTATGCCTGATCCAGAGAAGTATTTGAATGGAGAATTGACCTATGTTTCTCGCCAAGACTTTCTGTCAGGGGATGTCGTTAGTAAATTAGAAGTGGTAGATCTATTCGTCAAACAATACAATCAGGACTTTAACTGGTCACATTATGCAGGACTTTTAGAAGCTATCAAACCAGCACGTATTACTTTGGCAGACATTGATTTTCGAATCGGTTCACGCTGGATTCCTTTGTCTGTTTACGGAAAATTTGCCCAAGAAACCTTTAAGGGGAAAGTCTATGAACTGTCAGACCAAGAAGTAGCAACAGTCCTTGAGGTCAGTCCCATTGACGGGGTTATCACTTACCAATCTAAGTTTGCCTACACCTATTCCAACGCAACGGATAGGAGTTTAGGTGTCCCTGCTTCACGCTATGATAGTGGTCGAAAAATCTTTGAAAATCTCCTGAATTCCAATCAACCAACGATCACAAAACAAGTTGTTGAAGGAGATAAGAAAAAGAATGTGACGGATGTAGAGAAAACAACAGTCCTACGTGCCAAGGAAACACACCTACAAGAACTCTTTCAAGGTTTTGTAGCAAGGTATCCAGAAGTCCAACAAATGATTGAAGACACCTATAATAGGCTCTACAATCGTACGGTATCAAAGTCCTATGATGGTAGTCATTTAACCATTGATGGACTTGCTCAGAATATCTCCTTACGTCCTCACCAAAAGAATGCCATTCAACGAATTGTCGAGGAAAAACGTGCTCTACTAGCCCATGAGGTAGGGTCTGGAAAAACCTTGACCATGCTTGGAGCTGGCTTCAAGTTGAAAGAACTCGGAATGGTACATAAACCTCTCTATGTGGTTCCTTCTAGTTTGACTGCTCAGTTTGGTCAAGAAATCATGAAATTTTTCCCAACCAAAAAAGTCTATGTGACCACCAAGAAAGATTTTGCCAAAGCTAAACGCAAACAGTTTGTATCACGTATTATCACAGGGGACTATGATGCCATTGTCATTGGAGATTCACAATTTGAGAAGATACCGATGAGTCGTGAAAAACAGGTCACCTATATCAATGACAAACTTGAACAACTCAGAGAAATCAAGCTAGGAAGTGACTCTGATTATACGGTGAAAGAAGCAGAGCGTTCGATTAAGGGACTAGAGCACCAATTAGAAGAACTCCAAAAACTGGAGCGGGATACCTTTATTGAATTTGAAAACCTTGGCATTGATTTTCTCTTTGTGGATGAGGCTCATCACTTCAAGAATATCCGTCCAATTACTGGACTTGGAAATGTCGCTGGCATTACCAACACCACTTCAAAAAAGAACGTAGATATGGAGATGAAGGTGAGACAGGTTCAGGCAGAACATGGAGATAGAAATGTCGTTTTTGCGACAGGAACGCCAGTTTCTAACTCTATTAGTGAACTTTTCACCATGATGAATTACATTCAACCTGATGTTTTGGAACGATATCAGGTATCCAATTTTGACTCATGGGTTGGGGCTTTTGGGAATATCGAAAACTCTATGGAACTAGCCCCGACAGGTGATAAATACCAACCTAAGAAACGGTTTAAGAAATTTGTCAATTTGCCTGAACTCATGCGAATCTACAAGGAAACCGCCGATATTCAGACTTCTGATATGCTTGATTTACCTGTACCTGAAGCTAAGATTATTGCGGTGGAAAGCGAGTTAACGCAAGCTCAGAAATACTATTTAGAAGAACTGGTAGAGCGTTCAGACGCTATCAAGTCAGGTAGTGTCGATCCAAGTAGAGATAATATGTTAAAGATAACCGGGGAAGCTAGAAAACTAGCCATTGATATGCGGTTGATTGACCCTGCTTATACCTTATCAGACAATGAGAAAATCCTTCAAGTCGTTGATAATGTCGAGCGGATTTACCGTGAAGGAGCTGAAGACAAAGCCACTCAGATGATTTTCTCTGATATTGGAACGCCTAAAAGTAAGGAAGAAGGATTTGATGTTTACAATGAACTTAAGGACTTGCTTGTCGATCGAGGGATACCAAAAGAAGAAATTGCCTTTGTGCATGATGCCAATACTGATGAAAAAAAAAACTTACTGTCTAGAAAGGTCAATAGCGGAGAAGTACGGATTCTCATGGCTTCTACGGAAAAAGGGGGAACAGGATTAAACGTCCAATCACGTATGAAAGCAGTCCACCATTTAGACGTTCCCTGGAGGCCGTCTGATGTAGGACGGATTTTGCGGACATTCAAAATAAAAAAGAATGTGATATATTAATCACAAATCACTTATCACAAATCACAAGTGATTTGTGATTGTTGATGATAAAATAAGAATAAGAAGAAATAGAAAGAAGTGAGTGATTGTGGGAAATTTAGGCGCACAAAAAGAAAAACGAAATGATACACCAATCAGTGCAAAAAAAGATATAATGGGAGATAAGACGGTTCGTGTTCGTGCTGACTTGCACCATATCTTAAAATTTTGTATAATAGGAATTGAAGTTAAATTAGATGCTAAAAATTTGTAATTAAGAAGGAGGGATTCGTCATGTTGGTATTCAAAATGCGTAATGTAGATAAAACATCTACTGTTTTGAAACAGACTAAAAACAGTGATTACGCAGATAAATAAATACGTTAGATTAATTCCTACCAGTGACTAATCTTATGACTTTTTAAACAGATAACTAAAATTACAAACAAATCGTTTAACTTCTGTATTTGTTTATAGATGTAATCACTTCAGGAGTGATTAAATGAACAAAAATATAAAATATTCTCAAAACTTTTTAACGAGTGAAAAAGTACTCAACCAAATAATAAAACAATTGAATTTAAAAGAAACCGATACCGTTTACGAAATTGGAAC
>NZ_POIZ01000060.1 GCF_002960425.1 Streptococcus suis
ATCCTACCAAATACAGGTTCGACATCCACCTTGCGTTTGGCATAAATGCGGGCTCCCTCTTTACTTGTCAATTCCTCTTTGACTAAGTTCTTGAAATAGTTCCACGTAGGATTATACTGAATTTGTTTGAGGTTTCCTTTCTCTGTCCGTGCTAACTGGTCTAACTCCTCACTAGCTTGTACAGGATCAGCTTCGTAAATCTTAATATCTCTCTCAAATCCATTCTGCTCCGTTCTTCGTGAATAATTCTTAAACGAGTAGACAATCCCATCTGGCTTTATCCACTGGTCAGAATCTTCTAGATAGGTCCAGTTTTCAGGATTGGCATCACTCTTCTTGTAGCTTTTCTTCTGCTCTTTCTGATATGTTCCGTAGGGAATTAGAGGTGTTTTCTCCAGGTCATCAACGATAAAGCTATAATTTTCTTCACTTCCATAACCTGCATCTGCGACAATGTGTTGAAAGAGTTCTAGGGTTTGGATGGATTGAAGAAAAGGCTTGAGTGTACGAGTGTCAGTTGGATTCGGATACAATCCGTAAGCTAAGGCAAACTGGCTGTTTGTGCCAAGTTGGAGGTTGTAACCCGGTTTGAGTTGACCATTCTTCATACTCGCTCTTTTATTTCAAGGCTCGTGAAGAAACAGTCTCTCCCCAGACTGTTTCTTCCTCTTTCATCCGGATGAATGTTGCATCGTGATCCGTTTTAGAGTAGGAGTTTCGCTCTTGTAAAATCTGTTTATCTCGTTCGTACTTCTGTTTCCGAACAAGACAATCCTCTTTCAACTTTCTCTTGAGTTTCTTAATTCTTCTTCGTTTCTGTCTGTTGGCTGATCCACCTTTAATGACTTTAGGCTCTTGTGAGATAGCTTCTTCCACCTCATCCAATACTTGTTCTGTCTCATGTAGGAGTTGTTTGAGTCCCTCGCTAGTGAGGCATTCTTCCTTGGACAAGGCAGTATTCACCCCTTCTTGAACTAGCTTGTCATAAAGGGC
>NZ_POIZ01000061.1 GCF_002960425.1 Streptococcus suis
GAAGCCTTTTTATATTGTACAAATAGCCACGATTCTGGCAAAAAGACCGACTATCAGACCAATAAACAGAAAAAGACAAACGCCTCTTAAGTGTTTGTCTTCAATCTGAAACTCCATAAAATATGGAGTTTTATTTTAACTTTTAGATATTATAAGGACTGATTATCGGCTATGGAGAAAAAAATCATTTCTCATTCAAACAATTATTTGTACCACGAATTTTTATTGAGTATATTTTATACTATGCTATCCATTTTTGTTTCGCTTGCAGTGTCTATATTTTGGAATATCACATGGTATCATTATGTTTTGGTGTTTATTTGCTCAATTTCTTGCATAAATCTAATAAGAGAATTTTTCCTCAATAAAACTTGGTATATTACTGTTGAAAAAAATAAAATAATCTGTTCTTACGGAACTATATTAAAAATAGAAAAAGTGGTACTCCTATCCAAAGTATACAGTTTTGAAATAAAAGAAAATTTCCTCTCCAGTAAACTAGATTGTTATAATATTGCTTTGAAAACTTTAGATTCTGAATTTGAAATTAAAGGAATCGCTCATGGCGATTTACAGGCCATTGTACAGCATATAGAAAAACTGTCTTAATGAAAAAAATATTACTACTACTTAAATACATATATGATTTCACAAAAGCGATGATAGCTAATTACAGCTTTTTGCTATTTTTTAACAACGAACTAGCTACTAAATTTTTTATTTTTTCAACTATAATAAGTGCTTCATTTTTGATTTACAGAATCATCTACTATTCGAACTATTTTAATTTTGAGTTCACCACAAATTATTTAATAGTAAAAAAAGGAATCTTTCTCAAGAAAATATATAAAGTAAGATACTCCAAGATACTTGGTTATGAATTTCACCAGAATCTTCTTTTTAGATTTTTTCAAATTTATCAGGTTCAAATTTTTTTCCCTGATACCGGTGATAATAAATCAATTACTCTCCCCATTTTGAATAACGAAGAAAAAAATTATTTGTCCAATAAACTTCTAATTACTGATGAAGAAACCAGCAACAATGAACCAAATGTTGACAATTTATACCCAGTAATTCCTTTACCAATTTATAAAATTGTTCTTTCTGCTTTTATTAGCTCAAACTATCTTTACATTTATACAATTTATTGGACTATTTCTGAAATTCTTCAATACTTAGATATCCATTTTGATAAATATTTATTTATTTTTTATTATTCTAACCCACTATATGTCTCCTTTTTTATATTAATTATAATACTATCACTGACTAGTATTGCCAAACAAATATGGGACTATATCAATTTTAAAGTTTATAATACTGAACATTCATTAATCATTTCAAACGGGATATTTCAAAAAAATCTTATAGAAATAAATAAAATAGATATTAGCTATCTTGTCCTAAAGCAGTCTTTAGGACAAGCAGTTTTTAAGATTTGTTCCTTACATGCTGGTATCTTTAACGTTAAATCTGATTCAAAAAATAAAATTAATACTTTATTCCCCCACCAGTCTATAAATAATTTTTCTAATGATTTATTAAATATCTTGCCAACTTTCGATATAGAAGACCTCCCAATAAAAAAACTTTTAAAATTCCCAGTATATGAAGTAGTTTGCTCGTTAGTCCCTCTTATTTTTATCTATACAATCGTACAATTGCATTTTTCTATCATTTCATTTGCAACCGAAATAATTATGTATATTTTTTATACCTTCCTTCTTGAATGTAAATTTGCCAAATTTGAAGAAAGAGAAAACTATATAATAATCAAAAGAGGATTGTTGTTAAAAAAAATTTTCATCACTGATAAAAGTCACCTAGAATGGGAAATAAAGTACCAATTTTATAACTATTTGACTATTAGAAAATTGGGAATTAAACTGCAAAAATTTAAAAAGTTATACTTTTTAATGCTAAAAAATAAATAGAATTATAGACTTCCTACTATATAAAAAAAACAAATACAGTAGTTCATTCTGGCTCTATTATTCAATGGATTGGATACTAGCACACCAAACTCATCTCGCATTAATCGCCTTCATGGTCCGCTTAATATCGCGGTCTTGCTCACGGCGTTTAATTGACTCCCGCTTATCGTAATCGTGCTTCCCTTTGGCAAGCCCAATCAAGACCTTGGCAAAGCCGTCCTTGATATAGACCTTGAGCGGCACCAGGGTCATCCCCGTTCCCTTGACCTCATTCCCCAAATCCGCAATCTGCTTCTTCCGCAAGAGCAGCTTGCGGGTCCGCGTCGGCTCTTGGTTCCAGATATTGCCCTCATCGTAGGGAGCGATATGAACATTGACCAACCAAGCCTCGCCCTGCTTGATCTGGGCAAAGCCGTCCTTAAGGTTGATCCGCCCCGCACGAATCGACTTAATCTCCGTCCCCGTCAGGACCATCCCCGCCTCCACTGTATCGACAATGGTATAGTCGTGGCGGGCTTTTTTATTCTGTGCAATCACATTGCCCTCACCCTTGGCCATGCCTATCTCCTTTTCTTCTTGTTCTTTTTAGCCACTTCTTTGTAAAATGGTTTCTTTTTCTTGTCTTTTTTGCCACTTTTTGACTTGTGGTCTTTCCCAGACTTGTGACGTCCGCTGTCGCGACCAGCAGCTTCTTGTTTGTGGTGCTTGCCCCGTCCTCTCCCTGACCGATCATCACGGTCACGGTTGGAATGACTGGCTGTTCTCCGCTTGGCTTTCAAAGCCTTTTCTACGATATCCAGCTCGGACGGCACGTGGGCAAAATCGATTTCCCCTGTCATCTTGTCCGCCCGCGTTAGCTTGATACGGATTGGCTGACCGACACGGAAGACCCGACCAGATTTCTCACCCTGCAAGGTCAGAGTCCGCTCGTGGAACTGGTAGTACTCGTTGAGGTTGGTGACATGGATCAGGCCTTCAACCGTATTTGGCAACTCGACAAAGAGCCCAAACTTGACCACGCTAGACACGACACCGTCAAACTCTTGCCCAACAAATTCTTGCATGAACTCTGCCTTCTTCATGGCTTCAACTTCCCGCTCTGCCTCAATAGCACGGCGTTCTAAACTGGACGAAGACTTGGCAAGCTCAGGAATGATCTGCTCAAAATGCTCTGCTTTTTCCGCAGGATTGTGACCATATTCCCGTACCATACGGTGAACCAGCAGGTCAGGATAGCGGCGGATAGGACTGGTGAAGTGGGTGTAAAACTCCGCACCCAGTCCATAGTGGCCGTGGTTGTGCTCCGAGTAGCGTGCCTGCTGCATGGAACGGAGCAACATCATGTTGAGGACATCCGCATAGGGTTCATCCTTGACCCGCTCCATAAGGTCCTGAAGGGCGTCCTGGCTGATAGAGCTGGCTGTTCCATAGACCGTCAGACCAAAGCTGGTCGCATAGTCGATGAACTTCTGCAGCTTGTCCGACTTAGGCTCCTCGTGGATCCGATAGATGAAAGGCAGGTCCTGCTTGGCAAAATGCTCAGCAACGCACTCATTGGCCGCCAGCATGAAGGACTCAATCATACGCTCGGCAATGCCTCGCTGGCGCAGTTGAATATCGACTGGCAGACCATCCTTGTTGACGATGATTTTAGCTTCAGCTGTATCAAAGTTGAGAGCCCCACGCTTGTAGCGCATGGTTTCCAGGGTTTCATGGAGTTTGACCATGAGCTCAACACTTGGCACGATTGCCTTGTATTTGTCCAACTTTTCCTGATTGCCCGCAATCATATCATTGACATCGGAATAGGTCATGCGGAAGGTGGTTTTGATGACCGTCTGGCCAATCCAGTGCTTGACTACCTTGCCCTTACGGTCAATTTCCATAATAGCCGACTGGGTCAAACGATCCACATTTGGATTAAGGGAACAAATGCCATTTGACAAACGTTCTGGTAGCATTGGCACCACACGGTCGGTCACATAGACAGAGGTCCCACGCTTGACAGCTTCCTGGTCCAAGGCAGAACCTTCGGTCACATAATAGCTGACATCAGCGATATGGACACCCAGTTCCAGATTGCCATTCTTGAGCTGCTTGATATGGACCGCATCATCCAAGTCCTTGGCATCCGCACCGTCAATGGTGAAGATGATTTCATCTCGCAGGTCCAAGCGTCCTTCAAAGTCCTGTTCTGACGGACTTTCTGGCACTCGATTGGCCTCCGCCAAGACTTCATCAGGGAATTCCGACACGATGTCCATGGATTCCAAAACTTCCAAGACATCGATCCCCACATCGTCCTTGTGGCCCACCACGTCCCGAATGGTCGCAACAAAGTGGTCCCGTTTCTTGTTGGGATAGGCTTCAATATCGACTTTGAGGATTTCCGTTCCGGTCAATACCAGAGGTGACTTCTTGATGTAAATCTTCTGAGCGATTTTCTGATTTTTAGACTTGATGTAGCCTGCATATTCTGGCTTGTCTTCGTCAAAGACAATCAATCCCACCGCAGTTTTCAGGCTATGTTCTAAAATATCAATGACTTCCGCTTCCGCAGCCGTCCCCTTGAGCCTGTCCGCTACTTTCTTGATCGCCACTTCCACTCGGTCGCCCTCAATAGCGAAGTTGACATCATCACGGCTGACAAAGAGATCATCTTCCTCCTCGTCAATGGTCACAAAACCAAAGCCTGACTTATGGGCACGGAAAATGCCCTGCAAGGTCACCTTGTTTTTGGAGATTTTTGGAGCTGGAAGAGCGATTCGACCTGCTTGGTCAAAGACAAGTTGACGGCTACCTTCCATGCTAGAAACCAGCTTGACCAAGTCTGTAAAACCTTTTGCAGAACTGGCTCCAAACTGATCTGCCAGCTGGTCCATGGTCACAGGACCAACTTCTTTAATATAGTTAATAATTTCGTTTTTCATGTTGTATTTACCAGAGTGCTAGTTAAGAATCTAGCACTATTTCTCTTAGTGTGCGTTATATCCAGACGCAGTGGTTGATTGCTCCAACAATCAAATGATTGTTGGAGGTGGGAAATAGGATTTGCAAAGCAAATCTCAATAGTTCGCGTATAACGCTCCGAACCATACCTATTCAACTTATGCGGGGGTGGAGTAAAATAGTCCAGTGGAGTGAAACAGTTTTGGGAACTGTTTCAGCTGGTCACCTAAAAATAAGAAAGTGACCATAAAAGCCCGAACCAATCAATACGAAAGTGAGGGGAACTCCTTTGCATTTGTCGAGTTCTGGCCCACTCCCAAAAAAATAGACCAAGAACAAGTCCCAGTCTGATTTATCTATTTACTTGAAATGATAACAAGTGCGAGTGCATCCAACATCCATAGGAAAATAAGGATAGCTGTAATGCGTTGCATGACCGCTTCAAAACCACGCGCCTTTGTACGCTCAAACAAGGCACCGCTCGTTGAGTCAAAAACGTTGCTAGATTGGTTCTTGGCTGGTTGGATAAAAATCACTGCAATCAAAATAACAGATAAAATCAACAGAACAGTTAACAATAGTTGATACATATTTTTTTCACTTTCTACAATAACTTTTATCATTGTACCATAAAACCTACTTGGTTTCAAGATGAAGGGTCACTTTTCTCTCTTTTGGACAGTATTTTAGGACCTCTATCTTATCTGGATGGGTCTTGGCATTCTTACTCGTCAGATAATTCTTACTGCCACATTCTGAACATTGCAAATTGATTTTTACTCTCACGAAACATCCCTTACTTTCAAGTAATTTCTAAAATTGGTCAAGGACCACAATAAATTGAACAATACTAAGCCACTGGACAAGTAAAAGACCCAGTCATAGCCCATATTTGCAGCAACTGCAGACCCCAGCATAGGACCGATAACAGACCCCATATTGTTGAAAATCTGGTTATAGGAAAATATCCTTGAAATCCCTTCTTTAGGCGTCAGCTTTGTCAAAAGGGAATTGACCGAAGGCAATAGGGCCCCTGTTCCAAATCCATAGAGGAACCGCAAAAGACCAAGTTGGAAAGGATTTTGAGCAAAGACGCAGAGAACATTGATCAACAGACTATAAAACAAGGCCAACAACAACAGTCGATGATTACCAATCTTATCTCCCAATTTACCAAGATAACCCGATGTTACCAATGAAGCCATGCCAGGCAGGGAGATGATAAAACCAGCCACAAAGAGCAGGTTATCCGACTGTCCCAAATGGCGCACATAAAGGGTCAGAATCGGCACCACAGCCTGAGCCGCTGCGATGATGACCATCGAGGTCACAAAAAGCCCCACCAACATCTGCCTATCTTTGACCTGTGCAAAGACCTCTGAAATGGTCAGTTGGTCTTCTTTCTTCAAAGGTTTAAAGTCCTCTCGAATTTGGAAAATGGTCAGCACTACAACCAAGGCATAGAGAAGCCCAACAAGGAGAAAAACAGCATGAACCCCAACCAACTCGGCTAGAAAGCCACCAAGGGTTGGTCCAATCAAGTTTCCAGCAACAGCACCCGTTGACAAGGTCCCCAGAGCATAGCCTGTCTTGTCCTTAGGTACCTGACTGGCAATCAAGGCCGTGGCATTGGGGATGTAGCCTGTAAACATCCCGTTCAGGACCCGCAGAACAATCAGCCAAAAAACATTGGGCACAAAGGCCATACCACCCATGGTAAAAATCATGGCAAAGGCTGCTCTTACCATCATGGGCTTGCGACCATAGCGGTCTGCCAAACTTCCCCAGATTGGTGCCATGACTGCAGCTGCCAAGGCATTGGCCGACACCGCCAACCCTGCATAGTATTCCACCTGGCCCGCTCCCACTCCCAACTCCTCTACGAAGACCGAGATAAAGGGCATGACCAGGGTAAAACTGACACCCGTCAAAAAGTTGCCCAACCAGGCTACCTTCAAATTTCGCTGCCAATAATGACTAGCCTCGTCCATCTTTCATTTCCTCCAAAAGTGCGGCAACCTGACCCAAAGTCGCCTCAACCGCTCCGCTATTGTCAATCACCACCTGGGCTTGCGACCGTTTTTCCTCTAAAGAAAGCTGCGCAGTCAGACGATTTTCCGCATCTTGAACGGACAAGTTATTGCGTTTCATGAGCCGTTCCAACTGCTGCGCTCTATCGACATAGACCAGCCAGACTTCATCCACTTCCCCGCTATAATCCGCCTCGTAGAGCAGGGGGATATCCATGAAAATCACTGGTTCGGTCTGCTTGAGGGCATCCCTTCTAGCTAACAATTCTTGCCTGATAATCTGGTCCTGCAAGACAGATAAACGAGCTCGCAGATTGCTATCCGCAAAAACAGCCTGACCTAGCTTTGCCCTATCTAGACTGCCATCAGCTGTCAGGATAGCTTCCCCAAACTCAGCAATTAAGACCTGATAGAGTTTTCTACCCTTGGCCTGCAATTCATGCACGACCGCATCCGCATCGATGACTGAATAGCCCTGTTCTCGCAGAAAGGCTGTAACCGTTGATTTTCCTGAAGCGATACCGCCTGTTAAACCGATAACTTTAGCCATGTCTCACCTGACACTGAGGACAGAAATGTGTCCCCCGACCGCCCAGCTGGATTTTGACAATCTCTGTCTGGCAACGGGGACAGGCCTGCCCTGTCTTTCCATAAACTTGTAAATAATCCTGCATGGTCCCGTCCATACCCAAGGCATTCTTATAGGTCCGAATGGTTGAGCCACCTTTTTCTATACCCAGTTGCAGAACTTCTATGGTGGCTTGACGGAGGTCTGCCACCTGCTCTGCCGATAGCTGATTACTTGCTTGAGCAGGATGAACTTGTGCTCTAAACAGAACCTCATCGACATAGATATTGCCCAAACCAGCCACCAAAGACTGGTCCAAAAGATGTGACTTAATAGGCTTTTTCGACTTGGCTAATTTTATCGAAAATTCTTCTAAGTCAAAATCTACCTCCGTCGGCTCAGGACCGATTTTTCGACTGATAAAATAGGCATCTACATCTGCCTTGCCCAGCAACTCCATGGTGCCAAACTTGCGGACATCCTGGTAAACCAAGGTCGAGCCATCTGAAAAAGTAAAAAAGGCATGGAAATGCTTGTTGGCAGGCACCTTATCAGGAAAGAAATTATACTTACCTTCCATCCGCAAGTGGGAAATGAGGACATGGTCCGTCAGGTAAATCAAGAGATACTTGCCACGCCGATCCACATCTAAAATCTCTTGACCAATCAAGTCCTGACAGAAGGCATCCACTCCAGTCTTAATCATAGGGGCATAGGTCACCTCTACCTTCTTGATGACCTTTCCCTTGACCAACCGATTCAAACCACGACGAACCGTCTCAACCTCAGGCAATTCGGGCATACTAAGATACTAAGCCGTTAAGCGACGCAAAGAAAAATAGAAACCTGACCGACGGTGCGTCGACACCTAGGTCACGGTTGTCTTTTTTCAAAGGGTCGTAGGCGTGTTCAATTCCATCACCTAACCGGCTTTCCTTTCTGAATAATGATAACAAGATAAAAGGAGAGCGACGCTGTGTGACTTGCACACAAGAAGCTCTATCTATTTTCCGAGCTTTTAGCTCGGCTTCAAGTACGCTAACACTCGTCCTTTCTAACAAAATTACAAAGCAAATAGAAACCTGACCGACGGTGCGTCGACACCTAGGTCACGGTTGTGATTTTCAAAGAGGCCTAGGCGTGTTCAATTACAACACCTAATCGGCTTTCCTTTCTAAACTAAATTTTTGATTGATAACCTGTTAATCACTAGTCAAATCTAGAACATAGTGAACTGTTCGACTAACTTCTCGGAAGCCATGTTTGATATGAAAGTTCTGGCTCAGTAGATTGTCTAGTTCCGCATCAGACCCTAGTTGGCATACATCTCGGCTTTTAGCCCAACCCTCTGCAAAATTTAACAGTTCTTCCGCAATCCCTTGATTACGATAATTCGGACTAATAAAAATTCCTTCTAAATAGGCAACTGGACCCGCCTGACATCCTTCTACATAGTCGCGGCGAAGCGACAAACTAATCCACGCTATCGGCTCCTCACTTTGAGAGTAATACAAAAACTCAAAAGGAAACTCATTATTTGAAAATTTTTCTATCAAAACTTGCTCTTTTGTCTGCCAAACCTGACTTGCAAAAGTAGCCCAGACAGAAAGAGTCTGTTCATTAACTGCTCTAATCGTCATAATATCTCACCGTAACGACGGAAAACACCACAAAAGTGGTGCTTCACGCTTGAAATTGATTCATTTCTATTCTGGTGAGACAAGTCACACCAGGCTACCTCGCTCTCTAGTTTTCAAGCTCGGGTTTTCACATGGTCACTTTCACATTTCTAGGTGACCTGCTGAAACAGTCTATTCCTAGACTGTTTCACTCCCCCAGAATTGCCTAGGCGACTTACTAGTTTCTCTCATCATTATGGTCGAATGATGTGAGAAACGTCGAACACGTCCCCCGGACATTGTACCGCCTCTTTCTTGTTTTTAGGTCGGCGGGCTACAACAGTCTAGTAGACTGTTGTAGGTTAGAAAAGAGAACTTGCGAGCAAGTTTTCTATAGAGCCTATCCCCAACCTTCCTCGCTCTCTAGTTTTCAAGCTCAGGTTAATAAGGTTCCCCGAACCTTATTAATACTCTTTCTCATTATATCCAAAATCGGCGAGGTCGAGTTTTTTGTCACGCCAGTTTTTCTTGACCTTGACCCAGGTTTCAAGGAAGACCTTGTCGCCTAGCATCAGTTCAATATCACGACGGGCCATGGAGCCGATTTTCTTGAGCATGGCTCCTTGCTTGCCGATGATGATACCTTTCTGGCTATCCCGCTCTACCATAATCGTCGCTCGGATATGGACCTTGTCGGTAAATTCATCACGTTTCATGGACTCGATGACAACGGCAACAGAGTGCGGAATTTCCTCACGGGTCAGGTGCAAAACCTTCTCCCGAATCATCTCAGATACCAAAAAACGTTCTGGATGGTCAGTAATTTGGTCCGCAGGGAAATATTGGAAACCTTCATCTAGATTTTCTTTAAGAATTTCCATGAGTCGGTTAACATTGTTGCCTTGGGTAGCAGAAATTGGCACAATTTCCTTGAAGTCCATCTGATGACGGAAGTCATCAATCTGCTCAAGCAACTGGTCTGGATGGACCTTGTCAATCTTGTTAACCACTAAAATGACTGGAACCTTGGCCTGTTTAAGACGTTCCATAATCATGTCGTCACCCTTGCCTCGTTTTTCATCGGCTGGCACCATAAAGAGGACAGTATCCACTTCACGCAGGGTGCTATAAGCAGATTCCACCATAAAGTCACCCAAGGCCGTCTTAGGCTTGTGGATTCCTGGTGTGTCAATGAAGACAATCTGCTCTTCTTCTGTCGTATAAATCCCCATAATCTTATTACGGGTGGTTTGAGCCTTATCGCTCATGATGGCAATTTTCTGCCCCATTACATAGTTGAGAAAGGTTGATTTCCCAACGTTTGGACGACCTAAAATCGCCACAAAACCTGACTTAAATGTCATGTATTCTCCTTAACTTCTAAAAAATAAAGTCCCAAATTTTCGGCACAAAGATAATCAGTCCTGTCAACAGGGCAAAACCTGACACAAACAAGACTGCTCCTGCTGCCATGTCTTTTGCATTCTTGGCTAATAGATGGAAATGATAGTCTGACGCCAAATCCACTACACTCTCGATAGCTGAGTTCATGATTTCAAAAGCAATAACCAGGCTGATACTGAGCAAGAGGAAGAGCCATTCCGTCACAGATACTTGGAAAATCAGTCCTGCCACTACAACAAGAATAGCAGAAGCCAGGTGCTTCTTCATATTGCGTTCTTCCTTGAAAGCCGTCAAAAGCCCAGACATAGCAAAGTCCAAGCTGGCCATCAATTCCCTATTTTTCCATCGATTTTTTGAATTATTCTCTTGTAAGTCCATAAGCTGTCAAAATTTCTTCTTGTAAACCAAACATTTCTGCTTCTTCTTCTGGCGTATAATGGTCATAGCCATTGATATGCAGAAATCCGTGTACAGCCAAAAAGCCCATTTCGCGCTCGTAGCTATGGCCATAATCATCAGCCTGCTCACGCGCCTTATCGATGGAAATATACAATTCGCCAATATAGGCATCAAAATCTTCCATCATTTCAGCCAGTTCTGGATTGTCCAGCAAGTCTTCCTCATCAAAGACAATTTCTGACTCTGGCTTATACTCTAGGCTGACAACATCAGTGGGACGGTCAATTCCTCTGTATTCCAAATTGACCTCATGGACGCGCGCATTGTCCACAAAAGTCACAGTCATTTCCTTATTCTGCTTGCCGATTTTTTCAGCCGCAAACTGGAGCAATTCTGTAATCTGCTCCTGCATTTGAGCAGATACCTGCCCAGTTTCATCAATCATTTCTATATACATAATACTACGTTCCCTTTTACAGTTCCATTATAACACAAAACCTATCAATGAGGAGTTTTTAGTGGTATAATATCCTCAGAAGCTATCAAAGGAATGGAAAATGTTACAAACACCTAAGCATATTACGGCCATTATAGAGGCCCATTTGGACCAGATGACAAAACTTGAGAAGCAGATTGCCAGCTACTTTACCCAGCTAGATCCTGCTAGTGCTGATCTCAGTCTAGAAAATACCACTCAAACTCTGCATATTTCACCGTCTGCTCTGACCAGATTCGCTAAAAAATGTGGTTTTTCTGGCTACAGAGAATTTGTTTTTGCATTTCAGAATAACCAAGAATACCTGGACCATCATTTTGAAAAATTGCAGCGCAGCTTAACAAAAAAAGTCTTGGTAGACTATGAAGAAATCCTAACTGCTACCAATAAACTGGTAGATGAGGAAAAATTAGAAGAGATTGCCAAACTGATTGACAGCAGCAAGCGTGTCTATTTCTATGGTATCGGTAGTTCTGGCCTGGTAGCCATGGAAATCAAGTCTCGTTTTATGCGGCTGGGGGTTGTCTGCGATGCCATTACAGATAAAAACAATCTCATCTGGACAACTAATATTTTGGATACTAGCTGCCTGGTTATCGGCCTTTCTTTGTCTGGACAAACCGAGGAAGTCATGGAACACTTACTTCTTGCGAGTCAAAAAGGAATACCAACTGCCCTGCTGACTACCAAAGTATCTCCTCAACCAACTTTTGACCAAATCATTCCAGTTGCCTCTGTCCGACACCTTAACTATGGCAACCGTATTTCACCTCAAATTCCCCTCCTCATCATGCTTGATGTTATCTACGCCTATTTTTTGGCCATCGACAAGGAGAGAAAAGAAAGTATTTTCAAACAAACCATCAAGGAATAGTTCAAGAAAGCACTACTGGATTTCAAGTAGTGCTTTTCTGATTTAGTTATCCAAAAAACTTGTCCCGATTAAATAATCATAGACATAATCATTAACCTTTACATGCATGGCATCGTGGGCATATTCTGGTAAGATTTTCATTTCTTTTTCAACTTCCAGTCGATTGTAGATAGCAAACTGGGTTGATGGTGGGCAGACCCCATCTTCTAAGCCCGTCACCATGGCTACTGGGCATGAAATCAGATGGGACAGATTTTTTACGTCAATATAGGATAGGTTTCGCAGAACCTCTTCTTCCCGTTCGTGAAATGGATCCGAAAATTTGAAATAGCGGAACAGTTCGTCATAGGCTTCGCTATTGTTGCCCAATTCTAAAATTCGTTTGAAATCAGATAGGAATGGATAGATGGCTACCGTTTTACTGATGTGGGGACTGAGAGCAGTAGCTACCAAAGCCAAGGCGCCTCCCTGTGAGGCACCGTAAGACACCAAGCGCTTCTGATCAACAAAGTCCAAGCTGGCAATGATCTCAATCAACTGATAAACATCCAGATAGACATCCTTATAAAACAAGTGTTCTGGTCCTTGAAGCATCCCTCGAATAACCTGCCCCTTGACAGTGAGACCATCAAATTGCCCCAAATCCTGAGAACGCCCTGCCTGCCCACGGACATCCATAGCAACCACACCATAGCCAGCCGCTAAAAATTTTAAATTCTCAGACCAGTCTGGACCTTGGCCTTGGTAACCATGAAAATAAAAGAGGACAGGAACTGGTTGGTCAGACTGGGGAAAGAGGCACTTGGCAAATACCTTAGAGCCATTTGTGCCTGTAAAGGTTAGTTCGTAGCAAGCTACATAAGGCAAGCCACATTCTTTTTCAAGTAATACATGGTCTGCTAGACCTGTCAACTGATTTTTTTCATTCTGCCAGAAGGCATCAAAATCTGCAGGAACTTCCTGCCGACCACGATAGGTCAGCATATCCTGCAAGGTCATATTATCAATCATCATTCAACCTCTCTACAACTAGAAAAAAGACAGAAAGCTTCCAAATCTAAAGGAGAAGAGAAAGGGAAGGAAGCTCTCCATCTTATTGTATGTAGTCTTTTAGTTTGCTTTTAGTACTAGGCAACGAGCTGCAGGCTGTACTGAAGTACGGCAAAGCGAGTTAACGAAGTAATAAAAGATAAACTAAACGACTATATTATAGTAGCCCCTGCTTTTGTTGGAAATGATAAAAGGCCCCCAGCATACCAGCTGCATTCTCATGCTCTGCAAAGGCTAGCTTGGTCTTGTCTGCTAGACTTGAAACCAGATTTGCCTTAATGGCTGCCTGGATTTTCTCAAAGAGATAATCCTTTTGCGCCATAATACCACCACCAAGAATAACCACTTCTGGATTGGCTACATAGCAGATGTTGGCAATGCCTTGACCGAGATAGTTGACCATGCGGTCAATAGCCGCGATACAATGGGCATCTCCTGCCTTGGCTTCTTGGAAAATCTTATAGCCGTTCCAGTCTGCCGGTTCCTGACCATGCAGGCGCGCCACTTCTTGGACAAGAGCCGTCGTTGATGCCAGGTCTTGGAAGGCACCATCAGAAAGATGGAGATAGCCAACCTCACAGGCTGAATTGCTGAAGCCGTGGAAGATTTGACCGTCCACCAGCAAGCAGCCACCAATGCCCGTTCCAATAGTCAAGCAAATGGAAATTCGACTACCTTGACCAGCGCCTGAAATCCCTTCTGCCAACCCTGCACAGTTAACATCATTTTCAATCTCACAAGGAAGTCCGAAACTTGTTTCAATTTCAGACTTGAATTGGGTTCCAGCATAATTTGGAATCTGCGGCCCCGAATAGAAAATCTCTCCCTTGTCAGGATCGACCATCCCTGCTGAAGAAATGGCTACACCTGAAAGTGGGGATTGGGCATGAAAGTCTGCTACTAGCTGTTTGACTGTCGCAAGGATATGGGGACCGCCCTTGTGAGCTTCCGTATCCATCTTGTAACTTTCTAGTATCTGACCTGCTGCATCTAGGCGGCCATATTTAATCTGGGTTCCGCCGATATCAATAGCAAGATAGGTTTTCATAGACACCTCCTAGGCACCAAATCTTTCCTTGGCATCGCGAATTAACTGGGCTGCTTCTTGA
Source organism: Streptococcus suis (assembly GCF_002960425.1). Classification (GTDB taxonomy): domain Bacteria; phylum Bacillota; class Bacilli; order Lactobacillales; family Streptococcaceae; genus Streptococcus; species Streptococcus suis_S. The sequence continues at coordinate 14,436 of NZ_POIZ01000061.1, forward strand.
GCAATGGAAAGGTCCGCCTCTGTCAGGGCCGTTAGAGGTTCCCGAACAGAGCCAATGTCCAAGCCATCATTGATACGGATAACTTCCTTGATGACAGCATACATATGCCCATGACCTGACACCAATTTTCCAATGATGGTATTGATGGTTGCCTGTAATTGACGGGCTGTTTCCAAGTCCTTGTCAGCAATCAACTGATTGAGTCGTAGGAAGAGTTCTGGCATGGCACCATAGGTACCACCAATTCCTCCCTTCGCCCCCATGAGGCGACCGCCGAGAAATTGCTCATCTGGACCATTGAAGACCACATAATCTTCACCGCCTAAACTAACAAAGGTATCAATATCCTGAACTGGCATAGAGGAATTCTTCACTCCTACCACTCGTGGATTTTTCAACATTTCCTTGTACAGACTAGGCGTCAAAGCCACACCTGCCAGTTGCGGAATGTTGTAGATGATGAAATCTGTATTTGGTGCAGCTGCACTAATGCCGTTCCAGTAAGCTACGATGCTGTACTCAGGCAAACGGAAATAGATTGGTGGAATAGCTGCAATGGCATCGACACCCAATTCTTCCGAATGACGCGCGAGTTCCACACTGTCTTTCAAATTGTTGCAGGCCACATGGTTGATGATGGTCAATTTGCCCTTGGCAACCTCCATAACCGCTTCAAGAATTTGCTTGCGGTCTGCCACACTTTGGTAAATGCATTCGCCAGACGAACCATTGACATAAAGCCCTTGAACACCCTTGTCAATGAAATACTGAACCAGAGCTTTTACACGCTCTGAACTAATGTCACCAGCCTCATCATAACAGGCATAAAAGGCTGGAATAATTCCATGATATTTCGATAAATCTTTCATTCTAATTCCTTTTTAACGATTGTAATCTTGAGCCAAATTCTCTAATAAATAGAAAGGATAGGCCAGCATAGGCAAAAAATAGGAAACTCACCAGACCAATCAAGAGAGTGAGGTCTGAATAGAAGAGGACAGCAACCAAGAGGAGCAAGACCAGGCTGACCAGAAAAGTCAGAGACAACATAGTCCCAAGGTAGAAAATCCCTTGCAAAAACAAGTCTTTTAAGTGGAGCTGAAAACGACTAGCTAGCGGATAAATATAAACCCAGAGCAGCTGGCTAAAGAGCAAGATAGCAATGCAACTTGCACGGAAACTATCAAAGACTAGACCAGCCTGCCCCCAGATTAGATAGAGGTCCAAAAGACAACATGTCGTTAGCCCAATTTCTACCAGTGACAAGACTAGACCCCGTTTCCACTGGCGACGTAAATGCCCCCAATAGGTCGACCAGACCTTGATTTTCCCCTCTTCATGCATGTCCCATAAACTAGCTTGAAGGGCTAGTTTGGCAACTCCCAAGGTAAAAAGAGGGAGACTGGCCAAAACAGTTAAGCCATTTAAGAGCATTAAATCGAAGATTTTTTCTACCAGTTGCCAGGCTGGATGATTGCCATCAAACAGGGACTGAACCAGTGTTCTACCACCTTTTCCTTTCATCCTCTTCTTCCCCTTTCTATTTTATTGAGAATTAGAACTTGTATTCATAAGTGAAGTGCTTATCTATAAGAGAGCAGTTTTCGCTCATCAAGGCAGTTTTTTTGAGAGAATACTGATTGTATCTTGAAAAAACTAGCCTTAGATGGAAGTGCTGAACTGTGAATACAGGTTCTTAGTCATCTAATAAGACTTTAAAGACACACTTGCGGACAGTCTTGGCATCACCTGCCCATTGGCTTGGCTGATGAACTTCCCCGGGTAGGAAAATAGCAAAGTAATTACCATCTAGTAGACAATCCACCCATTTTTCACTGGGAACAAAACCGATATCACCTGCCTGGTCAAATTCAGCATCCTCTCCAACCAGACGGCAACCGTAGGAAATTTGTTCCTGACCACTGATGACAAAATGAATATCTGCATACGAGCGGTGGTATTCAAATTCCTCCTTAAACTCCTCAGAGAGGGTGTTTTCTTGTAGGAAATAATAAACATCCTGGCCTGCAACGTCATACTTACCTAGCTCTTGCTCTCGAAAATATCCCTTTTCCAGAACAGCCAAGGCAAGATCCAAGTTAGGATGCAGGCCCTTATAGTGCCTAACATTTTCAATATGATCGTAAATCATGCATCTTTCTCCATGAAAAGCTGGATAACTTATCCCTTAACTGCTCCCATAGTAATACCCTGTGTAAAGGATTTTTGGAAGACAAGGAAGACGGTAACGATTGGAACAGCAGCCATTGCGGCACCTGCCATGATGACACCATAGTTGGTTGCCATCTCAGCCTGCATAGTCGCAACACCCAGCGAAATAGTCAAATTCTGCCGTGAAGTCAACATAACCAACTGCATGAAGTAGTCGTTCCAGGAGTTGATGAAGGTGAAGATGGCCAAGGCAGCAAAACCAGGTTTTACGATTGGGAAGGCAACATTCCAGAAGGTGGATACTTCACCACAACCGTCAATCTTAGCAGATTCTAAGAGCTCGGTTGGAATGTTTTCTGAGAATTGTTTCATCAAGAAAACACCGAACGGCCAACCAACAAGTGGCAGGATAACCGCAGCTAGGGTATCGTGAATGCCCATGAAGTTGATAATCCGAACAAGGGGCACAAGAACAACCTGTTTTGGCAAAGCCATGGCTGCGATAAAGATAGAGAACAAAATCCGCTGACCGTAGAAACGTTTCTTAGCCAAGACATAACCTGCTAGGGAGGAAGTCATACAAACCAAAATCATGGTCGCCAAGGAAATGAAGACAGAGTTCCATAGCCATTGCAAGGCTGGGTTCTGTACTGTCAACTTGGTAAAGTTTTCCAAGGTTGGCTGGGTTGGCCACCACTGAGGTGGAATGACAATGGTATGAGGCTGTGACTTAAAGGCCCCTGTCATAATCCAGTAGAAAGGAAAGATGAAAAGGATAGTCAACAAGAGCAAAATAATGGTTGAAATAACACCAAAAGGCGTAATGTTTTTCTTTTTCATGGTCTCCTCCTTTCTAGTATTCCACATCATTACCCAAAATCTTGAATTGGGCAAAGGAAATCAAGGCAATCATGACTGCTAGGAAAACACCCATGGTATTTGCATAACCATATTCAGACAACTTAAAGGCCTTTTCGTACAAGTAGTACATGAGGGTCGAAGTCGAATAGTTTGGGCCACCTGAAGTCAAGAGCTGAATGAGGGCAAAACATTGGAAAGAGTTAATGGTTGTAATAACTGCAATATAAAGAGTTGTTGGCAAGAGGCTTGGCCATTTGATTTGCCAGAAAACCTGATGCTCATTGGCACCATCCACACGCGCAGCCTCTACCAAGGAATTATCAATATTACCTAAAGCTGCAATGTAGAGGATAATCGGCTGACCAACTGAAGTTGTCAAAAGGATAATGATAATGGCTAACAAGGCCCATTGCTTATCTCCCAGCCAACTGATGTTTTGCTCGATGATTCCACCAGATTTCAGAACAAAGTTTAAAATACCTGATAGTGGATCGTAAATCCATTTCCAAACGACCGTAACAGCAACCGAACCCGTTACAACAGGTAGGAAGAAGACCGCACGGTAGAAAGAGCGAGCGATGACATTCTTTTCATAGGTCTGTGAAGCCACAAAGACTGAAAAGAAGACAACGACTGGCACTGACCCAACCACGATAATCAACGTGTTAATCAAAGATTTGATAAAAATCGGATCATTAAACATCCGTACATAGTTATCCAGACCAACAAAGGTAAAATCTGTCATAGTGTAGTTGAAGAAACTGGTGACAAATCCCATAATCATTGGAGCTAGTACAAAAATAGTGAAGAAAATGAGAATAGGAGCTAAGAATGTATAGGATACAATGGTCTCCCGCATTCTAATCTTATTTATCTGCACCGAGAACACCTCAATTCTATTCGTAATCATTCTCAATGAAAATCAAAATACCTACTGAAAAAATAGTTGTTGATTTTCATAAAGTATGAAAGGAATGGCTCCCTTTCCATATCTATTGAATAGCTGACAGAGAAAAGGAGCCTCATTCAATTCATTTATTTAATGGTTGCGTTTGCTTGCTCAGTGAATTCTTTCAAAGCTGGTTCTGCTTCTTTTTCGCCATTGGATACAGCTTGAAGCATTGGGAACCAAAGAGTTCTCATTTCAGCAAAACCGTCAATCGTGTTGTAGTATGGAGAGTAGTATTGAGTCCACTTATCAATCATAGCCATGCGTTCATCATCATAAAGGGCACCAAATGATGTACGAACTGGGAATGCTCCTGTACGAACAACGTTCTTAGGACCCCATTCTTTATCATCTGCGATGAACTGGATGAATTTCTTAGCTGCTGCTACGCGTGCTTCGTCACCATTATTGAAGACTGCAAAGCCGTTTACAAGGTACTCAAGAGCTGCTTTACCATCTTCAGATGGGAATGGTACTTCAAGTACTTCTACTTTAGAAGCTTCTAGCAACTGTCCTTGGATACCGTTTTGAGCAGGACCCCAAAGGATAGTGTAAGATGTTTGACCGTTTGCAAAGTTTTGGATGTCATCGCCACCTGCATATTGTGAACCATTCATCATGTAGCCGTCTTTAATCCAGCCAGCTGCCTTATCCAAGGCTTTGATCATTTGTTCTGAGTCAGTTGTATATTTGGTCACACCTTCGTCAGTGATGCTTCCGCTGTAGAGGTTTGCCAAGAAGGCACGAGTACCTTGGTCACCACCCTGACCGTTAGAGAAGAGGGAACCTGGGTTGTAGCCTTTATCTTTCAAGGCTTTGATCACTTTTTCAAAGTCGTCAGTAGTCCAGCCGTCTTTGACAAGATCAAGCACACCTGCGTCTTTCAACATGGCTTTGTTAAAGGCCATGTAGAATGGAGCAGAGCTGAGTGGGTACATATAAGCTGTATCACCAGCCTTAGATGCTTGGATAATGTTGTCATTGTTGACATCTTTGACAAACTCATCTGTAAAGAGGTCGTTCAATTCAGCCAATTTGCCATTTTTTCCGTAGGTAATGATACGACCTGGCGCATCAAAGAGAACGTCTGGAGCAGTACCTGCTTCGATAGCAGTTGTGATTTTTTCTGGCCCAGATGTAAAGTCGATGGTTTCGAGTTTTACAGTAATGTCTGGGTTTGCTTCTTCAAAGGCAGCAATAATTTTTTGCTCATAGGTACCAACACCGTCTTCTGTGTTTTCTTGAGTGAAGACTGGGAAGGCCCACCAAGTGATTTCTGTCTTACCAGAAGCACTAGAATCAGCTGTCTTCTCAGCAGTTGTATTACTACTACCACCACTACATGCTGCAAGTGACAAAACTGCCACACCAGCTAACAATGAATGTATGATTTTCTTCATCATTCTTCTCCTTTTTTATTGATTACCCAATGGGTGTTTAGTGAACCATGTAACTATTTTTCATGCAAAGCCTTGATAAACCGCTCTGCAATTTCCTTCGGACGAGTAATAGCCCCGCCAACTACGATACCTGCCACACCTAAATCATGAATAGTTTTGACTTGATGTGGGTAATGGATTTTACCTTCTGCAATCACATCAATCCCTGCACGACAGAGGCGGTCAACCAGCTCAATATCTGGACCATCTTCCTGTCGGCTGTAAGAAGTATAGCCGGAAAGTGTTGTCCCAACAAAATCAATACCTGCTTCGTGGGCTGCCACACCTTCTTCATAGGTAGAAATATCTGCCATGAAGAGCTGCTGTGGATATTTTTCCTTGATTTGCTTGATGAAGTCAGCTATGGCCAGACCATCGTAGCGCTCGCGTTTGGTACAATCCAAAGCGATAACCGCAATGTCTAGGGCTGCTAGCTCGTCAACCTCTCTCATCGTTGCTGTAATGAAGGGTTCTTGAGGAGGATAGTCTCTCTTGATAATTCCGATAATTGGTAAATCGGTTACTTCCTTGATTTCTTTTATATCTCGAACACTGTTTGCTCGAATACCTACAGCACCTGCCTCCTGAGCGGCTTTGACCAGAAGGGGCATAACCCCACCCTCTTCTCTATATAAAGGCTCTCCTGGTAAAGCTTGACAGGAAATAATAATGCCATCTTTAATCTGTTCTTTTAAAACGTCTTTACTGATGTGAACCATCAATATCTCCTTTCTATTACCGGATCCGAGTTAGCGCTTACATTATCATTATACAATATATTGACATCTTTTCAATAGACTGTTACATTTAAATTTTAATTTCTATCTTGAGAAAGAAATTAGGCGTTTCTGAAACTACTTTCAATTTTCTAACTTTTTTATAAAAATAGTTTTACTTGCTCCAAATCATGACCACCCGTCAAACGGGTGGTTTGAACAAGGGCTATAAGCCCACATCACCAGCCAGCGCCTAAAGACGCTGGCTTTCACTTTGTTCAAGCCTCACTGCTTTTGACT
>NZ_POIZ01000062.1 GCF_002960425.1 Streptococcus suis
TGACCCCAGGAACTGACCAAGACGGCAATTCAGGTCAAACGATTACTATCGTTAAGCCAGATGGCAGTCGTGAAACTACCTTTATCCGTGATGGTAAAGACGGTAGAGACGGTAGAGACGGTGTAGATGGTAAAGACGGTGTAGATGGTCAAGATTGTGGTTGTGATCCAAATCTCCCAACCCCACCAGTAGTCCCAACTCCACCGGCAGTTCCAACTTCACCAGCAGTTCCAACTCCACCGGTAGTTCCAATTCCACCGGTAGTTCCAACTCCACCAGTAGTTCCAACTCCACCGGTAGTTCCAACTGCGCCGGTAGTTCCAACTCCACCGGTAGTTCCAACTGCGCCAGTAGTTCCAACTCCACCGGTAGTTCCAACTGTGCCAGTAGTTCCAACTCCACCGGTAGTTCCAACTGCGCCAGTAGTTCCAACTGTGCCAGTAGTTCCAACTGCGCCAGTAGTTCCAACTGTGCCAGTAGTTCCAACTCCATCGGTAGTTCCAACCCCACTGAGTACTCCAAGTGTTCCAGTTCAATCAGGACCACTTAAAGTAGAGGTGGCTCCAGGAACAAAAGTAGCAGTATTGCCAAATACAGGTGAAACAGACTCAACATTCATATTGATTATGAGTGGGGGCGCTATTGTTGCTAGCTTATCTTTGGCTGGAACTTTAATAAGAAGAAATGACTAGTGCATTGAAACTATTTGTATTAAAGATGCCCATTGTCAACCGAGTGGACTGTTGAAAAGCTAGAGTTAGAGAGGCTGGGCAAAAACTAGCCAATAACTAAAAAATACACAGACAGATTGAGCTGCTTCTGATGAAATCCAGCCGTACTGTCTGTGTTTTTCTTTTTATCTCTATTATCTTGGACTAATTTCTTAGCCAATTTCGTGAGATTCATACTCATTAGGAGGAATCCTATCTCAGTTTCAACCACTTTTTGACCTCTGACATGGACTCTGCGCACGCCAAAAACACCCTTCATCCTACCAAATACAGGTTCGACATCCACCTTGCGTTTGGCATAAATGCGGGCTCCCTCTTTACTTGTCAATTCCTCTTTGACTAAGTTCTTGAA
>NZ_POIZ01000063.1 GCF_002960425.1 Streptococcus suis
AGCTTCGTAAATCTTAATATCTTTCTCAAACCCATTCTGCTCCGTTCTTCGTGAATAATTCTTAAACGAGTAGACAACCCCATCTGGCTTTATCCACTGGTCAGAATCTTCTAGATAGGTCCAGTTTTCAGGATTGGCATCACTCTTCTTGTAGCTTTTCTTCTGCTCTTTCTGATATGTTCCGTAGGGAATTAGAGGTGTTTTCTCCAGGTCATCAACGATAAAGCTATAATTTTCTTCACTTCCATAACCTGCATCTGCGACAATGTGTTGAAAGAGTTCTAGGGTTTGGATGGATTGAAGAAAAGGCTTGAGTGTACGAGTGTCAGTTGGATTCGGAAACAGTCCGTAAGCCAAGGCAAACTGGTTGTTTGTACCAAGTTGAAGGTTGTAACCAGGTTTGAGCTGACCATTCCTCATATGATCCTCTTTCATTCTCATGAATGTAGCGTCGGGATCTGTTTTAGAGTAGGAGTTTCGCTCTTGTAGAATCTGCTTATCTCGTTCGTACTTCTGTTTCCGAACAAGATAATCTTCTTTCACCTTTCTCTTGAGTTTCTTAATTCTTCTCCGTTTCTGTCTGTTGGCTGATCCACCTTTAATGACTTTCGGCTCTTGTGAGATAGCTTCTTCCACCTCGTCCAATACTTGTTCGGTTTCTTGTAGGAGTTGGTTTAGTCCCTCGCTAGTGAGGCATTCTTCCTTGGACAAGGCAGTATTCACCCCTTCTTGAACTAGCTTGTCATAGAGGGCTGAAATGTTTCCATTCAAGGCATCTTCATAGCGTTCAACGGCCTTTCTCCACGTGAAAGAATATTTGTTGGCATCAGCTTCTACCTTAGTCCCGTCAATGAAGAGGGCCTCATCTTCAATCAATCCATTCTCTCTGAGGAGGAGGGTGAAGTAGATGAAGGCAGTTTTGATGAGATGATTGGCGTGTGTGCTAGCCCGAAAACTATTGATGGTCCGATAACAGACATAGGTATCCTGACTCAGCCATTTCATAGGAATGACTTCTTCATTCATTTGAACGATTTTTCGACCAGAGAATACCTGGCGAGCATAGGCGAACAGGGTCAT
>NZ_POIZ01000064.1 GCF_002960425.1 Streptococcus suis
GGATTGATTGAAGATGAGGCCCTCTTCATTGACGGGACCAAGGTAGAAGCTGATGCCAACAAGTATTCTTTCACGTGGAAAAAGGCCGTTGAACGCTATGAAGATGCCTTGAATGGAAGTATTTCAGCCCTCTATGACAAGCTAGTTCAAGAAGGGGTGAATACTGCCTTGTCCAAGGAAGAATGCCTCACTAGCGAGGGACTCAAACAACTCCTACATGAGACAGAACAAGTATTGGATGAGGTGGAAGAAGCTATCTCACAAGAGCCTAAAGTCATTAAAGGTGGATCAGCCAACAGACAGAAACGAAGAAGAATTAAGAAACTCAAGAGAAAGTTGAAAGAGGATTTTCTTGTTCGGAAACAGAAGTACGAACGAGATAAACAGATTCTACAAGAGCGAAACTCCTACTCTAAAACGGATCACGATGCAACATTTATGCGGATGAAAGAGGAAGAAACAGTCTGGGGAGAGACTGTTTCTTCACGAGCCTTGAAATAAAAGAGCGAGTATGAAGAATGGTCAGCTCAAACCGGGCTACAACCTCCAACTTGGTACAAACAACCAGTTTGCCTTAGCTTACGGATTGTATCCGAATCCAACTGACACTCGGACGCTCAAGCCTTTTCTTCAATCCATCCAAACCCTAGAACTCTTTCAACACATTGTCGCAGATGCAGGTTATGGAAGTGAAGAAAATTATAGCTTTATCGTTGATGACCTGGAGAAAACACCTCTAATTCCCTACGGAACATATCAGAAAGAGCAGAAGAAAAGCTACAAGAAGAGTGATGCCAATCCTGAAAACTGGACCTATCTAGAAGATTCTGACCAGTGGATAAAACCAGATGGGGTTGTCTACTCGTTTAAGAATTATTCACGAAGAACGGAGCAGAATGGGTTTGAGAAAGATATTAAGATTTACGAAGCTGATCCTGTACAAGCTAGTGAAGAGTTAGACCAGTTAGCACGGACAGAGAAAGGAAACCTCAAACAAATTCAGTATAATCCTACGTGGGAGA
>NZ_POIZ01000065.1 GCF_002960425.1 Streptococcus suis
GGATTGGCATCACTCTTCTTATAGCTTTTCTTCTGCTCTTTCTGATATGTTCCGTAGGGAATCAGAGGTGTTTTCTCCAGGTCATCAAGGATAAAGCTATAATTTTCTTCACTACCATAACCTGCATCCGCGACAATGTGTTTAAAGAGTTCTAAGGTTTGGATGGATTGAAGAAAAGGCTTGAGTGTACGAGTGTCAGTTGGATTCGGAAACAGTCCGTAAGCCAAGGCAAACTGGTTGTTTGTACCAAGTTGAAGGTTGTAACCTGGTTTGAGCTGACCATTTTTCATATGATCCTCTTTCATTCTCATGAATGTTGCATCGTGATCCGTTTTAGAGTAGGAGTTTCGCTCTTGTAGAATCTGCTTATCTCGTTCGTACTTCTGTTTCCGAACAAGACAATCCTCTTTCAACTTTCTCTTTAGTTTCTTAATTCTTCTCCGTTTCTGTCTGTTGGCTGATCCACCTTTAATGGATTTAGGCTCTTGTGAGATAGCTTCTTCCACCTCATCCAATACTTGTTCTGTCTCATGTAGGAGTTGTTTGAGTCCCTCGCTAGTGAGGCATTCTTCCTTGGACAAGGCAGTATTCACCCCTTCTTGAACTAGCTTGTCATAAAGGGC
>NZ_POIZ01000066.1 GCF_002960425.1 Streptococcus suis
TACTTATGAGCAAGTATTGTCTATTTTTAATAGTTATCTATTATTTAACGGGAGGAAATAATTCTATGAGTCGCTTTTTTAAATTTGGAAAGTTACACGTTACTAAAGGGAATGGAGATAAATTATTAGATATACTACTGACAGCTTCCAAGAAGCTAAAGAGGTCCCTAGCGCCTACGGGGAATTTGTATCGATAAGGGGTACAAATTCCCACTAAGCGCTCGGGACCCCTTGTAGGAAAATGTCCTAAGTGTGGCAACAATATTGTATTAAAAAAATCGTTTTATGGTTGTTCAAATTATCCTGAATGTAAGTTTACTTTAGCTGAACATTTTAGAAAGAAAAAACTAACCAAAACGAATGTAAAAGAATTACTGGAGGGAAAAGAAACCCTGGTAAAAGGAATCAAAAACAAAGAGAAAAAGCCCTACAATGCCGTTGTAAAAATTGGGGAAAAGGGATATATTGATTTTATCTCTTTTTCAAAATAAACATAAAAGCCCTTTAAAGAGGGCTTTTGAGGTAACAGACAATGGCAAAGACAATTTTTGAGGAAATGGGCGGCAAATACGAAAGGCAAGGCGATTATTTAATACCGTGCTTAACTGTACCCGCCGAAGAAGAACAGCCGATAGGCATCTGGGGACAGCGGCATTTGGATTATCTGAAGCATCACTGCAAAGTTACATACACCAATCTTCTTACAAGCGGCAGACTTAACGCTTACCTTGCCGACATTGACAGACAGGCACAGGAACGCTTTGAAAGGCTCATAGAGGGTATGAAACAGGCACAGGGCATAACGGAACAGCTAAAGGCAGAAAACGCCTTAGAATGGACAGGATGCCTCAATAACATAAGGGCTTGTGCGAGGGAGATTGTGGAAAAGGAAATTATTTTTGCATAAACAGATGATTAGTGGCAGGGGGAAATCCTGCCGCTTTTTCTGCTTTAGTTTGTCAGCTTGACAAATAAAGGGTTAAGGAATATAATTAGATTCAGTATTATACAAGGAGTTGATAAATATGCGGCAAGGTATTCTTAAATAAACTGTCAATTTGATAGTGGGAACAAAAAGTAGCAGTCCCGTTTCACTTTTAATATGGGGCTTAGTTTTTTGTACCCAGTTTAAGAATACTTTTATCATGTAATTTTATATGCCCGAAAACATATAAGTGTTTTGGGGCTATTGGAGTTATTTACCCAGTGATAGGAGTATTTATCACTGGGTATTTTTATGCCCTTTTTTGGGTGTTGATAGGAGGAAAATCACATGAAAATAATTAACTTAGGCATTCTGGCTCACGTTGACGCAGGAAAGACAACATTAACGGAGAGTTTATTGTATACCAGTGGTGCAATTGCAGAACCAGGGAGCGTAGATAAAGGCACAACAAGGACAGATACAATGAATTTGGAGCGTCAAAGGGGAATCACTATCCAGACAGCAGTGACATCTTTTCAGTGGGAGGATGTAAAAGTCAACATTATAGATACGCCAGGCCATATGGATTTTTTGGCGGAAGTATACCGTTCTTTATCCGTATTAGACGGAGCAGTATTATTAGTTTCTGCAAAGGATGGCATACAGGCACAGACCCGTATACTGTTTCATGCACTACAGACAATGAAGATTCCGACAATTTTTTTCATCAATAAAATTGACCAAGAGGGGATTGATTTGCCAATGGTATATCAAGAAATGAAAGCAAAGCTTTCTTCGGAAATTATAGTGAAGCAAAAGGTTGGGCAGCATCCCCATATAAATGTAACGGACAATGACGATATGGAACAGTGGGATGCGGTAATTATGGGAAACGATGAACTATTAGAGAAATATATGTCAGGGAAACCGTTTAAAATGTCAGAACTGGAACAGGAAGAAAACAGGAGATTCCAAAACGGAACGTTATTTCCCGTTTATCACGGAAGTGCTAAAAACAATCTGGGGATTCGGCAGCTTATAGAAGTGATTGCCAGTAAGTTTTATTCATCAACGCCTGAAGGTCAATCTGAACTATGCGGGCAGGTTTTTAAGATTGAATATTCAGAGAAAAGGCGGCGTTTTGTTTATGTGCGTATATATAGCGGAACATTGCATTTGAGGGATGTTATTAAAATATCTGAAAAAGAGAAAATAAAAATCACAGAGATGTGTGTTCCGACAAACGGTGAATTATATTCATCCGATACAGCCTGCTCTGGTGATATTGTAATTTTACCAAATGATGTTTTGCAGCTAAACAGTATTTTGGGGAACGAAATGCTGTTGCCGCAGAGAAAATTTATTGAAAATCCTCTCCCTATGCTCCAAACAACGATTGCAGTAAAGAAATCTGAACAGCGGGAAATATTGCTTGGGGCACTTACAGAAATTTCAGATGGCGACCCTCTTTTAAAATATTATGTGGATACTACAACGCATGAGATTATACTTTCTTTTTTGGGGAATGTGCAGATGGAAGTCATTTGTGCCATCCTTGAGGAAAAATACCATGTGGAGGCAGAAATAAAAGAGCCTACTGTTATATATATGGAAAGACCGCTTAGAAAAGCAGAATATACCATCCACATAGAAGTCCCGCCAAATCCTTTCTGGGCTTCTGTCGGGTTGTCCATAGAGCCGCTCCCTATTGGAAGCGGAGTGCAGTATGAAAGCAGAGTTTCACTTGGATATTTAAACCAATCGTTCCAAAATGCGGTTATGGAGGGGGTTCTTTATGGCTGCGAGCAGGGGCTGTATGGATGGAAAGTGACAGACTGTAAAATCTGTTTTGAATATGGATTGTATTATAGTCCTGTAAGTACCCCCGCAGACTTTCGGCTGCTTTCCCCTATCGTATTGGAGCAGGCTTTAAAAAAAGCAGGGACAGAACTATTAGAGCCATATCTCCACTTTGAAATTTATGCACCGCAGGAATATCTCTCACGGGCGTATCATGATGCTCCAAGGTATTGTGCAGATATTGTAAGTACTCAGATAAAGAATGACGAGGTCATTCTGAAAGGAGAAATCCCTGCTAGATGTATTCAAGAATACAGGAACGATTTAACTTATTTCACAAATGGGCAGGGAGTCTGCTTGACAGAGTTAAAAGGATACCAGCCAGCTATTGGTAAATTTATTTGCCAACCCCGCCGCCCGAATAGCCGTATAGATAAGGTTCGGCATATGTTCCACAAGTTAGCTTAACAGCTTGCAAAAGTCATATAAAATGAGATTTGAAAGGATTAGAGACTAATATTATTAAATCAGTAGCAGAGAAATTATCCTCTCTGTCTTATATAGAAGGTATTGTTTTAGGTGGTTCACGTGCAAGGGGCACCCATACAGAGGATTCGGATATAGATATCGGCATCTATTACAATTCAGAATCATTTGACATAAATACTATTAATCAATTCGCTACAAAGCTGGATGATGAGCATAGAAATAACCTTGTTGTACCTCCCGGAGCATGGGGTGATTGGATTAATGGCGGCGGATGGTTAGTCATAAACGGGTATCATGTGGATTTAATTTTACGTGATATTAAACGTGTGGAACAAATAATGAAAGATACAGAGCACGGAATTGTTACTGCCAATTATCAGACTGGGCATCCCCATGGTTATATTAGTGCAATGTATCGAGGAGAATTAGCGATTAGCAAAATACTATATGCTAAGAATGAAAGCTTATGCGAATTAAAAAAACAGGCAGAAACTTATCCCAATGCTTTGCAGAAAAGTTTAGTTAACTTTTTTATGTTTGAAGCAGGGTTCTCTTTAATGTTTGTAAAAGCAAATTCGGGAACAGACGATAAATATTATATTGCGGGTCATGTTTTTCGTATAGTTTCATGTTTAAATCAAGTGTTATTTGCATGTAATAATGCTTATTGTATCAACGAAAAGAAAGCTATAAAACTGCTTGAAACTTTTGAACATAAACCTGAAAAATATACCGAGAAGGTAAATCATATTTTTGAAGTACTCGGTATCTCACTTTTTGAATGCTACGACATGACCGAGAAGCTTTATAATGAAGTGAATGAAATTGTATCGGAGATAAATAACTTTTTAAACGAGGAGAGTTCAGATGAAAGAAAACAAATATGATGATAATATATTTTTTCAAAAATACAGTCAAATGAGTCGCTCGCAGAAAGGACTGGCTGGTGCGGGAGAATGGGAGACTTTGAAAAAGATGCTACCTGATTTTAAGGGTAAGCGTGTGCTTGATTTAGGATGCGGCTATGGATGGCACTGTATATATGCGATGGAAAACGGTGCTTCCTCTGTAGTAGGTGTTGATATTTCTCATAAAATGCTCGAAGTAGCAAAAGGAAAAACCCATTTTCCACAGATTGAATATGAATGCTGTGCCATAGAAGATGTGGATTTCCCAGAGGAGAGCTTTGATGTAATACTAAGTTCGCTTGCGTTTCATTATGTAGCAGACTATGAGAATTTAATAAAAAAGATATATAGGATGCTGAAGGCTGGTGGCAATTTAGTTTTTACAGTTGAACATCCTGTTTTTACTGCTCATGGAACACAAGACTGGTATTATAACGAAAAAGGAGAAATACTGCATTTCCCGGTGGACAATTATTATTATGAGGGCAAACGGACAGCTATGTTTTTGGAAGAAAAGGTTACAAAATATCATAGAACACTGACCACATATCTAAATACACTGCTTTCAAATAGTTTTATAATAAATCAGATTGTGGAGCCACAGCCGCCAGAGAACATGATGGATATTCCGGGGATGGCGGATGAAATGCGACGCCCAATGATGCTGATTGTATCGGCAAAAAAGAAGATGTAATAATATAGAAAAAATAAACGAGGAGTATGTAAATGAGATCAGAAAAAGAAATGATGGATTTAGTACTTTCTTTAGCAGAACAGGATGAACGTATTCGAATTGTGACCCTTGAGGGGTCACGCGCAAATATTAATATACCTAAAGATGAATTTCAGGATTATGATATTACATATTTTGTAAGTGATATAGAACCGTTTATATCTAATGATGACTGGCTTAATCAATTTGGGAATATAATAATGATGCAAAAGCCGGAGGATATGGAATTATTCCCACCTGAAGAAAAGGGATTTTCCTATCTTATGCTATTTGATGATTACAATAAAATTGATCTTACCTTATTGCCCTTGGAAGAGTTAGATAATTACCTAAAGGGCGATAAATTAATAAAGGTTCTAATTGATAAAGATTGTAGAATTAAAAGGGACATAGTTCCGACTGATATAGATTATCATGTAAGAAAGCCAAGCGCAAGGGAGTATGATGATTGCTGCAATGAATTTTGGAATGTAACACCTTATGTTATTAAAGGATTGTGCCGTAAGGAAATTTTATTTGCTATTGATCATTTTAATCAGATTGTTCGCCATGAGCTGCTGAGAATGATATCATGGAAGGTCGGCATCGAAACAGGCTTTAAATTAAGTGTAGGCAAGAACTATAAGTTTATTGAAAGGTATATATCCGAGGATTTGTGGGAGAAACTTTTGTCCACCTACCGGATGGATTCCTATGAAAACATATGGGAAGCATTATTTCTATGCCATCAATTGTTCAGGGCGGTATCCGGTGAGGTGGCGGAAAGGCTTCATTATGCCTATCCGGAGTATGATAGGAATATAACAAAATATACCAGGGACATGTATAAAAAATACACTGGTAAAACCGGCTGCCTGGATAGCACATATGCCGCTGATATAGAAGAGAGGCGGGAACAGTGATTACAGAAATGAAAGCAGGGCACCTGAAAGATATCGATAAACCCAGCGAACCATTTGAGGTGATAGGTAAGATTATACCGAGGTATGAAAACGAGAATTGGACCTTTACAGAATTACTCTATGAAGCGCCATATTTAAAAAGCTACCAAGACGAAGAGGATGAAGAGGATGAGGAGGCAGATTGCCTTGAATATATTGACAATACTGATAAGATAATATATCTTTACTACCAAGACGATAAATGCGTCGGAAAAGTTAAACTGCGAAAAAATTGGAACCGGTACGCTTATATAGAAGATATCGCCGTATGTAAGGATTTCAGGGGGCAAGGCATAGGCAGCGCGCTTATCAATATATCTATAGAATGGGCAAAGCATAAAAACTTGCATGGACTAATGCTTGAAACCCAGGACAATAACCTTATAGCTTGTAAATTCTATCATAATTGTGGTTTCAAAATCGGCTCCGTCGATACTATGTTATACGCCAACTTTGAAAACAACTTTGAAAAAGCTGTTTTCTGGTATTTAAGGTTTTAGAATGCAAGGAACAGTGAATTGGAGTTCGTCTTGTTATAATTAGCTTCTTGGGGTATCTTTAAATACTGTAGAAAAGAGGAAGGAAATAATAAATGGCTAAAATGAGAATATCACCGGAATTGAAAAAACTGATCGAAAAATACCGCTGCGTAAAAGATACGGAAGGAATGTCTCCTGCTAAGGTATATAAGCTGGTGGGAGAAAATGAAAACCTATATTTAAAAATGACGGACAGCCGGTATAAAGGGACCACCTATGATGTGGAACGGGAAAAGGACATGATGCTATGGCTGGAAGGAAAGCTGCCTGTTCCAAAGGTCCTGCACTTTGAACGGCATGATGGCTGGAGCAATCTGCTCATGAGTGAGGCCGATGGCGTCCTTTGCTCGGAAGAGTATGAAGATGAACAAAGCCCTGAAAAGATTATCGAGCTGTATGCGGAGTGCATCAGGCTCTTTCACTCCATCGACATATCGGATTGTCCCTATACGAATAGCTTAGACAGCCGCTTAGCCGAATTGGATTACTTACTGAATAACGATCTGGCCGATGTGGATTGCGAAAACTGGGAAGAAGACACTCCATTTAAAGATCCGCGCGAGCTGTATGATTTTTTAAAGACGGAAAAGCCCGAAGAGGAACTTGTCTTTTCCCACGGCGACCTGGGAGACAGCAACATCTTTGTGAAAGATGGCAAAGTAAGTGGCTTTATTGATCTTGGGAGAAGCGGCAGGGCGGACAAGTGGTATGACATTGCCTTCTGCGTCCGGTCGATCAGGGAGGATATCGGGGAAGAACAGTATGTCGAGCTATTTTTTGACTTACTGGGGATCAAGCCTGATTGGGAGAAAATAAAATATTATATTTTACTGGATGAATTGTTTTAGTACCTAGATTTAGATGTCTAAAAAGCTTTAACTACAAGCTTTTTAGACATCTAATCTTTTCTGAAGTACATCCGCAACTGTCCATACTCTGATGTTTTATATCTTTTCTAAAAGTTCGCTAGATAGAGTTCTATATTAGAGATGTAAAGAGTTTTGGTGAAGAGGTTTGTGAGTATGGCTTTTATAACCAGGGTGCAATGAGAAGCACTAACAGCAGCTAGCTTAAGAACGCATAGGATATACTTTTTATGGAAGTCACAGAGGAGGAATAAAATTTGAACAGGATTAACAGAGTAACCTCTATTCTTATTCAGCTGCAATCAAAAAAAATAATTCCTGCCAAAGAAATTGCACAGCGATTTAATATAAGCTTAAGGACAGTTTACAGAGATATCCGGACACTTGAAGAAGCCGGAATACCAATTGGATCTGAGGCCGGAAAAGGATATTTTCTTGTAGAGGGCTTCCTACTTCCGCCGGTAATGTTTACAGCGGCGGAAGTGGGTGCATTGATTACAGCAGGGAAATTTTTAAATTGCCATGGAGATGAATCATTTATAAAGGATTTTGATTCAGCTATGTATAAAATCAAATCTATTTTGAAGCATGGTGAAAAAAACTATGCACAGGAGTTGGAGAACAGTATTAACGTGTACAGCACATCTGGACAGAAAAATACATTGGCGGATAACGTTATTGCAGCAATTCAGACTGCAATCTGCAATAAAAGGGTAATATCAATTCAATATCCTGCATCAGGAGGGCAAGAACCGGAAAGCAGAATGATAGAGCCTATATCACTGGGGTTTTATGAACAGAACTGGTACTTAATCGGTTTTGCAGGCTAAGAAATGAATATAGGAATTTTCGTGTGGATCGGATTAAAAGCATTTGCATAGAAGAAGAGCTCTGTCAAAGCCATGATGGCTCTTTGGAACAAATATTAAAACAAATGCTTTCATATAAAAAACTATATAATGTAATTCTTAGAGCTGAAAAAGGGGAGACATACAATTCTATCAAGAACAGGTATTCTCTCGGCTTCCTTGAAGAAACCGATTTGGGAAGTAAAATGGAAATCGAATTCCAGACAGATTCCTTTGAGATATTGAGCAAGCAGCTGATTGAATATGGATCAGGCATTGAAATAGTCCAACCTGATGAATTAAAATGCATAACCCGTAAACACCTGGCACAAATTACGAATCACTGCCTAAACTTGATTTAGAGAAAGCGATTGGTCTGTTATGTATTTTTTGTAAGGTTTCATATCCCCTGCTGACATACAGCTGTCAGTGTATTATGATATTCTACTATCAAAAAGGAGGATTGAAAAATATGAAACCAAAGATAATTATGCACACACAAATTAGCCTTGATGGCCGCATTAAAGGCTTTGATAATCCGGAAGTTTACTACCAGGTTGCCGGGGGAATTCATTCGGATGCGGTGCTGTTTGGGTCCAATACTGTTTTTACTGCATTTGAAAAATATCCTGCTGAAACAGAGGCTGATTTTGAGAAAATCATAACAAGCCCGGAGGACCCCAGACCAATAGGAGTCATACCTGACAGCAGAGGTATCTTGAGAAGTCTTCATTGCTTAAGAAATCTTGGATATCTGAAGGAAATTGTCATTCTGGTATCAACTGCCACTCCGAAGGAATATTTGAATTATTTGGAGGAAAGGCATTACCCATATATTGTGTCAGGAAATGATCATGTGGACTATGAAAAAGCCTTTCAGATCCTGCATGAGCAATATGGGTGTAAATACATGCGGACAGACAGTGGCGGTGGATTAACCAACAAATTATTAGAAAACGGACTTATTGATGAAATCAGTCTTGTGATATCACCATGTTTTGTAGGTAATAAAGAAAAACAACTATTTGATCCAGTTGATCCAGTTTATCCAGTTGATCCAGTTGATCCAGTCGATCCAGTTGATCCAACAGAGCCAACGGAACCAACAGAGCCAACGGAACCAACAGAGCCAACGGAACCAACAGAGCCAACGGAACCAACGGAACCAACAGAGCCAACGGAACCAACAGAGCCAACGGAACCAACAGAGCCAACGGAACCAACGGAACCAACGGAACCAACAGAGCCAAAGGAACCAACAGAGCCAACGGAACCAACGGAGCCAACGGAACCAAGCAAGCCGACAGAGCCAACAGAACCAAGTAAACCAGTAGACACAAACCCAATCGAAAACCCAGTTAATACAGATACAGGCGTTGTGATTGTTGCAGTTGAAGATAGTAAACCAATCATTCAATTAGCAGACGGAACAACAAAAAAAGTTGAAGCTAAAGAAATTGGCGCAGATGTTCAAAAAGACGGAACAGTAACGGTTAAAGGTTCAGACGGAAAAATGAAAGTTTTACCAAAAACAGGAGAAACAGAAAATATTGCATTGTCTGTCCTAGGTTCATTAATGGTATTAGGATCAGCATTCATTTTTAAAAAGAGAATCTAATTAAGGGGTCCCGAGCGCCTACGAGGAATTTGTATCGATAAGAAATAGATTTAAAAATTTCGCTGTTATTTTGTACATTTAACTTGACGGTGACATCTCTCTATTGTGAGTTATTAGTGGTACAGTTTTCAACCGTTTTAATCATAAAAAAGTAGTGCATTTTTAAATTGGCACAAACAGGTAACGGTTATTGCAGGTGTATTTCTTATCTATGGGTTTAACATGGATTTTATCATTAAAATCATGAGTATTGTCCGAGAGTGATTGGTCTTGCGTATGGTTAACCCTAAAGTTATGGAAATAAGACTTAGAAGCAAACTTAAGAGTGTGTTGATAGTGCATTATCTTAAAATTTTGTATAATAGGAATTGAAGTTAAATTAGATGCTAAAAATTTGTAATTAAGAAGGAGGGATTCGTCATGTTGGTATTCTAAATGCGTAATGTAGATAAAACATCTACTGTTTTGAAACAGACTAAAAACAGTGATTACGCAGATAAATAAATACGTTAGATTAATTCCTACCAGTGACTAATCTTATGACTTTTTAAACAGATAACTAAAATTACAAACAAATCGTTTAGCGGTTGAATCGCCAACCGCTTTTTTACTTGGTGGGCAACCAGGATCAGGTAAAACTAGTTTGCGATCGGCAATTTCCGAAGAGACACAAGGAAATGTTGTTATCATTGATAATGATACGTTCAAACAACAGCACCCTAGAAGCACGTTCGCCAATGTCAACAAGAGAAATAACTTTAACAGTTGACTTTATAGAAAAAAAGTATCAGGTGATATTATCGCTTTTGGTGATTGGTACGATTTGGATATAGAATCAGTAAATGAAATATTAAAGCAATTAAAAAAACGCACTCATAGACAAGATACTTGTTTCGGAACGTGAGAAACTTGCGGACGGGACAGTAAGGCAGGAAATCAAGATTTACTATAAATTCATCGGCTTTGTCGGTGAATTACATATCACACCCACAAAGCGGTGGACGGCGTTAAAGCCTAAAAATTGTACGGTGTGCGGTGTTGAATACGTCCCCAGCTCTGGAATATCAAAGTATTGTCCCGCTTGTGCTAAGAGGATACAGAGGGAGAAATCAAACGAGAGCAAACGCAGGAGTAGGGAGAGGAACCGAAGGGCATGTATTGAACTGTCCGCAAAAAATGACCGACTGATATTGTCCAGCGAAATGGACGACTGATTCGACAAGGGAATATGCACCAGGAGGTGGATATTTATCACTATATCACTAAAGGGAGCTTTGACAATTACCTCTGGCAGACACAGGAGAATAAGCTCAAATATATCACTCAGATTATGACCTCAAAAGACCCTGTGCGGTCGGCAGAAGACATTGATGAACAAACCATGACAGCTTCTGACTTTAAGGCTTTAGCCACTGGAAACCCCTATCTCAAACTCAAAATGGAATTGGAAAATGAACTGACAGTTTTAGAAAATCAAAAACGAGCTTTTAATCGCTCAAAAGATGAATACCGCCACACAGTTTCCTATTGCGAGAAGCACATCCCTACTATGGAAAAACGGTTGAGTCAATACGATAAAGATATTGCCCAATCTTTGGCAACAAAGGCGCAAGATTTTGTCATGCGATTTGACAATCAAGCAATGGATAATCGTGCTGAAGCTGGGGACTATCTGCGAAAACTCATTACCTATAACCGCTCAGAAACTAAGGAAGTTCGGACTCTGGCCAACTTTAGAGGATTTGATTTGAAAATGACTACACGAGGTGCTAGTGAGCCCATGCCAGAGACTGTCTCTTTAATGATTGTAGGAGATAACCAGTATACTGTCGCCCTTGATTTGAAATCAGACGTGGGAACCATTCAACGGATTAGCAATGCCATTGACCATATTATAGATGACCAAGAAAAGACGCACGAGCTGGTAAAGGATTTAAAAGATAAGCTACGAGTAGCCAAAGTAGAAGTTGAAAAAGCCTTTCCAAAGGAAGAGGACTATCAGCTTGTAAAGGCTAAGTATGATGTTTTAGCTCCCTTGGTTGAAAAAGAAGCAGAGATTGAGGAGATAGATGCAGCTTTGGCCAAGTTTAGTGAAGATACAACACCCCAAAAGAAGCAACAAATAGCACTTGAGATATAAGAAAAAAGGCTGACAAATAATTTTGAACGCGGTAAAATGAAGTTAAGAAATCACATAAGGAGAATAGATCATGGGCCAAACAGTAGAAGAAATGCGTTATCAACTAGAAGAATGGTTGTCACAAGGCTTTACGAGTTCAGAAGATAGGGCAAACTACCAAACTTTAAAGGAACAGTATGAAGATGAGACCTTTGATTACAGTTTTTCAAGGCGTGAAATTACTGGACAGCTGGAAATCATCATCACAAGTCGTGAGAATGATTTTCCAAGCTTAGATAAGGTGACGAAGGCAGAATACCTTGATTTGGTTGCCCAACTTGATGATTTAGACAAGAGACAGGCTGACTATTATCGCAAGCAATTAGCCTAGAAAGAGGTGTAAGATGTTGGAGCAAATTCTACAAAGCCTTTTGATTATCGCAGCAATAGGACTGATGTTGTTTGTCCTTTATCGGATTGTGAAAGTTTCAGGTGCTTTATTTCTTATCGGACTCATCAGTGGATTAGTCTTTATTGAAATATATGGAATTTACCTATTCTTCACAGAAAGACACCTATATTCAGAAGATTTAGCAGCTAATGGCATATGGAGTTTCACTGGATTTTATATTGCATTGAATTTATTTCTTGCTATTAGCTTAAGTATGAGGTGGTGGAGAAATAGAATCGTTTAACATGGGGATTACCTACTGGTAGTCCTTTTTCTTGTGATAAAATCTCCAAGCTAATCTTGATATGATGAAGCTATCACTAATAGAGGAGTAAGCCATGTTAAATAAAGTGAAAGCTCGATTTCTGATTGGATTAGGAGGTTTAATCGCAGTCAGTTTTATGGTCATGATTGGCTACACGATTGGCTCACAAACCATTTCAAAGCAAACAGAGAACCAAATACGAGCAGAAGCCAATAAACTTGTGTCAAAGAAAAAGCAGGAGGAAAGAGCGACAGTCCTATCAGATGAGCTTGTCAATGAATTTCTCACTCAATATTTCACCAAGGTCCAGCTGGGTGAAAATAACGCTCGTATCAAACCCTACATGACGGACTCGGCATTTTCAGAAGAGGAAGCAAATCAGAATAAAGCGATCAATCAAGTTTATAAAGACTATATGCTTGACTACCGATTTGAATCAGCCAGTATCTATGTCAATACAGAAAGTAATGTTGCACTTGCGGAAGTTACCTATCAAGTGACCTATGTATCTGATTTGAGTGAGCAACAACAGCGAACCTCTCAAACAGAAACCAAGACGGTTATGTTATCCTACTCCAAAGTTTCCGACAAGCTCCTGGTTAATCAGTTGACCATTTGGAATGGAAAACTAGAGGACATGAAAGAAGCCACAGATGGTGCAAATTCCAGCATACCAACGATCCAAGGAACTACGACAAGCGAGAACAACTAGCAGGAGACAGTCTTCTGCTTTTTTTGATAGGGAGACAAAATGACACGAATTAAAGCAGTAAAACAAAAGGCCATTTTAGATGTGGCTGAAAGTCTGGGTTATTCCTTCAGACGTTTATCAGGACACATTTATGAACACCCAGACCATGATTCCTTTCGGATTTTTGCCGATACCAATACTTTCAAATGGTTTTCAAGAGATATACAAGGGGATGTAATTGACTTTGTTCAATTAGTAGCAGGCGTTACTTTCAAAGAGGCTGTATCTTATCTTGAAACTGGAGATTTTGAACAAGCTAAGTTGATAGAAGAAACTTATCAACCATTTCAATACTATTTGCATGAAGAACCCTTTCAGCAAGCACGTACTTACTTGCAAGTCGTCCGTGGCCTAAGTGATCAGACTATTAATACCTTTGGCAGACAAGGATTGCTTGCTCACGCTACTTATCAATCGGAGCCCGTATTAGTGTTAAAAAGCTATGACCACAACGGGACCTTACAGGCCGCAAGCCTTCAAGGTCTCGTCAAAAATGAAGAAAAACACGATCGAGGTTATCTCAAAAAAATCATGAAAGGATCTCATGGCTATGTCGGTATTAGTTTCGATATTGGGAATCCCAAGCGACTCATTTTTTATGAATCAGTTATCGATATGATGAGTTATTATCAACTTCACCAAAAGCAGATATCAGATGTTCGCCTGGTGTCAATGGAAGGATTAAAACTTTCAGTGATTGCTTATCAGACCTTGCGTCTAGCAACAGAGGAACAGGGGAAATTGGCCTTTCTAGATACAGTAAAACCAAGTAGACTTAGCCATTATCTTCAGGCAATACAAGAGACGACAACCTTTTTTCAAACTCATTCAAACGTCATAACAATGGCTGTTGATAACGATGATGCAGGAAGAGAATTTTGTCAGAAACTGTCAGATAAAGGACTTCCGATTTCTCAAGATTTACCACCATTGCAAAGACTTGAAACAAAGTCAGATTGGAATGATATTGTGAAACAGCAGAGTGAACTATCCTTAAGTGATTATTTCCAAACAGCCCAAGCACAAGTCAATAAGTATCATCCTCCACCTAAATGGGGGCATGCTTTAGAATTGTGATAACAAAATCAAGTCCGCTATCATAATCTAGAATGTGACAAGGAGGACACCTTATGAGTGTGATTGAACGTCTGGCTGAAAAAGTAGCTAGACAAGAAGAAAAAGTCTCACGTGAGACGGAGAAATTGGAAAACTATCGAGACCAACTACAAACAGCTATGTACAGTACCTTTATCAAACGGCAACAATCTAGTCAGTTGTCATTTCATGAAGCACTAGAGCAAGCCTTTGGTAAAGAAACCGCACTACACCCAAATTACAGAAATGAGGATATAGAATGAGTAAAACATGGAATTTTGATCAGCCACTAGACGATGTGAGACCAACATCGTCCCATGAAGAACGAGCTAAAATCGCAGCACTCTTCCATAGACAGGATGAAAAACCAATTGAAGAAGTAGATTATGTGGCCGCTTTTGAACAGCAACAAAAGGAGTCAGAATCTAAAGATAAGCAAACGCCTGAATCAAAAGTTAAACAAAGTCAGCCGAAGAAAGAAAATATCACAAGTGACTACAAACAGCACTTGGCAGATACCATTGCACAAAACAACAAGGATATTTCCGCCTGTCAGAAGCAAATTGAAGAACTTCATCAATTGATTGATGAAAAGAAAATCCAAAATAAAAAGTTGCAGGCTATTTCAGTAGCCATTGATGATTTATAAGTCAGGTAGTCCTATGCGGGCTACCTTTTTACAATTGAAGGAGATGATAATGAAATTTTTTCAAAAGAAAAAACAGAACCAGGATCAATTTAAACGACTGATTCATCGACTATCTGAGATGTCAGATATTGAACTAACCAAAGTATTACAACTCCTAGATGTGGTCTTTGATTCTAGTTTCAAGTCTAGTGAGAGAGTGGAAATATCTAGGGACATTATAACCGATGAGGAACAAAGTCTTGATAAGTCAATTCAAGAAGCGAAAAATAAACTTAACACGGAACAATTCGAAAAAAATATTGAGAGATTTAGACAAGGTAGGCGAGAGAGCAATAATAACAAATAACAGACCAATTATTTTGGCCTGTTTTTTGAAATATGTGTTATAGTTGAATCAAACGAAGTAAAAATATTTCTTGCTTAGTAGGAGGTGTTGTGGTATAATTTAGTTAGATTAGAAGTCATCGAAGGTACAGCAATGTATAACTAGGTGGCCTTTTTTCATATTGCGGAGAGATATTTTATGCCTAATAATGTATTTGAATTAATAAATTTTAAGGACTATTTGCCGTTAGATTTAGATATTACTGATAAAACTAGGTTGGTTTATAGACCAGTATTAGCACCAACTCAATTAAAATGTTCTCTTGAGCCGGCTTTAACTGAAGAACAGTTATATGCCCATATGAAAGAAAACTCTAACTGGTCTTTCAAATACAATGGGAATGATGATTTTTATAAACAGGATTGTATTGACTTTTTAAGAGATATAGACTTCCAATCATTCTCTCAATATGGGAAGTTGGTGGACAGAAAATACAAAGAAGCAAAAAGAGTTTACTTATTTGATAGCTACTTTAGAAATTTTCTTCAAGAGATATTGGAGCGTATCGAAGTTTTTTTGAAGAAGAGTACAGCTGATGCTCTGACGATTGGATACAATAAAACTTCTTATATTTTTGAAGATGATGCTCTCTATTATTCAGAACAATCTAAATACCGAAAAGAAAATCTTAAGAGGCAGGATATTGTTTTGAAAACAAAATATCATTTGTCACGATTGATTTTGGAAAAACAAGATGATGCCACAATCAAGAATCAGATTAACCAATATGGGGTCGTGTTACCTTGGACCGTTTTTCGTTTAATGACATTTGGAAATATAGCGTCCTTCCTCGTTGCCCTACAACCAGAATATCGAAATAAGGTTGCTGCCTATATTAGTCTTCCCTTGGACAAGGATGATAACATTCCAGCTAAAATCTTATTGTCTTGGTGTAACGCTCTTCGTTATCTTAGGAATATTTGCTCACACAATGGCAGATTATATGGTCGCTTACACCATACACTGCCAGTTTTTCATCATTCTGACAGAGAGTTGCTAGTGACAGACTCAGAGAATGATAGCAAGACACTATTTATCTATTTTATAGCAATGAGACATCTTATCTTGTCAATGTCCATAGAAACTAAGAATTTTTGGAATAAAAAATTACAAAAGCTTCTGGAAGAAAGTAATCAAGAACAAGTGGATTTGAGACACTATGGTTTTCCAAAAAATTGGATGGATTTATTGGCGATAAAGATATGATAAGTGCTTAGATGGACACGGACTAAAAAATAGATTAGAACGGAGGTAAAGTATTGAATATTATTTCAATCAAAGAATTTGTCGAATTGACTATCAATAATAATCCAGACATCAATCCCAAAGAGCTTGAAGAAACCTTGCGTGCAGTACTTGAAGAAAAAGAAGGAGGGGCAAGGTGTATGAATTGTGGATCTCCTATTTGGGTAGCAGGGAGTGCACTGGTAGGGAGCTACATGTGCTTCACGTGTCTAACAGGTGAAGCCGATGGTAGTGATGATTTTGAAGTTTTAGGTTAAGCTATTTCATTTCAGAAATTTTTCGAGAGCCAAATGGCTCTTTTTCTTTTCCTGTGATAATTTTTTCAGCTCTCTCTTGTTACACTCTATCTAGTTTTAGAAAATCAACCCTTGACTTTTTCTTGGGGGTTTGGGGGCGAAGCCACCACATTTTCTAATCGTCGGCTGACCAACCTGTAAGGTTTGGGGTCAGCTGACGATTAGATTTTGGGTTATTGTGGACACAATAACTGAGCTCGCAAAAGCCGAAAAAGGAAACTTTGAGGCTTTTAGGAAGTTCCCGTATCAGATACGGTATCGGTGCTAACCCGATAGAGGGAAATGTAAGAAGGAGTGAATCATCATGACAGAGACTTATCGGACAATTCGTAAGGAAATCAACTTGACGCTTGAGGAATTTGAGCAGATTCAACAACTGATGATGAAAGAGAATGCGGAGCAGTTTTCTCCCTTTGTCAGACAAAAGCTGTTGGACCTTGTCAATAACAAGGATGATATCAGAGATTGGTTTATCCTTTGGCAATCTCAAAAAATCGAACAAATCAGTAGAGATATTTTACAAGTAGCAACTCTAGCAGAACGAGACCAACAAGTCACATCAGAACACTTAAGAATTATATTGACTTGTGTTCAAGAACTGATGGCAGAAGTGGAGAAGACAGTACCACTCAGTTTAGAATTTCGAGATAAGTATATGAGAGGTTAGCTATGGAAAATCGTTACCGAACTAATCTCAAAAAAGTATTTCTAACAGACCAGGAACTTGCGACCTTGAACAATCATATCAGTCAAAGTTCTTGCACAAATTTTTCTGCTTATGCCAGAAAAGTTCTACTTAATCCCAATATGACCTTTTTAACAATTGACACTAGCAACTATCAAGACTTGATTTTTGAATTACGCCGAATTGGCAATAATATTAACCAGATAGCCAGAACCGTCAATCAGACAAAACTTCTGACGGTAGAGCAGCGAGATAATCTGAAATCTGGCATAGGTCAACTGATTGCGGAAGTCGATAAGGACTTCGATGTCAAGTGCCAAAAGTTGAGGGCATTTTATGGTAGTCACTAAGCATTTTGCTGTTCATGGCAACAAATACCGTAAAAGTCTTATCAAGTATATTCTGAATCCAGATAAGACTGACCAACTCAAATTGGTTTCAGATTTTGGAATGAGCAACTACCTAGACTTCCCAAATTACGAAGAAATAGTTGAGATGTATCAGGCCAATCTTGTCAATAATGATAGGCTTTACAATTCTAGAAATGACCGACAACAGGTCAAGCAAACTAAAATTCATGCTCATCATCTTATCCAGTCATTCTCGCCCGAAGATAATTTAACACCTGAAGAAATCAATCGTATTGGTTATGAGACGGTAAAGGAGTTGACTGGAGGAAACTTTCGCTTTATTGTGACGACCCATACAGACAAACATCACCTGCATAATCATATCCTCATCAATTCCGTTGACCTCAATTCTCATAAGAAACTCAAATGGGATTATGCCCAGGAGAGAAATTTACGGATGATTTCTGACCGCCTTGCCAAAGAAGCAGGTGCCAAAATTATCACACCGAACCGCTATTCTCATGAGAAGTTTGTGACCTATCGCAAGAGTAATCACAAATTTGAGTTGAAGCAACGTCTTTATTTTCTGATGGAGAATAGTAAGAACTTTGGTGACTTTATATCTAAGGCAGAAGCCTTGAATGCTCAGATTGATTTTTCAAGAAAGCATGCTCGATTTTTGATGACTGATATGCCTATGAAGCAAATCATCCGAGGCAAGCAGTTAGATAAGCGTCAACCCTATACCGAGGAATATTTTCGAGAGCAATTTGCCAAGCGAGCGATTGAGAAACGCTTGGATTTCCTCTTACCCAGAGTTTGTGACCTTTCACAGCTTTTGGAATTTGCACAAAAACTCAACCTCACTATTTCGATGAAACAAAAGCATGTGGCTTTTACTCTAACAGAAAATGGCCATAGCATTACAGTCAATAATCAAAAACTTAGTTCTACAAATATCTATGATGTTCAATTTTTCGAGAGCTATTTTGAGAAACGCGGTGAAGTTCCTGCTATTGACCAGTCGCAACTTATTTTTGACTTTGAGGGATACTGTGAGGAGCAAGATAAGGACAAGCTAGCTTATGAAGACTTACAAGAGGCCTATCAAGCATTTAAGGAGAAACGAGACCAGGTTCAGGAGTTTGAGGTTGTTTTAGCTGACCATCAGATTGATAAATTAGTTAAAGACGGTCTTTTTATTAGGATGAATTATGGCGTAAAAAAAGACGGCTTGGTCTTTATCCCAAACCGTAATTTAGATATTAAAGAGACAGAGAGTGGCAAACACTACTATGTTTTTATCCGTGAGACCGCACAATTCTTCATTTACAACAAGGAGGCGTCCGAACTCAATCGCTATATGCGAGGGCGTGAACTCATTCGTCAGTTAACCAATGATAGCAAGAGTATTCCAAGAAGACGACCAACCATTGATACACTTAAGAAAAAGATTGAAGAGATAAATCTCCTTATTGACTTGGATACGGAGAATAAGTCTTATCAAGAGGTTAAAGATGAGATTATTAAGGATATTGCTCAATTAGATTTAACCACTACAGATTTGCAGGATCATATAGCTCATCTCAACAAGGTTGCGGAAGTCTTGCTTAATCTGAACAACAACGATATAGAGAACCGCCGCTTGGCCAGATATGATTATTCCAAGATGAATCTTACTGCAGCTATAAAACTAGAAGAAGTTGAGAAAGAGATTGAAGTTTTTCAAAATGAACTTAGTAAGTGCATAGATGAATATGAATATCTAGTTAAAAAATTAGAAAAATTTAGTGAAATTTTAGATAATATTGGTATAAATAATAGGAATGTTGAGATTAAATTTAATGAAACTATTCCACTTTAGTCACCAACTAGATGGATAGAAAAATTAACAAACGGACTCTTTAAATTTTCATAGACTCCATTTGTTAGTTTTTGGTTTCATATTTTCAATTTTAGGCGGGCTAAGATATTTTTTGAGACTCAGCTTTATATATAATAATCTACTTTATGTAATCAAAATCACTGTCAATCCAATTATTCTTTGAATCACCTTGCTTTTGTAAAACGATATTTCTACTTCCATTATTATATGATACAATAATTTTATAGCGTTCACCCTCTTTATCGTGACCTGTTAATTTTATATCAAAATTAGTAATTGCCATTATATCTTCAATAGTTGAACAATTTTCGTAAGTTTTCAATAAAGTTTTATCAATACTTAAGATTTGGTCCTTATCCCAATTTGGTTCATCAATTGTAACACTATCAAAAATGAAGTCTATGTATTTGTTTGGTTTACTGTTAATGTATTGAATTAAGAATTGATTATCATCAATAACTATTTGCTTCACCTCTAAATCAGGATATTGACTTATATAGTTTCCTTCAAGGAATTGCAGATAATTTTGATTTATTATCTTAATCAACTGAGGCTCTATCTCTTGGTAGTATTTTGCATAAACTTCATTAATGTAATTATATGCCGGAGAATTTTTTCGATAAGCTACTACACTTTCTGATTTTTTTATTATCAACTCCCCTTTATCATAAGTAAAAGTTGATTTTAGCTGATCCTTATCTGTGAAAGTCATAGTTCTTTCATCAACTACACCAGTAGCTGCTTTTCCTTTTACATTACCATTTTCTATAGTAAATGAAATCTCGTCATTACCCTCCAAAATTGCGGCATAAGAAGAGTAGTCACCATCATATGAGGTTGGTTTGTCATTTGATTTTTGACTTGAACAGCCAGTAAAAGTGAATATAGCAAGTAAAATAATCAATAATTTCATCATATTAGCTTTCCCTTTCTTTACGTACTAGTTTACCTGTCTCGATATCGAGTATGAAATCACATACATCAGCGACTTTATTCCCATGATCAATAAACAATAATATATTATCTTTGAGATTTTCAAACATAAATTTTAATAACTTATTTTCTGTGTCAGAATCTATATTGGAGAAGCCTTCGTCGAAAATTAATATTTTCCTACTACTCAATATCGTTCTGCAAAATGAAATAATTTGTTTTTGTCCTTCAGATAGATTGCTACCATTTTCATATATACTAGTTTCAAAACCGTAGTCTAAATTTTTAAGAAGATTTTCGAATATCCCTGATCTTACCATTTTATTAAATAGTTTGGTTTGGTCAGATGAGTTTCCGTTAACAAATAGATTGTCATACAAGGAACCAGAGAAAACTTTATTTTCAGATGATGAGTAACCGATGGTGTTCCTTATGGTATCTACTGATAATTTTTGATAATTTTTACCATCTAAGTAAATTTCACCTTGATAATTATCAATTAATTTTATTAAAATTTTAGCAAATGTACTTTTTCCGCTTCCATTAGGTCCTTTTATAAATATTTTATCGCCTTCGTTAAATTGAACAGATAAATTATTTATTAGATTTTTGGAACCATAAGAAAAAGTCAGGTTATTAATTTTTATATTATAACTATCCAATTGTTGGTTTTGTCCATAGTTCTCAGATTCTACTTCTTTATATTCTAAAAGTCGTTCAAAAGATACTACAAATTGTTGATGCTCTTTTTGTAAAATAAACAAGCTTGCTATAGAGGAAAGAAACATACCGGTTAAATTTTGGAAAACTATCATGTTTCCTAAAGAAAGTCTATTCGATTGAATTAGACCTATGCCGAACCAGGTAATCAACAACATACCTAGTTCTTTTATGTTAGTGGTTATAAAATTAAACTGATTTTCTAGTAAATTGGCAACTCTTCTAATATCCATAAGTTTTTTAGTAGCTATTGACAATTTTTGTAAATAATTTTTTTCAAGTATTTGAACTTTTATAAGTTCAAATATATCTATACTTTCACTAAATTTGGTTATTACTCTAGCTTCATACTCCATTGTTTCTCTTTGCTTTTGAGAAAATTTCGGAATCATATATAAACAAGTGATAAGATAGAGAAGACAAATTATGATTACAATCAGAAATAAATCTACCCGAATATTAATCAATGTCGTTCCAATAACAATAATCATAATAATATCTGATAAAAATGTTGTAATAACTTTAGAGATAAAACCACTTAAAGAATTTATATCATCAAGTCTTGTTAATGAGTCACCTACTTTTTTTGATTTGATAAATTGTGAAGGTAATGAGATGAACTTTTCAAAAAATTCATTTTGTAATAGTAATTGAATTTTTATGTCAATTTTAGTAAGCAAATTTGAGGTTATATAGGATATAATATTTTTAAAGAAATAGAAGCCTACCAACATTGAGAAGAAAATATTTTTTTCTATTAGTATTGAATTAAAAACTGTAATACTATTATTATTTCCAATGTGAATGAAATTAACTTTTTGGTAGTGTATATATATTTGTATTTTAATAAATTCTTTTTTAGACTCATAATTTAAAAAATATTGAATATACTAATATGCTCTTCTGTTATTTAATAAATTCCAAGGAGAATTATGATTGACTTCGAAAACAAATAATAAATATCTACACTCATTTTTTTTAATAGGCTTAGCCTCCCTTATTCTTTGTTTACCTCAAATTATATCAGGAAAAATGATTTTAGGTTCGGACTCAATATTTCATTTCAATCGATTTTATGACACGTCTCAACAATTCAAAAATCTAGATTTTCATTATTTTATTTCATTATATGGCTTTCAAGAATCTGGTCGTATTGTTAATGCCTTATATGGTCCTTTTTTTGCTTATTTTCAAGGAATATTAGTTTTAATCAGTAGGAATTGGTTTATATATCAGTTATTTTCCAATTTCTGTTTGTATAACTTAGCAGGATTTTCCATGTATATTTTTTTAACAAAAGCTAAGTTGGAAAGGAAGTATACACTTATTGGAGCTATATTATATTTATCAACTTATTCTATTCAATATTGGATAATTAGGCAGGGGTTTACCTCTTGGGGAGCTGCCTTACTTCCTCTAGCATTGAGCATATTGTTTAAGTTTTATCAAACAAAGAAAATACCAAAGTGGTATTTGGGAATCTTAACAGCCTTAGTATCACAAATCCATATGTTGTCAGCATTCATTTTAATACTGATGTATATTCCATTTTTTATTTATATTTTTTTGAAAAATAATAAAAAAATAGTCTTTTTAAAGGATTTGTTTATTGAAATATGTCTGTTCTTCTGCTTAACGTTGAATATTTGGGGTAGTTATTTTATTGTATTAAAAGGTAATCGCCTAATACCTCCAAGTGTCAATATTAATATGAGTTTGAATACTATTAATCAAAATAGCTATTATTGGCTATTAAATCCTGCGATTCTGTTTTTCATGTTAGTAGCAATTTATCATATATTTTTTTTAAAATGGAAGAGGATAAATAATGCAGAGATAAAAATATGGTTTTGGGTTATGACGGCGTTTTTAGTGCTATCATCTAGTTTAATACCATGGTCTTATTTGGTAAAGATAAAAAATCCTTTCGCAGAGTTAATTCAATATCCGTTCAGATTTTTTGTACCTGTTTCTATTATTATTATTTATCTTTTTCTAAAATTGGTTCAATCTAAGCAACTCCTTATATATCATAAAAAAATGCTTCTCATTTCATTCCTTGCATTATCCTTACTTCAAACACTTACCTTAGTTGCTATTACCACGAATAATTGGGATTCTAGCAGTAATTTCATGCCCTCAAAGTATAAAGTACATTTTTTGAGCGATAGTGCTAATATCAAAAAGTCATTTTATGATGCTAATAAGGAGAAAGCTCTGAATATGGTTGCCAAGGGAACTCCCGATTATCTACCACTCTATGGTGAAAAAGATGAGAATATTAATTACTATGACATGTACTTAGAAAAGATTGCTTATCAGAAAAAAATAAAAAAATCTATTAAGGATGGGAAACTGATTATTGAGTGGACGGCAAATGCAGACAAGGAAGTAGAATTACCAATCATCGTTTACAAAAATACCATTTTAGAAATAAATGAAAAAATAATACCACACGACCAAATATCTTTGAGTCAAATAGGTACACCAAAAATTAGTCAAATTCCTTATAAGGAAAATCGCATAACCCTTTCATATAAAATACCAAGGGAGTTTACAATATTTTTAGTTATAACTTTTTTGACATGGTTACTGATAGTAGTTATCTTGTTAAAAAAAATGATAATTTGCCTAAGGAGTTAATATGTCGAAACAAGAACTTTCAATAATTATTCCGTGTTATAATGAGGAGGAGACAATACCTTCTTTCATAACTACAACAAAATTAGTAGAAAAACAGTTGAAAGAAAACTTGCAATTTAATTATATATTTGTTAACGATGGTTCCAAAGATAAAACTCTAGATGTTCTTAGAAAAATTTCCGATAAGTTTGAAAATGTCCACTATCTTTCATTTTCTCGAAATTTTGGGAAAGAAGCAGCGCTCTTAGCAGGTTTAAAAGAAGCAAAAGGTGATTTTGTAGCGATAATGGACGCAGACCTTCAAGATCCACCAGAAATGTTGACTGATATGTACCGAATAATCCAACATGGTTTTGATATAGTTAGAACTAAAAGAATTGATCGCAGAGGTGAGCCGATTATTAGATCCTTGTTCGCAAAACTTTTTTATAAGTTGATAAATGTTGTATCTGATACGAAATTAGTTGATGGAGTTCGTGATTTTAGTCTTATGACTCGGCAGGTTGTCGACAGTATCCTAGAATTTAATGAAGTTAATCGTTTTTCTAAAGGTATTTTTTCCTGGGTTGGATATAATGTTACCTATTTGCCTTATGAAAATAGAGGACGTGTAGCAGGAAAAACTTCTTGGAGTTTTTGGGGTTTACTTCGTTACTCGTTGGAGGGTCTTGTTAATTTTTCTGAGGCGCCTTTAAATATTGCATTCTGGGCCGGGACATTTTCCTTTATCTTATCTTTAATAGGTGTTTTGTTTGTTGTTGTGAGAAAGCTAACAATTGACGGAAGTGTATCTGGTTGGGCTAGTCTTGTTACAGTTATTTTATTTTTAGGTGGATTGCAGTTGATGGCACTTGGAATAATTGGTAAATACTTATCAAAAATATTTTTAGAAACTAAGAGAAGACCAATATATATCATAAAAGAGAAGAGTTTATAGTTTGTGCCAAACTCTATTAAACAAAGCAACGGATTTGATGCCGTTGCTTTTTCTTTATAAAATTACACCGTATCTCGCAGTTTTTCTAAAATTGATATAGTAATGACTTATCCTTAAATAGTAAGAACTTAATTTAAAAACTATCTGATTTTTGGTCGAGGTGTCATAAGATAAAATATGTTTTAAATGATTTTTTTCAATAAAAATTGAATTATTCTAGTTCATGGAATAGAAATTGCCAAGAAAGATTACTTACTTTCTTTTAAATATTTAGACTATTGCCAAAGGTTTATAGTGGAAAAAAACTAAGTATAGTTACTATTATACTACAATAGCAACTTACTCAATATTTTACTCATGGTGCTAGTTAATCTTGAAGTATCTCAGATTGTAAGCCAGTATAATTTGCTCCAGCCTTAACCGCAGACCTGCTAAACCTCTAGTCAGTGTGTGTTCTATATCAAAAAGACCGCAAATCTCTGAGAAGCAAGTCTCAATGGTTCGTCTCATAGCCATCAGTTTCCAATGATTATGTTGTTTAGCTCCTGCCATATTTTGGCGTAAGGCAGTCCATAGATGATAGCCTTTTAGGGTCAAATGATCTTTAAGTACCTTACTAAGATAGCCTAAATCTGCCAAAATATAAAGTTGTCGGCAATTTTCTAGTAAGTTATCAACTGCCCTACTATCATGGACTGATGCAAGTGTCACAACATAATTCAGAATATAGCCTGATAAAGTTACCAGCATGTGTACTTTGAATCCATAGAACCACAGATGTTTGGAAGCGTTGTAGCCAATATCTGCTGCGTCGTTAAAAATACGTGTTCTATAGTTACGGACAGGTTGGTAAAGTGGCAAGGGAAAGCTAGCTATAATAACAATGAAAACAGGTGAGATTTGAGTATTCATTGCTTTTCTAATGACTTGAACTAACCAAATCAACTGTCTTGCTCGTCGATTAAAGCGACTTCTTTAAAGAAGTTCGCTGCAATGAAAGAGTTGGCAGATACGGTAGAAATGCCGTTTTGACTTAATCCTAGTTCAGCTTGCAAAAGAAGCAAGACTAATAGAGATTCGTCTGATACCTTGGACAAGCTAATGTTACGACGGTGTTTTAAGCCATCTGGACAATAATCACGATAGAGCTGGTGGCAAATTTTTGATAATTGCTTCAAATTCCATTGTAAGTGATGGGATTTAACAGTATACTGTAAGTGGCTCATTTCGACTACCTCCTGTTTGTTTCGGCACTTACAGTATAGTTCTTTTGTACTGACCCCTAAAAGTTGGACAAATAATTACTGAAAGGATTTAGTTCTGTATTGGACAGGGCTAAGTCCTATTAGTTTAGTTTTGATTTGTTTGTTGTTGTAGTAAAAAATGTAAACTGTGATAGCTTGCTCAAGGTCATCAAGGGATTGATAAGACTTCTCAAATCCATAAAACATTTCCGATTTGAGAATGCCAAAGAAGGACTCCATCATCCCATTATCTGGACTATTTCCCTTGCGAGACATGGATGGACGAATGCCCTTGGTTTTCAAAAAGTGATGGTAAGACTGGTGCTGGTATTGCCAGCCTTGGTCACAGTGAAGAATGGTTCCGATGTATGAATCCGCTGGAAAAGCCTTCTCAAGCATGGTTTTAACTTGTTTCAAATCAGGTGACCGAGACAGGGTAAAATCAATAATCTCACTATTATAGCCATCAAGATCAGGCGATAGATAGAGTTTCCCTTCAGGTAAGGCAAATTCCTTCACATCGGTATAACACTTCTCGTAAGGTTTAGAGCCTTCAAATTGACGTTTAATCAGATTATTAGCCTTCTTACCCACCTCACCTTTGTAAGAAGCATACTTGCGCTTACGACGAATGCGAGCCGCTAAGCCTAACTCTTTCATCAAGCGCTGCACCTTCTTGTGATTGATGATAAAGCCACGATTTCGTAATTCTAAATGAATCCGACGATAGCCGTAATTGCCCCTGTACTCATCATAAATAGATTGTATTTCATCCTTGATAGATTTCTCCTTATCTGGATTAGCTAGTCGCTTCACTTGATAGTAATAGGTGGAACGTGGTAAATCAAGGATTTCAAGTAAAGTCACTAGGGAAAACTGATGCGTTAATGCTTGACTGATTTCTGTTGCTCTTTGCGCTTTGCTTCGTCCCTCAAGCGGTATTCTCTCAGCTTTTTTAGCACAGCATTCTCCGCTCTAAGATATTCTAATTCCTTCTGAAGACGTTCAACTTCTGTCATCTCTTCCCAGGTTTTCTTATGTTTGCGCCCCATTTTACTCGGTCTCCACCTTTGTTTCTCAACAATAGTATACCCGTATTTCTTGTATTGCGCTATCCAATTTGGAAGAGTGCCTTGATTTAGCAGTGCATAATCAAGAGAAACAGAGAGCTGGGACTGACCATCAAGCAAGACTTTATCAATCATTTCCTGCTTTTACTCGGGTGAATAATACCGATTTTTACCCTTATCAACAATCTCAACACCATATCTATCCATGAGTTTAACCATGTACTTGAGATTGGAAGTACAGATTCCATATCGCTGACTTAACTGAGGCCATGATTCACCTCTCTATCTCAACTTGTATATACCTAGTTTATCTTCATAACTTAATTTCATCAGAAAAGCACCCCAAAAGTTAGATACAAAATCTAACTTTTGGGGTGCAGTTCATTTTGGGCTTTTTATTGTATTTTGAGATTAACTAGCACCACGAGTAATATTTTATTTAAAATTAAATTATGCATATTTTGCATAAATTAGTTAATTTGATTATCGCTCACTTACAATATTAGTAAGAGGATTGATAATGTATATTAGATTAAAGAATTTAAGAGAGGATAACGATTTATCTCAAAATCAGATTGCTATGTATCTTCACTGTTCACAATCGGCTTATTCCAGAATAGAGAGTGGGAGACAGGATGTGCCTACTCTATATCTAAAGCAATTAGCGAGATTGTATGATGTAACTACAGATTATATTTTAGAAATGGAAAAATCTAATTATTAATAATCCTTTGTCCTTTGACAACTGAATAGACCAAGGTGGGACTTTCTTATTTGTTGAGCAGTTTAGTCTGGTTCGCCATGATATGAGCGACAATAATCAGCTATAAAATAGAATGGTACTCTATTTGCCAAGATACAAACTAAGGACAATGATACTTCTGCACGTTCAGGCTGCCAGCGATAAAGGACAGCGGGTGAGATTCCCATGAATGACCTAACCAGTCGTTCCCACGGAGGTCATTATTTTAAATTTAAGGAATAATATAGTATGACAAAAACAACAACAGAAAAGGAGACATCGCAGGTCGTCATTGAAGGCTATAAGGTAACTGTAAAAGTCACCGATAAGCCACTATGTCTAACGGATATTTTAGATGATTTACTTGGCAAAAAGTTAGAGAAAATATAAACTTTTAGCGGACAATTAACAGTAAATTATGTAAAATAGAATGGTAGAACTTTAATCCTTGATCGATCCGCACCTAAGAATATCGATTAAGGAGAAAACAATGACACAAGCCTGTATTTATTTACGCCTATCACGAGATGATGGAGATAATATCGAAAGTAACTCCATTGTCAATCAGCGTTCACTTTTAAGAGACTACGCTGAAAAGCATGACCTTATCATTTTAGAAGAATTTGTAGATGATGGTATTAGTGGTTTAACCTTTAATCGTCCTGATTTCAACCGCATGATGACAATGGTTAATGAGAAAAGGATAGATACAATTATCGTCAAAGACTTATCTCGGTTTGGGCGAGACTATATTGAGACTGGGAAGTATATTCAAAGGATTTTCCCTTCCATTGGTGTGAGGTTTATCTCGGTCAATGATCATTATGATAGCTTGACTGCGGATACAAATGAAACACACCTAGTTCTGCCGATTAAAAGTCTTATCAATGATAGCTACTGTCGGGATATTTCCATGAAAGTCCGTAGCACACAAAAGGCTAAGCGCCAGAACGGAGAATTTATAGGAGCATTTGCTCCTTACGGTTATTGCAAAGACGATAACGAGAGGAACCACCTAGTAGTGGATGAGAGTATTCGTCCTATCATTGAAAAAATCTTTAGGCTCAAGCTAGAGGGGTATTCTTCAAATAGGATTGCTACTTATCTTAATAAAGCTGGCATCGCAACCCCACTTCAACATAAGAAATCTTGTCAAGAAAATTTCAAGGGATTTTATGGTACCTCTAATCAGTGGAGTACCAAATTGGTTAATCGTATTCTGGTCAATAGAGTTTATACAGGGACTTTGGAGCAGGGAAAACATACGAAACTGAATTACAAATCGCAACAGTCTCTAAAGGTCAGTCCAGATGACTGGGTGCGGGTAGATAAAACACATGAAGGTATTGTATCTGAAAGCACCTTTGAGATTGCCAATCGCTTATTACTTAGAGATGTCAAGAATGGAAAAGGTCAGCCATCTTTGTTTGTAGGCTTACTCTTTTGTAAAGACTGTCAATCGCAGATGATACAGCGAAAAGTCCGTTACAAGCAAACAGAGACTAATCAGTACATTTGTAGTACATACAACAAGGGACAAGGTTGTAGCCGTCACGCTATTAAGCACGATAGTCTGCTGGAAGTCATTTCAACCTTGATAGCTCAACACCTAGAGTGGAAGTCCTATCTGATTGAACGTATCCCTGACTATCTGTCAGAAGAGTCATTTCTTGAAATTGACTTTACGCTACTAGTGACCGAACGCAAGAAGTATGAGCGATTACTTCACTCCCTGTATGTGGACCTAGATGATGGTCTTATCAATGAGTCGGAGTATCAGGAATTTCAGCGACATTATCGCCAAAAGCTGAAGCAGGTTGAAGAAACCATTGCTCTAAAAAAAGGATTAGCTCAGGAACTCTATCATAAGCTTCAAGATAGGGAAGCTTGGTTGAAGCAGTTAAGTGAGTTGAGAGAGACAGACTACTTAAACCGCTTGACATTGGTTTCTCTCTTAGATCGGATTGATATTGGAGAAGACCATGAGATTACGCTAGTCATTCATGATATGAAAGAGTTGGATATGCTCCAACAGTTTTCACATCTGGAAACGGAGGTGGTTTGATGGCTCGCACGAAGAACCGCTACTGTACAGAAGAAACAGATACCATTCAGGTTACAACTTATCGAACTGGTATTTACATTAGATTATCGAAGGAAAGAACAGAAACTTGGAGAAATAAATCACAGTCATTAGAGACTCAAGAAGGCTTAGCGAGAACATTCGCCAAAGCTAAGGGCTTAATGGTTGCCAAAACATATACTGACTATGAGTATTCAGGCACGAAGTTTAATCGCCCTGCCTTTCAAGAAATGATGGGAGATGTCAAAAAGGGTCTTATCAATTGTATTCTGATTAGAGACTTATCACGTCTAGGTAGGGATTATATTGAGATGGGGCGTCTTATTGATAAAGTTTTCCCTTTCTTGGGCGTTCGTTTCATCTCTATCAATGATAACCTTGATACCCTTAACGGACTTGGAGAAAAGAAGTCGTTTGAGGTAGAAATTAAGAATTTAGTTAACGACCTTTATTCTAAAGAGATTTCAAAAAAATTGACATCCTACAATATTCATCAAGCTAGTAAGGGTTATTATATCGGTACATCAGCGCCTTATGGTTATCAATTAGATAAACAGGAACAAGGAACACGATTAATTATTGATCATCAAGTAAAGCCAGTTCTTGATACTATTTTTCGAAAAGCGATTGAAGGCCAATCAATGCCGAAAATAGCTGCATATTTGAATGAGCATAGAATTGCAGTACCGCTGGCATATCGGGAAACTGGAGATCTCTATAGAATTGACTGTGATCATCGACTTTGGAAATCGGGCAATTTACTTCGCCTGGTTAAAATGCCAGTTTATCGTGGAGAATTGCTTCAGAGAACACGCAGTAAGAATTTGTTAGAGAGTCAGCCGATTCGTTATGAAAATGCTCATAAATCCTATATCAGTCAAGAGGATTATAGCAGAATTCTACAACATTCAAGAAGCCGAAAATCGCAAAAACTTTCTACTAGGGAACGAACTCCGAATCGTTATAAGGGTTTGATTTATGCACATGGAAAGTATACCCAGTTACCTAGATACTGTAAGCATTTTAAGAATGAAGATTATTATACATTTATGGATTATATCTATGATTCGGATCATGTAACAAAGCAGACCGTTTATATTAGTGAAAAGGCTTTAGATAGAATTATCTCGGAGTTCATTCAAGATGAACTGAATCGTTTAGGAGGAATAAAACAGCTAACATCAAGGTTGAGAACCAGAAAAGAGGATTGTATCAATACTTATCATAAGCAAGAAAGACAGCACCAACAAGCTATCATGCGCTTACGAGAAGAAATAAGTGATTTATATGCTTCATATAGTTTGGTACGAACTGAAAAAACAGCCTATCTCACTCAAAAATCAGAGAAGGAAGCTCAAATAGGGATACTTTCACAGGAAATAAGACATTGTGAGACGGCTATCGGGCAACTGGAAGAAGAACATCAGAAGCAGATAAATTGGATCAAATCGCTAACTCAATGCCAAGGAACAGATAGCCTAACCTCGGAACTATTACAGGCAATCATCGAACGCATCGAAGTTGGTGTGAATAAACAGGTGACGATTACGTTTCGCTGTCAGATAGGAGGTGTGGAGAATGTCTAAAGTGGCTTTATACCTTAGACTATCTGTCGATGAGGCTGGAACTGATGAAAGCAATTCCATTGTCAATCAAAGACATCTACTTCATCATTTTCTTGATAATTCTTCTGACTTCCAAAACTTTCAGCGAGAAGAATTTGTGGACGATGGTTTCTCAGGGACAAGCGTCAATCGCCCAGCTTTTCAGCGGTTGATGACAAGAGTTAAGTCCGGCGAGATTCGTCATATTATTGTTAAAGACCTCTCACGATTTATGCGTGATTATCTGGAGTTAGGGAACTACTTGGAAAACATATTCCCCTTTTTAGGAGTGAGGTTCATTGCTCTAAATGACCAATATGATAGTCTTACTTCAGAGAATAATGGTGTTGAGATTGATGTCTCCTTTAAGAATTTACTTAATGAATTTTATGCCAAGGATGTTTCTGAGAAAGTCAAAAGTGCTATGAATACTATGAAGCGTTCAGGCAAGAATATGAGTTGGTTACCACCGTTTGGCTATCTCAAAGACCCTACAGATCGCTTTAAGATTATCATTGATGCGGCTGTAGCACCTATCGTGAGACAAATCTTCAGATTAAGTATTGAGGGACTGGGGGATAAAAAGATTGCATTACTCCTTAATGAGGAGAAGACCATTACTCCAGCTGAGAGGAAAATGCAAGTCAGTCAAGCCAAATATCAGAAGTCAATTATTTTAACTGATGAGCAACAACGTAATATTTGGACCTCAAATACCGTCCGACAAATACTGAAAAACGAAGCTTATAAAGGCACTTACCTCTTTAACACGAGGACCTATATTAAGGGCAAGCATATTACACGCCCTCAATCAGAATGGGAGCGAATTGAAAATAACCATGAGGCTCTTGTTACTCCTGAAGAATTCGAGCAGGCACATCGAGCTCGACAGTCACGAAGAACTCATCAGTCTCAGCAGAAATCTCGTTCGACAGAAGATATTGTTTTACGTGGTTTTGTTTTCTGTGAACACTGCCAACATCGTTTGTCTCTAATTAGAAATCATAATCAAGGCCATTATTTTTATTGTCGCTACTGTAAAAGTCAAGGGCATTCGATGCATTCTTGTAAAGTAGATAAGATTGAGAAGGTTATTTTTGAGGATTTGAAGAATAAATCTCAAGAACCAAGAAAACTATTGAGAGTTAATCTACTCCATGACATAGAGAAGCTAAAGGAAAAGAAATTGGCCGCTTTCCAAGATTATAAGGAAAATCGTATCACTCGTGATGATTATATCGCTAAAAAGCAAGAGTTAGATGACAAAATAGTACATTTAGAGGAGAACTTACAAACGACTAAAGTAGCTGATAAATTTAGTGGCCAGACCTTATCAAGAGAAGTAATAGAAACTCATGTTGAGAAAGTCATCGTCGACTGTTTGGGCTTCTTTGAGGTTATCTATAAATAACTTAAGAAGGGACTTGGTATTCAAGTCTCTTTCTTGCATTTAGAAAATGTGATATAATCAATTGAAAAATGAATAAAATTTTCGTCAATTCCTTGACATAAGAGGGTTGGTGCGATGTGGACCAGTCCGTCAAGGATAATGTTGTTAAGGAAGTCAAGGAAGAAGCGGGGCTGGATGTGGAGGCTCAGCGTGTGGTGGCAATTTTGGACAAGCACAAGAACAATCCTGCCAAGTCAGCCCACCGCGTGACCAAGGTCTTCATTCTATGTCGTCTCCTTGGCGGGGAGTTTCAGCCCAATTCGGAAACTCTTGCCAGTGGCTTTTTCAGTCTAGATGACTTACCACCGCTCTCACTTGCGAAAAATACAGCTGAGCAGTTAGCACTTTGCTTGGAAGCTAGTTGGTCTGAGCATTGGGAAACACGATTTGATTAAGGAGGAAAAATGACATATACAGGTTATTTGATTGATTTGGATGGTACGATTTATGAAGGGAAAAAGCGGATTCCTGCTGGTGAGCGGTTTATTCATCGCTTGCAAGAACGTCAGATTCCCTATTTATTCGTGACCAACAATACCACCCGCCGTCCTGAGATGGTGCAGGCTATGTTGGCTGAAAACTTTAACATTGAGACACCACTTGA
The DNA here is from genome assembly GCF_002960425.1 of Streptococcus suis. Classification (GTDB taxonomy): domain Bacteria; phylum Bacillota; class Bacilli; order Lactobacillales; family Streptococcaceae; genus Streptococcus; species Streptococcus suis_S. The sequence continues at coordinate 33,874 of NZ_POIZ01000066.1, forward strand.
AACCATCTATACAGCCAGTCTGGCGACAGTAGATTATATGAATGATTTGGGCAAGGAAAAGACAGTCTATGTCATTGGAGAAGACGGGCTCAAGTCTGCCATTTTTGAGGCAGGTTATGTGGAAGACACGGAAAATCCAGCCTATGTTGTTGTCGGTTTGGATACTCAGTTGACCTATGAAAAACTGGCCATTGCCACCTTGGCTATTCAAAAGGGAGCGACCTTCATCGGTACCAATCCTGATTTGAACATTCCGACTGAAAGAGGTCATCTGCCAGGAGCAGGCTCACTTATTGCGCTTTTGAAAGCTGCGACCCGTTTGGAGCCGACCTTTATCGGCAAGCCTGAAGCTATTATCATGGACAAGGCCCTGGAGATTTTAGGGACAGAACGCAGCCAAACGGTTATGGTGGGAGATAACTACCTGACGGATATTCGTGCGGGGATTGACAATGGATTTCCAACTCTTTTAGTCCTGACTGGCTTCACCAAGCCAGAAGAAGTAGCAGACTTGCCCCTTGCTCCAACCCATGTCCTCGATAGTTTAGATGAATGGAGTTTTGATGAGAACTAAGTTACAACTTGTTGGAACAGTATTTTTTACCCTGTCGTCAGCCGTTTTAGCAACCATTTATCTTGCTTGGTTAATTTTTCCACTAGAAATTTCTTTCTTAGGCTTGGAAAATGTTGTCTACATGAAGGCGGCGGATATTTCCTATAACTTTAATATCTTGATGAACTATCTGACCAATCCATTTGCAAGTGTTTTAGACATGCCAAATTTTTCATCTTCAGCTGATGGTCTGAAACATTTTGCGGATGTGAAAGGTCTCTTTCATCTGGCACAGCTTATTTTCCTGATTAGTTTGCCTGCTGTTTTCTATTTTTGGAAAGAAGTGGTGCGAAAAGGCTATGGCAAGCTCTATCGAACTGTTTTTATGTGGATGGCACTAGCTCCTTTACTTATTGCGCTGGTGGGGGTGCTGATTGGTTTTGATAGCTTCTTTGTCCTCTTCCACCATCTGCTCTTTCCTGGTGATTCAACCTGGCTCTTTGACCCGTTGAAAGATCCGGTCATTTATATACTTCCCCAGGAATTTTTCCTTCATTGCTTTATTCTTTTCTTTATCCTCTATGAGTTGTTTTGTTTGATATGGTTGTGGAATACAAGATGAAAAAACTTTTTCTTAATCAAAAAAATTGTCCGTACAACTAATTCGTGATATAATGGGCTATCAATGCTTTGGAGGTATCCCATGCTTAAAGCAATGGAAGTATATTTGGTAACAAATGGCAATGGTTTAGAAGCTATTGAATTCTACAAAAATGCACTTGGTGCAGAGGTAGAGCAAGTAAACTTATTCAAAGATTTCTTGCCAGACTGTCCAGCAGAATTAGAAAACCATGTCATGAATGCCCAATTCCGTTTAAACGGACAACGGTTTATGCTTTCTGACAATAACCCAGAAATGCCATATTCAATCGGTGACAACATTACAGTTGCCTTGATTACTGACGACGCTGAAACTGCACAAGATTTGTTCACAAAACTATCTGAGGGTGCTATGAAAATTACAATGGACTTGCAAGCTGTGCCATGGTCACCTGCTTATGGTTCCTTGCAAGACAAATTCGGTATCCACTGGCAAGTCAATGCTGAAGTAGTAGGCTATGGTCAAGAATATTACGCAGAATAATTCTATTTTAGTCAATGAATGTTGCTGCATATTGAAGAGGGACGAATGTTGAGACTTCCAAAGATTCAATCATTTTGATGGTGCTGGAATGAATATATTGATTGGATATGTGTAGCTTAGACCGTTTAGAATACTCTTTGGAGTTAGCAAAAGCTAGCTCCTTTTCTTTGTGATATACTAGATGTATGTTAGATTTAAAAGATTATGGAATTGACATGTGGCCAGAGGAAAAGATCATCTCTTTCCGAAAAGCTCTTTTAGATTGGTATGATGCCAATAAACACGACTTACCTTGGAGAAGAACTAGAGATCCCTATGCCATCTGGGTGTCAGAAATCATGCTTCAACAGACCAGAGTAGATACGGTCATTCCTTACTATGAACGCTTTCTCCATCACTTGCCGACCATTACTGACCTGGCTCAAGCTCCAGAGGAGGTTATTCTCAAACTCTGGGAAGGACTGGGCTATTATTCACGTGTTCGAAATATGCAAAAGGCAGCCCAGCAAATGGTGGAAGACTTTAATGGACAATTTCCTACCACTCATGCAGCCATTTCCAGCCTAAAAGGCATCGGTCCCTATACAGCAGGGGCGATTTCAAGCATTGCTTTTGATTTGCCAGAGCCAGCAGTAGACGGCAATGTCATGCGGGTTCTTAGTCGATTATTTGAGGTGGATTACGATATTGGTATTCCAAGTAACCGCAAGATTTTCCAAGCTATGATGGAAATCTTGATAGACCCTGACAGACCAGGAGATTTCAACCAAGCCTTGATGGATTTGGGGTCGGATATTGAATCACCAGCCAACCCGCGCCCTCAGGATAGCCCCGTCAAAGACTTTAGCGCAGCTTATCTAAATGGCACCATGAATAAGTACCCTATCAAAGCACCGAAGAAAAAGCCCGTTCCTGTAGCCTATCAAGGCTTTATTATCCGCAATAACGATAATCAATTTTTATTGGAAAAAAATAATGAAGCAGGGCTCTTATCAGGTTTTTGGTCCTTTCCTCTTTTGGAAAAAGGGGCTGTCGTAGCCAAACAAGTTTCACTCTTTGAAGTTGCAGAAGAAGTTGTGCAATCCGATATGCGGCAGAGCTTTACGGAACTTTACGGCATGACTGTTGATTGGCAAAAGCAAGAATTTGATAGCGTTCAGCATATTTTCAGTCACCGTAAATGGCAGATAGAATTGATTGAAGGAGTTGCAGAAACAACCAAACTTCCAGAAAATAGGGAATTAAAATGGGTTTCCGTAGAAGACTTTCCTACCTATCCCTTTGCCAAACCCCAACAAAAAATGTGGGAAGCCTATGTAAAAGCGAAATAGAAATAAAAAATAGACTTTCGAGCACATAATTATTTGATAGCGTTTTCTAAAAGTGTTATACTACTCTTAGAAGAAATCAGATAATGAAGTTAGATGCTGAACGCCATCTACCCTGCTTGAAAGGAGTATACCAGCGTTCACCTGATGGTGCTAACTACTAGCCACTTCCTCCAAAGGATGATGGCTAATAGGGGAAAAGTCCGTTATCCCTACTTTGATGCCTAAGGCATCTGTTGGCAAAATGCATAGCATTCACTCACACTTAGCCTTGCTACCCAGTTCAATCAAAAGTAGGCTAATCCTTATTCGTGTCGTAATACTGTATGGTCAAGGTAGGTCCTTGGCTAGCAACCAAGAAAATCAGAAAACCTCTAGTGATTTTCATCATAATAAGCAATCTCCACACTTAGACAACAAAATAAGAGGACAATCAAAGACATAAGGGTAGCAGAATAATTATTTAATCATTAACTAATTGTCGTGTAACTTTGGTAATGGACTTTTCCGATTTTAAAGACAAAAAGGAGGCTGAGGGGCCTCCTTTTCTGTATCGTCATGCTATGGATTGTTGCTATTAGGATGGACTATAGACATCTACCACTCGACCAATAGGGCGAATATGGTCCTCTTCGCTAAGGTAGATATCTTCATAGTCTGGATTGAGGGACTGCAGGTAGGTCCCCTTGTATTTCTTAACAAAATTTTCCCCGTTGACTGAGAAAATTCCAATGCTATTCAGAGGGATATCAGGTGTCAGACGAATGAAGAGGTAGTCTCCATCCTGGATAGTAGGTGCCATGGAATCACCGACAACCTGAGCGATAGTATCGTATTGCCGACTATCAGGGATATCCTCGCTATAAAAGGACACTAGGTTGTCGAAATCACTATCCTGCCAGTAACCAGTACCAGCCGACACCTTTCCTGGAACAGCTAAGTCAATTTGTTCACGGTAGTCATCTAAACGTAGTATGCTGGCTGATTGAGGAGTAGATACAGTCTGCATGATTGTCATTTGTTCTTGTCCAAAGGCAATCCATCTGTCATGAAATTCTCCTTCAAGTGTTTGATCTAAGAACTGTGCCTGCTCGGAAATGGCTTGATTAAATTGTCCAAATTGAGCAGGAGTAAGCGTTAGGGCGATGGCTTGGTTGTCATCAAGTTTCTGAATCAAATCTATAACAGCTATGTTCATACCTTTGGCAACTTTCTCCAGTGTTTCCATGGTGGGTAGGAGAGCTTTTTTTGTTTTGGGGTGCTGATTTTTTTCCAGCATCGAAATATACCCCTTTGTTAAGCCAGATAGTTCTGCAAATCTATCCATAGAGAGCTTATTTTGGCTTCGGAATTCTTTTAAAATATCACCTAGAATCATGCTAGTACCTCGCTTTGTTTAACACATTATACCATAAGCATATTTTTTTGACAAGCTTCGTTTAACGTGTTTGACAAAAATAAAAAATGGTGTTATGATGGTATCACATTAAAGTTGGAGAGTGAAGAAAATGAAACAAGAACATGAGATTACTTGGGCAGACATTTACAGAGAATGGGAAGTCTATGCAGAACATTTCCATTTGCATCCTGTGATGAGCAAAGAGAGTAAATTTCAAGTAGCCAGTACTGAAATGAGTAGAGGTAGCCAGCTAACATTTCAGTTATTAAAGCATTATCAAGATGATGAAGTAAAGTATGCAGCAGTTTGGCTGGCGTCATTTTGTCGTGATTTAATGCAGGATTATGCCTATTTGTTAAATAGCAAAGCCTATATGATGGTTAGTCAAGTATATTTTCAGTCGATCAAACAGTTTGATGTCGGTGTTCAAGCTTGGGCAAAACCGCTCACAAGATTGCAGCCAAAATCGTTTATCTCCCATCGTCTGTTTGAGAGTATAGACTTAACCAATCTTGCATGTCTTGTAGAATTAGCTATGATACAAGCTAGTTTAGTACAAGCCCAAATGTTAGAAAGAATATAGAAAGGTAGATATGAACATGTTTATTTGGAATAAGAAAACGACAAATCTTTTATCAGTTGTAGAATATTGGGCAGATCGCTTGCTTGCCTTGGGGATTTTAAAGGATTCTGAAATGTTAAGTCCTTCTTGTTGGCGTTGCCACACCAGTTATGGAGTAAAAAATGTTTCGATTGTTTCAGGGCAATGGTTTCATGCAGAAAGTTTGTCCAATCAGCTATTGCTGTGCCAGGCCTGTGAAGTAGAGAAGCCAAAGACCAAGCAAGCTGATGTTGTTTGGAAATGGTTAAAAGATGAAAGTAGTGAATATTACTGGACCATTGCGGCTATGAAAGAATACGAGAAGCAGTTTCACACAAGTGTCCTTCAAGAACTTTGGAATATGGGGATTAGGGATGGAGAAGAGGTAGAAATCCTAGTTCAAAAAGTGATGAAAGATATTCCTAAGAAGTCACCATCATTCAATCGTGCCAGCCTTGCCCAAGCATTCCGAGTGGAAATTGAAAAAATGCGTAAAGAAGCATTTACAAACTGGACAGGAGTATTCCAAGTGGCTAGTTGAATGGATGGGCATTCAAGCTGACAGGGTAATTAAATAAGTCTAGGCCTTCCCTATAGAATTGTATTTTGTTTAAAATATCACATACTATTTGTAAAAATCATTTGCATATAGTATAATAATATAAAAGAAATCGATAAGTAATCAATAACATAATACGTCATATAAATCTAAAAGGAGGTTGTCTATGGCAACATTTTACGTCCCAGCGGTCAACTTGATTGGTCGCGGTTGTGTCAATGAAATTGGTGGGTATGTTAAGGATTTGGGCTACAAGAAAGCTCTTCTTGTCACAGATGAATTCATTAGCACCAGTGATATTCTTCCAAAGGTGACCAAGCCTCTTGATGAAGCAGGAGTAGACTACGTGGTATTTAGCCAGGTTGATCCTAATCCAACCTGTAAAAATGTTTACGATGGTTTAGCTGCTCTTCAAGAAAATGAATGTGATTTTATTATCTCAGTCGGCGGTGGCTCACCTCAAGATGCTGCAAGCTGTATTTCTATTATGGCAACCAATGGCGGGAAGCCACAAGACTATGAAGGTTTGCATAAGTCTGAAAAATTAGGCTTGCCTGTTGTAGCTATCAACACAACAGCGGGCACCTCTGCTGAAATTACCATCAACTATGTTATTACCGATGAAGAGCGTAAGGTAAAAATGGTAATGGTAGATAAGAATAGCTTGGCAGTGATGTCAGTCAACGACCCTGAACTCATGCTTTCTAAGCCAGCGGCCTTAACAGCAGCAACTGGTATGGATGCTTTGACCCATGCTATCGAAGCTTTGGTAACTCCGGGTGCTTATGGAGTAACTAAAAAGTTATCAATGGGTGCTATTGAACTTATCAAAGAATATTTGCCACGTGCTGTTGAAAACGGACAAGATATCGAAGCTCGAGAAGCTATGGTCCATGCTATCTTCTTGGGCGGTATGAGTTTCAACAATGCTGGTCTAGGCTATGTGCATTCTATGGCTCACCAGCTAGGTGCTGTTTACGATCTGCCACACGGTGTGTGCTGTGCTATGATTTTACCGATCATCGAACGTGAAAATGCCAAACGTGTACCAGCAGCCTTCCGTGATGTTGCAAAAGCTTTGGGTCTTGATATTGTTGGCAAATCAGATGAAGAGTGTGCAGACTATGCTATTGCACAAATCGAAGAATTGTCAGCAAAAGTTGGTATTCCTAAGAAATTAACAGAATTGGATATCAAAGAAGAAGACTTCGACTTTGAATACCTTTCTAAGAATGCCTTGATTGATGCCTGTGCGCCTGGTAATCCATTTATGCCAACCCTTGAAGAAACGATTGCTTTCTATAAAGAGTTGTTCTAATCAATAAACTTCAAAAAAATAAATACCTGCAATCTATTGAGGCAAACAAAGGTTGTAGGTATTTTTTGAACTCTTTCCTAATTCAAATAAAGAACTATTCATGTTCATTTATCAATGAATATGACAAACTGTTTAAATTTTGCTATAATGGAAACAAACCAAGCCGTTTTTACGGCTTTTTTCAATGAAGTAAGATGAAGGAGTATCCTATGGCAATAATCCAATGATAAAGTGTTGGCTTATGAAATGTCATGGTAATCGAAATTTTGGTGCCTATTTGGTGCCTAGATGAAAAATAAAGACAGCAAGTACCTCAAACCCTTGCTAGGAAAGGAATTATACACTCATGGCAACAATTCAATGGTATCCGGGCCATATGTCCAAGGCTCGCAGGCAGGTGCAGGAGAATATCAAGCACGTTGATTTCGTGACCATTTTAGTCGATGCCCGCCTACCCCTATCCAGCCAAAACCCCATGCTGACCAAGATTGTTGGTGACAAGCCCAAGCTCATGATTCTCAACAAGGTCGATTTGGCTGACCCTGTTCGGACCAAAGAATGGCAGAGCTACTTTGAAGGTCAAGGCATCCGTACCCTTGCCATCAACTCAAAAGAGCAAGCGACGGTGAAAAAGGTGACAGACGCAGCCAAGAGTCTGATGAAAGACAAGATTGAACGCCTCCGCGAAAGAGGAATTCAAAAAGAAACCCTGCGGACCATGATTATCGGTATTCCAAACGCTGGAAAGTCCACCCTTATGAACCGTCTGGCTGGAAAGAAAATCGCCGTTGTTGGCAACAAACCAGGTGTGACCAAGGGGCAACAATGGCTCAAGTCCAATAAAGACCTCGAAATCCTTGATACACCAGGTATTCTCTGGCCTAAGTTTGAGGACCAAGAAGTTGGACTGAAGTTAGCTCTGACTGGAGCTATCAAGGACCAGCTCTTGCCAATGGATGAAGTGACTATTTTTGGTTTGGACTATTTCAAGGCCAACTATCCAGATCGTCTACAAGAGCGGTTCAAGGGCATGGATTTGGAGCAGGAAACGCCTGAACTCATCATGGATTGGACCAAGAAATTGGGCTTCCGTGATGATTATGACCGTTTTTACAATCTCTTTGTCAAGGACGTTCGGGACGGTCGTTTCGGCACCTATACATTAGACAGGGTGAGTGACTTAGATGGCAACGATTAAGGAAGTGACTGCTCTGCTGGCTCAGGTGGACAGTCTTGACAGTCCTGTCTGGTCGGAATTATCTCAGGATGAGCGAGCAGGGGTCCAGTCTGCTATCAAGAAACGCCGTAAGGAGCTGGAAAAAGAAGCAGCAGAAGACGCTCGCTTAGAAGCTATGCTATCTTACGAAAAAGCACTTTATGAAAATGGGGTGGAGTTAATCGCTGGCATCGACGAAGTCGGCCGGGGGCCTCTAGCAGGTCCTGTGGTGGCAGCAGCGGTTATCTTGCCCAAAGGGTGCAAAATCCGCTACCTCAACGACTCCAAGAAAATCCCTAAGTCCAAACATGAAGCCATCTACCAAGAAGTCATGGAGAGAGCAGTGGCAGTCGGCGTAGGCGTCAAAGATGCAGCTGTCATCGACCAGGTCAACATCTACGAGGCGACCAAGTTAGCTATGTTGGAAGCTTTGGGCAAACTGAGCCAAGAGCCTGAACACCTTTTGATAGATGCTATGAAGTTGGATACTGAAATACCGCAAACCTCTATCATCAAGGGAGATGCCAATAGCCTGTCTATCGCAGCGGCCTCTATCGTTGCCAAGGTGACGCGGGACAAGATGATGGCGGATTATGACAAGGAGTTCTCAGGCTACGGCTTTGCCAAGAATGCAGGCTATGGAACGGCAGAGCATTTGGAAGGCTTGAGCAAGCTAGGCATCACGCCCATTCACCGAAAGACCTTTGAGCCCATTAAGTCTATGCTAACAGGAGGAAACTAGTCTTGACATTCTTTTTCTGGTTATTTTTAGCGGCTATCGGTCTGTTTGCTCTTGTCTATTTCTGGGAGCGGCGGTCGATTTTTATCTCACTGTTTGCTTTGAACATCCTCGTCTGGGCCTTGGCATGGATTATCTCAACAGGCATTCTCGAAAACAATGAAATCTTACGTTTGCTGGCTATAAACATGGCTATGGTGCTCTTTTTAGCCTTGTTAAGTGGTCCATTTGTCTTGCTTTTCACACTTTATCTGAATGGCTTTCAGATTTTGAAGAGAGAAGGGGTTCGCTTCCATAATTTCCTATCCATGGGACTGGCGGTTGCCCTGACTTACTATCTCTTCATCGCTCCCTTTGTGGTTCAATCCCTTTCAGGCATCAGCTTTTTCATCATGCTGTTCCTCTACGTTAGTTTTTTGGTGTCATATGCTATTATCATCAGCATGCTCTATACCACGTCTAGCTTTGTCAATTTGGTCAATCTCTTTCCAGGCAAGCTTGATTATGTGGTGGTCTTAGGTGCTGGCTTGATTGGTGACAAGGTAACGCCACTTTTGGCTTCGCGGATTGAAAAAGGCATAGCGATCTACAAGAAACATCCTGGCAGCAAGCTCATCATGTCAGGCGGACAGGGTCCTGATGAACTCCTGGCAGAAGGTCAGGCTATGGCTAATTATGCCTTGGAACAGGGGATTCCTGTGGAAGATATTGTGATAGAAAACCAATCAACCAATACCGAGGAAAACTTGAAATTTTCCTATGCCCTGATGAAACCTGGCAGTCGATTTGCCCTTGTCACCAATTACTATCACGTTTTCAGAGCTCTGCTATTGGCACGAAAACTGAAAATCAAGTGTATCGGCTACGGAGCAAAGACAAAATTTTACTTTAGCCTAAATGCCTTTATTCGGGAATTTGTTGGCTATGTGGTCATGAGTCGAAAGACGCATTTGGTATTTTTGAGCATCGTGTCAATCCTTTATCTGATTGGAATGATTATCAGTTTAATGCTATAAGAAAACAGCCTCTAGGTTCCTAGAAGCTGTTTTCTTATAACATAAAGTAGACAATGGCGATATATTGCAGTGCTGAAGCCAGTAGGATAAAGAGATGCCAAATCATATGGAAATAGGGCTTTTTCTTGGCGTAGAAGAGGGCGCCAATGGTGTAAGATAAACCACCAGCCAGCATCAAAATTCCGAAAACAAGTCCAGTCTTTTGAAGAATAGCTGGCAGAATAAAGACAACAAGCCAGCCCATAAAGAGATAGAGGAAAAGGCTAAATTTTTCATTGATTTTTTTGGCGAAAATTTTGTAGAGAATGCCGAAAATAGTCAATCCCCATTGCAAGCCAACAATTAGATACCCCAACCAACCACCGACCAAGGATAGGGCAACAGGTGTGTAGCTTCCAGCGATAGCAATGTAAATCATGCTATGGTCGATAATCCTTAGGATGTATTTGTGGGTAGAAGCATAGGGCATGGAGTGGTAGATGGAAGAGGACAAGAACATAAGGAAAAGGCTGATGACAAAGATAGTCATGCCGACCACAGCGGTCAGGTTATAATCTTGAAAGGAATGGATTGCAGTAATGGGGAGTAAGACCAACATAAGCAGGGCTCCGACTGCATGGGTGACACTGTTAGCAACTTCTTCACCAAAGGAAAGTTGTAGGCTTAATTTCAAACTAGAATTCATGGTGACTCCTTTCTAACTCCATGGTGAGTAGGCGGGTTTTATAATAAAGTTTGACGGACTGACAAGCAAATCGGATAATATCAGGTGTTTTTTCGTTCTCTTTATCCCTCATACAATCTACAAAATGATTGTATAGGCTTTCTGAATTGCTCGACTGGAGAAGAAGATGTAGGGTTTGACTGATTTCCTGAATGGAAAAAACATTTTTTAGGATAGTCAAGGCAATCAGGCGGGCCACTTGCTGCTTCTGATATTTTTTCTTTATTGGTTTTTCAAGCTGTTTGTGTTTGACATAGTTATTGATCATGGCAGCAGTCAAACTTTTTTGTTCCAATAGCTCTGATGAATTGGTCGTCTGATTAACATAAAGCAGAACTTGGTCCAAATACAAATCTAAGTCAGGTAATTCATGCCAGTAGGGGAGAGTTTGTTTCACGATTATCCACCTCTTTTTATCTAGTATTGATAACTAGATTATATAATTTCTAAAAAATAAAGTAAAGAAAAAGGGCTGGGCAGAAGTCCAGCCTCGATTCTCAGAGTTCGTGTCAACATCTCAGCGCAGTGGTTGATTGGCAGCTTTGTTCGTGTCTCACACTCTAAATCTGACCTTTACTATTGTTGCGAACAGAGTTCGCCTTATTTCCAACCTCCAAAGGTTCCCCGAACCTTTGGAGCTGTGCGGAGGTGGGAGTAAAATAGTCCAGTGGACTATTTTAGCCCGAACCTACTGTTTGGAAGTGAGGGGAACTCTTTTTAGACTGGTCGAGTTCTGTCCCACTCCCTTATTTTACGATTGGTCCTCTCCAAGCATCCATGCCACCTGCAATATCATTTGCTTTATATCCCTTAGATGACAGGATTTCTCTGGCCTGCTTGCTGCGTTTTCCGCTCTTACAGATCAGGAGATAGTGTTGGTCGACTGGTCCCTCAAATGTGTCAATCTTATCCATAGGACAATTAATAGCACCATCTATATGGCCAGATGCAAATTCTTCTGGGTCACGAACATCTAGTAATTGAACACTTTCAGTTTGCAATAAGTCAAGCAATTCTGCAGCAGACAAGGTTCGTGTTTGTTCTTGATTTTCTAACATAATTCCCTCTTTTCTTGAATGTAAAAGAACAATATCAAATCTTGACTGGATTTGTCAAGAAGGATTGACTTTTAGATTAATAAAACCTAAGATATGTATTAAGAAGAAAAAAGGAGCAGATGTATGCTGACAGAAAAAGAAAAGATGGTTGCTGGGCAATTATATATAGCTGCCGATCCAGAACTTAGACAAATGAGAACGATAGCTCGCCAAAATATGCGGGACTTCAATAATGAATTAGATGGTTCTATGCGTTCTCAAATCGTGAAAAACTGGTTTGGAGCTACAGGTGAGCGCATTTACATGGAACCTAATTTCTATTGTGATTACGGAAGCAACATTCATGTCGGAGAGGATTTCTATGCTAATTTCAACTGTACTATGCTTGATGTCTGTCCGATACGAATCGGGAAAAATGCTATGCTCGGTCCCAATGTGCAACTGCTAACACCCTTACATCCCTTGGACCCTGAAGAACGCAATTCTGGTTTGGAATATGGGGCTCCTATTACAATTGGTGATAATTTCTGGGCTGGTGGTGGTGTGACAATTTTACCAGGCGTGACCTTGGGCAACAATGTCGTTGTAGGTGCAGGTAGCGTTGTTACTAAATCTTTTGGCGATAATGTCGTTTTAGCGGGTAATCCTGCGCGTGTCATCAAAGAAATACCTCAAAAATAATTCTTCCATTTGGAAGAGTTTTTTCTTTCCCTTGCGAATAATAATAGTGAGGTGAAGAAAATGAATAATTTTGAATTGTTTAAATGGAAAAAAGCAGGCTTGACCAATCTCAATATCAATAAGGTTTTAACCTACCAAGAAACATTTGGTAAAAAGCTATCCTTACGCAATATCGCTGTGGTATCTGAATGCAAAAATCCCATTCTCTTTATGGAGAATTATAAGAATTTGGATGTCAAAGCCTGTCGAGAGGAATTTAACAAGTATCCTTCCTTTTCAATTTTAGATGACATCTATCCTTTGGCGCTCAAGCAGATTTACAATCCACCTGTACTTTTGTTTTATCAAGGGGATTTAGAATTGCTAGAAAAATCAAAGCTGGCAGTTGTTGGTACACGAAATGCCAGTAAAAACGGTGTTCAGTCAGTTCAGAAGATTATCAAGGAATTGAGTAATCGCTTTGTCATTGTCAGTGGTTTGGCAAGAGGAATTGATACTGCAGCCCACATTGCCAGCCTAAAAAATGGTGGACAGACCATCGCCGTTATCGGAACAGGTTTGGACAAGGTCTATCCTAAAGAAAACAAGGATTTGCAGACCTATATTGGCAAACACCATCTGGTACTGACAGAGTATGAACCGGGTGCCCAGCCACTCAAATACCATTTCCCAGAGCGGAATCGCATTATCGCTGGTTTGGTAGAGGGCTTGGTGGTTTGTGAGGCTAAAATGCGGTCTGGCAGCTTGATTACCTGCGAACGTGCCTTGGAAGAAGGGAGAGAAGTCTATGCTATTCCAGGTTCCATTATGGACGGAAAATCAGATGGTTGTCATCATCTAATTCAAGAGGGGGCAAAGTGCATTACATCGGGCTTGGACATCATTTCTGACTATCAATTTTAAAATCAGTTTTCCTATAGGAAAATAAAAATCTTGACACTGACTGAAAAATAGTATATTCTTTGTGAGGTTAAACATACTTGTAAGGAAATAGAATGGCTACAAAAACAGTTAGTAAGAAAAAAACAACAAGCAAGAAAAATCTTGTCATTGTGGAGTCGCCTGCTAAGGCAAAAACAATAGAAAAATATCTTGGTAAAAATTATAAGGTTGTTGCCTCAGTTGGTCACATTCGTGATTTGAAGAAATCTAGTATGTCTATTGACTTTGATAACAACTATGCGCCAGAATACATCAACATCCGTGGAAAAGGACCGCTCATCAATTCCTTGAAGAAAGAGGCAAAGAATGCCAAACAAGTCTTTCTGGCGAGTGACCCGGACCGTGAAGGAGAAGCAATTTCTTGGCATTTGGCTCATATTTTGGGACTGGATGAAAATGACAAAAACCGTGTTGTTTTCAACGAAATCACCAAAGATGCTGTAAAAAATGCCTTTAAGGAACCACGTGCTATCAATCATGATTTGGTTGATGCCCAACAAGCGCGTCGTGTCTTGGACCGTATTGTAGGGTATTCCATCTCACCAATTCTCTGGAAGAAAGTCAAAAAGGGCTTGTCAGCAGGACGTGTGCAATCCGTTGCCCTCAAGTTGATTATTGACCGTGAAAATGAAATCAATCATTTCAAACCAGAAGAATACTGGACAATCGATGCGACTTTCAAAAAAGGAAGCAAGAAATTCCAAGCTAGTTTCTATGGGCTAGACGGTAAAAAAGTCAAGGTTGAAAACAATGAGCAAGTCAAGGAGATTTTGGCACGTCTAAACGGAGATGATTTCTTGGTAGAACAGGTTGAGCGGAAGGAACGGAAGCGTAATGCACCACTTCCATATACAACCTCGACCATGCAGATGGATGCGGCCAATAAAATCAACTTCCGTACCCGTAAAACCATGATGGTTGCCCAACAGCTCTATGAAGGAGTTAGTCTTGGAACAGGCGGTACTCAAGGTTTGATTACCTATATGCGTACAGATTCAACCCGTATTAGCCCTGTTGCACAGGCTCAGGCAGCAGAATTTATCACGGAGCGTTTTGGCGAAACCTATTCAAAACATGGTAGCAAGGTCAAGAATGCGACAGGAGCCCAGGATGCCCATGAGGCCATTCGTCCGTCAAATGTTCACTTGACACCAGAGTCCATTGCCAAGTATTTGGATAAGGACCAACTTCGTCTCTATACCTTGATTTGGAATCGTTTTGTAGCTAGTCAGATGACTGCGGCAATCTTTGATACCATGAGTGTCCGCCTAGGTCAGAATGGGGTGATTTTCGCAGCCAATGGTAGCCAAGTCAAGTTTGATGGTTATATGGCGGTTTACAACGACTCTGATAAGAATAAGATGTTGCCAGATATGGAGCAAGGGGACACCGTTATCCGTAGTTCAACCAATCCTGAACAACATTTCACGCAACCACCGGCTCGTTATTCGGAAGCAACCTTGATTAAGACCTTGGAAGAGAATGGTGTCGGTCGTCCGTCAACCTATGCACCAACCATTGAAACCATTCAAAAACGGTACTATGTTAAGCTTGCTGCTAAGCGATTTGAACCGACAGAATTGGGCGAGATTGTCAACAAACTGATTGTCGAATTCTTCCCAGACATCGTCAACGTCACCTTTACGGCTGAAATGGAGCAGAAGTTGGATGACGTTGAGGTTGGTAAAGAGCAGTGGCAAAAAGTCATTGACGGTTTCTATCAGCCATTCAAGGTGGAATTATCTAAGGCTGAAGACCAGATGGAGAAAATCCAAATCAAGGATGAGCCAGCTGGTTTTGATTGTGATGTCTGCGGACATGAAATGGTCATTAAACTAGGTCGTTTTGGAAAATTCTACGCATGTAGCAATTTCCCAGATTGCCGCAATACCAAGCAAATCACAAAGGAAATTGGTGTGACTTGTCCGGTTTGCCAAAAAGGTCAGGTCATTGAACGCAAGAGCAAACGCAATCGTCTATTCTATGGTTGTGATCGTTATCCAGAGTGTGAATTTACTTCATGGGATAAGCCAGTCGGTCGTACCTGTCCAAAATGTGACCATTATCTAGTTGAGAAAAAAGTTCGTGGTGGTGGGAAACAAGTTGTCTGCCCAAATGGCGACTACGAAGAAGACAAGATTAAATAAGATTAAACTGCTATTCTCAAGGGAATGGCAGTTATTTTTCATCTTGAGAAAAAAATTTTAAAAAAATAAGAGAAAAGTCTTGCATTCTAAAAAATACTGTGTTATGATAATTGAGGTTTGAAAAAACTGACCTAAGACAGTAGGGGAGCTGGACTCATAAACATCCTACCGAGGCACAAAACGATTATTGAGATAAACGTATTTGTACTTTCGTGTCTAGGTTTAGGTGCGATTTTTTTGTGCCTAGCCCAAAATAAAAACGGAGGTAAAAAAATGAGTGAAGCTATTATCGCTAAAAAAGCGGAATTAGTAAATGCCGTTGCTGAGCAAATGAAAGCTGCAACATCTATCGTTGTAGTAGACGCTCGTGGTTTGACAGTAGAACAAGATACAGTTCTTCGTCGTAACTTGCGTGGTGCAGAAGTTGAGTACAAAGTTATCAAAAACTCAATCTTGCGTCGTGCTGCTGAGCAAGCTGGTCTTGAAGGTCTTACAGAATTGTTTGTAGGTCCATCTGCAGTTGCATTCTCAAACGATGCAGTTGCTCCAGCTAAAACAATTTACGATTTCGCGAAAACTGCTGATGCTCTTGAAATCAAAGGTGGAGCTGTAGAAGGTAAAGTTTCTTCTAAAGAAGAAATCGAGGCACTTGCTACATTGCCAAACCGCGAAGGCATGCTTTCTATGTTGCTTTCTGTACTTCAAGCGCCAGTTCGCAACGTTGCATACGCTGTCAAAGCTGTTGCAGAAAAAGAAGACGCTGCTTAATGCGTCAGAGCGTAGCTGCTTAGTGCTACAAACTATTTAAAAAAACCTAAATTGGAGGAAAATCACAATGGCATTGAACATTGAAAACATTATTGCTGAAATTAAAGAAGCTACTATCCTTGAGCTTAACGACCTTGTAAAAGCTATCGAAGAAGAATTTGGTGTAACTGCGGCTGCTCCTGTAGCTGTTGCTGCAGCTGGTGCTGCTGCTGAAGAAGCTAAAGATTCATTCGACGTAGAATTGACATCTGCTGGCGACAAAAAAGTTGGCGTTATCAAAGTTGTTCGCGAAATCACTGGTCTTGGTCTTAAAGAAGCTAAAGAACTTGTTGACGGCGCACCAGCTATGGTTAAAGAAGGCGTTGCAACTGCAGAAGCTGAAGAAATCAAAGCTAAACTTGAAGAAGCTGGAGCTTCAGTTACTCTTAAATAAGAGTCACATCATAATTAGATTGCGGAATCCCTATTTACCAGTCTTTGAGAGCGATAAGCGATTGATAGAAACTGATAAATTGATTTGGTTTCCTGCCAAAAATCCTGCCAAAATTTCTTTGGCAGGATTTTTGTTTTAATAAATTATCGGGGGTAGACATTAAATTGTCTACCCCTTTTTTGCGTTTTGGAGGTAATTATGCAAAAGAAGGAACAATCATCACGTCAAATGGTGATGTGTCATCTCGTGACTATCTTGGGAGTTGATATTGAGAAAGCAATTCAGCTAATTGATGAAATGGAACAAGTAGGTTTAATCCGATTTGATGAATTCGGAAATGTTGGACTTTTAGTCTTGGAGGGATAATCATGAAACGTATTACCGCTAATCAATATCAGACATCAGAGCGTTATTATAAACTCCCAAAAGTCTTGTTTGAGAGTGAACGTTATAAGGATATGAAGCTGGAAGTTAAGGTAGCCTACGCGGTTTTAAAAGATAGGTTGGAGCTGTCTTTGAGTAAGGGCTGGATTGATGAGGATGGAGCAATTTACTTGATTTATTCCAATTCAAATCTGATGGCACTTTTAGGCTGTTCAAAGTCAAAACTACTCTCTATCAAGAAAACCTTACGCGAATATGGCTTAATCGATGAAGTCCAACAGTCCTCTAGTGAAAGAGGTCGAATGGCAAATAAAATTTACTTGGGGGAATTAGAACATATGCCTACCCCAGTCTTACATACAGACGGGGCTAGTGTTAAAAAAACACTAGGGGGGGCTCAAAGAAAGACGGGGCCGGTCTTAAATTCAGCCCCTAGTGAGACTGAAGGAAGTGAAACTGAATATAGTGAAACTGAAGGGAGTGATTTCCTTATTGAGGACGAGGAGGAGAGGCAGCTAGTAGATGAGAAACAAGAAGAGAACTTCACTTCAAAAGTCGATGACGTGACCAAGTACGATCGAGACTATATTTGGGGTTTGGTTCATGACCAGTTAAGACAGACGGGTCTATCTCAGTCAGCTAGTGACTATGCCATGATTTATTTTAGTGACCGTTATCAGTATGCTTTGGAACATATGCGATTTGCTCGGTCAGCGGAAGTAATAGCTGAATACGTATTTAATGGTGTGCTGTCAGAGTGGACCAAGCAACTGAGACGACAAGAAGTAAAGGGAGGTGAATAAGGTGATTTGGTGGATACTAGGTGGAATCTATCTGATTTCTATCGTCATTTTGATTGTTGAAATCATCCGTGCACCAGAAATGGATGATCATATATAAGCAAGAGTTTTACAAGTGTAAGGCTCTTTTTTAGTTGGAAAGAGAGGAAAAATGAAATTTTTAGATTTATCTGCTGAGATAGGCGGTTTTAGGCTAGGGATGGAATCACAGGGTCATAAATGCCTGGGCTTTTGTGAAATTGATAAATTCGCTAGAACATCTTATAAAGCTATGTTTATCACAGAAGGGGAAATAGAATACCATGACATTAAAGAGGTCACAGACCATGACTTTAGACAATTTAGAGGGCAAGTGGACATCATCTGCGGGGGATTTCCTTGCCAAGCATTTT
>NZ_POIZ01000067.1 GCF_002960425.1 Streptococcus suis
ATGACCCTGTTCGCCTATGCTCGCCAGGTATTCTCTGGTCGAAAAATCGTTCAAATGAATGAAGAAGTCATTCCTATGAAATGGCTGAGTCAGGATACCTATGTCTGTTATCGAACCATAAATAGTTTTCGGGCTAGCACACACGCCAATCAGCTCATCAAATCTGCCTTCATCTACTTCACTCTCCTCCTCAGAGAGAATGGATTGATTGAAGATGAGGCTCTCTTCATTGACGGGACTAAGGTAGAAGCTGATGCCAACAAGTATTCTTTCACGTGGAAAAAGGCCGTTGAACGCTATGAAGATGCCTTGAATGGAAACATTTCTGCCCTTTATGACAAGCTAGTTCAAGAAGGGGTGAATACTGCCTTGTCCAAGGAAGAATGCCTCACTAGCGAGGGACTCAAACAACTCCTACATGAGACAGAACAAGTATTGGATGAGGTGGAAGAAGCTATCTCACAAGAGCCTAAAGTCAGTAAAGGTGGATCAGCCAACAAACAGAAACGAAGAAGAATTAAGAAACTAAAGAGAAAGTTGAAAGAGGATTTTCTTGTTCGGAAACAGAAGTACGAACGAGATAAGCAGATTCTACAAGAGCGAAACTCCTACTCAAAAACAGATCCCGACGCTACATTCATGAGAATGAAAGAGGATCATATGAAGAATGGTCAGCTCAAACCAGGTTACAACCTCCAACTTGGTACAAACAACCAGTTTGCCTTGGCTTACGGATTGTATCCGAATCCAACTGACACTCGGACGCTCAAGCCCTTTCTTCAATCCATCCAAACCTTAGAACTCTTTCAACACATTGTCGCGGATGCAGGTTATGGTAGTGAAGAAAATTATAGCTTTATCGTTGATGACCTGGAGAAAACACCTCTGATTCCCTACGGAACATATCAGAAAGAGCAGAAGAAAAGCTATAAGAAGAGTGATGCCAATCC
>NZ_POIZ01000068.1 GCF_002960425.1 Streptococcus suis
GCCCTTTATGACAAGCTAGTTCAAGAAGGGGTGAATACTGCCTTGTCCAAGGAAGAATGCCTCACTAGCGAGGGACTCAAACAACTCCTACATGAGACAGAACAAGTATTGGACGAGGTGGAAGAAGCTATCTCACAAGAGCCGAAAGTCATTAAAGGTGGATCAGCCAACAGACAGAAACGAAGAAGAATTAAGAAACTAAAGAGAAAGTTGAAAGAGGATTTTCTTGTTCGGAAACAGAAGTACGAACGAGATAAACAGATTCTACAAGAGCGAAATTCCTATTCTAAAACGGATCACGATGCAACATTCATGCGAATGAAAGAAGATCATATGAAGAATGGTCAGCTCAAGCCTGGTTACAACCTCCAACTTGGTACAAACAACCAGTTTGCCTTAGCTTACGGATTGTATCCGAATCCAACTGACACTCGTACACTCAAGCCCTTTCTTCAATCCATCCAAACCTTAGAACTCTTTCAACACATTGTCGCGGATGCAGGTTATGGTAGTGAAGAAAATTATAGCTTTATCCTTGATGACCTGGAGAAAACGCCTCTGATTCCCTACGGAACATATCAGAAAGAGCAGAAGAAAAGCTACAAGAAGAGTGATGCCAATCCTGAAAATTGGACCTATCTAGAAGATTCTGACCAGTGGATAAAACCAGATGGGGTTGTCTACTCGTTTAAGAATTATTCACGAAGAACGGACAAGTATGGATTTGAGAAAGATATTAAGATTTACGAAGCTGATCCTGTACAAGCTAGTGAAGAGTTAGACCAGTTAGCACGGACGGAAAAAGGAAACCTCAAACAAATTCAGTATAATCCTACGTGGAACTATTTCAAGAACTTAGTCAAAGAGGAATTGACAAGTAAAGAGGGAACCCGCATTGA
>NZ_POIZ01000069.1 GCF_002960425.1 Streptococcus suis
TACTGAATTTGTTTGAGGTTTCCTTTTTCCGTCCGTGCTAACTGGTCTAACTCTTCACTAGCTTGTACAGGATCAGCTTCGTAAATCTTAATATCTTTCTCAAATCCATACTTGTCCGTTCTTCGTGAATAATTCTTAAACGAGTAGACAACCCCATCTGGTTTTATCCACTGGTCAGAATCTTCTAGATAGGTCCAGTTTTCAGGATTGGCATCACTCTTCTTGTAGCTTTTCTTCTGCTCTTTCTGATATGTTCCGTAGGGAATCAGAGGCGTTTTCTCCAGGTCATCAAGGATAAAGCTATAATTTTCTTCACTACCATAACCTGCATCCGCGACAATGTGTTGAAAGAGTTCTAAGGTTTGGATGGATTGAAGAAAGGGCTTGAGTGTACGAGTGTCAGTTGGATTCGGATACAATCCGTAAGCTAAGGCAAACTGGTTGTTTGTACCAAGTTGGAGGTTGTAACCAGGCTTGAGCTGACCATTCTTCATATGATCTTCTTTCATTCGCATGAATGTTGCATCGTGATCCGTTTTAGAATAGGAATTTCGCTCTTGTAGAATCTGTTTATCTCGTTCGTACTTCTGTTTCCGAACAAGAAAATCCTCTTTCAACTTTCTCTTTAGTTTCTTAATTCTTCTTCGTTTCTGTCTGTTGGCTGATCCACCTTTAATGACTTTCGGCTCTTGTGAGATAGCTTCTTCCACCTCGTCCAATACTTGTTCTGTCTCATGTAGGAGTTGTTTGAGTCCCTCGCTAGTGAGGCATTCTTCCTTGGACAAGGCAGTATTCACCCCTTCTTGAACTAGCTTGTCATAACTTCC
>NZ_POIZ01000007.1 GCF_002960425.1 Streptococcus suis
CGCATCAGTATCAGCATCTGAGTCAACAAGTGCATCAGTATCAGCATCTGAATCAACAAGTGCATCAGTATCAGCATCTGAGTCAACAAGTGCATCAGTATCCGCGTCTGAATCAAAAAGTGCATCAGTATCAGCATCTGAGTCAACAAGTGCATCAGTATCAGCGTCTGAGTCAACAAGCGCATCAGTATCAGCATCTGAGTCAACAAGTGCATCAGTATCAGCATCTGAATCAACAAGTGCATCAGTATCAGCATCTGAGTCAACAAGTGCATCAGT
>NZ_POIZ01000070.1 GCF_002960425.1 Streptococcus suis
AATCATCAACGATTTCAAGAACGCAACAACGGCCTTGCCCCTCTTGAAATGAGGAACAAGGCCGTCGCCTAATCTTTTATTATTTCATTGTCCACTTGACAGGGAGCAGTTCACTGTGATAGCGGGGATTTGTTTCTTATTCGGACTTAGTTTTCTAAAAACAAGCTCTCCACATAGACCTTCTGCCTTGGGATAACCTGTTCATTTTCCAGGAAATCTTTCAGTTTTTCCTGCGGGACCCAGATGTAGTGGCTGGTTTCTTCGGCTTGGAGTTGGATAGCAGATTTGTCCCAGTCGGTTTCAGCCCAGTAGCAGTGGAAGAGGCACTGGTCGTCATAGGCGACAAAGTGTCTATGGTGGCGGAGTTGGTCAGCTGTCAGTTCAATGCCAGTTTCTTCACGGACTTCGCGTAAAATGGCCTGCTCTGCTATTTCCCCAAACAAGGCTGATCCTCCTGCTGTCGCTTCGTAATAGTCAGGGTAGGAGGGCTTGGTGCTATCGCGTTTCATGAAGAGGGTGCTGCCGTCGAGGTGGCGGATGATGCACTCGACGACTAGATGGTAGAGGCCGTCGGGAATGGCTTCTCCGCGTGTGAGGGTGTGGTCGGTCAGGTGACCGTCGGCTGTGTAGGCGTTCCAGATTTCCATGTTTTGCTCCTTTTCTATCCTTCTATTATAGCATAGGCAGTTTTCTTGTGCACTTGTACGGACAAATCTGTGATATAATAGGCTGACGATAGAAAAGGAGAATTTTATGCAAGCCATTATCCCTCATCTCTGGTATGATACAGAGGCAAAAGAGGCTGCGGCCTTTTATGTGGACCTTTTCGGTGGCAAGATTGACTGGACCTATACCATTACGGATACTCCATCAGGTGATGCGGATTTGGTTCAGTTCCAACTAGGAGATATGACCCTGTCGGCGATTAGCGCGGGGCCTTATTTCAAGCTCAATGAGTCCATGTCCCTCATGGTGTCGGTGGGTGACAAGGCAGAGCTGACCCGCCTTTATGAAGCCCTGTCAGACGGTGGCCATGTGCTTATGCCTTTGGCGGAATATCCCTTCAGCCCTTACTATGTCTGGTTGGAAGACCGCTTCGGTTTGTCTTGGCAATTGTCCTATGCACCGGACTTGGACAAGCCCTATCAATTTGATATCTGCCTGCTCTTCTCGCAGGACCAGGTCGGTTTAGCCCAACCTATGCTAGATTATTACAAGGATAAGCTACCTCAAGCTCATCTTGGTCGCTTGTCTTACTATGGCGAAGGTGAGGCTGCGGTGGCTGCTGCCAAGTTGAATTATGCGGAGCTGTTCATCGGAGACCAAAAAATCATTGCTATGGACCACGGCTACGGTGGCGTGGCCTCTTTCAACGAAGCCTTCTCATTCATGGTCTATGTAGACAGTCAGGAAGAAGCGGAGAGCTGGTATGAAAAAGTGTCAGCAGTTCCAGAAGCAGAGATTTGCGGTTGGGCCAAGGACCAGTTTGGGATTTCTTGGCAGATTGTGCCGCGGATTTTAATGGAGGCATACGATTCGGCTAGCCCAGAGAAAGTCAAGGCAGTCAATGCGGCTGTGATGACCATGAAACGGTTAGACATTGCGACCATTCAAGAATTATTGAATTAAAAAGCTGACTTCGGTCAGTTTTTCTTTTGTCCATTTTCAAATCAAGGTTGAAAATATACAAAAATTTTTTAAAAATATGTATAATTATGTTGCAAAAAGTATAAATATACACTATAATAGTCACTAAGTTTTATAAAAACTCACCAAAGATAGAAACGAGAGTACTTATGACAAAAGAAAAATTGATTTTAGCTTATTCAGGTGGACTTGACACGTCGGTTGCGATTGCTTGGTTGAAAAAGGATTACGATGTTATTGCAGTGTGTATGGATGTGGGTGAAGGAAAAGACTTAGACTTTATTCATGATAAGGCTTTATCTATTGGAGCAGTAGAATCTCATGTGATTGATGTCAAGGAAGAATTTGCTCAAGAATACGTTTTACCTGCCCTACAAGCCCATGCCTATTATGAGCAAAAATATCCGCTCGTGTCAGCACTTAGCCGACCTCTGATTTCTAAAAAGTTGGTGGAAATGGCTCATAAGACAGGAGCAACCACTATCGCTCATGGCTGTACTGGTAAGGGAAATGACCAGGTGCGGTTTGAGGTAGCTATTGCAGCTCTGGATCCGACACTCAAGGTCGTGGCACCTGTTCGTGAATGGAAATGGGCGCGTGAAGAAGAAATCATATTTGCCAAGGAAAATGGTGTTCCAGTCCCAGCAGATTTAGATAGCCCTTACTCAGTCGACCAAAACCTTTGGGGTCGTGCCAATGAGTGCGGAGTTTTAGAAAATCCATGGAATGAAGCGCCAGAAGATGCTTTTGGTATTACAACTGCACCAGAAAATGCACCAGATACTCCTGAGTATGTCGATATTGAGTTTAAAGCAGGGATTCCCGTGGCTGTAAATGGTGAAGAGTTAAGTCTGGCTAATCTCATTCAAAAACTCAATGTCATTGCTGGTAAGCATGGTGTGGGTCGGATTGACCACGTGGAAAATCGTTTGGTCGGAATCAAGTCACGTGAAATTTATGAGTGTCCAGGTGCTATTACCCTTCTGACAGCCCACAAGGAAATTGAAGATTTGACCCTGGTGCGGGAAGTATCGCATTTCAAACCGATTGTTTCAAACGAACTCTCTAACTTGATTTACAATGGTTTGTGGTTCAACCCTGCAACTCAGGCATTGAAAGCTTATTTGCAAGCAACTCAATCGGTTGTGAACGGCACTGCAAAAGTCAAGTTGTATAAGGGGTCAGCCAAAGTAGTTGCTAGAAAATCTCCAAATTCACTTTATGATGAAGATTTGGCAACCTATACCAGTGCAGATACCTTTGACCAGGATGCGGCAGTCGGCTTTATCAAGCTTTGGGGCTTGCCAACCAAGGTCAATGCGGAAATTCATAAAAAAGACTAGAAAGTAGGAATGTATGGAAGCAAAGAAATTATGGGGAGGTCGCTTTGAAGCCAGTCTTGAGGCATGGGTCGAAGAATTCGGAGCTTCCATCCGCTTTGACCAAAAACTGGCCAAGTATGATATTCAGGGGTCTTTAGCCCATGTCAAGATGCTAGGAGCCACGGGGATTATCGCTCCAGAAGAAGCCCAGGCTATTCAAACTGGTCTGGAAGAATTGTTGACAGACTACGAGGCTGGCAAGTTGGTATTTGATATTCGAAACGAAGACATTCACATGAATATCGAAAGTCTCTTAACGGAGAAAATAGGTCCAGTTGCAGGCAAACTTCACACAGCTCGTTCTCGTAATGATCAGGTAGCGACGGATATGCACCTTTATCTGAAGGACACCCTCTTTCAAGTGGTAGATAAATTGACCAACCTACGTCAGGTTTTACTAGACCTTGCACAGGAGCATGTGGAAACCATCATGCCAGGCTATACCCACTTGCAGCATGCCCAGCCTATCAGCTTTGCCCAGCACTTGTTGGCCTATTACAACATGTTCAGCCGAGACAGTGAGCGCTTTGAATTCAATATGTTGCATACAGATTTATCCCCACTTGGTGCGGCGGCCTTGGCAGGGACAACCTTTCCGATTGACCGTCAGATGACCTCTGATTTGATGGGATTTGCCCAGCCTTATAGTAATTCCCTCGATGCTGTGTCTGACCGTGATTTTATCTTGGAATTCTTATCAAATGCGAGCATTTTGATGATGCATATGTCTCGTCTCTGTGAAGAGATCATTAACTGGTGTTCACATGAATACCAATTTGTCACCCTATCCGATACCTTTTCAACAGGTTCTTCCATCATGCCTCAGAAGAAAAATCCAGATATGGCTGAGCTGATTCGGGGGAAAACAGGTAGAGTTTATGGGAACTTGGTTGGTTTACTGACAGTCATGAAATCCCTGCCTTTGACCTATAATAAAGATTTGCAGGAAGATAAGGAAGGAATATTTGATAGCGCGGAAACCATTTTGGTATCTATCGATATTTTGGCAGGAATGCTACAATCTATGACAGTTCATAAGGAAAAAATGGCTCAATCGACAGAGAAGGATTTTTCAAATGCGACTGAATTGGCAGACTACCTAGCAAACAAGGGAATGCCCTTCCGCCAAGCGCATGAGATTGTTGGAAAACTGGTCTTGGAATGTAGCAAGGCAGGCTATTATTTACAGGATGTTCCATTGGAACGTTATCAGGAAATTTCATCGATTATTGGATCGGATATTTTTACAGCTTTAGAGTCGGAAACAGCCGTCTCACGCAGAAATTCGCTAGGTGGAACTGGTTTTGAATCCATTCGTTGGCAAATTCAGCAAGCAAAAGAGCAATTATCAGCTTCAAAAGGCCTCTAAACTGGATGTTTATTGGCTTTTTTGAATTTTATGGTATAATAGAGATAATTTTGAAAGATGGAGTGACGGTTTGAAGAAAAGCTATCGTGTCAAGCGTGAACGAGATTTTAATGACATTTTTACAAAAGGAAAGAATGTAGCCAATCGGAAGTTTGTAGTGTACAGCTTGCCAAAGGACCAGGCTCATTTCCGAGTAGGACTATCTGTCAGCAAGAAATTGGGAAACGCTGTCATGAGAAATCGTATTAAGCGTAGACTACGCCATGTTTTGATAGAATGCCAGCAAGAGTTGGTGACGGATGACTTTGTTATTATCGCTCGGAAGGGTGTTGAAGAGCTGTCCTATCAGGAAATCAAGAAAAACCTCATCCATGTTTTGAAACTAGCCAAATTATACCAGGAAGGTGTTGCGATTGAAAAAGAATCTTAAGTGGGCTAGCCTGCTTGCCACAACTCTACTCGTGCTAACCGCTTGTGGAACAGGAACGGCCTCTAGTCAGTCTTCGGACGCTTGGAACGGATTGATTAAATGGTTTGCCAGCATTATTCAATTCTTGTCCATCAACGGTCAGATTGGTATCGGGATTATTCTCTTCACGATTATCATTCGGACCCTCTTATTGCCCTTGTTCCAGATTCAAATGAATTCTTCGCGTAAAATGCAGGAACTTCAACCTCAGTTGAAGAAATTGCAAGAAGAGTATGCTGGAAACGATATGGATACCCGCCAGAAACTGTATGAGGAGACACGCAAACTCTATAAAGAGAACGGTGTTAATATGACCTCGTCCATGTGGCCGCTCTTGATTCAGATGCCGATTTTGATAGCCCTCTATCAAGCTCTGACAACTGAGGAAGCCCTCAAGGTTGGACAGTTCCTCTGGGTAAATCTTGGTGAACCTGACCCTTATTTTATTTTGCCCATATTAGCGGCAGCCTTCACTTTCTTTAGTACATGGTTGGCCAATAAAGCAGCTATCGAGAAAAACGGAGCGGTTACTGCCATGATGTATGCCATGCCAGTCTTGATTTTCTTCTTTGCTGTTACAGCTGCCAGTGGTGTGGCCTTGTACTGGACTGTTTCCAACGCCTATCAAGTGGTTCAAACCTTGGTGTTTAATAATCCTTTTAAAATCATAGCAGAGCGTCAAGCTAAGATTGATGCTGAAAAAGAGCGTCAAGCTAAAATCAGACGGGCTCAGAAAAAAGCCCGCAAGCAGAAGTAGGATGAAACGAATAGGAGAGAGAAAATGAAATTTACAGGTGCAAATGTTGAAGAAGCCATTCAAAATGGTTTAGAAGAGCTAAATATTCCCCGTAAGAAAGCCCATATCACCGTTGTAGCGCGTGAGAAAAAAGGTTTCTTTGGTTTTGGTAAAAAACCAGCTGTCGTAGATATTGATGTTATCAACGAAACAACGGTTGTCAAAGCCAACCAAAAAGCAGTTCGTGGCGTTCCAAGTGAAATCAATGAACTCAATGAGCCAGTCAAGAGTGTTTCAGAAGCTACGATTGACCTTGGGAAAGTTGTTGCGGCTGTGAAAGAGTTTGAAAAATCAGGCCAAACGCTCGATGATGAGATCAAGGCCCAAATTTTGAAAAATGAAAAAGAAGCGACAACCATTCTTGAAGAAACTGGTCGTATTGAAATTCTTTCTGACGAATTATTAGCAGGCGTTAGCCAGACAACCACTCACGAAGAAGTTGCTAGTTCAGAGCCAGTTGCCAAGGATGAATTTGCTGATTTAAATATTAAAATTGAGCCACAGTATGACATTGAACAGGTTGTTGCAGAAGTTTCTACCTACATCCAAGAAATTTTGGATGATATGGATGTGGAAGCAAGTATTGAAACCAGCCACAGCCGTCGCACCATCAACATCCAAGTGGATACCAATGAACCTGGACGTGTCATCGGCTACCATGGTAAGGTCTTGAAAGCCTTGCAACTCTTGGCACAGAACTTCCTTTACAATCGTTATGAGCGCAATTTCTACATCACCATCAATGTGAATGATTATGTAGAACACCGTGCAGAAGTTCTTCAAGGCTATGCGCAGAAATTGGCAGAACGTGTCTTGGCTGAGCAGGAAGCCTATCACACAGACCCTATGTCAAGCAGTGAGCGTAAAATCATCCACCGCATCATTTCAAAAATGGACGGTTTGACAAGCTATTCAGAAGGTAGTGAACCAAACCGCTATGTTGTAGTGGATATTGAAGGAAATCATGATTAAAAAGAGGCTGAGCCTCTTTTTTTCTCAATCTGCTTGAAAATAGGAAAGAATAGCTTGACAAACCCCCAGAATTTATATAAAATAGTTTGGTATGTTTAGTAACTGATCAAAACTAGCCGGCTAAACGAATACAAGAATCTAAGAGGAGGTATTCATCGTGAAACGTACTTTTCAACCAAGTAAAATCCGTCGCGCACGCAAACACGGTTTCCGTAGCCGTATGGCAACTAAAAACGGCCGTCGCGTGTTAGCAGCTCGTCGCCGTAAGGGACGTAAAGTTCTTACAGTAGCATAAGAATACAACTAAAACCAGCAGAAACTCGAGTCTGCTGGTTTTTTCGTAGGAAAAGAGGCTCTTTGTCAACTGTAGTGGGTAGATGAAAAGCTAACACCTAGAGAGGACGAAATTCGTTCTCTCTTTCTTTATGTTCAAAGCAATCAAAATGCGTTTTTTAAAATTTTCA
>NZ_POIZ01000071.1 GCF_002960425.1 Streptococcus suis
ATTCCCTTTAGTAACGTGTAACTTTCCAAATTTAAAAAAGCGACTCATAGAATTATTTCCTCCCGTTAAATAATAGATAACTATTAAAAATAGACAATACTTGCTCATAAGTAACGGTACTTAAATTGTTTACTTTGGCGTGTTTCATTGCTTGATGAAACTGATTTTTAGTAAACAGTTGACGATATTCTCGATTGACCCATTTTGAAACAAAGTACGTATATAGCTTCCAATATTTATCTGGAACATCTGTGGTATGGCGGGTAAGTTTTATTAAGACACTGTTTACTTTTGGTTTAGGATGAAAGCATTCCGCTGGCAGCTTAAGCAATTGCTGAATCGAGACTTGAGTGTGCAAGAGCAACCCTAGTGTTCGGTGAATATCCAAGGTACGCTTGTAGAATCCTTCTTCAACAATCAGATAGATGTCAGACGCATGGCTTTCAAAAACCACTTTTTTAATAATTTGTGTGCTTAAATGGTAAGGAATATTCCCAACAATTTTATACCTCTGTTTGTTAGGGAATTGAAACTGTAGAATATCTTGGTGAATTAAAGTGACACGAGTATTCAGTTTTAATTTTTCTGACGATAAGTTGAATAGATGACTGTCTAATTCAATAGACGTTACCTGTTTACTTATTTTAGCCAGTTTCGTCGTTAAATGCCCTTTACCTGTTCCAATTTCGTAAACGGTATCGGTTTCTTTTAAATTCAATTGTTTTATTATTTGGTTGAGTACTTTTTCACTCGTTAAAAAGTTTTGAGAATATTTTATATTTTTGTTCAT
>NZ_POIZ01000072.1 GCF_002960425.1 Streptococcus suis
AGCTTCGTAAATCTTAATATCTTTCTCAAAACCATTCTGCTCCGTTCTTCGTGAATAATTCTTAAACGAGTAGACAACCCCATCTGGTTTTATCCACTGGTCAGAATCTTCTAAGTAAGTCCAGTTTTCAGGATTGGCATCACTCTTCTTATAGCTTTTCTTCTGCTCTTTCTGATATGTTCCGTAGGGAATCAGAGGTGTTTTCCCCAGGTCATCAAGGATAAAGCTATAATTTTCTTCACTTCCATAACCTGCATCTGCGACAATGTGTTGAAAGAGTTCTAGGGTTTGGATGGATTGAAGAAAAGGCTTGAGTGTCCGAGTGTCAGTTGGATTCGGAAACAGTCCGTAAGCTAAGGCAAACTGGCTGTTTGTGCCAAGTTGGAGGTTGTAACCAGGCTTGAGCTGACCATTCTTCATATGATCTTCTTTCATTCGCATGAATGTTGCATCGTGATCCGTTTTAGAATAGGAATTTCGCTCTTGTAGA
This sequence comes from Streptococcus suis, assembly GCF_002960425.1. Taxonomy (GTDB): domain Bacteria; phylum Bacillota; class Bacilli; order Lactobacillales; family Streptococcaceae; genus Streptococcus; species Streptococcus suis_S. The sequence goes on from NZ_POIZ01000072.1 coordinate 491, forward strand.
ATCTGTTTATCTCGTTCGTACTTCTGTTTCCGAACAAGAAAATCCTCTTTCAACTTTCTCTTTAGTTTCTTAATTCTTCTTCGTTTCTGTCTGTTGGCTGATCCACCTTTAATGACTTTCGGCTCTTGTGAGATAGCTTCTTCCACCTCGTCCAATACTTGTTCTGTCTCATGTAGGAGTTGTTTGAGTCCCTCGCTAGTGAGGCATTCTTCCTTGGACAAGGCAGTATTCACCCCTTCTTGAACTAGCTTGTCATAAAAACG
>NZ_POIZ01000073.1 GCF_002960425.1 Streptococcus suis
GGCAGTATCACCGAAGCATCTGCTATTTTCCAAATTTCACGCAACACCATCTATCAATGGTTAAAATTAAAAGAGAAAACCGGCGAGCTTCGTCACCAAGTAAAAGGAACCAAACCAAGAAAAGTTGATAGAGATAAATTAAAGAACTATCTTGAAATTCATCCAGATGCTTATTTGACTGAAATAGCTTCTGAATTTGACTGTCATCCAACAGCTATTCATTACGCTCTCAAAGCTATGGGCTATACTCGAAAAAAAGAGCTGTACCTACTATGAACAAGGCCCTGAAAAAGTAGATTTGTTCCTTAAAGAATTGAGTAACTTAAGCCATCTGACTCCTGTTTATATTGACGAGACAGGTTTTGAGATCTATTTTTATAGAGAATATGCTCGCTCCTTAAAAGGTCAGTTGATAAAAGGTCGGGTTACTGGAAGAAGATATCAGTGGCTATATTTGGTTGCAGGTCTCATAAATGGTGAGCTTATAGCCCCGATGACATACAAAGATACCTTGACAAGTGACTTTTTCGAAGCTTGGTTCAAAAAAGTCTTGCTACCAACTTTAGATGAAACAGCTGTTATCATTATGGACAATGCAGGTTTTCATAGGATGAGTAAGCTAAGAGATTTATGCGAGGAGCAGGGACATAGACTTTTACCTCTGCCTCCTTACTCGTCCGAGTATAATCCCATTGAGAAAACATGGGCTCATATCAAAAA
>NZ_POIZ01000074.1 GCF_002960425.1 Streptococcus suis
TTGGTTCCTTTTACTTGGTGACGAAGCTCGCCGGTTTTCTCTTTTAATTTTAACCATTGATAGATGGTGTTGCGTGAAATTTGGAAAATAGCAGATGCTTCGGTGATACTGCCCGTTTTCTCACAGTATGTGAGAACTTTTTTACGAAAATCTAATGAATATGCCATAAATACATAAAATCATAAATGTACTGGTTTTGTTTCATTTTACTATTAGAATAACTGAGTTGTCTTTTGAGACCGCGTTGACAGAAAGAAATGAAAAAAAGATTTCAAAAAAGTGTTGACAAGGTTGATTGAAGATGATAGAATAATTGAGTTGTCAAATCTGAGACACAACACTGAAAAAAGAAACGAAAAAAGTTTCAAAAAAGTGTTGACAAGCAGTTGAAGAAATGATAAACTAAGATAGTTGTCGTGAGAGAGCGGCGACAAACAAGACCTTTGAAAATTAAAGAAGACGAACCAAACGTGCAGGGTGATTTATCTAGGATAAATCGTCAATAACGAAAAAAAACAATAAAACGGAAAGCTAGCAATAGCTTGAGTTTGAATCAAAACTTTTTATGAGAGTTTGATCCTGGCTCAGGACGAACGCTGGCGGCGTGCCTAATACATGCAAGTG
>NZ_POIZ01000075.1 GCF_002960425.1 Streptococcus suis
ATCAGCATTTTACACAGGCTAGGTGTGGAAAAACTAGTTTTCGGTACGGAAGAAATGCTGGATTACCAGAAAATTGCGGATATTTATGTGGATAAGACGGAAGAGATGGAAAATTTTGTGAAAAACTTGCCAGACAATCTCTCTTATCCACAGAAGACCCAGGCTATGTGGCAGGAATTTGCGGGTCTAACCTTCACAGGTGATACGCCCAACCATATTCTGGCTCTGGCTTATGCTAAGGCGGTGGCTGGAACAGGCATTCAGCTCAGCCCTGTTCAACGGCAGGGAGCTGGTTTTCACTCGGAAGAGGTGGAAACGTCCTACGCCTCGGCGACAGCTATCCGCAAGGGTGCTGACAAGCTGGACTTGGTGCGTGATTTCTTGCCCTCTGCCAGTCTCTTTGAAGAGGCGACAAAGGTAAGCTGGAATGATTATTTTCCTCTGCTCCGCTACCAGATTGCGACCCACCAAGATCTCAGTCAGGTCTTTCAGGTCAACGAAGAACTAGCCAGTCGTATCCGCTCTGCTATTGGGAGCGTAGCGACCGTGGAGGAGTTGGTGGATGCTGTTGCGACCAAGCGCTACACCAAGGCGCGGGTGCGGCGGGTGCTGA
>NZ_POIZ01000076.1 GCF_002960425.1 Streptococcus suis
GTGAAGTAGATGAAGGCAGTTTTGATGAGCTGGTTGGCGTGTGTGCTAGCCCTAAAACTATTGATGGTCCGATAACAGACATAGGTATCCTGACTCAGCCATTTCATAGGAATGACTTCTTCATTCATTTGAACGATTTTTCGACCAGAGAATACCTGGCGAGCATAGGCGAACAGGGTCATTTTGAGCAACATGGCTGGATGAAAGGCTGGACGACCAGTATGAGAAGTTTCTTCCAATAGAATGGATAAAGGAATAGTATCCACAAACTGACTAATCAGACGAGCCTCATGCGTTGCAGGTAAATCCCAAGCAAGATTTAATTCCAAACTTAACTGATTTGTGTTATACTGTTTATACATTTTCATGCCTTTCTAGTTGTTTTGTCGTTATTATAATTATAAAGCATGAAATGGAAAACGAGCAAATCCTAATTGGAATTGCTCGTTTTTTTATATGTGAGCGGCTAGTTTTTGCCCAGCCTCTTCAGCCTTCTTTAAGTTATGAGTCATATAATAAACTCATCTTTTTCATGTAAACTCCTGAAAGCACTCGAATGGATTCGGGTGTTTTCTTTGTGCATTTTCTTCGAACATATAACTAATTAGTGATAAAATGAGTCTATCATTATCAGAGAGGTCATCTTATGAACAATACAGGTATTCATCACATTTCAAGCTTAGTAGGAAATATTCATCAAGCCTATCATTTTTATCATCATATTCTCGGCTTATAATTGACCTTGAAAACTGTCAATCAAGAAGATTCGTCCATGTATCACCTCTTTTTTGGAGATGAGCGAGGAAGGGTAGGGACAGAGTTTACTATTTTTGATATGCCCAACCATCCTAGTCATCGGCCTGGCAGCAATCGTTTGGAACGAACTGTTTTTTCTACCATTTGTCAAGTCCATCAAGGTATTTGACGAAAAATATTTTGAGTCTCGAAATCCAAATATGGAAATTATTTTATTTTGGACTAAAGTTTAGTGTAAAAAGTGT
>NZ_POIZ01000077.1 GCF_002960425.1 Streptococcus suis
GCCCTTTATGACAAGCTAGTTCAAGAAGGGGTGAATACTGCCTTGTCCAAGGAAGAATGCCTCACTAGCGAGGGACTCAAACAACTCCTACATGAGACAGAACAAGTATTGGATGAGGTGGAAGAAGCTATCTCACAAGAGCCTAAAGTCATTAAAGGTGGATCAGCCAACAGACAGAAACGAAGAAGAATTAAGAAACTCAAGAGAAAGTTGAAAGAGGATTGTCTTGTTCGGAAACAGAAGTACGAACGAGATAAACAGATTTTACAAGAACGAAACTCCTACTCTAAAACGGATCATGATGCAACATTCATGCGGATGAAAGAGGAAGAAACAGTCTGGGGAGAGACTGTTTCTTCACGAGCCTTGAAATAAAAGAGCGAGTATGAAAAATGGTCAGCTCAAACCGGGCTACAACCTTCAACTTGGTACAAACAGCCAGTTTGCCTTAGCTTACGGACTGTTTCCGAATCCAACTGACACTCGTACACTCAAGCCCTTTCTTCAATCCATCCAAACCTTAGAACTCTTTCAACACATTGTCGCAGATGCAGGTTATGGAAGTGAAGAAAATTATAGCTTTATCGTTGATGACCTGGAGAAAACACCTCT
>NZ_POIZ01000078.1 GCF_002960425.1 Streptococcus suis
TGATGGTAAAGACGGTAGAGACGGTGTTGACGGTAAGGATGGCAAGTCGCCACTTGTAGAACAAATCGAAGTTCGTGAGGGAGACAAGGTTATCGGTACTACCATTATCATCAAAGATGGTGACGGTCAAGAAATCAGTCGTCAAACTATTCTCAACGGTCGCGATGGTAAGAATTCAGAAGTCACAGTGACCCCAGGAACTGACCAAGACGGTAATTCAGGTCAAACGATTACTATTGTTAAGCCAGACGGCAGTCGCGAAACCACCTTTATCCGTGATGGTAAAGACGGTAGAGACGGTGTTGACGGTAAGGATGGCAAGTCGCCACTTGTAGAACAAATCGAAGTTCGTGAGGGAGACAAGGTTATCGGTACTACCATTATCATCAAAGATGGTGACGGTCAAGAAATCAGTCGTCAAACTATTCTCAACGGTCGCGATGGTAAGAATTCAGAAGTCACAGTGACCCCAGGAACTGACCAAGACGGCAATTCAGGTCAAACGATTACTATCGTTAAGCCAGATGGCAGTCGTGAAACTACCTTTATCCGTGATGGTAAAGACGGTAGAGACGGT
>NZ_POIZ01000079.1 GCF_002960425.1 Streptococcus suis
AGAGGTGTTTTCTCCAGGTCATCAAGGATAAAGCTATAATTTTCTTCACTTCCATAACCTGCATCTGCGACAATGTGTTGAAAGAGTTCTAAGGTTTGGATGGATTGAAGAAAAGGCTTGAGTGTACGAGTGTCAGTTGGATTCGGAAACAGTCCGTAAGCTAAGGCAAACTGGCTGTTTGTGCCAAGTTGGAGGTTGTAGCCCGGTTTGAGCTGACCATTCTTCATATGATCTTCTTTCATCCGCATGAATGTTGCATCGTGATCCGTTTTAGAATAGGAATTTCGCTCTTGTAGAATCTGTTTATCTCGTTCGTACTTCTGTTTCCGAACAAGAAAATCCTCTTTCAACTTTCTCTTTAGTTTCTTAATTCTTCTTCGTTTCTGTCTGTTGGCTGATCCACCTTTAATGACTTTAGGCTCTTGTGAGATAGCTTCTTCCACCTCATCCAATACTTGTTCTGTCTCATGTAGGAGTTGTTTGAGTCCCTCGCTAGTGAGGCATTCTTCCTTGGACAAGGCAGTATTCACCCCTTCTTGAACTAGCTTGTCATAAAGATT
>NZ_POIZ01000008.1 GCF_002960425.1 Streptococcus suis
TATAAGAAGAGTGATGCCAATCCTGAAAACTGGACTTACTTAGAAGATTCTGACCAGTGGATAAAACCAGATGGGGTTGTCTACTCGTTTAAGAATTATTCACGAAGAACGGACAAGTATGGATTTGAGAGAGATATTAAGATTTACGAAGCTGATCCTGTACAAGCTAGTGAAGAGTTAGACCAGTTAGCACGGACAGAGAAAGGAAACCTCAAACAAATTCAGTATAATCCTACGTGGAACTATTTCAAGAACTTAGTCAAAGAGGAATTGACAAGTAAAGAGGGAGCCCGCATTTATGCCAAACGCAAGGTGGATGTCGAACCTGTATTTGGTAGGATGAAGGGTGTTTTTGGCGTGCGCAGAGTCCATGTCAGAGGTCAAAAAGTGGTTGAAACTGAGATAGGATTCCTCCTAATGAGTATGAATCTCACGAAATTGGCTAAGAAATTAGTCCAAGATAATAGAGATAAAAAGAAAAACACAGACAGTACGGCTGGATTTCATCAGAAGCAGCTCGAATCTATCTGTGTTTTTTAGTTATTGGCTAGTTTTTGCCCAGCCTCATGATGAATGAAAGATTTGATGAATCGACCAGTCTTTCTGGTGGTCAGCAACAACGGCTAGTAATCATTCGTGTTCTACTTCTAGGAAAACCAATTCTAATCTTGGATGAAACCCTGTCTGGCTTGGATGATGAAACCTTCAAATCTGTTGAACAAGCCTTGTTGGCGGAGCAAGGACAAACCCTGCTTCATATTAGTCACCGTAGTATGTATAAAGAAAGATACGATGAAGTGATTAGGCTAGAATAGTTTGGGTGCTACAATAACTTTGTAAACCAAGGTTCGAAAATAAAAATGAAAAAATAATTATTTTTTTCAAAAAAAGTGTTGACAGTTCCTTGTTCTCGTGTTATACTAATTCTTGTGTTAAGCGGGGATGGCGGAATTGGCAGACGCGCAGGACTAAGGATCCTGTGATCGCTTTAGATCGTGTGGGTTCAAGTCCCACTCTCCGCATCAGTGGACTAGCTCAGGCTAGTCCTTTTGCTTTGTCTTTTTTGAGCATATCGTTGTTCATCATTTTTTAACTCGAAGCTCATTTTCTATAAATAGAAGTTGGAAGTCTTCAGAGGATTATCAAGTCCCGCTGGAAAATAAAAAAACTAAGAGGATATGAAGTAAGTGAATTTAAGGGAGAGAAGTCACTTTATCATGAAACTTATGTGAAAATTTTCTCAAAACCCTATAGTTTCAGCTGGCATTTTCAAAATAAAAATGGTAGAATAGAGGAGTATGAGGTGTAACCTCAAAAAATATTAGGAGGCTATCGAAATGCCATTAGTTTCAGCAGAAAAATTTGTCCAAGCAGCGCGTGACAACGGTTATGCAGTTGGTGGATTTAACACAAACAACCTTGAGTGGACTCAAGCTATCTTGCGTGCAGCAGAAGCAAAACAAGCTCCAGTTCTTATCCAAACTTCTATGGGTGCAGCTAAGTACATGGGTGGTTACAAAGTAGCTCGTAACTTGATTGCTAACTTGATCGAGTCAATGAACATCACAGTTCCAGTTGCTATTCACCTTGACCATGGTCACTACGAAGATGCACTTGAGTGTATCGAAGTTGGTTACACTTCTATCATGTTTGACGGTTCACACCTTCCAGTAGAAGAAAACCTTGCAAAAGCTAAAGAAGTTGTAGAATTGGCTCACTCAAAAGGTATCTCAGTTGAGGCTGAAGTAGGTACTATCGGTGGTGAAGAAGACGGTATCGTTGGTACTGGCGAATTGGCTCCAATCGAAGATGCAGTAGCAATGGTTGCAACTGGTATTGACTTCTTGGCAGCTGGTATCGGTAACATCCACGGTCCATACCCAGCAAACTGGGAAGGTCTTGATCTTGACCACTTGCGTAAATTGACTGAAGCTGTACCAGGTTTCCCAATCGTATTGCACGGCGGTTCTGGTATTCCAGATGAGCAAATTCAAGAAGCAATCAAATTGGGTGTTGCTAAAGTCAACGTTAACACTGAGTGCCAAATCGCATTTGCAAACGCAACTCGTAAATTTGCAGCAGCTTATGAAGCAAACGAAGCAGAATACGATAAGAAAAAACTCTTTGACCCACGTAAATTCTTGGCTGACGGCGTAAAAGCTATCCAAGCATCTGTTGAAGAGCGTATCGACGTATTCGGTTCAGCGAACAAAGCTTAATATTACTGCGAAGAAATTTTTGATTTCGAGCAAACAAAGCGTAACTAGAATAATACTGAGAACCTGACAAACGTTGGGTTCTTTTTTGCAAACCAGGTCCGTATCTAAGCCCTGTTTCTGCTAAAGCAAAATGAAGTTCTTCTATAGTAGTAAAATAAATTATCAACTATCTGAAATCATTCTAGCCTAGCTAGAAAGAAGAACGCAAATAAAAAATAAAAATATTTCTTGCCAAGTCCATTCTTTTCTGATAGAATAGTATGGTATGTGGTGCTAGCACATCCGATATATTTGATCAAATGAGGAGGAATATACAATGGCTAAAGTATGTTATTTTACTGGTCGTAAGACTGTATCAGGTAACAACCGTTCACACGCTATGAACCAAACGAAACGCGCAGTTAAACCAAACCTTCAAAAAGTTACTGTTTTGATTGATGGTAAACCTAAAAAAGTTTGGGCTTCAGCTCGTGCTCTTAAATCAGGCAAAGTTGAACGCGTATAAGAAGCAAAAGACTGGACAAAACTAGTCTTCAAGAAAAACGAGTAATTCCATTTAGGAGTTGCTCGTTTTTTTATTTATCTGCTAACCACCAGCCGAAAATGTGCTTTAGAAATTTCATTCATTTTGTTAGATAACTTTCATTACTGAGGAGCTAAGGATAAGAAATCCGAAAAGTGTAGACCAGTGTAGAGGAAATGAAAAGGAAGATAGTCAGCAGTATTTCATTAGTTATAGGAGAAAGCCAATATAGATACCTTTCTGTTTTTATTTTTATAAAAAGTTTGAAAAATCTATTGACATGACCTGGTGAAGATGATAGAATAATTGAGTTGTCTTTTGAGACCGTGTTGACAGAAAGAAATGAAAAAAAGATTTCAAAAAAGTGTTGACAAGGTTGATTGAAGATGATAGAATGATTGAGTTGTCAAATCTGAGACACAACACTGAAAAAAGAAACGAAAAAAGTTTCAAAAAAGTGTTGACAAACAGTTGAAGAAATGATAAACTAAGATAGTTGTCGCGAGAGCGCGGCAGTGAACAAGGCCTTTGAAAATTAAAGAAGACGAAACAA
>NZ_POIZ01000080.1 GCF_002960425.1 Streptococcus suis
TACTGAATTTGTTTGAGGTTTCCTTTCTCTGTCCGTGCTAACTGGTCTAACTCTTCACTAGCTTGTACAGGATCAGCTTCGTAAATCTTAATATCTCTCTCAAATCCATACTTGTCCGTTCTTCGTGAATAATTCTTAAACGAGTAGACAACCCCATCTGGTTTTATCCACTGGTCAGAATCTTCTAAGTAAGTCCAGTTTTCAGGATTGGCATCACTCTTCTTATA
>NZ_POIZ01000081.1 GCF_002960425.1 Streptococcus suis
TCTAGTTTCTCAGAGACAGACTTTGGACTTCTTTTGGACATAATAAAACTCCCTTTATAGTTTCTAGTGAAAATTTTTGTTTTTTCACTGTCCACTATAAGGGGAGTATATCATCATTTCATAGCATGGATATTTTTGTTGTTCATACTCAATGAAAATCAAAATCAGGCTAGCTCCAAAGGTTCGGGGAACCTTTGGAGGTTGGAGATAAGGCGAACAAAGTTCGCTACAAAAGGGTTCGGGGAACCTTTGGAGGTTGGAGATAAGGCGAACAAAGTTCGCTACAAAAAGGTTTGGGGAACCTTTGGAGGTTGGAAATAAGGCGAACAAAGTTCGCTACAAAAAGGTTCGGGGAACCTTTGGAGGTTGGAGATAAGGCGAACAAAGTTCGCTACAAAAAGGTTTGGGGAACCTTTGGAGGTTGGAGATAAGGCGAACAAAGTTCGCTACAAAAAGGTTCGGGGAACCTTTGGAGGTTGGAGATAAGGCGAACAAAGTTCGCTACAAAAAGGTTTGGGGAACCTTTGGAGGTTGGATAAA
>NZ_POIZ01000082.1 GCF_002960425.1 Streptococcus suis
TGACCCCAGGAACTGACCAAGACGGCAATTCAGGTCAAACGATTACTATCGTTAAGCCAGATGGCAGTCGTGAAACTACCTTTATCCGTGATGGTAAAGACGGTAGAGACGGTGTTGATGGTAAGGATGGTAAGGATGGTAAGGATGGTAAGTCGCCACTTGTAGAACAAATCGAAGTTCGTGAGGGAGACAAGGTTATCGGTACTACCATTATCATCAAAGATGGTGACGGTCAAGAAATTAGTCGTCAAACCATTCTCAACGGTGTCGATGGCAAAGATGGTAAGAGTGCCGAAGTCACAGTGACCCCAGGAACTGACCAAGACGGCAATTCAGGTCAAACGATTACTATCGTTAAGCCAGACGGCAGTCGTGAAACGACCTTTATCCGTGATGGTAAAGACGGTAGAGACGGTGTTGACGGTAAGGATGGCAAGTCGCCACTTGTAGAACAAATCGAAGTTCGTGAGGGAGACAAGGTTATCGGTACTACCATTATCATCA
>NZ_POIZ01000083.1 GCF_002960425.1 Streptococcus suis
GGGTCCACCTCAGTACCTGGATTCTTAGGATCTTCTGGGGTGACGGTTACTACTTTTTCTCTTACGACGACTTCAAATGGTTGGTCTGTAGCCTTATCTGTGTCGAAGACTTGTCCACCTTCTTTAGTGAAGCCGTCTGTCACCACTTCATAGCCTTGGTTGGTAAGCTCTGTAATACGATCTGTTGTGGTGTAGTTGATTGGCTCGCCTGACTTACCTGTCACTTCATCGACAGTTCCTAGCGTTTTTCCTTTGTCATCTTTGTAGGTGATGGTGGCTTTTTGGGCGTCCTTCACATATCTAACGATAACTTCAGTGTCTGGATCAGTTGCCGGAACATCCTGAACAGCTTCGACACTTGCCTTGTCTGGTGTGTAACCTGCAATTGCTGGTGTGTCTACCTTGTCGAAGTCATCATCAGTTGAGGTCCAGTCGCCATAAGTCACTTCTTTAGTTACCAAGTTAACAGTCGCGGTACGTTTGTAGGTCAGTGTTTCAACAACATCTGGCTTAGCCTGACTTCCATCTTCGTATTGGTACTTGATAACTCGTGTAACCGTTTGGTTGAGGTCACTTTCCTTCAAGCCATCTGGCCATTCTGGTCCGGCTGGATTATCTGGGTCCACCTCAGTACCTGGATTCTTCGGATCTTCTGGGGTGACGGTTACTACTTTTTCTCTTACGACGACTTCAAATGGTTGGTCTGTAGCCTTATCTGTGTCGAAGACTTGACCACCTTCTTTAGTGAAGCCGTCTGTCACCACTTCATAGCCTTGGTTGGTAAGCTCTGTAATACGAGCTGTGGTGGTGTAATTAATCGGCTCGCCTGACTTACCTGTCACTTCATCGACAGTTCCTAGCGTTTTTCCTTTGTCATCTTTGTAGGTGATGGTGGCTTTTTGAGCGTCTTTTCTATAAGTAACGATAACCTCAGTATCTTGGGCATTATACGGAACATCCTGAACAGCTTCTACAGTTGGCTTATCTGCTTCATAGCCGTCAATAGTTGGCGAAACAACTTCATTAAAATCATCATCAGTCGAGGTCCATGGGGTATAAGCAAGAGCACCTGTCACTACATTTACCTTAGCAGTACGGGTAAATGTTAGTGTTTCTTCAACTGTTGGTCTAGCCTCTGCTCCACCCTCATACTGATATTTGATAGTACGCTTAACACTCTCGTTCAAATCTGTAGCACGTACTCCTTCTGGATACTTCGGCCCAGTTGGGTTAGTCGGATCTATCGGAGTATTCGGTTCTTTTGGAGCATCAGGAGTTACTGTCTTAATTCTTTCACGTAAGACAATTTTATAAACTTGGCTTGGTGCTACTGTTCCAACTCCATCTTCAATGCTATCGTAATAAGTTGTCTTATTCGAAAAACCATCGCTAATTACTTCATATCCTCTATCTATATAGTTCTGCAGAATATCAAGAGTAATACGTTTTGGAATAATCGTTTCTTTTCTTCCTTGTTCCCTGATAGTATGATCCAATTTATCAGGACCAGATACAGCGCCTGTTTCAACATCCACTGGTCTTAAATAAATTTCCATCAATGCTTTTGCTGCTTTTTCATAGACATAAGTCAATTCTTTCAAGGTATCTCTCTCGACAGCACCTGTTTCAGAATCAATTTTTACAATTCTTCTAAGCTCATTAGGATCTTCGGTAACTGGTCTTAGAGTAGAGGTTGATGGATCAATCCCTATTAGAAAATATTGATCTATCGCATCACCTTCTCCTGTAAACACACTAAAATGCTTATAATTTTTTGTATCGTACTCTTCACCAGTTGCCCCATGTCCAACAAGGGTAGCACTACGCTTGATCGTTTCTCCTTTATCATTCACATAGTGAATAATAACACTACCTTTTTCGGCATAATAATAGGTCACATGTTGCTCATTTTTTACATTGTCATTGACCATTCTCATTCGAACACCACCGAAACCGAAAGGTTGACCATCTTTACCTTTTAATGTTACAGCTTTGTGTTCTGGAATAAAAAACATACCTTCAGAGAAGTTTTTTCCATTTCTAGAGAACTCTATAGTTTCCCCTGTTATCACATTTGTAACAGTTTTAGGCTTAGTTTTATAACTCTCAAACTGATGTTTAGAAGTATAACTATGACTACCTTCTAAGGTATTTACTGCTCCAGGGACGATTTCCTCAGACGTAAAGAATTTAATAAAGTTTTCAGAAGTCAAATCTGCTTCTGTAATTTCTGTTTTTCTATCTAGTGTTAATCTATTCGGTCCGTCTGGATTTAATAAATAAATATGTGCTTTATGCGTACCATCTTTTTGGGTAACTTCTAACACACGCACCAAATTGTGCGTCATGATACTTTGAATCGTTTTAGCACCCACCTTGTAATCTGCCGCCAAATCTCCCTTAAGAACTGTCGGAACATCTTCGGCAATTAGCTCATATTTATCAAAATCTAGGGCACCTGCAATCGTGTAGCTATCGCCTGTCAATGCTCCTTTTTGAATAAAGGTAGCAAGCGTTTCTTCGGCTCTCTTATCTGTCGCTTTTACAACGTATTTCGTTTCTTGTGTTGTCCGAACTGGAACCAAAACATCGTGAATATTCAGTTCTGTACCAACAGATTTTGGACTTACCTTATCATAGATGATGGTATTGATATTGCCACCGTTAGGGTTATTGATTTTTAAGTTTTTACTTGTAGAATTACTTGGATCTGGAGTAAATTCGAAACGATAGTTAAAATTGTTGCCCGAAGTTCCTTCATATTGGGCTAGGCTAGCAAATTTCCCTGTAGAACCTTGAGCAATCTCTATAGATTCTAAAATTTTATTGTTTTGACGCTTATCAACTAGATCAGCATATACTTTATTTATTTCTCCTTCTTTAGCTGTAGAAAATTGGAAGAAATAGTCTTTGTTATATTTTTTATTAAAAGTCGTTGCCTTATTCGGATCTGTTTGTGAATCTAGGCTTAAGACCATAAAGACCTCTCGTCCTTCGGGTACAGTCGTCTTATAGGCAGTAGGAACAACCGTTGTTGTCGCAGTCACACTTGCATCACCAGCTGCCTTGTCAAAATTTGCACCAACTGTTTTAGCCTCATCAGGAACAATCCACTCTGTCGTTACATAAGATACAGTATTTGCACGTCTTGTAGCATTTTCGATAGCCCTAAAACCACTTGTCCCTTCCGCATTACCACTAGCTGCAACGGTCGTTTCTGTCAGCGGATTATCCTTCTCATCTTTTTTCCGAGTTACAGCAAAGGAAAGTATGTTGGTTTCGTTTTCAGCAACAACCTTAGTTATGACATTCGCCTGTCCATCTGCTAGACGATAACCTGAACGAAGCTTATCAGCAGTGACAGTTACCTCAGTCTTAGCCACCTCATCAGTAGTCTTGACAGTTACATAACCTACTTGGCCTAGCTTTTTCTCTTCACCTGTTTCCACATCAGTTTGAACAACCTTATAAGGAATATTGACTGTACGCTCAATGACTGGCTGAGAAAGTTCTTTCGAAGCTTCAGCTAATGGTTGAGTATCAGAATGAGTAGTTTCAGCTGGAATAAGCGATTTAACTGCAACAGCTGGTTCCTGTTTTTCTGCTGGCTTATCCACAATTGGAGAAACGGTTTCAGCCTTAGCAACTTCCTGGCTTGAAGCCGGTTCTGTAACCTGCTTTTTCTCCTCCATCTCTACTTTTTCAAGGCGGAATGTGATGAGATTTTCCCCACCTTCAACAATATCCACCGTCTGTTCAGTAGCCTGACCTGCAACCAAACGATACCCTTCTGGTAGATTAGACGATACTAACACCTGATGACGAGCTTGGGCATCACTGGTTGTTACCTCAACAGATAGAGATTCTGATGAAAGAACATTTTCCGATGCATCGATATAGCGAACGGTGTAGCTGATTACTGCCTGTCTAACAGTTACCGTTTCTTCCACAACTGGTGGCAATACAGGTTGCACTTCTTCTACTGGGGACGATTCAGCTTGAACAGCAACTGCAGTATTTTCAACCTCCGGCACCACTTCCGTTTCCGATAAAGCGGTTACGTTTTTCGCTTGAGCATCCGTAACATTCGTCTCAGTAGCTTTTTCTTCTTCACCGACTACGACTTCCTGCGCTGGTGGAACTATCGCCGCCTCTTCCGCAGAAATGACTGTTGCACCTGCTCCTAATATCAGGGACATCCCTAAAAGCACACTTGCTGCACCAAAATGGAATTTACGAATTGAGAAGTGTTGTCTCATCCCATACCAATCAAATGATTTCCTCTTAGCTTTACGCATAAAAACCTCCATGAATTAATTCATATTAAAACAGAAAAAGAACACATTCGTCCTTCAATATGCTCCACACACTGTATTACTTGTCTTGTTCATGGTATTGCTCTTTCCTACTCTCATTTTTATTCCTAATATTAGGTTAAGAACTACTGCATTTTTCGGGGGGAAAAATTCTTATTGACCTAAATAGTTGACATAGAAATGAAATAGTATATTAGGTTAAGAACTACTGTATGTTCGGGGGGGAAAATTCTTATTGACCTAGATAATTAACATAGAAATGAAACAATATTGAACAAGAATCATAAAACAATGCTCTGCTACATAATAGCCTTAAAAATGGCTACTAAAATAGCATACCCCCTCCCCTTACCCCCAATTTCCAAGTATTTTATTTAAGTTTTTTCATGTTTTCAACAATTTTTACGTGTTTAAATAAACAAATCTACTTTTCTATTCACCTCGTATATACTATATAAAGAGAGTGTCAAGATGTTCTTGAACTTCAACGAAATCTACAATTTATTTTGCGATTCCATCCGCTATCGAACTATAACCATCTCGTAACATACCAATCAGAAGCTTTCTTACCTTTTTCATCAAAGGCCTCCTTTCACACTGTACAACATGTTAGTATAACAAATTATTGTTTACGTTTACATACTACCACTACCTGTTCTTTTTTTCAAGTAATTATATGCTATTATTAAAAAGTTTAATACCATTATAAGCTGTACTTATAGGTTGAATATATATATATATGTCAAAGAAAACAATTTACGCCTTATACTAAATTTAATAATGCAAATATCATCCCTGCTATTTGAGGATTTACAATCATTGAGAAACTTTTTTATAAATGCTTAATTATTTAGAGATATGTATAGTTTTCTTTCAAAAAAAGAGTTTGATACGTAATTCACAAAATTGCATGACATAATATGTACGAACGAAAAAACGAGCACTTCCATAGGAAATACTCGTTCTGTTACTATAGCATTTTATTATCTCTCACCTTTATTTCGAATAACAAAGCCTGTTTTCTTTTCACTTGACGTGCGTTGGTGTGGTTTCTTATTGTCTTGACGGCGGTTGTCGCGCTTGAACTTGTCATCACGACGGCTGCGGTCGTTACGATCAACACGGCGTCCTCCACGGTCTCGGTTGCGGTCACCGTCACGACGGCCACCACGATCACGGTCGCGACCTCCACGTCCACCTTTACCCTTGGCTTGTCCAGGAGCAAACTTGAATGGCAGTGGTTTTTCACGTGCAATTTCCACTTCTGGCAAGCTATCCGGATCTTGAACTGTCAAGGTCAAGACATAAAGTGCCAATTCTTCAGGAGTAAATTCAGCCGCCAACTGAATAGCATCTTTCTTGAACTTATCGAAATTGCTACGGATGGTTTCATCCGCCATTTCGCGCTCAATCTTCTTCAGGGCAACTTTCTTCTTAGCTTCAAATGCTTCCTGAGCCGTTGCTGGCTTGAGACCTTTCATACGTTTCTTGGTCAAATCTTCGATGATTGCCAAATAGCCCATCTCGTTTGGTGAAACAAAGGTAATAGATTGACCTGATTGACCTGCACGACCTGTACGACCGATACGGTGAACATAGCTTTCTGGATCCTGTGGAATATCGTAGTTATAAACGTGGGTTACACCTGAAATATCCAATCCACGCGCCGCAACGTCCGTCGCAACAAGGACATCAATCTGGTCATTTTTAAAATCACGGATGACACGAAGGCGCTTATTCTGATCCAAATCTCCGTGAATACCCTCTGCACGGAAGCCACGCAGTTTCAAACCACGAGTTAATTCATCAACACGACGCTTAGTACGACCGAAGACGATAGATAATTCAGGCTGGTCAACATCCATAAGGCGTGTCATGGTGTCGAATTTTTCATTTTCTTTGACACGGATATAGTATTGGTCCACGTTCACATTGGTCAATTCCTTAGCCGCAATCTTAACGTGCTCAGGCTCTTTCATGAACTTGACACCGATGCGCTTGATTGGCTCTGGCATAGTCGCAGAAAATAGTAGAGTTTGGCGACTTTCTGGCACACGTTCGATGATCGCTTCAATATCGTCCAAGAAGCCCATGTTGAGCATTTCATCCGCTTCATCAAGAATGAGGGTTTCAACACCGTCAAGCTTGAGGGCTTTTCTCTTAATCAAGTCCAAGAGACGACCAGGTGTACCTACAACGATGTGGGCACCTGAGCGAAGGGCCTTGATTTGTTTTTCAATGCTTGAGCCACCGTAAACAGAGCGGACTTTCACACCCTTTTCACGACCAAATTTGAAGAGTTCTTCCTGACTCTGCACCGCCAACTCACGTGTTGGGGCAATAATCAGGGCTTGAACTGCTTGATTGTTGGTGTCAATTTTATTGAGGGTTGGCAGACCAAAGGCTGCAGTTTTCCCTGTACCCGTCTGGGCTTGACCAATCACATCTTTTCCTTCCAGAGCAAGCGGAATGGTCTGCTCCTGGATAGGTGACGGCGTTTCAAAACCAGCCTTCTCAACGGCAAGCAAAATGTCTTCGGACAACTGTAGATCTGTAAATTTCAATGTATTCTCTTTTCTAAAAGGCAGTGCGAAGCTACCTTATCTCACTTTTTTTGTAACAACTATTTCCACTGGCAGCGAACTACTACTCAATGAAAATCAAAATTAGCCTAGCTCCAACAGTCTAGGAATAGACTGTTGGAGGTGGGAAATCCCACGAACATTGTTCGTGTCACAACAGTCTAGGAATAGACTGTTGGAGGTGGGAAATCCTACGAACATTGTTCGTGTCACAACAGTCTAGGAATAGACTGTTGGAGGTGGGAAATCCTACGAACATTGTTCGTGTCACAACAGTCAGAGTAGTGACTATTGGAGGTGGGAAATCCTACGAACATTGTTCGTGACAATTAGTCGAAGGTAGAACACAGTTACTTCCTTGTTTGTAGGTAACAGGCTGAAAAGTTCCACTGGAGCTTTTCACTCACCAAGACGAGTTGACAACGGATGGCTTTGATTTTCGCAGAGTAAACCAGTATCAGACTTGCAACTTACCTAGTATAACACATTCTCAGCATTAAGGTGAGGATTTACCTTGGAAATCAAAATAATACGTTTTCACAAAAAGCAACCTCTCTCGAGATTGCCTATTCTTACTTCAATTCCTTTTTTGAAAATAGCAGAGCACCGCAGATGAAGTAGCCCAAACTAAAGACCCGTGCCAAGATTGATGGCCAAGAGAGCAAGTTCTCCAAGTCAGCCGCTACAGATAATTGTGAAAACATCATAAAGTCCGCAAAAAAATCCGTTTTAAGAAGAATGCCTGTCGCCATCATGAACAACTGATCAAACAAGAAGGCAATCAAAATATAGACCATGTATGCTTGATAGATTTTTGGAAAAATGACAAACAAGATTGTACAAAAACTAGCAATCACAATATAAAAGGGCAACTGATAAACAAAACCTTCTAAAAGAACCCCGTAATCTGCCGCCCCATTCATCATTTGACGAGCAAAACCAGTCAGCATATAGGCAAATAAGACATAGAAGACACAAAGTCCTACACTAGACAACCACTTATGTGTAAAAATCTTCAAACGGTTCTGGGTACGTACCAGACTATTATTGACTGTCCGAAACTGGAAATCATCCCCAAAGAAAATCTTGGCTGGTGCCACAAAAAAGAGAGGCAACAAGTTTGTCCAGTTAGACAGAATATCCTCAGCCCCAACAGCAGTCAGTTCCCGACTACTGCTATAAGCCAAAATCAGACTGAGGATAATCAATATTGCCAGACTAACCAAGGACAATCTTTCCTTACGAATACGATACCAATCTGCTTTCACCAAATTCATTTTCCACTTCCTCCTAGTTCAACAAACTCAAATAATACTCTTCCAAATGCTGGCCCTGACGGTAAATCTCCAGAATTTCAATCCCTGATTGACCCACCAAATCAATAAGAGATTGAACATGTTCATCCGCATCCAAGACCAAACCAGCCTCTTCCAAACTAACTTCCAGCCCCTTTTCTTCCAAATAAGCCTTCACAGCTGCATTGTCTGCCGTATCCAGATAGAGCTTTCTCGCCACGACCGCTGCCAAATCAGCCCTGGTCAGATCACGAATGACCTTGCCCTTGTGCATGATGACAAAACGATCTGCCAACAACTCCAACTCCGACAAGATATGACTAGAAATCAAGACCGTCATTCCGTACTCATCCCGCAAGCGCAAGATAATGTCCCGCACATCCTTGATCCCAGACGGATCCAAACCATTGATCGGCTCATCCAAAATCAAAAACTCTGGAAAATCAATAATCGCCAAGGCAATGGACATCCGCTGCCGCATCCCAAGCGAAAAATTTTTGACCTTCTTCTTCCGATCCACATCCCCCAGACCAACCAAGTCCAGCACCTGCTGGATACGCTCCTTGGGATTTTCCAGGGATAATTGCAGAGCCGCATACATGAGATTGTCCCAGGCAGACATGTTGGGATACAGAGTAGGCGACTCAATAATAGCCCCCATCTTCACTGGTTTTGGATAGACCAGCTGACCAGCCGAGGGAAAAATCAGCCCTGACAAGATTCGGATCAGAGTTGTTTTTCCCGCACCATTTTGCCCAACCAGACCACAAATCTCTCCACGCTGGATGGCGAAGGATATCTGATCTACCGCAGCCTGCTGACCATAGACCTTACTCATCCCCTCAATCCGCAACAAGACATTCTCTCTATTCATACAAGTCTCCTTTTGTATCTTTGTTTTGATGTCTTAATTGTATCATACAAACAATACAGTGTCAAGCCAAAAAATAAAAAAGTTTGGAAAGAAGCCAATTCAAAAAATAAAACCTATACTCACCGTCCAGTACTGACTGGTGAATACAGGTTCTATCCTATTTCCATTTGGTCAAACACAAGTCTAAGGATTTACTGATAAGAAAGACCATAACCAGGGTCCAAAACGTTTTGGTCCAACCAATTTTAAAAGCCAAGGGTGTCACCACCAGAATATCAAAAATCAAAATAACCCTTGTAATCTTCCAATTAAAATATTTGTTACATAATAGGGCAACAATGTCACTGCCTGCTGTTGAGCCGTTTCCTTTAAGAACCAGGGCCATGGACAAACCAGTCGCTAGACCAGCTAAAATAGCAGAGGGAATAAGCGGAAGCCATTGGGCTTGTAGAAATCTTGTCACATACATGGTCACCGACATAGAACCCACTGCCAAAAAAGTATAGAAGACCCTTACTCTACTCAAAAAACGGTAGGCCAAAACAAGGAGAACGCCATTGAATATAAAACTTGTTACCCCTGCTTCCATGCCCAGAGTGTAGTAAAAAAGTAAGGCAAGCCCTGTGACCCCACCTTCTCCAAACTCATGGGGAATGACCAACATATTCAAAACTAGGGCATACAAAATCCCACCCATAACAATCAGTAAACAATCTTTTAAACCTATCTTTGACATAAAAACACCTACTGGATTTGTCTATATTTAGTATATCAAAAAAAGTAGAAAGCGGATACACTTTCTACTCATTCTACACCGAGATTGTTAGGATTATTTCCCCAAAACAGCGGATGCCAAGGCTTTTTGAATAGCAATAACACTCTTGTCACTCTTGAACTGAAGAGTTTCTGCAGGCTCTGCCGCAGAAGAAATCCAAATTTTTAATTCAGCATCCAAGTCAAAATGGCCAGAGGTTTCGACCGTAAAACGCGAGATCGAACGATAGGGAATAGACTTATATGAAACCTTCTTACCAGACATTCCTTGCTTGTCCACCAAGATCAAACGATACTCAGTAAAGACAATCAAGTCACGAACCAAGCTAAAGGCCATCTCCACCTGTTCAGCATCCAAAAGGATATCTGCCAAATCCTGCTCTACCTTATCATTATTCATCTGCGAGGCATTGCCCATCAAACCTGAAAACAAACCCATGTGTTTACTCCTTTTTTGTTTTTCCTTATTTTACCGAAAAATGTGGAATAAAAAAAGCAAAAACCCCAGAAGAGTTTTTGCTGCTGTCAAACTGATAGATGAACCTGCTCATCAAAGAGGGCTAAAAAACTTTCCTCCTGAGAGTGTGTCACAACAATCACCAGTTTGTCCCTTATTTTCTCGAGACTATCTGCAATCAATTGTTCGCTTTGAGAATCTAAGCCTGTTGTAGGTTCATCAAATAAAAAGACCTCTGCATCACGGTAAAGGGCACGCGCCAAATCAAACCGTCTCTCTTCCCCACCTGATAATTGCTGAGAAGAGGTCAAGAGAGTAGCAAATCCATCTCCCTGCCGATAGAACCAGTCCTCTAAACCAACTTGCCGCAAGCAACCCATTGCTTTATTCTCATCTAAAGGCGCAAACAAGGTCAAATTATCCCCGATGCTAGCTGTAAATAGATTGGTTTTCTGCGGTAGGTAGTAAATTTTCCGAAAGAGGGCAAGCTGATCCAGTTCTGCCAGATCCCTAAGATTGACTAAGATCCGTCCCTCATCTGCTTTCTGAACCCCCATTAGCAGACGGAGCAAGGTCGTCTTCCCACACCCGCTCTTGCCCAAGATAGCGTATTTTTTATTGGCTTGGAAACGATAGGAAAACCTATCAAACAGACGGTGGTTATTTTGCTCAAAACTAATAGCATCCAAGCTGATGCTGTCAATGGTTTCAGTCAGTTTCACTTTGGCTTCATTTTCCTTGGATGTTCCCTGTAGAATTGTGGTCAAATCTGCCACAACCGTCCGACTAGAAAGATAATCCGTCAGCAAGCCTGACATGGTTTGGATAGGACCTGCCACAGTTCCCATCAGGGTTGTCATAGCAATCAAATCCGAAATGTTCAGCAGACCTTGAAAAACAAATATCCCTCCAATAATCCAGGAACCTGAATAGACCACGCTGCTCAAACTGTAGGAAACCGCATAGGTCTGGGATTGTTTTTGGGCAAAACGGTTAGCACGCCTAGTGTATTCCTGATTGGATGCCGCCAGCTTTTCTTGGAAAACTGGCGTGATGGCGCTGATGCGAATGAAAGAGAGAGCTTCTACAAACTCACTAAACAAGGTAAGATAGGCATTTTTCTCCTCCTGACTGTCCTTTGTCGCACGAGCTAAAATCCCCTTATTTATCACCGGAGCCAAAAATGGAATAAAGCAGAGCGCCAACATGATCATAGCCATGGTTCCTTGAAGGTAGAGAGCCCCAATCAAAGAAAAACTAAAAACCAACAGGCTTGTCACCATGGACAGGAGCGGCGTTAGATAGGTAGTTTCCAAGATATTCAGATGATGAACCAAGACATGGACCTTATCTGCCTGATTGTCTTTTGCTGCCTCTCCTAAGTCCTCACGCGCATAGACAGTCACTAATTGATTGCGCGTCTCTTCCATAATCTGATTGATTGCCTTAAACTTGAGACAGCGGGGCAGGTAATCAAAATAGCCATCACATAAAAAGAATACCACTGCAATCACTGAACTGGTCACAAATGCCTTCTGGTCACCAGATAAGGCCGCTTCCGAAACACGCGCATAAATAAAACCCGTTGCTGCTAAAATCAGAGCATAGACCACCGACACAGCAGTATAAGCAACTACTGCCAACTTGCATTTTCTAAGGTAGTAAAACACCGTTCAAACCTCCAATCCATTTCTGTTTATTTAATCATAGTATATTATAATACATTTTTCGGAGTATAACCAAATTTTTATGAAAAAAGCCAGGACCTGCCTGACTTCTTATAGAATTGATTGGATTAGCTGAAGATTGAACTTAAGGTTCATCGAAGCGACTTAACGAAGTTTTAACTTGATTTTCAAAGCTGAACAGCTGTAAACTGACTTCCGTCAGTTCCCATCTCCCACTAGTAGAAAAGGGCCACTGGACCTTAGCCATTGGTAAGCCGACTGCTGTCGGCTCTTATCTCCAACTAACAACAGTCCCCCGGACTGTTGTTACATCTTCTCTTCCAACTCCACATCTGGGTACTTATCCGCGAACCAGCGGAGGGCGAAGTCGTTTTCAAAGAGGAAGACGGGTTGGTCAAAGCGGTCTTTGGCTAGGATGTTGCGGCTTGAGGACATGCGTTCATCCAGGTCTTCTGGCTTGATCCAACGGACTGTCTTTTTGCCCATTGGGGTCATGACCACTTCTGCATTGTACTCGCCTTCCATGCGGTGTTTGAAAACTTCAAACTGGAGCTGACCAACAGCCCCCAGCATATACTCGCCAGTCTGGTAGTTCTTGTAGAGCTGGATAGCTCCTTCTTGCACCAATTGCTCAATTCCCTTGTGGAAGGATTTTTGTTTCATGACGTTTTTAGCAGACACTTTCATGAAAATTTCCGGGGTAAAGGTTGGTAGCGGTTCGAATTCAAACTTGTTCTTGCCTACGGTCAAGGTATCTCCTACCTGATAGGTTCCTGTATCATAAACCCCGATAATGTCCCCCGCAACTGCATTTTCCACATTCTCACGGGACTCGGCCATGAACTGGGTCACATTTGACAACTTGGCTCCCTTTCCTGTACGAGGCAGGTTGACCGCCATACCGCGTTCAAATTCACCTGAAACCACACGGACAAAGGCAATGCGGTCGCGGTGACGAGGGTCCATGTTGGCTTGGATTTTGAAGACAAAGCCTGAAAAATCTTTATTGAGCGGGTCAATGACATCCCCTGTCGTTGTCTTGTGACCATGTGGCTCTGGAGCAAATTCCAAGAAGGTATCAAGGAAGGTCTGCACACCAAAGTTGGTCAGGGCTGAACCGAAGAAGACAGGTGTCAAATCGCCGTCCAAAATCGCCTGCTCTGAGAATTCATTCCCAGCTTCCGCCAAAAGCTCAATATCATCCAGAACTTGAGCATAAAATGGGTTAGAGCCAAATAACTTATCACCCTCATCCAAGCTTGCAAAACGCTCCTCGCTACGGTAGAGTTCCAAGCGTTTGTTATGGAGGTCATAAAGTCCCTCAAAAGATTTCCCCATACCAATCGGCCAGTTCATCGGATAGCTGGCAATACCCAAGACTTCTTCCAACTCCTGCAATAAATCAAGCGGCTCACGACCGTCACGGTCCAACTTGTTGATAAAGGTAAAAACAGGAATGTTGCGGTGCTTAACAACCTCAAAGAGTTTTTTGGTTTGGGCCTCGATACCTTTGGCAGAGTCCACTACCATGACAGCCGCATCCACCGCCATCAAGGTCCGATAGGTATCCTCAGAGAAGTCCTCGTGTCCTGGCGTATCCAAAATGTTAACACGCTTGCCCGCATAGTCAAACTGCATAACAGATGAGGTAACAGAGATACCACGCTGTTTCTCGATATCCATCCAGTCAGACTTAGCAAAGTTACCAGTCTTTTTCCCCTTGACCGTCCCTGCCTCACGAATTTCACCACCAAAGTAGAGCAACTGCTCAGTAATTGTGGTCTTACCCGCGTCCGGGTGAGAGATGATCGCAAAGGTGCGGCGTTTCTTGATTTCTTCTTGTAGTGACATGATGTTTATTCCTTTTTCTTTGGTCCATAGCAGAGCTGACTTCAACTTTTTCCTATCATAAAATGAGACAAAAGAAAAAGAGAGTGACTACTGCAACTCTCTTATTATATCGGAAACACGGGAATTTTTCAAACGCTTGGAAAATCAATCTTGGAGTAGATAGACTAATTTCTTTTTCCAATATAATTGGAACCCTACCTGAACAGAACTAATTAAACATGATATTATTAGTGAAAGTAGGACAAAATTGAACCAAGTCCCTTGGCTATTGACTATGGGTAAGCGAGTCAAATAACCATAATTACCTTTTGTCAACCAATTAACAAAAAGCATGACCAGATGAAGCATGACTGTCAGTGACAAACGCTCCCGTCTTGAAAGACTGAATTGATGTCCCTCTGTCAAAATATAAGACAAACACAACACTGCTAAAGCATAATGACCAACCACAAAGGTAAAGAAGGTCAGATGTGGAAAAGGAAAGGGATCGAAGACCGGGTAAATAAAAGCCACCAAGGAACCAATGAGACCAAGATAGGAAAAGTAGAGTTTCAAATCTCCCTTCCTAGCAAACAGTGAAAATAATATGGCTAGTCGACAATGATAAAAGGGTAAACTTTCAGAAAGGGACCAATCGGACCAAATATACCAAGTATATAGACTAACCACTTGAAAAAGTAAAATTGTCCAAAACAAACGATTAAACCAAGTTTTAGTATAATATCGCGTGGTCAAGTAAAGCAAGATAAAAAGCGGTAGCAACAAGCCAAGGTGAGTAAATAACCCTAGATGCGGGCCATGCGAAACTTGATTAGTAAAAAAATCATTCATACTTTCTCCCCCTAAATCCTTTCTAACCATTCAAATCAAATATAGTATATCAAATTGTATAAATGTTTACAAGGTTAACCAAGAAAATTGAATATCACTCAATTTAAAACTTGCAACAACAGACTACACATTTTAAAAACCACTTTTCTTCATCAATTTCAGAAATCGTTGCAACCAATCACGCTGCTCTTGCAAACCATCCAAACTATCCACAAATTCAATACATTTCTTAGCTCGTTCAGTATAGGGATAATATTTTTTCACCTGTCTTCTCAATTCTAAAACAACACATAACAACTCATCTTGTTGTCGTTGTTCCATCCGACGATGATGTACATAGTCTGAATGCCACTTTTCAAGCATGAACAGTTGATTATCGAGGCTTTCAATAGTCTGAACTGTTTTCAGGTCATCCAGTCGATTCTGCGAATGGAGCCAATCACACAAACTCTTCACACGAGCCTGTTTTCGCTCGAGTTCCGCGATAGCCAATCTTTCCTGTGCTTCTTTTCGTTCAAGAAATTTTTGATGGTCTTCTATTTTATGACAGATTTCTCTATCTTCCGTTTGGGAATCAAGCGAGTTCTTCAAAGCAATTGACTCTTCATCGAATTGTCCATCTAGCCAGGCTAGTAAATCCTGCTTTTTCTGAGCCCATCTCTTCAAGTCAAGTTGTCTTTGTCGCTCACGCTCTGCCTCTCTTTCCCTCTTAGCTAGCAATTTCTCTCGTTCAAGGGCATTTTTACGCAATGCAGCAGCAACTCGCTCGTGCAGTTTCCACCTTCTAAGCTTTTTTAAATAGACTTCTACATCAAAAACTTGATTCAATTCAGGTCGTAAATAATCATTAACCACATAGAGGATACGCTCCATCTTATGAAAGGCAAGCTGTCGTTCCGATTGTTTTCCACTCAAGGCCAGTTTAAATAGCTGGTAATCATTCCAAGGATTATAGCGATTGCCCCTATCTGCCTTAAAATAGCCCTTCTGATAGTATTCATCTAAACTATCCAAG
Organism: Streptococcus suis; assembly: GCF_002960425.1. GTDB lineage: Bacteria > Bacillota > Bacilli > Lactobacillales > Streptococcaceae > Streptococcus > Streptococcus suis_S. The sequence goes on from NZ_POIZ01000083.1 coordinate 15,684, forward strand.
TCCATTATTTCTTTGAGGCTTGAAAAGTCAGAGTTGGACCGCAAACGATATTCTCGCTCTGCCTTCTTCAAACTCTTTGTCAGTTCCTTATTTTGAAATTTTTTGATACAAGAGGATCCAATTGGTGATAGCTTTATATTACTAAGATCTGTACGAGAAACAGAATAGACTTTCTGCAAGTGAGCCTTACCACATAAACACTTGCTTTCCATGACCTTATCAATTTTTTCTAGCTTTACCCTTGTCCATTCCTGCCTAGCTTCTTCCCAATTATTAGCTAGACTCAAGGAAATGACTATCGCTTGTAAATTTGAATCCTTCATCTCAACCTCTTTTTGTATATTGTTATTATATATTTTATAAAATATATACATACTTTTCAAGGTCTTGAACAAATAAAAATGATTGAACTTCTCCGCATTTTTGCAAAAGAAATTCAATCCTATTCTTACTATTTTTCTAATGCTTCCACCACTTTGCCAAGATTCATGGAGTTGGAGCCTTTGAAGAGGATTTGGTCGTCTTTTCCTAGACACTCCCTAACCTGTTTAACCAGTTCTTCAAATTGGTCCTGCTCTGCATTTTTCCTAAAGAAATAGACTTTTCCAATCGGAAATATCTGACTAGCCAGCTGGGCCAGACCTTCAATGTCCTGACCGTAAAAAATGACGGTGTCTAGCACATCAGGCGACAGGCTCAAAATCATCTGATTATGAAGATCAACCGACTGGCTGCCCAGTTCTTTCATATCTGCCAAAACCGCGATTTTCTTGCCGCCGTCGTTTGCGGGAATACTAGAAAAAGTTTCCAAAATCAATCGCATGGCCGTTGGGTTAGCGTTGTAGACATCACTAAGAATATCGGCTCCGTTAGCTGCCTTTTTCCACTCGGTGCGGTTGCGGGTCAAGTTAAGACTGGCTAGGGCTGAGGTGATGGCCTCATCAGACACACCCAAGGTCTTGCCCACATAGCTTGCTACCATGGCATTGGTGGCATTGTACTTGCCTGTTACAGGCAGGAAAATATCGCCGTCCATAAAATTGACGGTGAAAGTCAGGCTGTCCTTGCTCTCAACCAGACTGGTCACCTGCAAATCAGCCTGCTCACCGAAGCGAATGAGTTCTACATGGCTAGGTAAGAGCTTATCCGCAATTGGATCTGCCGGGATCAAGAGTTTACTACCTGGCTCCATTCCATCTGCAATCTGTAATTTTCCCTTGGCAATCTCTTCTCGTGAGCCGAAAAATTCCAGGTGGGCTTCTCCAAAAAGGGTAACAACTGATAGGCTTGGTTTAGCAATTTCAGACAAGAGGTGAATATCGCCCAAGTGGTCCTGCCCCATTTCCAAGACCAGTTTTTCTGTATCGTCAGGCATATGGAGGACGGTGTATGGCAGACCGATTTCGTTGTTGTAGTTGCCTTGGGTCTTGTAAGTCTTGTAAGTCGTCGCTAGAACATCGTGAATCATGTCCTTGGTGGTCGTTTTACCGTTTGAACCTGTCACGGCAATGACTTCTACCCCTGTTTTCTCTAGGTAGTAGGCCGCTAATTGTTGAAGCGCAGCCAAGCAGTCATCTACTAGAATGTGGGGAACATCAAGGCTGACTTCCGAAAGGGTTACTGCGCAGCCATTTTCAAAAGCAACAGGAATAAAGTCATGACCGTCACGCGCACCCTTGAGGGGAACAAAAAGGTCACCAGTTGTGACGAGTCGGCTATCGAACTCGACCTTGTTGAGTGCTGTATCAGGATAAAGACTACTATCATTTTTTGCGCCCAAGACCTGAGCGACTTCGTGTAGGGTTAATTTCATTATTTTCTCCAATATAGTCTTTTAGTTTACTTTTAGTACTCGCTCCAACTATCTGGGAGATAGTTGGAGGTTGGAAATAAAGCGAACAAAGTTCGCACCAACAGCCGCAGGCATAACTCAATGCTTTCTAATTTCTAGGCATTGACTTGAAACAGTCCCCCAGACTGTTTCAATCAGGCAAGGCGAGTTCAAACACTCCAGTGGAGTGTTTGAAGTTGGAAATAAGGAAACAAAGTTTCCTCATTCGTCGACGTAATAAAAGATAAACTAAATGACGATAAACTAAAAAAGAGCTTTCGCTCTCTCTATTATATCACTTTTTAGCTCGTGTGGATGAAAGTTCAGCCTCATCTAACAGATCAAACGCGATGTGGTAGCTGATATCATCACGCAAGAGGGCTTTAACCCTACACTTTTGGTCCACATAGGCCAAGATTGCTGCCTGCTTTTCGGCTGAAACCTGCTCAGCCAAGGCAATTTTCAGATCAAATTTTCTGTCTTCCAACTGACAAGCTACTTGAACAGGCATAGTTTTATTGCCCTCTTGGCTGGCATAATAGCCCTGCACACACATGGTCACACAGGCAGCCAAGCCGATATTAACTAGACTAACAGGCGTTTCTCCCTTATCAGTCACACCAAAAGTACGAACGGGGTCCCCGTAGCCTTGAGAAAGGGCCTGAAATAGACCTTCTCCTTTTACTGTCGTTTGATACATAAACACCTCCAGATACTTGTCCCCATTCTATTCCTTTTTGCAAACCTTTGCAAGAAAAAAGGGAGTGGGAAAGAACTCGACCAGTCTAAAAAGAGTTCGTCAACAAGTCCTTATTTCCAGTTGTTGAGCTGAAACAGTCTATCCCCAGACTGTTTCACTCCCACCCCGCATAGCTCCAACAGTCAGAGTAGTGACTGTTGGAGGTTGGAAATGAAGCGAACTCTGTTCGCATCAGTCGTAATGGTCAGATTTGGAGTGTGAAACACGAACAAATCTGCCAATCAACCACTGCGCTGAGATGTTGACACGAACTCTGAGAAGCGAGGCTGGACTTTCTGCCCAGCCTCTTGACAATAGTTAAATGAGGTGGCTTTCGCGTTTTTCAAACATTTCCTTAGCCAAGCTGACTAACTCTTCAATCAGGTCTGGGTAAGCCAGTCCCATGTTGTCCCAAAGAAGTGGGTACATAGACCACTGGGTAAAGCCTGGCATAGTGTTAAGCTCGTTGAGGAAGATATCGCCCTCTTCTGTTAAGAAGAAATCACAGCGAGATAGACCACAACCACCGATAGCACGAAAGGCCTTGGCAGCATTGTCCCGCATGGTATCCATGATAGACTCATCAATCTTAGCTGGGATTTCCATAGTAATCTTGTTGTCGATGTATTTGGCATCGTAGTCATAAAAAGCAACGTCTTTGACTACTTCGCCAGGAAGTGTCGTTTTCACGTCAGCATTTCCCAAAAGACCAACCTCAATCTCACGCGCGTTAACCCCTTGCTCAACAAGAACACGGCTGTCATACTTGAAGGCCACATCAAGCGCCGCCTGCAAGCCTGCCAAGTCTTCTGCCTTGGAGATACCAACGCTGGAGCCCATGTTGGCTGGTTTAACAAAGACTGGATAGGTCAATTTTCCTTCAATCTCTGCAATCTTATCATCGATATTTTCACCCTCGATAACTGCCACATAAGGTACTTGGGAGATTCCTGCTGATTCAAGAACACGCTTAGTAGTGATTTTGTCCATAGCAACGCTGGAAGACAAGATATTGGTGCCAACATAGGGCATACGAAGGACTTCCAAGAAGCCTTGGATAGAGCCATCTTCTCCCATTGGTCCGTGAAGGACAGGGAAAACAACGGCATTTTCTTCGTAAATATCACTTGGACGCACTTGTTGGTCTACAACAATAGTCGCATTGGTCATCAGTTTTTCATCAGCAGATGGTGTTTGAGAAAATTCCTGCGTCTTGATGAAATCACCAGTTTGAGTGATAAAGTAAGTTTTTACAAAAAATTTATCATAATTGATGGCGCGCATCACACTTTCAGCAGACAATACAGATACTTCACGTTCTGCTGAACGACCACCATAGAGTAAAATCAAGGTTTCTTTTGACATATACATTCCTCTTCTAATTAGATAATCTACACTTAGTATAGCATAATTTTGAGTTTGAAGCCTTCTCTAATGGATAAAAACTACAATTCTGTCCTGTTCTCAATGGCACGAAGGAGGGTGACTTCATCTGCGTATTCAATGTCACTTCCGACTGCCAATCCTCGTGCCAAGCGAGTAACCTTGATTCCCGCTGGCTTTAGGACACGTGAGATGTACATGGATGTCGCTTCACCATCTGCTGTTGCATTTGTCGCAACAATGACTTCTGTCACTTCGTTTTCCATCAGACGAGTTAGCAAGGTCTTTAAGTTAATATCGTCTGGTCCAATACCATTCATCGGGGAAATCAAGCCATGCAAGACATGGTAAAGACCGTGGTATTCTTGGATATTTTCCAAGGCTGTCACATCTCGACTGTCTTCTACAATTAAAATAGTCGACTGGTCACGACTGCTATCTTGACAAATACCGCAAGGGTCCTGGTCTGTCAGATTGCCACAAACCGAACAATAGGTCAAATCCCTCTTGGCAGCCAAGAGATTTTTTGCAAATTCATTGACCACATCATCTTCCATACCAATGGTATAGAAGGCCAGCCGCGTAGCTGTCTTAATACCGATTCCTGGTAATTTGGAGTAACTGTCAATCAACTTGGCAATGGGTGTAGGATATAGCATAATTCTCCTTAGTTCATTGGGTAAAGTGAATTGTATAAATTAATGATTTCTGTTGTAATTGCTTTTGTTGTAGAATTTTCGTTAGTCAAGTTTGGAAGTACGACTGCAACTGCGATTTGTGGATTATCACTAGGTGCATAGGCAACAACGTTGGTATTTACTGCAGTTACTACTTCACCTGAAGGAGTTGTAGTATAAGTTTCGGCAGTACCAGTCTTGGCACTGATGGTCACGGCCGCACCACGACCGATAGCACTACCTGTATTAAATCGTCCTCCACCATTTACAAGTTGATAAAATCCTTGACGAAGGAGAGCCATTTCATCAGCTGAAATATTGACTTGATTCATCTCTTTACCAGAAACTGTTTCAATCAAATCTCCCAATCCACCTTGGGGATTATTTCCATAGATACCTTCTACAAGATGAGGAGAAATCCTTTTTCCATTATTTGCTACTGTCGCTACATATTGAGCCATCTGCATCGGTGTATAGTTATCAAACTGTCCAAATGCATTCATAATAAAGTTTGCGGTGGAATATTCTTCTGGTAAGAAACCTGTTGATTCAAGTGGTAAGTCAATTCCTGTTGACGCACCTAAACCATACTCTGCAAAAGTCGAACGAAGCTTAGTCATGGCATTTGTCAATGTATCGCCATCATTCAAATACATGTTAGCTGAGTAGGTCTGACCAAGTAGTCCCAAAGCAATCTTAACCATGTAGACGTTAGAAGAATATTCCAGAGCCTCTGTCGCATCAATATTAAAACTACCATAGGCCCACCAAGATGTAATTGGTGCTGAACCTGCAAAATAAATCGGTTCATCTAATAATACCTGATTTCCTGAGATAATGCCATTCTCCCAACCAGATGAAATAGTTGCACCCTTGACAATAGAACCTGGTGTGAAAACACTTGTGATGGTGCCAAGAGCATCTTCAGTAATCGTAGTCGTCCCTTTTTCATGGCTGTAGCCAGACATGGCCAAGACTGCACCTGTACTTGGCTCCAGCGCTACGGCATAAACACCTTCTGAATAAAGAGCACTTCCTGTAGACAGTTCGCTTTCAAAATATTTTTTCAAAATGGCATTGACACCATCTTGAAAGGCCAAATCAATGGTTAGTTTAATATTGTTTCCTTGCTGACCCTCTTGGATGGTCTTAATACTCTCCACATTACCATTTCGGTCCAGATTGATTTCCTTTTTCTCACGTTGTCCTTGTAGGACTTCTTCATACTGCTTTTCGAGGTAGGCAGTTCCCACTCGGTCATTTGGCGAATAGCCTTTAGACAAATAATACTCTGCATCTTCGGCTGGCAAACCTGCCTGTTCACTTGTTACCGTTCCAATAACCGAACTCAAGGAGGTCGGTAGGATATTCCGCTGCCAGTTATTGGTCGTAGAAATACCAGGCAGTTGAGATTCGTTGGCAACAATATGAGCCACCTGCTCTGCGGACAAGGAGTCTGTTACCAGGTTTACTGTTGCGAAGTAAGCAGCACCATTCATTTGCTTAAATAGTTCTATGGCCTGATTTTCCTGTTCCGAATAATTCAACACATCTTCAGACAAACTTTCAACAGCATTGGCATAGATAGTTGCTTCTTCCAGATAATTGCCATCCGAATCATAGAGTTTATCTTTTGGCAGCTTCTCTACAACCTGCTTATAGACCTCTGTATCTGCCAAATAATAATCTGCCTTGTCCCGTTCCGTTACCGAAACATCAGACACCTTGACCCATTGCAAGAGCTTATTTGCTACTTCCTTCATTTCCTGGGCTGACATCTTATTGGAACGGGTAAAGGAAACGACCTGTTGAATCTGATTTTCCACAAGCGGCTTACCTTGCGCATCATAAATCTGCCCACGAACCGATCCATTGCTGATAATTTTTTGGCTAGCAGTTGATAACTTATTGCTATAAAAATCATGATTGACAATCTGCATGTCTGCCAAACGCAAAATCAAGACCAAAAATAAGAAAATAACGATAGAAAATAAAATATTTAGACGGATGGCAATAAAATTCCCATTATTCTCCACCAAATGTTCCTGTCTTTTTTTCAATTCACCGACCTCATTCTAGAAATATCCTTCTTATTATACCACAGGCGAAAAATATTTTTGAGAACCAACTGTCGTTTCAAATAATATTTTCTTTACAAAATGTTAAGGAGTTGACAATTCTCAACCAACCATTTTCTGTGCACAACACTCTCAACAAACCGCTGATCATGGGAAATCAAGAGGACACTTCCCTGGTATTCCTGCAAAAATTTCTCCAGAGCTTCGATGGCTGTAATGTCCAAATAGTTTGTAGGCTCATCTACTATCAAAAAATTGGCATCCGATAACAAGACCTTGGCCAAGGAAAGCCGAACACGTTCACCACCAGACAGATTTGCTACCTTCTGCTGGGCCTTATCGTAAGAAAGTCCCAACATGCCCAATAAATTGAGAACCGTTACCTTATCTTGAAGCGATGTCGAGCTAGCATTCACAAAGGCTGTTTCTTCTTCATTGAGACTTGTCAAATCTTGGGAGAAATAAGCAATTTTTAATTTTGGATTGTAATAGCCTTCTAATTCTTTTGAAATCAATTTCCGAACAAAACTTGTTTTTCCACAGCCATTTGACCCAACCAAAGCTAGTTTATCCCCAAAAGTCATACCAAGCTGAGGAAAATCAAATAAATACTTTTCCCCAATCCACAGCTGTCCATCCTGCAAGCGAAAGAGACTGTGAAGACCAGTATCCAAGGCACCTTTCGCTTCCATCTTTACCCACGTTTCCTTTCTAGGTTGTTCAACCTTTTCCAAACGCTCCATCCGTTTTTCCAAATGCTTGGCAGTCTTGGCCATAGACTTGGCTTGACTGTCATAGGAACCCATCATGGCATTAACCTTCCACTCTGATGAAGAAATGCCTTTCTTTTTCTTCCCCATCTTCTGAGCCTTTTCCTGACGCTCTTGCTGGGCTCTTTTTAGTTGAGCGACTTTTTTCTGATAGGCTTCATAGGCCTCCTGCTGACCTTCTCGCTTAGCTCGGCGACTTTCTACAAATGCCTCGTAATTCCCAGGATAAACCTGAATAGTTCCTTCTTCCAAATGCCAAATGTGACTGGCTATTTGATTGAGAAAATGCCGATCATGACTGACAACCAGTAGACTGCCACGATAGCGTTTGATTTGTTTGATCAGCTTTTCCTGGTGTTCATAGTCTAGGTTAGCTGTCGGTTCATCCATAATTAACAACTGCGGTCTTTGGGCAAAAGCCTCTTGAATAGACTTCCAAACTTGTTCCCCACCTGAAAGCGAGCTCCTTTCCTGTAACTGGGGTACATAGGCCCAGTCTGTTTTTACCTCAATCTGACCAGCAAAATCCCTATCCAGTCCTAGTAAGATTTTCAAAAAAGTAGACTTGCCAACACCATTATTTCCAACCAAACCAACCTTTTGACCAGCTTGAAGGCTCAACTGCTGGATTGTAAACAAACTACGTCCCGCAAATTCCTTCTCTAATTGAATACATTTCATTAATTCCATATAGACCTCTTTTCTTCACAAAAAGGGCCCCTATTCTACTCAATGAACACAGAAAAAAGCCATGCAAAACATGACCTTTCCCTATGGAAAAGTCACACGAATAGTAAGCCCTTATGAGCAGTCTTATCCCTTGCGTAGTCATTTAGTTTATCTTTTATTACTTAGACGTAAGAGGAAACATCGTTTCCTTATTTCCAACTTCAAACACTCCACTGGATTGTTTGAACTCGCTTTGCCGTACTTTGTACAGTTACTCGCCTGTACAAGCAGCCTGCAGCTTTTGGTGCGAACATCATTCGCTCTATTTCCGACCTCCAACAGTCTATTCCTAGACTGTTGGAGCAAGTACTAAAAGTAAACAAAAAGACTAAATTATCAAATAATTGATTTTCAACAAGTTTTAAGAACGACTAATAAGTAGCTTAATTATTCATGTAACTTCACCTCACGTATTTTATAAATTTATTTTAACAAAGTTCAATGAATTTGTCAAATCTTGGTCAAAGGAGTTGCTGTATCTGGCGATGTGTCATAGACTTGAAAATCCACTCCAACCCCTAAATCAGCCTGCGCCAACTGATTAACCATGGTCATATGGGCCAATTCCTTGATATTATTTTCCTTTGATAAATGCCCGAGGTAAATCTTTTTGGTTCGATTTCCCAGCGAGCGAATCATGGCATCAGCACCGTCTTCGTTACAAAGATGGCCCTTATCTGACAAAATCCGTTGTTTCAGGTTCCAAGAGTAGGAACCTGCTCGCAAGATTTCGACATCATGATTGGATTCTATCAAATAGGCATCTGCATTAGCCACAATCCCTGCCATCCGATCACTAACATAACCCGTATCCGTCAGCATGACAAAGGACTTATCATCCTTCATAAAGCGATAAAATTGAGGACAGGCCGCATCATGGCTAACTCCGAAGGACTCAATATCTAGGTCGCCTAAGGTCTTCGTAGCTCCCAATTCGAAGATATGCTTTTGAGCCACATCAATCTTACCCAATTTGCTTTCCATTGCCTGCCAGGTCAACTCATTGGCATAAATATCCATACCATATTTACGCGCCAAAACACCTATACCATGGATATGGTCACTATGTTCATGCGTTACTAAGATAGCATCGATATCTTCTGGCTTGCGGTCAATTTCTGCCAAAAGGCTGGTAATCTTTTTTCCTGATAAACCAGCATCTACCAAGATTTTCTTTTTATCCGTTTCCAGATAAAAGCAATTTCCGCTGGAACCAGAAGCTAAAATACTGTAATTAAAACCTTTTCCGATCATATTCTCCTATTCTTCCCCGTCAGCCTCATCCCACTCATCCATTGTAATATCTTTAGTATATGGTAAAACAATGGTGAAGGTTGAGCCATGCTCATACTCACTTTTAGCCCAGATGAAGCCCTTGTGTTGCTTGACAATTTCCTTGGCAATAGCCAAACCTAAACCAGTGCCCCCTTGAGCACGCGAGCGCGCCTTGTCCACACGGTAAAAACGATCAAAAATCTTAGGTAGGTCTGCCTTTGGAATACCCAAACCCTCATCTGAAATGGAGACAATCAACTGACTATCCGTCGTTTTCATACTAAAGGTAATGGTACCCCCATCAGGCGAATACTTGATAGCATTGTTTAAGATATTATCTAGCACCTGGGTCATCTTATCCGTATCAATCTCCACCCAAATAGGGCTGATTTGATAGTCACGCACAATGGAATAAACCTTATCTGACTCGGCATTTTTCATCTGGTCAAAACGGTTAAGGATAAAGGTCACAAAGGCTGTAAAGTTGATTAGTTCGACATCTATTTGACCAACCTGGTTATCAATCCTTGATAGACTGAGTAAGTCCGTAATCATCCGCATCATGCGATTGGTTTCATCCAGAGATACCTTGACAAAACTTGGAGCGACTGATTCCGTCAAGGCTCCCTCATCCAGGGCTTCTAAATAGGACTTGACAGACGTTAGCGGAGTACGGAGTTCGTGACTGACATTGGATACAAATAGACGGCGTTCCCGTTCCTCCTTAGCCTGCTCGGTCATATCATGCAAGACAACAACAAGACCGGAAATCAAACCACTCTCACTCCGAATAGTCGCAAAATTGGCCCGAAGGGTCAGAAATTCTTGGTTCTCATTGGTATGGTCCAAGACAATCTCAGGTGTTTGTGCCAATAAATCACGCAGACTATACCGATCCTTAATATCCAAAACATCTAATATCTGCAAGGGCTCCTGTTTCTTACCGGCTAACCCCAATTGCTTTTGCGCCATATCATTGATCATGATAATCCGACCAACTCGGTCCGTCGCAATGACTCCATCACTCATATAAGAAAGAATGGAACTCAGACGGGTTTTCTCCTGTTCTAAGCTATCATGAGTTAGACGGATGACTTCCGACAGATCATTGAGCGAGTTGGCCATGTCCGTAATTTCCGGACTGCCTCTCATATCCAAGACCTCCGTATAATCGCCATCCATCAAGGCTTTTACACGCTGATTGAGCTGTTTGATTTGCTTATTATCCCTATGGTTTTCAATCAACAAGACCGTCAATGCAATCAAAAAACCAATGAGAATAACAACAAACCAAAACTCTGCTGTTGTCATTAAATAACGTAATTGATTAATCATTTCCCTTGATAAAGTATCCTACACCACGACGGGTCAAAATATATTCCGGTCGGCTCGGTGTATCTTCAATTTTTTCACGCAAACGGCGAATAGTTACGTCCACCGTACGCACATCTCCAAAATAGTCATAGCCCCATACCGTTTCCAGCAAATGCTCCCGGGTCATGACTTGCCCCAAATGCTTAGCTAAATGATGCAACAATTCAAACTCACGGTGGGTCAATTCCAATTCTTTGCCATGCTTCTTAGCAACAAAGGCATCTGGCAAAATGACCAAGTCCCCGATGACCAATTCAGGACTGCCAGTATTCTCAACGGACATCTGTGTTTCTGACAATTCGCTTCTACGCAAGAGAGCCTTGACACGCGCCTGCAATTCACGATTAGAGAAAGGCTTGGTCACATAGTCATCTGCCCCAATCTCAAGTCCAATTACCTTGTCAAACTCACTATCCTTGGCAGACAACATAATAATGGGAACATTGCTGGTCTTACGGATGGTCCGAGCAACTTCCAAACCATCCAACTCTGGCAGCATCAAATCCAAAATTACAATATCTGGAAATTCAGCTTCAAAAACCGCCAAGGCCTCTCGACCATCAAAAGCCGTCACGACCTCATAGCCCTCACGGGTCATATTAAATTTAATAATGTCTGAGATGGGTTTCTCATCATCTACAATCAAAATTTTTCTCATAATTTTTTACCTTAATTATCTTTATTTCTTCTATTATATCAAACTTACTTAAAAAATTCATAACCAGAGTTAACTAACATAGTTATGTTACATCTTCTAACATATCCTATATTAAATTGTCTGAATTTACTTGACTTTTAATATAGGGAGTGATATCATGCTATTATCTTACATAAAAAAGGAGATTACTATGGCTTTAGTAGAATTTAAAGATGTAAACAAATACTATGGTGACTACCATGCTCTTCGCAATATCAACTTGGAATTCGAACCTGGACAGGTTGTTGTTCTCCTTGGACCATCCGGTTCTGGTAAATCAACTCTTATTCGTACCATCAATGGACTAGAAACTGTCGATCAAGGTAGCCTTGTTGTCAATGGACATACCGTATCCGGCTCATCTGTCAAAGAATTGGTAGCTCTTCGCAAGGAAGTCGGCATGGTTTTCCAACACTTCAATCTCTATCCACATAAAACTGTGTTAGAAAATGTTACATTGGCACCGATTAAGGTTTTAGGCATTGATAAGGCTACTGCTGAAAAGACTGCCAAGAAATACCTTGAATTCGTAAACCTCTGGGACCGTAAAGATTCCTACCCTGCCATGCTATCGGGTGGTCAGAAACAACGTGTAGCCATCGCCCGCGGACTAGCTATGCACCCAGAATTGCTCTTATTTGACGAACCAACTTCTGCCCTTGACCCAGAAACAATCGGCGATGTTCTTGCAGTTATGCAAAAATTGGCTCGCGATGGAATGAATATGATTGTCGTAACCCACGAAATGGGCTTTGCTCGTGAAGTTGCTGACCGAATCATCTTCATGGCTGAGGGGGAAGTATTGGTTGATACAACCGATGTCAATGGCTTCTTTGACAATCCTACTGAACCTCGTGCTAAACAGTTCCTCAGCAAGATTATCAACCATGAATCAGACAAGGTCAAACTCTAGGAGGTTGCTTATGACAGATAAAAAAGTCAATCTATTTTTAGCCGTCAGGCTTGCCATCATCAGCATCTTAACGCTGTTCTTTATCCATATCAATCAAACCGTTGTCCAAACAGAAACACCTGCACCTATTACCAATAGCGATCAGGTTCAAGCCATCATCGATAGGGGCGTGCTCCGTGTCGGAGTGAAACAGGACGTCCCTAACTTTGGCTTTAAAAATCCGGATACTTATGAATTTGAAGGTATGGAAATCGACATCGCTCGTAAAATTGCTGATGAGTTGGGAGTGGATATTGAATTCACCCCTGTAACAGCCCAAACCCGAGGACCGCTCTTGGATAATGGTCAAGTGGATATGGTCATTGCCACCTTCACTATTACCGATGAGCGGAAGTTGCTTTACAACTTTACAAGCCCTTACTACACAGATGCTGTAGGTTTATTAGTCAACAAGGATAGCGGTATTGAAACCTTCACCGACTTAGACGGAAAGACTGTCGGGGTTGCACAAGGCTCTATCACGCGTAAATTGATTACTGACTTAGCTGATAAATACGGTATCTCTGTTTCATTTGCGGAATTAGGTTCCTATCCTGAACTTTCTGTATCGCTTCGTGCCCACCGTATTGATAGCTTCTCCGTAGACCAATCCATCCTATCAGGCTACATTGGTTCTAAGTCTAAATTACTGGACTTCAGCTTCTCTGCATCTGACTATGGTATCGCCACTAAACTGTCAAACAAAGATTTAAATGCCTATCTAAATTCTCTTATTGAAACTTGGCATAATGATGGCAGTTTACAGGCTATCTATAATGCCAATGGCTTGAAGCCTGTAACAGAAACCGACGAATAGAAAGGGAAAATTTTATGACTATCTTGACTACAAGTCCCTATGCTTGGGAAAACTGGGTTAGTTATTTCAATGACTTCCCTCTCTTCTTCCAAGGCTTCCTCTTCACTCTAGCCATTGCTATTGGGGCTTTTATCACAGCCATGTTACTAGGCATACTTTTTGGCAGCCTATCTTCTAGCAAGAACAAGCTTTTAAAGGTGCTAGCTCGTGTCTATGTGGAATACTTCCAAAACACTCCGCTCTTGGTTCAATTCATGATTGTTTATTATGGACTGCCTCTGATTTCTAACTACCTCCTCATGCCATCCATCTACTGGACAGCTGTTATCTGTGTGGGACTTTACCACGGTGCCTATATCGCAGAGGTCATCCGTGCAGGGATTGAGGCTGTTCCAACTGGTCAAACCGAAGCCGCACTTTCACAAGGATTTACCCAGGCCGAAACCATGCGGATCATCATCTTGCCACAGGCCATTCCAACAATCTTGCCACCATTGACCAACCAAGTGGTAAACTTGATTAAAAATACGGCGACTGTTGCCATCATTTCAGGTGCTGATATTATGTTTATGACAAAATCATGGTCTGCCATGAATGCCAACTACATTCCAGCCTTTGCTGGCGCTGCCTTCCTCTACTTCTGTATGTGCTTCCCTGTTGCAAGCTGGGGCCGCCGTATCGAAGAAAAAAACAAGGCTACCTTTTCACACTAAGGAGGTTGAATGATGAATTATGTATTAGAATTACTCAAACCCTCAACCTTCCAACTCTTGTGGAATGGTTTGAAACTGACACTCTATATTTCTAGCATTGCGGTTGTCCTCTCCGTCCTCTTCGGAATGGTCCTAGCCATTATGCGAAACGGAAAAAATCCAATTTTCAAGTGGATTGCGACCATCTATATCGAGTTTGTGCGTAATGTACCCAACTTGCTGTGGATTTTCACTGTCTTCTTGGTCTTCCAAATGAAATCAACGCCTGCTGGTATTACTGCTTTCACTATTTTTACCACGGCAGCCATGGCCGAGATTATCCGTGGTGGTCTCAACGCCATCGGACCGGGCCAGACCGAAGCTGGTTTGTCACAGGGTTTTACCCCAGTACAAATCATGGTCTATATCATCATGCCACAGGCCATTCGTAAGATGTTGCCTGCCATCATCTCACAGATTGTAACGGTCATCAAGGACACCAGCTTCCTCTACTCCGTTATCGCTTTACAAGAACTCTTCGGTTCTAGCCAAATCCTCATGGGACGCTACTTTGAAGCAGAGCAAGTCTTTGCCCTCTATCTCATGGTCGCTTTCATCTATTTCATTATCAACTTTGCCATCTCAAGCCTGTCACGTTATGTGGCTAAGTCTTGGGCGAGCAGTATTGAATAATACTCTTCGAAAATCAAACTCAGCCGTTGTTGACTTGATTTGATGAGTGTAAAGCTCCTATGGAGCTTTACAGCCTACTACTTGAAAATGCGAAAGTAGTAGAGTTCTATCTGCTCTTGGAGAAACGAACTTTGTTCGCCTTATCTCCAACCTCCAAAGGTTCCCCGAACCTTTGGAGCTAGCCTGATTTTGATTTTCATTGAGTACTACCTAACCTCCCAGCCAGTCGGTTGGGAGGTTTTGTGTTTGTAACAACTATTTTAAGAATGAATAATGATGATCTTTTACCTTGATTGTTACGAAAAAACTTGTCGACTGCACTCCAGGTCTACGAAAACCAATTCTATAGGTTCCGTCTTCCACATTAGAATAGTCAAATGTTTCAACTTTCTGTTTTAAATCAGCTAGTAATTTATCTTCCTCTATTAAGTCGTTTTCTAAACCAAGGTCCTTCTTATTAAAAAATTCAACTTCAATTACCGCCATTTCTTCCTCCATGAGCCAGTCTAAATTAATATCATAAAAACCTGCAAAAGCCCGACCATTATAGCGATTTTCCTCTACCTTTTCATAAAACTTTATCAGTTTTTCATCCTGAGTTTCAAGCCTACCATCCACTTCAAACAAAGTGAAATCTTTTTCTTCCATCAATTTAAATATCTGCTGTGCCTGATTCAGTAAATATTTACCTCTCGGCTGATGCCACATAGCTTGGTCAACGATACCATCAAATTGATACAACATTCCGCTTGGACTATCATCAAAATAGACCGTCATATTTAGCAGTCCGTTTAATGCCTCCTGTCCTTCAATTCGGTTATTGACCAAAGTATCAGAGGATTGAAGTGTAATTGACTGACCATCTATAACCTCAGTATAATCATACTCTAAAACATCCCATGGGTTACCAATGGCTATAGGACGAAATTTTGTCAACTCCACCTTCCCAGTGAAACCATATGACTCCATACCCTGTTCAAGCATCATCTGATACGATATCAATTCCTCTCGAGTAGCTACCCTGGGACTAAAGAGCAGTAATAGACAAAGCAACAAAATGCCAAAGAAACCAATAATTCCTAATATAAGACCTACAATAAACTTCATTATCCTTTTCATTTAAGTACCTCTTTCCTTGACTATTATACCAAAAAAGAAGCCCTTTCGGACTTCTTACTTTATTTATTCAGCTTTAGCTGGACGTGATTTGCGAGCAATATCTGCTAAGATATGGTCCACAAATTCTGATACAGACTGAGTTTGCGTTGCCTTGCTTCCGTAGCGACGGACGTTGACAGCATTGTCTTCCATTTCCTTGTCACCGACGATGAGCTGGTATGGAATCTTGCTAGTCTGGCTCTGACGAATCTTGTACTGCATCTTCTCGTTACGCTCATCCACGTGTACACGAACGCCACGGTCTTGCAATTCTTTGGCAACCTTCCAAGCGTAATCCAGGTGAGCCTCCACAGAAATTGGAATCATAGTCACTTGGGTTGGAGCCAACCAAGTTGGGAAGGCACCCTTGTAGGTTTCAATCAAGATGGCAGTGAAACGTTCCATAGTCGAGATAACACCACGGTGAATCATGACTGGGCGGTGCTCTTCACCGTCAGCACCAATATAGGTCAAGCCAAAACGTTCTGGCAAAAGGAAGTCTAACTGAATAGTTGACAAAGTTTCCTCATTACCAAGAGCAGTCTTCACCTGAATATCCAACTTCGGACCGTAGAAGGCCGCTTCACCTTCTGCCTCGAAGTAGTCCACGCCCATTTCATCCATGGCACCCTTCAGCATACGCTGGGCATTTTCCCACATCTCATCGTTGTCATAGTACTTCTCTTTGTCCTCTGGGTCACGATAAGACAGGCGGAAACGGTAGTCGTTTAGGTTGAAATCTGCGTACACATCGATAATCAACTGGAGAGCTTTTTTGAACTCTTCTTGGATTTGCTCAGGAGTCACGAAGATATGACCGTCGTTGAGAGTCATCTCACGTACACGCTGCAAACCAGTAAGAGCACCAGATTTCTCATAGCGGTGCATCATACCAAGCTCAGCGATACGTACAGGCAATTCACGGTAAGAACGCACATGGTTTTTATAAACTTGAATATGGTGCGGGCAGTTCATCGGACGAAGCACAAACTCCTCACCGTCGCCCATGTCCATAGTTGGGAACATGTCTTCTGAGTAATGCTCCCAGTGACCTGAGGTCTTGTAGAGTTCAACCGAAGCCAACGGTGGTGTGTAAACGTGCTGGTAGCCTGAAGCCAATTCCTTGTCTGTGATGTAACGTTCCAAGGTACGACGGATAGTCGCTCCATTTGGCAACCAGAATGGCAAGCCTTGACCAACTTCTTGGCTGATCATGAAGAGATCCAATTCCTTACCAAGTTTACGGTGATCACGTTCTTTGGCTTCCTCACGCATTTGAAGGTAGGCCTTGAGGTCTTTCTTGTCAAACCAAGCTGTACCATAAACACGTTGCATCATCGGATTTTCGCTCTTACCACGCCAGTAAGCACCTGCCACATTGAGCAATTCAAAAATCTGGATACGACCTGTTGACGGAACGTGTGGGCCACGGCAGAGGTCAACGTATTCACCCTGAGTATAGATGGTCAAACCGCCTTCATCATCAGAATGTTCTTGAATGAGTTCCAGCTTATATGGATCATTTTTGAAAATCTCAAGAGCTTCTTCCTTGGTTACTTCACGACGTTCAGAAGGGAAGTTTTCCTTGACAATTTTAGCCATTTCTTCCTGAATGCGTGGCAGGTCTTCATTTGAAATCTGACCAGCAGCATTGTCCGTATCATAGTAGAAACCATCCTGAATGGCTGGACCAACCCCCAACTTAATGTCTGGGAAAAGACGACGAGCCGCTTGGGCAAACAAGTGGGCAGCTGAGTGACGCAAGATAGGCAAAGCATCCTCGTGGTCAGGCGTTACGATTTCAAGCGTGCCGTCCTCTTCAATGGCACGAGTGGTATCAATCAATTTACCATTGAACTTACCAGCAAGAGCCTTTTTCGCCAAAGACTTGCTGATACTCTCCGCAATTTCAACAGTCGTCACACCAGCCTGGTACTCACGAACAGCACCATCTGGGAAAGTAATTTTTAACATAAGTATCTCCTTTTTTTATTTTTTAATCCCTAGTAACTCTTCTTTTTGAATTAAAAAGAAAATACGACGCCCTCGCAAAAGGACGTCGTAACGTGGTTCCACCTTCATTCGCAGTCACACTAAAAAGCCTGACTACCTCAGATTGGCGATAAGGGAACCACCCTTTTATGTTTGCATAAAATCATACCGAGTAGTGTCAATCCTATCCTCTATGTGCTTGCACCAACCGCACACTCTCTCAAAGATTTCCTAGAATTGATAAGTCTCTAAGTGACATTATACCATCTTTTTCCCGATTTTCAAAGATTTTTTATTTTTTCTGTGGCATAGCAGAGCGCCAAAGAGCATACCGACTACTGCACTTAGGCTATAGATGACCTGATAGAGCCATATCCACTCTCCAAAACTAAAAATCGTAAGAGGAAAGAGGAGAATAGCTAAGGCAGGAACCCTTATTGAAAGTCCCTGACCATAACCATCAACCAAGCCTAATAGGAATAGTCCCAGAGGAGTATAAAGAAGAATGTTATGCACAATCAAGGTCTTAGCAAGATAAGGGTCCAAAAAAGAAGCAAGACCATAGACACCGACGTAAAAGAATAACACACTCACAGCTTGGACCAAGCCTATTTTCATCTTTTTATCCATGAGAAACCTCCTGTTGACTAGCCAATGGAAGATGGGACTACCGTGGTAAGCTCTTCACTCATCCTAAGAACCTGTATCCCATCAGTCAAAAAAATTCCGAATGGACTTGACCTGCTCAACAGATTTTTTCAAGATTTTGACAGTTGTATCGGTTGACTTGACAACAATTTTCTGGGGCAGATAGATGGTTTCTTTCAAGATAGCTTCTGCCACACTATCTTGATTGGTATGTTCCCTACGAAAATCATAGGAAATTTTCAAATCTAAATAATATTCGTAAACACGACGACCAAAGTTGGTGGACGAAATCTCATATAATTTTTTCTCCAACACATGATCATTCATAGGAGGTGTTGCAACAATGGCTTCTACCACTGCATCCGCCAATTCCTGCTCACGCACAAAGAGGGTTCCAAACATCTTATCCGTCACCACATTTTTCAAATAGGGATTGGTATGGGCTAAAATCGGAGTTCCAGAAGCCAGACTTTCCAAGAAGGTCAAGCCCTGGGTCTCACTGGTCGAGGCAGAGATAAAGAAGTCTGCCGCCTTATAGTAAAGAGCTGTATCGCTTGGTGCAATCATCCCCGTCAACTGAACATTTTCTTCCAAGGCTAATTCACTAATCATAGCCTGCAAGGTTTCAGCATAGGGACCCCCACCAACAATGACCAATTTGACCTTAGGATTTTCAGATAAAATCCTTGGCATAGCCTTGATAATGGCCTGAATATTTTTTTCATGGGAAATCCGTGACAGACTGAGCAACATGGTTTCATCTGGCTCAATTCCTAGCTGTATGCGCAAATCAGCCGTATCCTCTTCCGAGATTTCTGGACGATCAAACTTAGCCAAATCAATTCCTGTCGGAATGACCCGCTTAGAGATAGGAATATCATAGCCCGTCAATAAATCCTCAACAATCTCACTAGGACAGATGACCCCATCCAAATCACGCAAATAGGCTCTCGCAAAATACTTAATCATACTCGGACGAATAATCCGCCCCTTAGCAATATAATGGACATAGTCTTCATACTGAGTATGGTAGGTATGGACAACTGGAATACCCAGTTCCCTCGCCACCATCTTCCCCAAAATCCCCAAGGCAAACTCTGTATGGGTGTGAATCATATCCAATTTGTAACGACTAGCAATCTTCAAGGCATCCGTAAAGCCAGCATAGGCTACTCGACGGTCCTTAAACGCAAAGAAAGGAACGCTAGGAATACGAATAATATCCCAATCTTCGTAGCGATTGACATCTTCATCTGTCGTTGTAAAAATAAATACCGTGTGCCCTAACTTTTCCAGCTCCGTTTTCAAGGTACGAATAGAAGTCGCAACTCCTGAAACCTGTGGAAAATAGGTATCCGTAAATAGTCCAATCCTCATCTACATCTCCAATACTTGGCGATAAGCCTCTACCAACTGATGACCAACTTGGTCAATGGAACGACTGACAGCGACTTGATAACCCGCCTCTCGTTTATCTACTTTCTTGTCTAATATTTTTTGAATGGAGGCAACAAAATCATCTACCGTATGCCCTAGTTCTGCACTGCTTTCGTCAATCCAGCCCTCATAGACAGGAATATCTCGCAGAACGACATGCTGGTGACTGGCTAGAGCTTCCAAGACCACAATTCCTTCCGTTTCTTCATAGGAAGGGAAGAAAAAGGCATCCGCTCCGCTCATTGCTCCCTGAAAAACAGCCCCCTTAAAATAGCCAGGAAAGGCAACATTGGCTGGATGATCCCTCTCTACAATCTTGCGGATATAAGATGGGATGATCCACTTATTGATGGAACCCAGCCAAATAAAACGAACGTGAGGCATTTTTTCGGCAACTTTCACAAAATCCTCAATCCCTTTTCTGCGGAAATAAAGTCCTGCACAGACAACAACAGGTTGCCCCTCCTCTATGCCAAAATACTCCCTAAATACAGCTTCTTTTCTTTCGTCTTTTTTGTACTTTGCCAAATCTATGCCGTTTGAAACAGCAATGATAGGCGTTGTGACACCGTAACCTTGTATGAGTTTCTTCGAATATTCTGACGGTGTAATGACAAAATCTGCTTTTTGATACATGGAAGCCAGGTATTTTCCTACAAATGGCGCCAATAAATTGGATCCAATAAAGGAATTTTGGAAATCTTCCTTGGTCGAATGTCCATGTAGGATCACCTTTTTCCCCCTACGCTTAGCTGCGTGCAGGAGCAACCAGGAGCGAGGGCCGTAGGTATTGATATGGACAACATCATAGTCACCCAGTAAATCTGTCGTATAGGGAATACCGGCCATATCCAAAGCCTCCATCTGATGATGCAGAGCCCGACCAATTCCTGATTTTTCTAAAACTGTTTTTCCTTCAAGATACAATAGAACTTTCATACTCTATATTATATCCCTTTTTGCCTGTTTTTCCTATACAAAACTGAATATTAGGAAAAAAGACCATCAAACTGGATGGATGGCTAGGCCGTCAGTCCAGAATGATCGTCTTTCGTCTGTTTATTACTTGGTCGATTGACGGACCTTAATACCGTGGTTAAGAATGACCTCGCGGTTCTCCAAGTCTTCCTTGTGCATGATTTTGGTCAACATCCGCATGGCAATGGCGCCAATATCATAGAGGGGTTGGTTGATAGAAGTCAGATTTGGACGAGTAAATTTGGTCACCAGAGAATCATCACTGGTCACAATTTCAAATTCCTCTGGCACCTTGATGCCCTTATCGCTGATACCATTTAACAAACCAGCCGCAATCTCATCTTCCGCAACATAAGCAGCCGTTGCTCCTGCATTTAGAATACGTTCTGCTAGGGCATAGCCTTCCTCATACTTGTACTTAGACTCAAAAACCAGACCTTCATTAAACTCAATGCCGTTTTCCTTCAAGCCTTGCTTGTAGCCCGCCAGACGAACCTTCCCATTGATGTCATCCACCAATGGACCTGAAACAAAGGCAATTTTTTTGTTGTTCTTAGCCAGCAGATTCACAGCATCTACACTGGCTGCAGCGTAATCAATGTTGACACTTGGCAACTGGTGTTCCAAATCAACTGTACCAGCCAAGACAATCGGTGTACGAGAGCGTGAAAACTCTGCCCGAATCTTGTCTGTCAAATGATAGCCCATGAAAATGATACCATCTACCTGTTTAGAGAAGAGGGTATTGACCACATTGATCTCCTTCTCATCATTTTCATCGCTATTGGCAAGGACGATATTGTACTTATACATATCCGCAATATCATCAATCCCTTTAGCCAAAGTCGCAAAATAAGCATTGGCAATATTTGGAATGACAACCCCCACTGTTGTCGTCTTCTTGCTTGCCAATCCCCGAGCCACTGCATTTGGACGATAATCCAAACGGTCAATCACTTCCAATACTTTCTTACGAGTATTTTCCTTGACATTTTTATTCCCATTCACAACACGCGACACTGTTGCCATGGATACGCCTGCTTCACGGGCAACGTCGTAAATCGTTACCGTATCATCTGTATTCATCATAGACGTTACTTCCTTTCTTTTTCTTTATCTATTTTATGAAAATTACGCTTTCACTCAATCATAGTGTATCACTTTTTGAAACCACTTTCAAGAGAAAAAGGGGATTTTTTTGATAATACTTGCAATTTTTTTCATTTTTTGAAACAATAGTCCATATAATAAACGAAAATTTCATTTCAATTTACTAACATCAGAGAGGTTCATCCTATGTCAAAACTCAATCATGTAAAATCCTATCTTGAAAGCAAGAAGCTTGATTTGGCTATTTTCTCAGATCCAGTTAGCATCTACTACCTAACTGGCTATCACAGCGACCCGCATGAACGCCACATGATGCTCTTTGTCATGCCTGACCATGACTCACTGCTCTTTCTCCCTGCCTTAGACATGGAGCGGGCTGTGGCGACGGTTGACTTTCCTGTGGCTGGCTACATGGATTCTGAAAATCCTTGGCAGATTATCAAAAACAAATTACCTCAAAAAACTTTCTCTGCCATTGGAGCAGAATTTGATAATCTCAACCTGACCCGCTATCACGGTCTTCAATCCATTTTCAATCAGCCTTTTTCAGACATCACTCCACTTATCAACACTATGAAATTGATTAAGTCCCGTGATGAGATTGAAAAGATGTTGGTGGCTGGTGAATTTGCGGACAAGGCTATGCAGGTTGGTTTTGACAATATCTCACTCGATGTAACCGAAACCGACATTATCGCTCAGATTGAGTTTGAGATGAAGAAACAAGGCATTTCCAAGATGAGCTTTGATACCATGGTCTTGACTGGGAATAATGCAGCAAATCCGCACGGCATTCCAGGAACAAACAAAATCGAAAATAACGCTCTGCTCTTGTTCGACCTTGGTGTTGAAACTTTAGGCTACACATCTGATATGACACGGACTGTCGCTGTCGGTAAACCTGATCAGTTTAAAAAAGATATTTACAACCTGACCCTCGAAGCTCATATGGCTGCGGTCAATATGATCAAGCCTGGTGTGACGGCTGGCGAGATTGACTATGCTGCTCGGTCTGTGATTGAAAAAGCGGGCTATGGTGAGTACTTCAATCACCGACTCGGTCACGGTTTGGGAATGAGTGTCCATGAATTCCCATCTATCATGGAGGGCAACGACCTAGTCATCGAGGAAGGCATGTGCTTCTCTGTCGAGCCTGGCATTTACATTCCTGGAAAAGTTGGAGTTCGGATTGAGGATTGTGGTTACGTTACCAAAAATGGCTTTGAAGTCTTTACCAAGACACCGAAAGAACTTCTTTATTTCGACGTATAAAAAATATGCCTCCTACAATTATGTAGGAGGTTATTTTAATGTTAGAAATTTCGACCATTTTTCCCATAGCCGTACCGTTCCATAAAGTCTTGACGGAACTCTAGCAGGTTATCATCCATGATGGCCTGACGGACATTTTTCATCAGGTTGATTAGGAAGAAGAGGTTGTGGTAGCTGGTCAAACGGATACCAAAGGTTTCATCTGCCTTGAGCAAGTGACGGAGATAGGCACGAGTGTAGTTTTTACATGTGTAGCAATCACAGTTTGGATCAAGCGGTGTAAAGTCTTCTGCAAACTGGGCATTTTTCACTACCAAACGACCTTGGCTGGTCATGCAGGTGCCGTTACGTGCGATGCGGGTTGGCAAAACACAGTCAAACATATCGACACCTCGGATGACACCATCAATCAAACTGTCTGGCGCTCCCACTCCCATGAGATAACGTGGTTTGTTCTCAGGTAAAAGCGGGGTTGTGAAGTCCAGGACGGCATTCATTTCGTCATGGGTTTCACCAACAGCTAGACCGCCGATTGAATAACCTGGGAAATCCATGCTGACCAAATCATGGGCTGATTGGCGACGAAGGTCTTCAAAGCCTGCACCTTGCACGATACCAAATAATCCTTGGTCATGCGGACGTCGGTGAGCCTTGAGTCCACGTTCTGCCCAACGGCTGGTACGTTCGATGGATTTTTTCACATAATCATAAGGCTGATAGAACTGCGGGCACTCATCAAAACTCATCATAATGTCTGAACCCAAATTATTTTGAATAGAAATAGCCTTCTCAGGTGACAGGAACATCTTGCTGCCGTTGAGGTGGTTTTTAAAGGTCACCCCTTCTTCTGAGATATTGCGGCTGTCAGCCAGGGAATAAACCTGGAAACCACCTGAGTCTGTCAAAATTGGCTGATCCCAGTTCATGAACTTGTGCAGACCACCTGCCTGGGCAATCAATTCATCGCCTGGACGGAGCCAGAGATGATAGGTATTTGATAGGATAATGCCTGAGCCCATTTCTTTCAACTCCTCAGGCGACATAGTCTTAACCGTTGCCTGAGTTCCTACGGGCATAAACATAGGGGTCGGGAAGGTCCCGTGGGGTGTGATAATCTCCCCTAAACGAGCACCTGTGTGCTTTTCTTTCTTAATCAAGCGATACTTGATTGGAACATCTGTCATGGTTACCTCCAACTAGGAAAAACAGTCCTAGGAATTTAATCTTGTATGGTCAATCAGTCAAACTTCCATAAAGTTCGCCAATTTCCACAGCACTTTCCAGTCTATCAAAAAAATACTTTCTTGTCACTTAGAATTATGTTACAATGTTGAGTAAGGAGGTTATGTAGATGTTTACAATTTCTGAGATTCGGGAAAAGGCGAGGCATACTTTAAATGATACAACAGGCATTTATCAAGTAGCAGCAATTCCCGTCGCCATATCTGTTATCGTTCAATTATTTTCTGCTTCTCGCAATAGTCTTGCAGGCCTGACACCTGAGGAAATCCTTAGTCCAGGTTACCTTATTTCTACCTCCTTGTTTCCTTTATTCTACGGTTTATTACTAGGCTTGCTTCAGTTATCGGTCATTTGGACCTTGTTTCAAGTCGCAAAAAATACCAAGCAAGCAGTGTCATATAAGGACTGCGTCAGTATCTTTTACCACAAGGATTTTGGAAAGATCATTAGGACCTATATCTTAAAGAGTTTCCTTATCTTTCTTTGGGGGTTTCTCTTCTATTTTGGGATTGGTCTAGTGATTGGAGCTACCATTGTTTCAGCCAGCATAGTCGTTTCAACAGGTCTAACCGACCCAAACCTTATTCCTCAGGATATTCTAGCCCTACTAGGGAGTTTCCTGATTGTCGGTCTTTTCCTCACCATCATTGGATTTGCTATTTATATTCCACAAATCTATGCCTACTCTCAGGTAGAATTTATCTTATTTGAGCAATTAGAGCGTGAGGAATACACAGGTGCCTATTCGATTATCAAGAGCAGCCGAAAATTGATGAAAGGCTATAAGTTCAAACGCTTCACCTTGGATTTGTCCTTTGTCGGTTGGTATGTGCTGAGCATCATCACCTTTGGTCTAGCCGGTCTGTATGTTTTGCCCTACCACTACCTAGCACAGTCTTACTTCCATGAGGGTATTTTGGATGATCAGGCTAAAAAAATGAACTACGTTTATGAATAATCTAACGATAACATAATCTATTTTCGTATAATATTCATCTATAGTGGAAAGAGTTGACTATTCTTTTTCTATAAAAAATATTTTATGAATACTAGTGAAGAAGTTGACTGAAATCAGCTTCTTTTCTTTTATTCAAAAAATGCATAAAATCGACCTTTTTTCAATTTGTGTCGATATTTAAAATAAAATAATAGTTAATAATTGAAATTCTATATAGTTTTATGTTATACTATCAACTGAGGAATGGTAAATGTATATTCTTACATCTTTAGAATTGAAATAGGTTTCTTCCTTTCTATTTTTTACGCCATGTGTAGTAGCTTATTCCAATTCTAACATTCCTCTTCTTCAGTCACCACAGGGTCCAACGTCAAACGCTGGGCTTTTTTTGTCTATGAAAAAAGTCAGTTTCAATAGAAACCAACTTTAACAGGGTAGATGGAAGAGGTTTAGCATCGGTCAGCTAGAAGCATTACCATCCAAATTCTTCATAGAAAATGTGTGTCTTTGGCACTCCGTTTTTGGCCAAGGTCTTGATCCAGTGACGGGCCATTGCTGGAGGTCCTGACACCAAGACTGTCAATGCATCAAAGTCATGTGGCAGTGCAGACAAGACTTCTGCTTCTTCAAAGGCACCGATTTTGCGGATAGCTCTAAAATTATCCCTTTCTGCTTCCCAAGATGTGAATTTTTCTTCGTAAATCAAGGATGCCTCAGTTGTGGCACCGTGAAAGACCGTGGTATCAATTTCTGGGAATTGATCAATGAGCGACAGCAAGGGCGTAATACCGATACCACCTGAAATCATGATAATGTTCTTTGGTTGCTGGTCTTCTACGACCGTTTGGAACATTCCATAGCCACCATCCACTCGGACACGGGCTGAAGCTGACACTGTTTGTAGGGTGCGGGTAAAATCACCATCTCCACGAATGGCCAAGGTAATCTGGTCATTTCGGTCAGGAGCATTGACAAGGGAGAAGGGATGAGGCTCTGACAAGCCCTTGACACCCGGGAAGGAAATGAAGACAAAATCTCCTGCTCTCAGCTTAGCCGACTTACCTTTAGGTAATTGAATGTGCAATTCATAAATATTTTCAGCAATTTCACGATTTGCAACTAGCTTAGCTGTATACCCCTTTGCATTTGGCTTGAACTTGGCCCATAAATACGATAGAAAAACAAAACCAGACGCTAGGTAAAAAACGACCATAAAGCCAGTATTTGCCCGAATATAATCAATCAACTGAACATGGATAAAGATTAAGAAGGTCGCCAAAAGGTTCAAACGATGGAGCCAAACAGACACTTCATGTTTGAATGTGGTCTCCAGTTTGCGCTTCAAGATAGCTAGGAAACGAATTCTCGATGTCAACCAACCTGCCATGAACACCATTGAATAGATGCCTAGGGACAGGAAGATGAGAAAGGCAATATCCCCTGTCTGCTCAATCAAACCATAAGATGGCAGGAGATTCTTATGCATAAATGAAAAATAGATGGCCACCAGACTGAGAATTCCATGAATCATATAGGCTGCTGGCAAGCCAATCAATCGATCCAACCACTTGGGCTTGGTTCCAATATAAATCGCTAGGAGCATCCATACGTAGGCCACGATCCCTAAAGCGATACTAACCTTCATTTGACCGTAGCCCGCAGGCATTCCCGTCACGAAGGTATAGATAAATGGAAATGGTAGGATGAATAGGGCAACCATCCAGGCCAATCCTAAAGTATAGTTATTTTTCTTAATCACGAAATAAATTCTCCTTTTTGAAAAAATTGTAGCTGTTGCGGTTTGATATACAAACCACTGAGTTGGTGGTGGGCGATGGCTTGAGCCAATTTGTTCTCTGGCATGCTTAATCCAGCTGTAGCCCAGACATCGGCTCTTGTTAGACTAGTGTCCATAAAGGTTATCTGTTGGAGGTCATTCTTGGATTGAATGTGTTGCCCTCGTTTGCTATAACCAGATGTGGCGATGGCTCCATTCTTGGCTGTAAAGACGGCCAGCATTTCCTGGAGGTTTTCAGGATTTTCAATACCGATTTTCCAGACAAAAGCACTTTCTTCCTTGGTCGCAAACTGCATATCTCCACCACCATTTAGGCAGACTGCTTCAACATCTGGGTGTTGAAGATAGGGAAGCAATGTTGTTTTAAAAATCTCTTCAATCACCCAGCCCTTGACCAGACCTGTCGGATCATAGACCCCCTTGTAGTAGGGATCAAATGCGCCATCTGTTTCTTGATAGGCCATCTCTGCCAAGGCAAAAACTTCTTGGAATTCATTGTCTAGTAAGACGCTTTTATCTCCGTTTTGAAAGCGACAGACCATCGATGTCGAGCGAAAGGCTGAAAATTTTTCCTCCAAACAATCTAGCTCGCTCAGTATTGTCGAACTCAGTCTTTCCAACTCATCTTCTAGTTGACGGGTTTGGGTCGTTGCCAGACTAATGGTAAAGGGAAGGGTCATGGCTTCAACTGTTCGGCTGACGATTTTTATCATGAGGCTTGGTTAAGGGCATCTTGCAAGGAACCTGTAAAGCCTTTGTAGGCTTCTGTTGCACCCGAAATTTGGTTGACTTGGGCTGATTGATTAGAGATAGCTTCTGCAACATAGGTTGGTAGGGCACCGTCATTGATTTCTTGAGATTGTGGGTTATCATTAGGATATTGCAAGATGCTAATATCGCTGATACTTCCACCTGAAACGGTTAACTGAACCTGGTAGTCTCCTCGATTGGTCGATGTTACCGCACCTGTATAGGTACCGTCTGTCAAGCCTGTTGATTGACTGGAGCTTGTAGCGCTACTAGCTTTACCGCCTGTGCTATTTTCACTACTGGCACTGGCTAAACTGGTGGAACTTGTCTGGCTAGAACTTGTAGCTGTTTGATTATTGCTCGTCACCGTATCCTTTTGGAAAAAGAGCAAGAAGCCATTATAGGCTGCTGCTGCCAATGCCAGCAAGGCAATAAAGATAGCTGTTAATTTTCTCTTCATGATTTCCTCATTTCTAATTTTAAAAACATACGTTTTCAATTTATTTTCAAATAGTGATTTCCAATTATAGCATGCTAAAACTTGGAAAGGCAAGTAAAAAATCTCCAATTATGGCTATTTTAAAAATGGTTTAAGAAAACGTTAAGAAAAGGCCCCAGAACATTCTGGGTGCCCGATATGATTATTGCAATAAGTACCAGTTTAATCCATCTTGAATAGCCGTGCTTCTATCTGGCAGGACTTCTGGTCCTTGGGAAGTCACCTGTCCTGTTTGGCTATTGAGAATAAAGGTTCCGACTGTATAGGCCTGACTGCCGTCAGTAGCCATTCTGAAAATAGTTCCCTCACTTTCTGGTCGATAGCCGTCCAAGAAGAAACTACTGATTAAGCCATTCTCGAAAATATCTACATATACCCGTACATTTTCTGATGAAACCAAGCGGGTTGGATAGGCTTCATTTCCCCAAATGGAAAAGACAAACATGTGCTCCCCACCTGTCGCCAGTAAGAGTTCTGCCTGACCATTCCCATCAATATCATAGAGGGTATAGTAGAATGAAACCTGGGGATTTATATTCTTTAAATAGCCTTCTTCCACCGTTGGATCATCGAAGGTTCCGCCGCTTCTCAAAACATTTATCCACTTACTGTAGGTATTCAAGATAGCTTGGTAATTGGGATGTAGCGCTGGTTGGCTAGGAACAAGGACCTGGCTGTTCTCCTCTGTCTGACTGGTCTGGGTTTGACTGGCACTCTCGTCAGCCAGGCTTGAGCTAGTACTACTACTTGTACTTGAAACCGTGGATGATGAGCCAGTCGTTTCTACCTGCTTGCTCGTTGAAGTGTTGCTTAAGGAGCTTGTTTTTGTAGAACTGCTCGAACTTGTTGAACTCCTATCTACTGATGAGATCTGGCTAGAACAGGCTAGTAGGCTGACCAACATGAGAGCGGATAGGCTTAAATATATAAGATATTTGGTAAGTAATTTCATCAATACCACCTCCGACTATCCGATCATGAAGCTTCCTGCATATCTAAGTATTCAATCTTGATACACTTGTTCATGACAAGGTCATTGCGACCAGCCTGGCGCAATATTTCTTCTGCTTCTTGGCTTTCCAATCCAAGCTGAGCCCAAAAGACCTGTGCTTCTGTCTGGACAAACTCACGCGCCACATCAGCTAAAAACTCAGAGCGACGAAAAACATTGACAATATCAATCGGCTGGTCAAGGTCCAAAAGGCTAGCATAAACCTTTTCTCCGAGGATAGTCTCACCTGCTGCTCTTGGATTGACTGGGATAATCTTGTAGCCTGCTTCTTGCATGAGCTTAGAGACCCGATAGGCTGCTGTTTCTTCACGGCTAGATAAGCCAACGACTGCAATGGTCTTGGCATTCTTCAGGTAAGTAAAAATTTGTTCTTGACTGGGGTTTTGAAATGAATAAGTCATAGGTTCCTCCATTAGGATAGTTCAAATCGAAAGACAACTAGAAATAAAACAAGTGCAAGGATGGCAACCAAGCGGACGGTCTTTTCTTCTTTATCTGTCAACCGTGTCCGGTTAGGTATTTTTGGAAAAGCTAATATCAATAAAGCATAAGAGGCACAGCCGAGGTTTGCCAAATAATTGATTTTGGTCAGCCAAGCTAAAAACATACTTAGTAGGACACAAGTAAACCCTAACCAAAACTGCTCCCCATAGCTTCTTGTCTTCAACCAGTCTATCATTTGCTACTCTTTCTAATTAGATTTATTTTTTAGAAATATTGTACAGAACATCCTTGAGCTGACCGATGGTCTGCTTAAGGTTGGTCCGATCCTTATCTAATCCTGGATCCAGAGAATAATAGACAGATCCTACTACAACAGAGTCGTCATAGGCACCTGTTGATTCCATGCGATAGAAGGTAATGCGTCCCATTTTTCTATCTGTCATCAATTGACGACCGACCTGCCATTCTTGACCATTTATGGTAACAATCGTTTTTTCAATGAAAGAGTGATTGGTTTCAGCCATGCGAGCTTCCAATTCCTCGGGGGTCATATTGCGACCTTCTTCAAGGGGTGATTTATTGAAGGCATTGATGTTATAAAGCTGAACCATAAAATTGCTAGAATCAACTTTAACATCGTAGACTGCAGCTACCGTCTCATCTTCCGTGTTCTCTGTATTGATAGTCCAGTTGGTCGGCACATCATAATAACGAAAATTTTCCTTGATATTGCCAGCCTCGTCCTTTTCTGCAACACCATTGTTGGCTGCGTGGATCTTATGGCCTTTTTGTTTCTCGTCAGCTGGTGGGTTGGCATTAACAACCACCACAGGTGCATTAGCAAGGACGTTCATCGATTCATTGATTGTGTCTTGCTTTTCTTTTAAAATCGGCAATGTTGTAGAAAAATCATCCCCAGAAGGATTGGTGCCCTTATTTTCTGTCTTTTCTCCACAGCCTACCAAAAAACAGGAAGCCAGTCCTAGCATGATTAGTGTCTTCTTCATTATTTCATCCTTTATCTTTTAATTAAAATATAGCAAATTCTTCTCTATTTTTCACCGATAAAATTGGTTCATCCCGTTCAAATAGCAAAACTTTGACAGGATACCGCTGGTAAAAATGACTTTGCCATAGTACTTTTCCCGCTTCATAGAGTAGCCCTAATAGTAAAAACGTTAGTAAAGCTAGGACACCCATTAAGAATGGTACTATTTCTTCAATTCCTCCAGATAATTGGTACAAGGTATTTTCCTGAGAGGAGACTGGAAAACCTTCTTCTCCTATATAAACCAAGAAGGAGAGAAACACAAACAAAAAGGAGAAGTAACATGTTCGATAAATAATCTTATAGGTATTGTACATTATTTGATATTTTAGCGACTGTTGCTGGCGAATCTGTTTATATTCCTCTGTATTTTTTGTAAATACAGGTAAGTGAATTCCACCTTTTGGTCCTCTTTGATATCGCCGCTCTGGTAAGGGATGATAGCCCATACGATACCATAGTTTGTATAAGAAAAGTCTAATTGAAAAATAGAGATGGGGTAAAGCAAAAACTAAAAAAGTGTTGATTTTACTCAAAGGAGTAAAGGCGAAAAAGCAGAAAAGAAAATTAGAAAAGTTACATATGTAAAATAGCCAAGTAGCTAGCCTCTGCTCCTCACCTTTCAACACGTTTTCTGCCTTTACAGGTATCCGTGTAGCTCTCTTCCTATTTTGCTTCATACCAGGTCTCACCTGCATTTTCATCTGCAATCAATGGGACAGACAGGGCAATGGCTGATTCCATGGTTTCTTTTACTAGTTTTTTTACAGTTCCCAATTCTGCTCTTGGTACTTCCAGAACTATCTCATCGTGCACCTGCAAAAGCATGCGTGTCGACAAACCTGCTTCTTCAATGGCCTTGTCCAAGTTAATCATAGCCACTTTGAGAATATCTGCGGCAGAACCTTGGATAGGGGAGTTGATGGCTGTCCGTTCCGCAAAATTACGGATATTGAAATTACGGGAATTGATTTCTGGCAATTCACGGCGACGTTTGTAAATAGTTTCTACATAGCCCTTATCACGCGCCTCACGAACAATGGTTTCCATGTAGTTCTTAATACCTGGGAAGCGTTCAAAGTAGGTGTCAATGTATTCCTTGGCTTCCTTACGGCTAATACCCAAGTTGTTGGACAGACCAAAATCTGAAATCCCGTAAACCACTCCAAAGTTGACTGCCTTGGCATTGCGGCGGTCATTTGCTGTCACATCTTCTGCTTTTTCAATGCCAAAGACCCGCATGGCAGTCGAGGTATGGATGTCTACACCTTTTTGGAAGGCTTCAATCAAATGCTCATCCTTAGAAATATGGGCCAAGACCCGCAATTCAATCTGTGAATAATCCGATGCCAGAAGAAGGCTGTCTTCAAGCGATGGCACAAAGGCCTTGCGAATGAGTCGACCTTGTTCCAGACGGACTGGGATATTTTGCAGGTTAGGATCTGTCGAGGACAAGCGACCTGTTTGGGTCAAATCCTGTACATAACGGGTATGGATCTTGCCGTCTTCTAAAATGGCATCCTGTAAACCGATCACATAGGTTGATTGCAACTTGGTAATCTGACGGTAGTCCAAAATCTTGGAAACAACTGGAGCGATTGGCGCCAGACGTTCTAAAACATCCACTGCCGTCGAATAGCCTGTCTTGGTTTTCTTGGTGTATTCCAAAGGCAAGCCCATGTCTTCAAAAAGAATAGTTCCCAGTTGTTTCGGCGAATTGATATTAAACTCCTGACCTGCCAACTCATAGATTTCCTTGGTTAGCTGTTCAATCAAGACTTCATTTTCAGCCTGCATGGTCTGCAAGGTTTCTTTTTGAACCTTGATTCCTGTGATTTCCATCTTGGCTAGGACATTTGCCAGAGGCAATTCCATGTCAAAAAGAAGGGAAATTTGCTGGTTTTCTTCCAGTTTTTCGAGCATGACTGCTTCGGTTTCAATAAGGACTTGTAGTTTATTGGCAAGATGAGGGAAGAAATCTTCTCGGGCAGGCAGAGCCAATTTTGCCCCCTTGCCATAGACTACTTCGTCGGGAACTAAACGAGTTTGACCATAAAGGTTGGCAATAGTGGTGATGGCATTGTCTTCGACTGTTGACAGGAGGTACTTTGCCAGACGGCTGTCAAAGCTAGCCAATGGCAAGTCCAAACCCTGGCGGGCAAGGAGGACTTTTCCACGCTTGAAGTCATAGGTTTTGATAGTCTGGCTTTCCAAGAACTGGCGTAAAATTGGGTTATCGAGGAGTTCTGGTCCTCCGACATAAATCTGCTCCTTGTCTCCCCAAGCTAGTCCTATCAAGTCTTCTCGGTGGTAGTTTTCACCCAAGATTTCAAAATAGAAAAATTGATCTGCGCGTAGCATGCCCTCAGTCAATTCGGTGACAGTTTGAAACTCGACTGCAGGAAGTTCTTCCTCAGCGCTAGTTCCCAACTGGGCCCGCAACTGCTTGAAGCCCATGTCATCGTAGAATTGACCGAGTTCTTCTACCTTGGGACCTTCATAGATCAGGTCATCCAGTCCAATTTCAATAGGAGCATTGGTATCAATGGTGGCAAGGGTCCGAGATAGAAATGCCTGCTCCTTATCAGCAATCAGGTTTTCTTTCATCTTGGACGCCTTCATGCTGTCGATGTTTTCGTAAATACCGTCCAGTGACCCGTGTTCCATCAGGAGTTTGAGGCCTGTTTTTTCACCGATTTTGGTCACACCTGGGATGTTATCGGACTTATCGCCCATGAGGGCTTTGAGGTCGATAAACTGAGCGGGGGTGATACCCATTTTTTCCATGAGGTTGGCTGGGGTAAATTCTTCGAATTCGGCAACGCCTTTCTTGGAAATCTCGACAACGGTATTTTCGTCTGTCAGCTGAATCAAGTCCTTGTCACCGCTGACAATGGTCACATCAAAGGGAATGTCTGTCCGCTCTGCCATTTTGTCCAAGGTACCGATAATATCGTCTGCCTCGTACTGAGCTAACTCATAGTGCTTGACCCCCATGGCATCCAACATCTGACGAATGAAAGGAAACTGCTCGCGGAACTCGTCGGGCGTCTTGGCACGGCCCGCCTTGTAATCGGCGTACATCTCGGTACGGAAGGTGGTCTTGCCGGCGTCAAAAGCCACCAGGATGTGGGTCGGCTCAATCCGCTTCATCATGTGGTCCAGCATGAGATTGAAGCCGTAAATGGCATTGGTATGCAGACCATTGGCATTCTTGAAGCGGTCAATTTGATTATATAGTGCAAAGAAGGCACGGAAGGCTACCGAAGAGCCATCAATGAGTAATAATTTATTTTTTTTCATGACTCTATTATAGCATGCTTTATCTGTTTTGGTATCCGAGAGTATTGGGAATGAAAAAGAGCAGGAAATTTCCTACTCTTTGATAGAATTTTCTCGTCTTTCATGCCACAGTCGTGCTACATTGAAAAGAAATGAAATCGTCGCCACTACTAAAAAGAGAATAATTGCCCCGATGACATGATAGGTAATGTAAAGAGGCAAGGCGTGGGTATCTCCAGTAAAATCCGTTCGCCCTCTCAGAGGAAGACCGTCTGCCAGAGCAACTTGGAGAAAATAAACTGCTGGACAAGCTGATAAATAGGAAAGGCAGAGGATAATCCATTTTTTTGTAGAAAACATCACCCCTCCAACAAAGGGTAGAAAAAATGCAATCAAGGGAATTCCAAATAATACTATCGTGATAAACGCTATCATTCTCCCTTCCCACTCTAAAAAAGCAAAAAGGACTAAAACATAGGATGCATAATACAGTATCATCAATATAGTGTTCAATAGTGTAAATAGTGTATTATTTTTCATTTTGTCCTTTCTATTCGTTAGACTTGAGTGCTTCCAGCATATCCACCTTTCTTAGATGATGGTTGACATAGATGCCAAGGGCTGCCAAAATACCAACAATAGCTATCACTGGAATGACGTAAACTTCAAGGCTGACTGCTGGATTGAAACGAATGCTGTCCGAACCAATCATGGCAAGAAGAAGCTTGTGAAGGTAGATACCTCCAATCAGCCCAAGCCCCATACCAATCAAGGAAAGAACCATAGTTTCCCTATAAATATAGAGGGTCACTTCCTTATTATGGAAGCCCAGAACTTTTATGGTCGATAGTTCTCGAATACGCTCTGACATATTGATGATGGTCAGGTTGTAGAGGATAACCAGACCAAGCAGGATAGACAGGACCACCAAGATAGTCATAATGGTCTGTAGTGAGCCTGCAATAGTGGTCAGCATGGACATGAGGGAGGTGTTTTGCACCAGACTTCTGACCGCTGGCATGGCTAGCAGCTGGCTAGAAATCGTTTGAACATGGCTGGTCTGGTCATTTTTTAACTGCACCAGATAGGCATTGGCAGTCTTTTGCTTGCCAGTCACTTGCTCGTAATAACCTCTGGTCATATAGATAAAGTGTCCTGCATACATATCCGCCACAGCAGCGACCCTGACCGGCACTTCCTTATCCTCCAAGGTCAGCGATAGCTTGTCTCCGACTGTCACACCGTAGATAGCTGCGAGTTTTTCCGTGAGGACAATACCCCTGCCACTCAGTTGAATAGGCTGACCAGATGACGTTTCAAGACTGACTAGATTTCCTAGATCCTGACGGTCTGAAATAAAGAGGCTGATCGATACATTCTTTCTTTGGCCATTTGTCTCCACTGTTTGATGGAGTTGTTCAAAAGCCACTGGCAAGGATTGACCAACTTGGTTTGACTGGAGAAAATCTGTTAAATCATCTAAATCCTTCTCCTCTGCTCTGCTATTTTCCACTACCAACATATCATAATGGATCAGCTCCCCAAACTGCCGTTGGACAACCCCTGAGATAGAGGAACGAATGCCTAGACCGCCAAAGAGGAGGGCGACTGTCCCTGCCACACCAAAGATGGTCATGAGCATGCGGAGCTTGTAGCGGAAGATGTTTCGGGCAGTCACCTTGTGGGTAAAGCTCAAGCGGGACCAGATGGCTGGCCATTTTTCTAGCCAAATGCTGGAGCCAGCAGCGGGAGGTTTTGGAAGGAGGAGCTGGGCTGGCTTCTCTGTCAATTCTCTCCGAGCTACCAAATAGGCAGGGAGGACGGATGAAATCAGAGAAAGTAAGAGGGCCAGACCTGTCCAAAGTGGATAAAAATGAAGCTGGGCAGACCCGATGACTGTCGTCTGGGTGATAATGCTTGAAATAATAGGCGATAGGACAAGATTCCCCATCAGTATGCCGACAAAGGTACCAACTAGGCCTGCTGCTAGTCCATAAAGGATAAACTTAGCCATAACCTGACCATTGGTATAGCCAAGTGCCTTGAAGAGCCCTGACTGGGTCCTCTCTTCATCGACAAATCGGGCCATGGTGGTAAAGGTAACCAGAGCTGCGACCAGATAGAGAACTACTGGAAAGACATTGCCTACTGCCGCAATGGACTTAGTCGCATTACTATAGGTGGTGTAGCCATCTCCACCGGGGAGACTAGTCCGACTGTAAATCTGATAGGGAGATTTTTCTAATTTGCTCAAGTCAAATTTGGCCTGGGCAATCTCTGTTTGGGCTTGGCTGATTTCTTGGTTGGCTTCCGCTTGTTTTTCTGATAATTGGGATTGAGCCTGAGCTAATTCCTTGTCTGCTTCTTCCAATCGCAATTCTTCCTGACGCAGTTTCAAGTCAGAAGATTCTAATTGACTGACACCCCACTCATAATCTGAAACGCCCTTTTGATAGGCTGCCAGACCTTGCTCATACTGCCCCAAACCTGATTGGTAGTGGGCCAAACCAGTCTGGTATTCCTGATTCCAGATGTTGTAGTCAGCTAGGTTTGTTTCATATTCTGCAACTTTTGATTGGTAATAATCATAGTTATTGATATAGTCTTGGTTGGCTTGGTCATAGTTAGCTTCCAGTTGATCTAAGCGAGCTTTTTCTGCGTCCAAGGCTTCCTGTCTAGCTAATAAGTCAGGATGGTCAGATAAGGTCTGTCCAGCCTGAACCTGACTGGCAATCAACTGATTTAAACCTTGTTGATTTTGGTACCAATCGGCACGACCAGTTGAAATTTGTGAAGCTGTCTGACTGAGTTGGGCATTTTGCCCATCCAGTTCCTGCTTGGCATTTTCCAAGCGCTGAGCAGTTTCAAGTAGACCCTCGTGGCTTCCATCCAAAAAAGATTTAGTTTGGTCTAATTTAGCCTTCTGGCTGTCCAGCTCTTTCTTGCTTTCTTCTAGCTGGAACTTGGTTTGTAATAATTGAGCAAGAGTTGCTCGCAATTCCATTTCCGACTGAACAAGCTTTGCCCGTCCACGCGCAAATTCACTGCGACCGCTTGCTGCTTGCTCCTGACCAGTCGCCAGGTCTTCTGCTGCTTGGTCCAGCTGGCTTTGAGCTTGAGCAATGTCTTCTTCACCCTTAGCAATCTCTGTCTGCCCTTCTACCTGAATGGTTTCCAACCGCTGTTCATCATTATCTGCCAATAACTTTTCCAAGTCTTCTTGGTGTTGGTCCAGTTTCTCCTGATAGGCCTGACTGTAGTAAGGCAAATTTGCCAAATCATCATAGACAATTCTAGCTATGGTATAAACATCAGATTGAAAAACTTCCTCCGAAACAACTCCATATCCTGTCAACTGACCATCTCCACTTGCGGCCATGCCCATGGTTTCATTGTCCCAAATTTCCGCCGAAGCTACGAAACCAACAACTGTAAAAGTCGTTTGGGTCAGGATGGTGCCATCCTTGTCAGGCTCAGTTACTTGAAATGGATCTCCCACTTTATAGCTTTCTTGTAAGGAAGGAGACAGAGCAATTTGCCCCTTTTGACTGGGCAATTTCCCTTCTAGCAATTTATAGGTGGAAATAGATTTTGGAGCTGAAAAAAGCCGAATCGCAGTCTGATTTTTCTTAGCAACCACATCCTTAAAATAGCTAGCCTCTACTGTCGCACCTTTAATGGATGCCAATTCATCCATGTCAGCCTGACTGATACCCAGACCAGAAACGACTGCCAAATCCATAGTTTTCTGGTCAGTAATATAGGCTTGGGCAGTCCTTTCCATATTGGGAGCTGTCACTTTTAGACCTGTCAGAGCTAGGGCTCCCAGCATCATCAGGCTAAATAGGGACAGAAAACGCCCCTTGGAAGAAAGGAGGGATTGCCTCATATCCTTCCAGTAGATTTTCTTTTTCATATGCTCCCCCACTAATATTCTAAACTAGCGATGTCCTGTGGATCTGCATTCAGCTCTACCGAATGCACGCGGGCATCCCGCATCCGAATCACTCGGTCCGCAATAGGAGCCAGTGAGCTATTGTGGGTCACGATAATCACCGTAGCTCCTTGCTTGCGGGACATATCTTGCAGGATTTGCAAGACCTGCTTACCAGTTTGGTAGTCCAAAGCCCCAGTCGGTTCATCACAGAGGAGAATTTTAGGCTTTTTGGCAACGGCACGGGCAATGGCCACCCGTTGTTGTTCACCGCCTGAAAGCTGGGCGGGGAAATTATTGATACGGTGACCAAGTCCGACCTGTTCCAAGACTTCCTCGGCATCCAAGGCATCCTTGACAATTTCTGCTGCCAGTTCCACATTTTCCTTGGCAGTCAAATTGGCAACCAGATTATAAAATTGAAAGACAAAGCCAACATCATCTCGGCGGTAGTTGGTCAATTCATGACTGGACAGCTTGGCGATGTCCACACCGTCAATCCAAACCTCTCCCTCGTCATTGCTGTCCATGCCTCCTAAGATATTGAGAAGCGTGGACTTGCCAGCACCAGATGAGCCAAGAATGATAACCAGCTCACCCTGCTCAATTTCAAAGGACACACCCTCATTGGCCACAATGGTGGCATCCCCCATTTGGTAGTATTTTGACGAATTCTTTACTTGGATGTAGGACATGGCACACCTCGCTTCTTCTCTTCCTAACAACTATATTCTTATACTTTATTATAGCACAAAAGAGGGATTGTCACCCTCTCTGATCATCTATTATATTTGGGCAATAGCAGAGCCACCATAGAGTTTCAATTCTTCTCTGATGGTCTGGTAGTAGTAGCGATCAAAGGCCTGCCAAGCCTGCCTGCTTTTCTCACTCAATCGCAGATCGCCCAGTCCAACCAAAAAACTGGTCGAACGATAAAACTTCTCAATCGCAATCAGTTCTGAATTGGTGACCGACCTGGCCTCCGACAATAGGCGTGTCGTCTCTGTCAGATTATGCTGGAACCGTTGTTCATCAACTGTCCCCCGCTTGTCTGCTTGAAAGGCCTGATTCAAGTCTTGAATGAGGGCCAAAACGTCTTGAATAATTTGTGTCTTTTCCATAAAAGACCCTCCTTGTTTTCGATGAATTTAGTATATCAAATTAGACAAAGATATACAAGTCCCTTACTTTTTCATAATATGAATTCCCCCAGGATCAAATCCGTCAGAAGTTCTCGTTACAATCCTCTTTACAGGAAAGATTACTATTGCGATTGCGAGAAACAGACACACAAATTTAACTATCCGTTTCATACATACCTCCTTTTTGATATAACTAATTTTTCACTATATTTCCTTACCCATTGTTACTAAAAAATTCTTCAATGACAAATATAACTTTGTATTTCCTTGTAACTTGTATAAAACTAGTGCCTGCTCATACAAATCTAAAACTTCATCTTCTCTCAATAAGCCTTTGCTGATATTCCCCAACAAACATAGTAAATCTGGCAATAAAAAACTACTATTATAAGCATTCAATTGGTTAATCAGTTCTGTCACTTCATCTAAAGCTACGTTCGTCTGTTTCCGTTTTAGAAGAAATCTAGCATAATTGTAACCAATCTTTATATAGGCTTGAAAGTCGGTATTGATTGATAAATCAAGCTTATTCACCTCTGATTTTACATTGCTGACCAACTCCATATATTTGTCATCTTCACCAACTTCACCTAAAAAAATAGTGTAACTGTTCAAAAAATCTAAATAAAAATAGTAATGAGGAGCGATAATAGCACTTAGTCTATCAAACTCTTTTGTCGCAAAATCTCTTTCATTGTATAGGTAAAATTGAACCAAGGTAAAAATATAGTCTAAATAGGCCTTATCTTCCTCATTCAATAAGTGTCTGCTTTTCACCTCTTTCACATACAATTGCTCTACAATTTCATAATTTCTGAGAAGCAATTGTTGGGAGAAAATAGTTCGTATTTTTCCAATGCTATGTCTACTTTCTTGAACAAATTCCTCAAAAAAATAATTCATAGTCACACCCAGCCTATTAGACAGTAGAAAAAGGATTTCCGATGAGGGAGAAAGGTTGGTATTTTCGATTCTACTAATCAAACTCTGCTCACAAATATCCTTAGCTAAGGCACTCTGAGTCAGTCCAAGTTCTTTTCTTCGTTGCTTAAAACGACTACCGCATATACTATTCATAACATACTCCAAATTTATTTAATAATATTATACACTATTTAAAAATGAATTTCGTAATTTTTATATTAAATTTTTCATTTTTTATTGACGATTTTCAGATGATTATATATAATAGTATATAGATAAGATATTCTGGCGATTTACGCTTAACCGATTATCAAAAACCAGTGACGGTTATTACTTAGCCTACTATTCAGGAACTATCTCTAGATAAAAATTAATACCTGCCCCTACAATCTCTTCTCTTTTGGAGGTATCTATGTTTCAGATTGAAGGTAAACTATTTTTCCGTATCAAGAAAAACTTAGTCGCTATCTTGGTCATGCTGATGACGATTCTAGCTAGTTCCCTTCTAGCAGGCTACCAAAATCGGCAAGCCAAATTAAATGTCATCCAGAACTATGAACAATACATTCAAAAATTTGAAAATATCATACAAGATTTAGAAACACAGTATCAGAAACAAGCCCTCAGCGAAGAGGATTACCAGGCTGAAAAAACATTCTTTACAGACTATATTGCCAACTACCAGAAGGAGATTGAAGCGGTCAAAAAGGAGGACTGGACCTATTTTTATGAGAAAAATATCCAGCACTATCAGAAGGATGGCCAATACGTCAGCCTTTCCTACCGAAGCTATGAATTTACCCCACAAACCATCGAAAATACCTTCTTGATTTCCAAGTATCTGTTAGAAAAGGAGATACCCTCTGCCTTTCCAACTGAGCTTTACCTAACAGCCTTTGAACATCCCAAAACACCAACAGATAGAGAAATCGTCAAGAGTCTGGGCCAGCAGGCCTTAAAGGGAACTAGCCATGAAATCTGGCAGGGTCAAAAACAGCTAGGCCTGGTCATCACCCTTCCTCTCTTTCTCTTAACTTTCACCAATTTTTTCATCAAAGACCAGCAGGGAACTAACCGACAAATCCGCCTCTTACAGACCCTAGGGCTGACTAGAATCCGAATTACAACCAATAAATACCTGGCTTTCCTGCTACTCTATACCGCCCTCTTTCTCGCCCTCTATCTGAGCCATTTGCTCATCGCTTTTTTACTAAATGGCAATAGTAGCTGGATCTATCCCGTCACCACCTATAGCAGTAAGGGACTGGCTTACAGTTTTATCACCACAACCATAAAACCTATTTACCAAGTCATCTTACTGGCCTGTGGCATGCACTATCTCTACCTTCTATTTTTGCTGGGAGTGGCACAGACCTTGGCTAGAGTCTTAAAAAATGGACTGGCTGGACTGGTTGTCACACTGGGACTTGTCATCTCTGCCAACTTCTATCCCCATATCTTCAATCCATTTAGCCTATGGAGTGCAGGCAATCTGGCTGACGGAAGTGCTATCATCTACCAGCAATTAACAGGATACAGCATTCCAAAAGTCTTTACGGTCCTTCTCATCAGTAACCTGCTCATCTATTGCCTGCAATTCTATCTCCTGACAAGAAAAAGTGAGGTCTAACCATGCGATTATCCATTCACAATTTGTGCAAATCCTACGGGAAAAAGAACATACTAGACCAGCTAAACCTAGAACTGATGGAGCCTGGAATCTGGGCCCTGATTGGACCAAATGGAGCTGGAAAGACAACTCTCCTAGACTGCATTGCCAACCTGCAAACCTTTGATTCGGGAGAGATTTCAATAAATGGCAAAAAGCACGATAATCCA
Source organism: Streptococcus suis (assembly GCF_002960425.1). Taxonomy (GTDB): domain Bacteria; phylum Bacillota; class Bacilli; order Lactobacillales; family Streptococcaceae; genus Streptococcus; species Streptococcus suis_S. The sequence continues at coordinate 57,858 of NZ_POIZ01000083.1, forward strand.
ACTATCTACCGAACCTTTGCCTACCTGCAGGACAACCGGGTCCTCTACCCTGAATTGACTGGGCTGGAGCATTTGCGATTGGTTCAAGCTATCCAAGATTTACCAAAAGAGCGGATTGAGGAAGTCATCCAAGAAATCGGCATCCGTGATTATGTGAAGATCCCTGTCAAAAATTATTCCCTGGGAATGAAGCAACATCTCCTGCTGGCTATCGGTATTATGAACAAGCCCCAGGTTATGCTCTTGGATGAACCCTTGAACGGCTTGGACCCGACCAGCTACATCCAGACCAGAAAATTGCTCCAGAAACTAGCCAAGAATGGGTCAACCATTATCGTGTCTTCCCACCAATTAAACGAAGTGGATCAACTAACCGACCAACTGCTCTTTCTCAAACAAGGAAAAATCATCGAGCGAAAACTGGAACAGGTTGGGCGACAATATGCCATTCAGACTAGTGACAATCAGACAGTGTATCAGAAACTTGGGCAAATGAAGGGACTGACTTTGGCCAATGATAGCATTCAGCTAGACACCAGTGTTCACAGTCTGCATTTCTACCTAGACCAAGTCATGGCGTGTCAGGTGGAAATTCTAGATATTAGCATTCAGGAGCACCAGTCCGAAGAAATCTATAAAGAACTATTTGAATAGGGAGGCTTGACCATGAATCTATTGTCCCTTTTCATTCTACGACTGAAACGCAATGCTATTTTTCTAGCCCTCATGACTGCTGTGGCTCTTATCCCGCTTGCTCTGTCCTATCGGAATGTTCTAGAGGCCGAAAACTTGCGCTTTGAGGACCGAACCCGTATCATACAAGTCAAAAAAGAAGCTGAAACCTTCTTGTATGCTGACGATAAGGAAGCCCAAGCCTTAGACCAGGAAAGCATGGATTATTATAAAAAACTCTTGGAACTGACGACCACCTACTTAGAAAAGGAACATATCCAAGGAAAAAGTCAGGAGGTACTTGAAACGGAGTTAGAACTCTACCAGACCTTGCAAAACTGGGAGGCAAAGGGGCATAATATCAACCATTTTACGAACAGCGAACTGGCAGAACGTATCACAGTCTATAAAAAAGTTCTAGAGCAAGCTCTTGCTTTTCACTACCCTACTGCTCCCAAGGATGTTTATCTGACCTTGTTACAAGTTCTTCCAGCTAGTATCTATATCATCCCCCTTGTCATCTGTTGTCTCTTAGCTTGGCTCCTCATGACCGACCTTTCCAAACATCGTGGCCTCCTCTTTATCAACGGACTATCCCCTGGTCAATATGCCACTAGCCTGACCTCACTTGCTCTTCTCCTCCAAGTTGCTATCTATACTCTCATCCTATTCATGCTACTTCTATTGGTACATCAGTTCCAATTTACCTTCCAAGAACACTATCCCATTCTGATTGGCACTAATCCTCTGTCTACCATAACAGTAGGGAAGCAGTTGCAGAAACTCCTGCTAGAAATGGCTGGGGTGACAGGTTTCTATCTGGCTGTTATCCGATTAGCAACTGCTAAACTCCTAGAAAAGTATAAACGAAAATAGGCCACTCTGATTAGGGTGGTTTTTGCCATCAAAAAACGATGCCTGTTCAGACACCGTTATATCTTGATACAAGCCAAGCCACAATCCAACATAGAAACCTGTTTATGATGAGTAATCATCTTAATCACCCTTTCTGATGCTAACATCGGCATAGGCATCTATTTTGAGGATACTTGCCTTATTAGCTCCTTCTTCAGGAACTTCTAATAACTTTGCCCCACTATTCAACTTGACATCATATCCTCCATCGTAACTTCGAGGCAGAGTAATATCTACAGTACCATTCCATGTATCAACATAAACTTCTTTAAATGTAGCACCTTTTGCCAATTCAATTTTTGCTTTTAAACTACTCTTCCCACTTGCGACGGTAACTAACTTAAAACCCTTTTTACTCAATGGTATATAAGCATCATTTGTACCTATATCCGCCTTCTCAAGTGTTGACATTGCTGTTTCAGAAATTTTCCCTGTCAAACTAATCATCGTCACCTCATTGTCAGTCTCCACAATTTCAAGTTCAAAAGGTTGTTCGCTACCATAGATTTCAATCGTATTAATTTCTTTGCTCGTTACAGTCCAAGACTTAGCAATCTCTACATCTGTTTTGTCACTCTCTAAACTTAGGTAAATCGCAACTCCTAAAAAAGTAATGATTAAAATGAAAAATGGGATTATTTTTTTCATTACAAGTGCCCTCCTTAAACTATTTAAACTCCCTACTAGAAAAAAGTAAGTACGAACTCAATAAATAGACAACACTAAATATCAATGCAATGAGACTAGACGGAGTAAAAAATTCTGTTTGATTAGTGATTAACTTTACCTGATTAAATAGAAAGAAATGAGAAAAGACATCATTTGCCAAAAGACTTGTTGTAACATACGAAACTAAATTATCAAACATCAAGACAATCATGGTATAAATAAGGTAGGCTTGATAAATCTTATCTACATACTGAAAAATAAACAGACACAGTAGCGAAAAACAGAGATGAAATGGCAACTGTTTAATGAGTAGGTCAAATGATTCACCCACATCTACTTGTCCATTCAAAAAAATTCTACATACAATTACTGTAAAAAATAGTAAAAGCGTGTATGCAAAACACAGGGACAAGGTTTCAAATAATTTATAAAGATAAACTGAAAAACGAGAGGAGCTTTTTATGATTGCATGGTTAATGGTGCGATTGGTAAATTCTTCTCCCCAGACTAGATTACAAGCACTTGAGAAGAATAGAGGAATAAAACCTGCTACTGAAGATAAAATAATCGTAATACCTCCTTGTCCATCAGTTTCTCTCATCAGATAAGCGAAGAGTACTCCTAAAAGAATCACCAGAGAGACTGGAAAAAATAAACTCCTTTCTTTCCATACCCTATAAAAGTCTGATTTCACTTTATGGAACATGAGGAACCTCCTCTCTTGCAATCAAAGATAGATAATAGGATTCAAAACTCGGTTGAAATTTAATGATTTCCTCGATTTGAATCTCATTTTTCCGTAAACAATCAATAATCCAGCTAGTTGATTTCCCAATTTCTGAAAGCTCAATTCCTTCTTCGGTCACTATCGCCTCAATTCCCTCGGAAAGTAACACTTCAAGTGCTTCATGCTCCTTATCCACTCTAACAATCCGTTTGGTTTGAAGTAGTTTTTTCAGATCATCTTTTTGTATTATTTGCAACACTTTTCCTTTGCTCATGATGATATACTTGTCAACGACTAAGTCTAATTCAGACAAGATATGGCTTGAAACTAGAATGGTCATACGATATTCATTTTTCAAAAGCAGAAGAATCTCACGAATTTCCTTAATACCTACAGGGTCCAGACCGTTTATTGGCTCATCTAATATGAGTAGTTTGGGCCAATCACAGATAGCCAAGGCTATTGCTAAACGTTGCTTCATTCCAAGAGAAAAATCTTTCACTTTTTTCTTAGAATCTACACCCTCAAGTCCAACCATTCGTAATAGATTTTTGACTTTGTCTTTATCCGTTCCGATTCCTAAACCAATCATTTGAACACGAAGATTGTCACCTGCAGATAAATGGGGATATAGAGCAGGTGACTCTACTATACAGGAAACAGCTTGACTCTCTAAACCGCTTATTTCTCCAGAATTACTCGAAATCAATCCTGCAAGAATTCGGATTAAGGTAGTTTTGCCAGCACCATTTTCTCCCACTAGACCACAAATTTCTCCACAGTTAATATCAAAACTAATATTATCTAGAACTTTTTGCTTTCCGTAAGTTTTGGATACTGCTGTAACATTTAATAATGTATTTGCCATAGCAACCTCCTAAAAAGAAAAGTCGATAGAAAAGTGACAAACTATCGACCAGTCAAGTTATTAAATTATTTGGTGAACGGAACCATGTAAACTAATCCCAGCAAAGGAAACCGATTCCATACCAATAGTATAGACAAATTTGACCAGCTGTTATTTTTGTTTTTTCTCTCATTTTCAATTTTCTCATGGCAGGATTTTGTAACCCCTTTCATTTATAGTTTATCATAACTCTTTTATCTTGTCAATTTTTAAAATAAAGAATTCGTATTTTTTAAAATTATATTCAAATATGTATTTCTGGTGGTATAATTAAAAGAATTTTGCAAATTAAAAACGCAGAAATCATGTTAGCAAATTGGCTAATTCCCTGCGTTTAAATATATACTTATCTACTATCAACTCTTGCCAATCTTCATCATTAGAGTTCCTATATTTTGTCTTCTTCTATATATCGCTCCAGATTCAATTCCATTTGTCGATTAGCATCCAATTTATATAAAAAATATGCCTGACGAAAATGTTGTTTCGCACTCTCTGTATTTCCAAGTTCTTCATGGACATTACCTAGTAAACAAAATAAATCGGGTAAGGAATAATAGCTTCTGTGTGACCTACAAAATTCGATGGCCTTTGTGATGCTAGCTATAGCTTGGATGTAATCCTTCTTTAGCCATAGGTAACGTGAAATGTTATATTGAAGTTTAATTTTTAATTCCAATTCTTCAATCGTGATAGGTTGGAAATTATCCGTTTTTTCTGCCAGTCTTTCAAATTGTACATCAAATAATTCTTCATCATTAACATCAAAATAAAAATTTAGGAGTGTATTTGATACTTGTAAAAAAAATAAATTAGAACTCTCCAATTGTTCAAGTAGATATTCCATTTTGGATATAGCTTCCTTCTTTTTATCATAAAAATAAAAATTGACTAATCCACCTATCCACTCTAAGTATAATTGATTTGCTACCGATAAACGATGTTTATTATTAGACTCCAATTCATAAACATATCGTAGTCCTTGGTAGTCTCTATGGACTAAGAAATTTCGTACAACAGTTTTGAATTCTGCCAACTCCTCTTTCTGCTCAGAAACAGTGTCTTCAAAAAAGTAATTCATTGAAACATTTAGTTTCTTTGATAATTCAAAAAGCAACTCAGAACCAGGAGTATAAGCGCCACTCTCAATTCTACTAATTTGACCTTGTTTACATACACCTTCTGCCAATTCTTTCTGAGATAATTTCATCTCTTTTCTTTTTTGTTTTAACCTAGAGCCTAGTTGTATTCTCATTGTTGTTACCTCACTCGTATTATACAACTATTTTAGCACTTATGAATTTTAAAGACAATAAAAATATTCATTTGCGCATTATTTATAAAATCTATATTAGAATATGTATGTTATCTCTTCGTTTCATACTAAATCATAAACATCCCCTCTTTTCACAACCTATCTTCACAATAAATTTCTAGCAGGATAATTTAAGCGTTAAAAAAACGATGCCTATTCAGGCACCGTAATATTCTTTTACTTGACAGCTTCTAAAGCCGCTTCATAATCTGGATGTTCGTTGACATTGTCCAGGTATTCTACATAGGTGATTTGGTTGTCGGCATTGAGGACAAAGACCGCACGCGCCAGCAAATTCCACTCCCGCATAAGTACACCGTAAGATTTACCAAAGGCATGGTCATAGTAATCAGACAGGGTGATGGCATCTTCCAAACCTGCAGCCCCGCACCAGCGTTTTTGGGCAAAAGGCAGGTCTGCTGAGACAGTCACAACAACAGTATTGTCACGGTCAGCCAGTTCCTGATTGAAGCGACGGGTTTGGGTATCGCAAATCCCTGTGTCAATAGAAGGCACCACACTGATAACCTTGGTCTGCTTGCCAAAGTCTTTCAGGCTTTTCAGGCTCAAGTCATTGGCCATGAGCACAAAATCAGGGGCAGTATCTCCCACTTGCAAACGTGGACCTACCAAGGTCACTGGTTTTCCAATAAAGGTTGTCATAAACATCTCCCTTGCACTTAATATATCTATTGTAAGCGTTTATGACGAAAAATACCAGTTTTTTGACTGGTATTTATATTTTCAGGCTCTTTTCATCTTCCAAGCGTCTTCATACCAACCAATCAAACATGTGGTCATTCGTCGCATAAGATGCACCGTTCTGACAATGCTAAGAAGAGGCACTCTCTCTATTAAACACAACAAGTCGCTTATTCAGAATAGGTAATTGATTGAAAAAATTTATCCCTCTTTGACCAATCACAATGTAAACGCTTAATAACAAAGTATATTGGGCGGTTACTTTGTACATTCAATTTGTATACTCAAAAAGCTCTATTATCTCTGCGATGGGAGTACCTATTGCAGAAATTATAGAGCCAGAAATATAGGGATAAAATTACACATTTTAAAAATTAAATTCACTCTTTATTTAAAAGTCTATTATTTTTTAAGATATACCATAACGACAAAAGCGAAATTAGGATTAAACAAATTCTCCCCAGGTAATAGGTAGACTTGACCAAAATATTACTAAGAACCTCTAAAGATAGGAAGGTATATAATACTACTCCAGAAATTACAATTAAGTATTTCAAACTGTACTCACTAATTACATATTCAACGTTTCTAAAATTTATTTTTAAACTTGAATTGATTTTTTTTATAACATAACTCAATAGAAACATACCTGCAACAATGATACTAACTGATAATATTATATGATTTATAATTGGTTCAGAATAGAATGGATTAATTTCCTTTAATAGATTCTCAAGCATTTTTATTTACCTCCTTAATTTGAATTATTTGATCACAGCTTTTAATCACCTCATCATCATGGGATATTAGCATAACAATACTTCTTTTCTTCAAAAACTTTATGGAATTTAGAAACCAATCCTTTCTAATACTATCTAAATTTGAAGTAGGTTCATCATAGACCAGAACATCTTTCCCAGATATAAAACTAGCAAACTCAATAAACACAAACCAAACAGTTTTTTTTAATCCCTTGTGCTTACTCATCTTGTGAAAACCCTTTCTGATTCTTGTCTTCATTCTAGCACACATTTATTTTTCAAGTCAATTATTTTTATGCCGTTTCTTACTTTTTTTTATTCCTTTCAGTTATTTTTAGATTGGGTAAATTTGCCATTTTTAACTAAATACTATATAATGGATTCAGAAAAATAAAAGGAAATATTGTCTTTATGAGTATACTCGCTGAAAAATTCAGATTAAAAAGAAAAGAGCTAGGACTATCCCAGCAAACTCTTGCTGAAGGAATTTGTGAACAAAGTCAGATTAGTAAAATTGAAAGGGGGCATTTCATCCCTTCCGCAGACCTTTTGTTCAAACTCTCTCAACGACTTGAAGTCCCACTAGATTACTTTTTCAATGAACAAATTGAAGTTAAATCTAACCTGTCCAACTTCAAACACCTATCTTCTCGTCTACTAGACGATAGAAATTATGACGATTTAGAATATCTTTATAAAATAGAGGTTGACCGAAGCACTTTTCTAACACTAGAAGATCGAACTTACCTTGAATGGATTAAAGCTATTATTGACTTCTATCAATATAACCTTCAGTTTGAGGCTATCTCCTACTTGGAAAATATATTATCAAAAGTATCCTCAACTACTTTAATTTACTTAAAGGTATTGAATACACTATCTAATTTCTACTCCCTTGTTGGCCGTGAACAAGAATATGAAGCAAACTACTCTCATTTAATGGAGTTGTATCAGACAAAAAATCTAGATCATCAAGAGTTTTTATTTGGTTACATCAGAGTCCGCCACAACTACGCTCACTATTTAGTATCAAAGAAAAAATATAACGAAGCCATCCAAGAAGCTCTTGAAACAATTGAACTCTGTAGAGAAAAGCAAACAAGCTATCAACTGGCTCCCCTTCTTATTCTCGTCGGAAATGCTGGGGCACAATTTCTAGACAAGGAACAGGTCAAAAATTATTACATAGAAGCGAAAGAACTATGCAAGATTTATAACAATCCTTTGATGTTAATGAAGATAGAAAATTATTTGAAGGAATTGGATAATACTTGATTTGTACTCAAAAATTAAAACTGTCAGACCAAAGAAAAAGTCCATAGAATTAGGTTTCTAAGGACTTTTATTTTTAGTATTATAATATTAAGGAAATATTCTATAAGGATTGTCCCATGTTACACAAATAACTAACAGACTATTCATTTTTTTGTCAGATATTTCTCTTAAATCTTTTTTCTACATTTTCACCCTTTTCAATCGCAGAGCGTTCAAGACGACTGACACTGAGCTGAGGGCCATGGCTGCACCTGCAAACATAGGATTGAGCAAAGGTCCACCAAATACATGTAAAAGTCCCATGGCGATTGGAATGCCAATCACATTGTAGGCAAAGGCCCAGAAGAGATTTTGTTTGATGGTCCGCATGGTTGCCTGGCTAAGTTTGACAGCCTTGACCACATCCAAAATGTCACTATGCATGAGAACAATATCGGCAGACTCAATGGCAATATCAGTCCCAGAACCAATGGCCAGACCCACATGGGCTTGAGCTAGGGCAGGGGCATCGTTGATGCCATCCCCCACCATAGCGACTGTCTTGCCCTGTTCTTGCAAGTGCTTGACTTGGTTGGCCTTGTCATCTGGCAGGACCTGACTGACCACCTGCTCAATGCCGACTTCCTTGGCAATGGCCTGGGCAGTTTTTTCATTGTCCCCTGTCAGCATGACCACTTCTAATCCCATAGCTTGCAGAGCCTGAACAGCCTGACGGCTGGTCTCTTTTACTTTATCAGCAATGGCAATGATTGCTAGTAATTCTTGCTGGCTGGCTAGGAAAACAGGCGTCTTGGCTTGATGGGCAAATGCCTCCGCAACTGCAGGTCCTTGGGAAACATTAATTCCCTGTTCCCGCATCAACCGTTCATTTCCCAGATAGATGGTCTGCTCTGCTATTGTCACCGAAAGACCACGACCTGAAAGAGCCTGAAAATCGGTGGCGGGCAAGAGATCAATCTTTTCTGTCTGAGCTGCTTGAAGGAGAGCTTGAGCCAGAGGATGCTCGGAAAATTGCTCGCTACTTGCTGCCAGCTGGAGAACCTGCTCACGATTTTTAGTAGACAAGAGATGAATGTCTGTCACCTGGGGTTTGCCCTCAGTAATGGTCCCAGTCTTGTCGAAGACAATGGTGTTCACACCTTGTAGGGTTTCAATAGCTTGACCAGACTTGAACAAAAGACCGTTTTCTGCCCCTTTTCCAGTCCCAACCATAATAGCCGTCGGAGTTGCTAACCCCAGAGCACAAGGGCAGGCGATGACCAAGACGGCGATGATAATACTTAGTGAAAAAATCCAGGATTCTTGCCCCAAGAAGTACCAGGCCAGCCCCGACAAGAAAGCCAAGCCCATGACAACTGGCACAAAGACGGCAGATACTTGGTCAGCCAATTTGGCAATGGGTGCCTTAGACCCTTGAGCCTCTTCTACCAAGCGAATAATCTGAGCCAGAGTCGTATCACGACCAACCTTGGTAGCCTGCATGGTAATGGCACCTTGCTGGTTAAGGGTACCGCCAAAAATATTGTCGCCTAGTGCCTTCTTCACTGGTAGGCTCTCACCCGTCAGCATGGATTCATCGACACGTGTCTGGCCTTCTAGAACTTGACCGTCAACAGGAATCTGCTGACCTGGGCGAACAATAACCTGGTCACCGACCACCACTTCTTCAATCGGCACTTGTATTTCCTGACCATTTCGTAGGACCTGGGCAGTCTTGGGAGCCAGATTCATCAACTTCTTAATGGCCTCAGAAGTCTGACCTTTGGACCTTGCTTCAAAATATTTTCCAAGGGTAATCAAGGTCAAGATAACGGCAGCTGATTCAAAATACAGTTCTGGATGGTGACCGTGCATGGCTACTTCTTTCCCCATCAGAAGAAAAGCAATCATCAAAAGACCTTGAACCAAGGCTGCCCCTGTCCCAACAGCAATCAAGGAATCCATATTGGGATGGCCTTGCAAGAGGGTTTTAAAGCCTTTTTGGAAAAAACTGCGTCCCAAATAAAGGACAGGGATGAGCAAGATGACTTGGCTGACCGCATAGACTAGCGGTTGATGGAGCAAGTCTGGCAAAGGAAGGCTTATAAATGGTAACATCGGTCCCATAGCAATATAGAGCAAGGGAAGGGTAAAGACAGCTGACCAGACAAATCGTTTCAAAAGAATGTCTTCCTTGCTTGGTCCCTTGTCCACCGTCTCTTCTACATCTTCTGGTCTGATTAGCTGATAGCCTACCTGCTCAACTGCTTTTTCAAGACTAGCTGGATTTTGCCTATCACGGCTATAACGGATGGTCGCCTTTTCTGTTGCCAGATTGACACTGACTTCTTCTACGCCCTCTAGTTTGCCCAGAGCTTTTTCAACCGTCATAGCACAGGAAGCACAGGTCATGCCTGAAATGTCATAAGACTCGGTCACCAAGTTATCGACTAACTGGTATCCCGCCTTTTCAACTGCCTGACGAATATCTTCTAGTCCCAACAGCTTTTCATCATAGCTAACACTCAATTTTTCAGTCGCTAGGTTGACACTGGCTTCTTCTACTCCTGCTAATTTACCGACAGCTTTTTCAACTGTCATGGCACAAGAGGCACAGGTCATGCCTGTAACGGGATAGGTAGCTTGTTTCATATCCTTCTCCTTTGACTACATTTGTAATCACATTATACACAAAACGACTACATTTGTAAACAAAATTGTTTCAAAAAAGTAGATTGAAATCAATCCAACCTACTTTTTCATATTCATTTATTCTTTACCGGATTTTTTTCGATTAAGGAAAATAGCTGTTAAGATGCCAGCGATACCCAAAGCGACTAATAACATACTGACCTGTTCGCCTGTACTTGGCAGAAAGGCTTTACCCTTGTTTGATTTAGGAGTCACCTTATTAGCAGATGAATGCGACGTTCCATTTACACCTGTTGAACTAGATGAGCCGGTTGTGTCGCCTGTTCTGACTTCAGATGAGCTACTTGATGAACTGGATGTCATAGTAGTATTCGAGGTACTTGTAGAAGTTTCGGTGCTACTAGATTCCTCTGTACTAGTTGATGTTTCGGTACTGCTGGATTCCTCTGTACTGGTTGAAGTTTCGGTGCTGCTAGATTCTGCTGTGCTGGTTGAGGTTTCGGTGCTACTAGATTCTTCCGTACTAGTTGAAGTTTCGGTACTGCTGGATTCCTCTGTACTAGTTGATGTTTCAGTGCTGCTAGATTCTGCTGTGCTGGTTGAGGTTTCGGTGCTACTAGATTCTTCCGTACTAGTTGATGTTTCGGTACTGCTAGCACTAGTTGTCGTTGCTTCAATTTTTGCCATCATTTCAGCTTCAACAGCTTTTAGTTGGGCAAAAATTTCTGCTGAACGAGCCAAGGTTGCCTCTGTTACAGTTGGAGCCAAAGCCAATGCGGCTTCATCTGATAGGCCAACATATTGAGCATCACTGGCTGCTTGAGCTGCAATCCATTCAGCCTCAAGCGCAATCCATTTTTCCTGGATTGATTTTCCAAATAGTTCTGGATAAGCAGTAGCCATTTTATCAATATTCTGAACTGTCCAGTACCATGAATTAGTATCATAGGTTGCTGAACGGTTTTTAAAGGCTTCATAGGTATCCGTTACAAGTCCATAGAATGGCACATAAGGCGTATTTCTAGTCTGACCAAGTCCCAACCAAACAATTCCTCCAAAGGCTGATGGTAGACTATCTTTTATTTGATAAACATGGGCATCAATCACATTTTCGTTACCAAGAGCGTATTTATAAGTTGCATCTGCGGCTTGATCATTGGCACCATCATCTCCCTGTTTCACTTTGCCAACTTCGTCATCAGGTCGGAATTCTGGTAAATGTTCAAAACGATTCCGTTGCAGTGCAAAGGTATCTACTAAACTAAAGCGTTGACTAGGGTCTGTCGGTTGACGCAATAAATCGTAAACAGCATCTTCATAGGTTACAGGCGATGCTGGATCCATTAATTTTATACCTGCATAAACACGGGAACGGTCTGCCTCAGCATAGGTTGCTGGACCATATGATTTGGCAATGTGGAATTGGCCATCAATCGTTACATAATTATCCGCTTGTTGGGCAACCGTTTCTACATTTGCAGAGGCAATGACATTTTCTGTGTCTGTTAAATCGACATGACCTAAATAATAGGTATTGGCAAAAATCGCATATTTATCATCCGGGAATTTAATGGCGACATATTGATGACCTGACAAAATTTCCATGTACCACACTTCATTTTTGTCAGCAATAATAACAATATTTCCTTCTGCAGAGCCTTTTTCATCAATAGTCTTGGCAATCAGTTCAACACCTTCACGCGCAGTTGAAACTCTTGGAAGAACATAGTCAATCAAAATGGGCTCACCCAGACCACCTGCTTCCACAAGAGGATCAACAGCTAAGACTTTGTCATTTGGAATAGCTGTTACAGTTGCAGTCATGGATACACCCTTTTCATTGAATCCATGGGCACCGTAATTTCCATTTGAACCATCACCACGCGCAGCATCTGGTGTTGTTGTGTATTTAAACTCGCTTGCCAAGTGCGGGGCAGTGAATCCAAATGTTTCATCCACTAGCATCTCACCCTCAGCATAGCTTGAAGCCGGAACAACTAAATAATTCTTGTTATGCGCACCATTATCTGGTGGATAGGGGTAATCCTCCGTTCTACCATAAAGGATAGAACCATCTGACGTCAATCCCTTACCAATGATAAAACCTGAACAGGCCTGAACAATTTGGGCAGGGAGCATGCACACCAGCATGAGAAATGCTGCAATGCGAACTAAAGTCTTTTTCATAAGACTTTCTCCTTTCATATAATAAAATACCCATTTGCACATATATTGTAACGCAAAAGCACCTGCATTGCAAGTGCTTTCAAAAAAATATTTATCCTTTTTTCCTAGCCAACATGGTCGCAAATCGCATTTTGAGGAAATTACCATGTTCATCACGCTTATGGAGCTGACCAAAGTCTTCATTGTACTTGACCAATTCCCAGTCACGATAGTATTCCTTCAACTCACCCGCTCCGAAGGTAAAGGAGAAATTCATCGGACAGGGTGCATCCTCCGTATCCATGGCCGCTACAATCAAGTTATAACCACCCGGCCGTGTCTGCTCCTGCATATTGCGGATAATAGCTGGCACCCGCTCCCTCTCCAAAAACATAAAGACTACGGTTGAGATAATCCAGTCGTAATCCTGCTCCAGACTGGCTGAGTTGATGTCATAGATCCCAGCTTGTAGGTCCAAATCCTCCGCTTCCTTGACCTGCAAGAGTGTCTGAATGCTCGGCACGTGCTTGTCAACCGCCGTCACCTCAAATCCCTGCTGGGCCAAATAAAGACTGTTCCTGCCATGTCCACAACCCAAATCCAAAACCTTGCAGGGCTCTATGATTTTCAAGGCATCCAAGACTTCCGAATGCGTCCGTGTGTAATCATATTTTTTAGCAAAATAATCCTCTGGCTGACAGAAAAATTCCAAGAAAAACTCCGTATCCTCTGTCAACAGGGTCACCCGATGCCAAGCCTGTGGCTCCACAAAGGGAATATCATCTATCGGACCATAGATACATTCTCCTAAAATCTCATTATCATCTGAAATGGGCTCAAATTTGAGTTGACCCTTCAAGACCTTGATTTTGGCCCAAGTACCCACCTTGGTATTATGCTTGGTCAAAAAATGCTGGGGAACCGTATCCTGATTCCAAATGGGCATGCGTTTGTAAGGAACTAAAACAGTCATTATCTCTCCTTTTTGTCAATAGTAGTTCTAGTCTATCACAAAGGAAATAGGAATTCAAACTGATTTTTTACTTGACTTAGAGTGAACTCCAAGGTGTATAATAGTTCTTATCAATCAGAAAGGATATTTACTGACAAGTAGATGTATGATGAATATGAAAGCAGCTATTTATGAAAAAGCCGGTAAGATGACCGTTGCAGAAATCGAAAAACCAAGCCTTCAAGCCAAGGATGATGTCATTATCAAGGTCGTTCGAGCTTGTGTCTGTGGGTCAGACCTTTGGGGCTACGGTGAGGATATTCACCATGACCACGGTGACACAAACTCTGGTCATGAAGCCATCGGAATCGTAGAGGAAGTCGGCGAAGACATTACAACCCTTGTTCCAGGGGATTTTGTGATTGTTCCCTTTACCCACGGTTGCGGCCATTGTGATGCCTGCCGTGCTGGCTTTGACGGTACTTGTGACAACCATCCAGGCTACACCAACTGGGGCAACAACTACCAATCTCAATACATTCGTTTCCACTACGGCAACTGGGCCTTGGTCAAAATTCCTGGTCAGCCAAGCGACTACTCAGAAGGCATGATCAAATCTCTCTTGACTCTGGCAGATGTTATGCCAACAGGCTACCATGCTGCGCGTGTTGCAGATGTCAAACCTGGTGATAAGGTGGTTGTCATCGGTGATGGTGCAGTGGGGCAATGTGCCGTCATTGCTGCAAAAATGCGCGGAGCTTCTCAGATTGTCATGATGAGCCGCCATGCAGACCGCCAGCAAATGGCTTTGGAATCAGGGGCTACTGCCATCGTAGCAGAACGTGGTGAGGAAGGTATTGCCAAGGTCCGTGAAATCCTAGGTGGCGGAGCGGATGCTGCCCTTGAATGTGTTGGTACAGAAGCCTCTATTGACCAAGCCCTCGGCGTGCTTCATAATGGCGGTCGTATCGGTTTTGTCGGTGTGCCACACTACAACAACCACGCCCTTGGCTCAACCTTTGCTCAAAATATCATTATCGGTGGTGGCTCTGCTTCTGTCACAACCTATAATAAGGAAATTTTGCTCGATGCCGTTCTCAAAGGCGACATCAACCCAGGTCGAGTTTTCACCCAAACTTACAGTCTGGACAATATCGACCAAGCCTACAAAGACATGGCCAATCGCAAAACCATTAAAGCTATGATTACGGTGGATTAAGAAAATAGAACAAAACCCCTGAAGTTCATTACATAAACTTTTGGGGTTTCGTATAATTTATAGAAAGATAAAAACGGAACCATCCCACTCATTAGAACTACTAATACTCAACGG
Source organism: Streptococcus suis (assembly GCF_002960425.1). GTDB lineage: Bacteria > Bacillota > Bacilli > Lactobacillales > Streptococcaceae > Streptococcus > Streptococcus suis_S. The sequence continues at coordinate 72,883 of NZ_POIZ01000083.1, forward strand.
GAGTAGAAAGGTCCAGTTTCAACATTTGCAATAACAGAAGCAAGTGTTAAGCATGAATTTTTTTATCTGCAATTGCATCCGTGAGGGTCTGTGAGAAATTCAATCCTAGTTCACGTCCTAGAGTGTCTGCCCAGCGTGGGATAGTGAGTGTTTTCTTTACTGGCTCTTGACTGCCCAAATACTTTGCAACGTCCACCATCACCATGGAGATAAAAGACTTGCTAGAATCGTAAACCATCTCAAAATCCTCATTACGGAAAGGGTTATTATCTACTAATGACAAAGTGTTTATAGAAGACGGGGTAGGAATGTCTCTTCCATTCTCGATATAATCAGCTAAGTTCATACCTAACCAATCGCTAGCCATTGCCATAGCGTCCGCCATATCCTCGCCTTGAGTTGCTGAATACTCAAAATCAGGGAAAGTTACAAAGTAAGGGGCGTTAGCTCCGTCTGTATCATCAAAATAAAATAAAGCTGGATAAGTGACAAGCATAGTTTACCTCCAAAAGAAAACAAGCGGTAGGCTGTTGTTATAACAGCCCTGCTTGCTTTTTGATACCCCTTTCGGTGTATTTGTTTATTTCACCGTGGGGAATGGTTATAGGTCGCTCGCCTGCTTTTTCAAGTTTCACGTGTGACCCCTTACCGCCTTTGGTTTTTGTCCAACCATGGGCGGTAAGTAGCTTAACCATTTCTTTTTGTGTCATAGGCATAGCGCTTTTACCTCCTGACAAGATTATTATACCATACGTATTACACGTATTCAACTATAAAGAATCAGAAAATGTCTGAAATTTGTGACTGATACTCAATGAAAATCAAAATAAAAAAAGACAGTTCAGTAAACAAACTGAACTGTTCTATATTTTAAGACACATTATTTCCAAGTTCTTAATTCTGTCCATCAGATCGCATTACTAATAGTATAAGTCTTTCCAGCGTTGACATACTTATTCGTACCTAGATATCTCACCTTAAGATCGTACTCATTCAAATTATAACTAGCTTTTACAATAATATGTCCATAAGTATATGGAGGTACGTTATGAGAACCCTCTAAATTAACAGAAATTCCATATTATTTTTTAAAACTTTTGCAAAATAATATAGCTCCTATTGAAAAACTTAAGGTTTCTACAGGCCTCCAGAATAATTGATATACATAAAGTATGAGTGTATTCCAAAAATCACCACTAGTATCAATCCAAGTTGGTTTTATCATATAATTTAAGTATCCAAAGCACATTAAAATTATGCCACTTAAAAATAATATATCCGGACTCCTTTTATTTTTCATAAAAACCACCATCCTTATTTTTCATATAAAATAAACAGTCTAGTCATCAGCATTATAGTTTCCTATGTTATTTTACCTCCTAGCTTGATGCTATATTATTTATATATTTGCAATATTATTATAACATTTATGGGTTTAAAAACAAAGTTATTATCGGTTTATTTCTAAAAATCGTTTCAAAATTTCAAATTGAAATTTTGAATTATCCTAGTTAACATATTCATCAATAAATTTATATATAAAAACCAACAAAAAAGACCAGGATTTCTCCCAGTCTTAGCGACTATTGATCGCCTTCGTACGTTTGGGCTCATTGCCCATATATAATATCTCTCAATGACCTTCTATAGAGGTAAAACTCGTCAATGTACTCTGATACTTCTTGTAATGTTTGAAAAACAGAATAAATCGTGTCGCCTTTTGAAAGTTTAATCAAAAGAGTTTCTGAATCAATTTGCTCTGGAAAATACTCTGTCAACTTCGATTGTAAAAGATCAATGTTTCTAACCCTAAGGATATACTCTATCCAAGAATCTTTCTCTGTCAAACACGTTCTAGAAGTAATGTCTATAACAGTTCCTTCTCTTGTAATCTTGCCATCTTCCAATACATAAATATAATCAGAAACTCTCTCTAATTCTTCTAAATTGTGCGATGTTAATAAGATTGCCGCACCATTCTTTTTCAATGTCAGAATAATCTCTAACATCTTTTGAGCAGATGGACCATCTACTCCTGATGTTGGCTCATCAAAAATATAGTTTTGGAAATTTCCGATAGCAGCTTGTATGAAGCTAATCTTCTTTCTCATTCCAAATGAATAGCCTTGAATCTTCTTTTGTAAATCATCTTTGATTCCTAGTATTTCAGCATATTTTACAGCTTCTTCCCTAGGAACGTTTTTCAAGTCTGATATAAAGTTTAAAAATTCAAGACCTGTAACATCCTCAAACATAGCGTTTGCATCTGGCATCACAGAGACATTTCCAGACTGAACTGTTCCTCTATCTGAAAAATAATAACCCATTATAATTGCTATTAAAGTGGACTTCCCTGCTCCATTACTACCAATGATAGATGTGATTTCTCCATCTGATGCAGTCATAGTTATGCTGTCCAAAACCATGTTTTCCTTAAATGATTTGGAAATGTCCTTCACTTCAATCATCTTATATCTCCTTCTTCTCAAAAACTGAAACCCCTATACCTAAAAAAACAACTGACAAGAGCATTAAAAATAGAACTTCCCATGTTTTTTCAATATAATGATAGGGAGTGATCCATAACAACAGTTCCAAAAAATCATGATTGACAAAGTTAGAAAACACAAAAATAGTAGGGTAAATAATACTAATAATGATGTTCACTAGCATAGCTGTTCGATCATTTTTACTAATAGTAGATATCAAGGTGATAATCGAAAGCATATAGAAGTAAAAAATACTAATATTACAAAACTGTTGGAAAGAAAAAACTGCATCTTTTCGAAACACAAGTACAACTATGGTTGAAATCAAAATTTGTAAAAGGAAAAACACAAAGGACATTAAAAACTTTGAAAAATAGAGTGCCCGCCGAGATTGATAAGGCAAAATAAATCTAAAATCTCTTGATGATATCCCTTGAGAAATAATATTAGAGAACAGGGATGCACCGAATAGAAAGCCGACAAAAGCAAAAACGGCATACATCACTTTCAAAATTGCTATTCCATCGGAATTATCAAAGATTCTTCCAACACTATCCCCATATCGAATAAAAAGATAAGTAATAAAAAAATAAACCGCCGAGACAATTAATGTTTTAAAGGATTTTAAGTCTCGCTTAATGTAAAATAAAAATAGTGAGGTCAAATTTATTCTCCTTTCATATAACATAGTCCATTTTACCAAAAAACGAATTACTCTCAACTTTTTTCAAAAAACAGAAGCAAATAACATTAAAAAACGAACATTTAATAAATTGATAAATAATACGATTTTAACAATCTTTTTTCTTTGTTTTATAATCAAACTCCCACAGAAGGAGGAGAAATATTATGAAAGCATTATTAAATTGGTTGTTTAAAGTATTAAAAGCAGCCTACTATTGGGCTAAAAATAACTGGAAAACTGTCCAGAAATGGCTAGATATTGGGATGTACTTTGAATGGATTCTTTCTAAAATTAAACAGATTTTAGGAATTAAATAACGACATTGTCTAATTTTATTCATGCAATGTCATTAAAATAAAACTCCATAAAATATGGAGTTTCAGACTGAAGACAAAGTCGTTAGAATTGTATTTCTAACGGCTTTTTCATATGTAAAGTAGTATAATAGAGTTAGGAATAAAGAGAACGCTTAGAAGGAGAATCGCTATGTT
>NZ_POIZ01000084.1 GCF_002960425.1 Streptococcus suis
CTGACCTACAAACGTACTGCGACCGTTAACCTAGTGACTAAAGAAGTGACTTATGGTGACTGGACCTCAACTGATGATGACTTCGACAAAGTAGACACACCAGCTATTGCAGGTTACACACCAGACAAGGCAAGTGTCGAAGCTGTTCAGGATGTTCCGGCAACTGATCCAGACACTGAAGTTATCGTTAGATATGTGAAGGACGCTCAAAAAGCCACCATCACCTACAAAGATGACAAAGGTAAAACGCTTGGTACTGTCGATGAAGTCACAGGTAAGTCAGGCGAGCCGATTAACTACACCACCACAGCTCGTATTACAGAGCTCACCAACCAAGGTTATGAAGTGGTGACAGATGGCTTCACCAAAGAAGGTGGACAAGTCTTCGACACAGATAAGGCTACAGACCAACCATTTGAAGTCGTCGTAAGAGAAAAAGTAGTAACCGTCACCCCAGAAGATCCTAAGAATCCAGGTACTGAGGTGGACCC
>NZ_POIZ01000085.1 GCF_002960425.1 Streptococcus suis
GCTGGTGTGTCTACTTTGTCGAAGTCATCATCAGTTGAGGTCCAGTCACCATAAGTCACTTCTTTAGTCACTAGGTTAACGGTCGCAGTACGTTTGTAGGTCAGCGTTTCAACGACATCTGGCTGAGCTTCTGAGCCATCTTCGTATTGGTACTTGATAACTCGTGTGACGGTTTGATTGAGGTCACTTTCTTTGACTCCATCTGGCCATTTTGGTCCGTCTGGCTTGCCTGGATCTACTGGTGTACCTGGATTCTTAGGATCTTCTGGGGTGACTGTAACAGTTTTAGCTTTCACAACAACAGTGAAGGCTTGGTCGATAGCCTTGTCAGTATCGAAGACTTGTCCACCGTCTTTGGTGAAGTCATCACGAACCACTTCATA
>NZ_POIZ01000086.1 GCF_002960425.1 Streptococcus suis
TTTTTCTACCATTTGTCAAGTCCATCAAGGTATTTGACGAAAAATATTTTGAGTCTCGAAATCCAAATATGGAAATTATTTTATTTTGGACTAAAGTTTAGTGTAAAAAGTGTATACAAAAGCAACACCTTATGTTGAAATTTTTTGATAAGGTGTTACAATGATATTGCATAAACAGTTTTACCGATTTTGGGTAGAAGTATAATCGTAAAGCTTATTATGCGTAATGAGGTAATACATTGTCCGAATGAGACGGTGTATGGAGGCAATCGTGTGTGGCTTGGTTGAAGTCGTTTGCGATTGTCTTTTTCGTTTCTCATAAAAGTCTGCGATATGGCAAGGATTGGTGTGACTAGCTGAAGCGATATTGTGAATGCACTTGAACAGAATCTTTCTAGCGTAGGGATTGCCACGCTTGGTAATGTGTTCCTTAGCGATGAAGTTTCCAGATTCATAGTGTCT
>NZ_POIZ01000087.1 GCF_002960425.1 Streptococcus suis
TCTAATGTGAGTTTCGTCGCTTTTCATTATAGGGCATATGGGACTTTTTTCTATACTCAAAAAGGCTCCATAATCTCTACAGTGGATTTACCCACTACAGAAATTATAGAGCCCTTTTTTTCTATCTTGTTCAGAATTTGTCCAAAAAAGTTTTAGAATAGTTGTCTGATTTTCTCAAAGTCGTCTTCTTTCTGGTCTTGGAATAGATGGGTGTAGGTCTTGAGTGTTTCCAGTACATCTTTAGCTAAACAATGTGAAGTTGTTACGGGAAGAGGCAGTTGAGTTTGAGTTGCTATCGCGAGGGAAGTGTTGGAATTTTTGATTGACATGGTGAACAATATTTGCTATCATTAGTTTATGGAAAAACCTAAATTTGAGTTTTATGAGCGTCCTAATGGGCAGGTGGAGTTTGTTGAGTTTTTACAAAGTTTACCTGTGAAGGATAGGGCAAAGTTATTGGATATTATCCAGCATGTTCAGGAACATGGTTTGCTGGTCGCTCAAAGGATGGAATGGGTGAAGAAGTTGGATAAGGAGATTTTTGAAATCCGTTCAAAGGTTTCTAGTAATATCCAGAGGGCTTTGTATTTTCATGTGGTTGGCAATCGGTATGTGATTACTCATGGATTTACAAAGAAAACACAAAAGACACCGAAGGTACAGATTGAGCATGCCAAGGCTATGAAGCTTGAATTTGAAAGAAGAGGTGAATGATATGGCAACTATTGTATTTGACGATTATTTGGCTGAGCAGTTAAAAGACGAGGAATTTAAGACGGAGTTTATTCAGTCAAGAGCGCAGACTGAGCAAGCTGTTCAGCTCTTACTTACTCGGGAAGCCGCTGGTTATAGTCAGCGTGAGCTGGCTGAGTTGGCTCATGTTCCTCAATCGACAATAGCTAGGATTGAGAAGGGTGCCAATACGAGTATTGATACCCTAAGTAAAATCGCTAAGGCTTTAGGCAAGGAGTTGAAAGTATCATTTGTATAATTTTTTGTTATCTTGTCGCGATATGTCGCATTTGACATTTTTGATGTGATGAGAGGGTAGTATCAAATAATGGGCATTCGAGAAATCGGGTGCCTTTTGTTGTAGAAAATAGAAAGGAGAAGTCATCAGTACTGTGGGTGTATAGTGGTTTTCTAATCCAACTTGTCATACAGGCTCCCTCTAGTTTTCTTTCCAACCTTGTCCTAAATGTCCAGGAAATGCTAAGAAAGAATAAGAATGGTATAATGAAAAAGCTGAATTAAAGCCTATTAAATCAGGCTTTTTCATATTACTATGATCAGGAGAAAATCATGTTACATTTTGAAAATGACTATAACAAGGGTGCCCACCCTGCCTTGCTAGAAGCCTTGGTTGCAAGCAATCAAGAGGGATTATCAGGCTATGGTACGGATACCTACACAAAGTCTGCCATAGAAAAAATTAAACTGGCAACTGCCTGCCCTCATGCACAAATCACCTTTTTGGCAGGTGGAACGCAAACCAATCAAATTGTCATCTCATCTATGTTGGCATCTTATGAGGGTGTCATTGCAGCAGATACAGGACATATCTCCACCCATGAAGCAGGAGCCGTTGAGTTCACTGGGCATAAGGTCATGACCTTGCCACATAAAGACGGCAAAATTTCAGCGGATGCTGTGGATAGCTTTATCAATGACTTCTATGCAGATGCCAATCATGCTCACATGGTTCATCCAGGTATGGTTTATATTTCCCATCCGACGGAATATGGCACACTTTATAGCAAGTCAGAGCTGGAGGACTTAGCAAATGTCTGTCGCAGTCACAATATTCCTCTCTTTTTAGACGGGGCTCGCTTGGGCTATGGACTTGCGGCTCCTGATACGGATTTGGATTTATCGACAATCGCAGAGCTGACGGATGTTTTTTATATCGGAGGGACAAAACTCGGTGCCCTAATGGGTGAAGCATTGGTCTTTACCAAGAACAATCAACCGAAGAATTTTGTATCGATTGTCAAGCACCATGGCGCCTTGTTGGCAAAGGGGAGATTGACAGGAGTTCAGTTTGACTGCTTGTTTACTGATGACTTGTATCTTGAATTAGGCCGTCATGCTATCGCAATGGCAGAGCAGTTAACACAGATTTTGGAAGAAAAAGGTTTTTCATTCTATCTCAAATCACCAACCAATCAGCAATTCGTTATTGTTAAGAATGAAGAATTGACTAGATTGACAGAAGCTGGAATTGCCTATGGTTTCTGGGAAAAATATGACGACAGCCACAGTGTTATCCGCTTTGCGACCAGCTGTTCAACCAGTCAAGAAGATATGGATGAATTAAGAAAAATACTGTAGAAACTAAAAAAGAAAGGGTCAACCTTTCTTTTTTGTCTGTAGATAATGATAACGATAGACAGTATAGCCTTCAATCAGGCGATAGCCTAGTCCACCTAAAATGGCTTTTACTATAAAAACAATATGATTTGCGATGGGTGCCTGGACAGTCAATCCGAAAAGGATACCCAAGATAATCCAAGCAAGTACCGCCCACCATAGATGTTTGAATGGCGTGTATTGTCCATCTCTCTCTTTGACTTCATTAGATACTCTGACTGCACAGCTGGATAAGATAACGATAGGAAGAAGTGAATGAGTGTTAAACGGTGCTGGTAACAATGATGCCAACAGGGAGATTTCAATGAATGAAGACAGCAATAACTAAACTAAAATAGGTATCCTGAGAATAAAGTATTTCATCTTGCACCTCCTGAATTTAGTATAGTAAACCAAGGGAAGTTGTGCAAATAGTTATGTATCATTCTTGAGAAGAACTTGTTGTTGCTTCAGTAGAGCTCTCCGTGCTGCTACCTGTTTCAGTGGTACTTGTCTGGCTTCCCTGACTTGAAGACGTTTCTGCAGTTATTGACGAACTGCTGTAATCTACTTTAGAGTTAGTTTCGGTTTGGCTAGAATCTGTCGTTTCAGTGCTGGAACTTGTTGGTACTTGTATGTGAATGGTTGGGCTAATTGCTGAAGATTGACTAGTGCTGGTAGAACTGGATGAGCTTACCGAGCTACTTGGGCTAGTATTGGCTACCGTTGATTTTGCAGTAAAGGTATAAATAGTAATGCAGGCAGTAATAATCCCTAATATAGAGCCGATTAAGGTCAACAATTTTTGTAGTCTGGATAAGGTAGATTGGTGTTCGTTTCTGTTTGATGCTTTCATGTCGTATCCTCCAACTCCATCTTAAAAAACCAAGTTTAAAACTATCTTAAAGAGTGGAAACAAGATGTGAAACGTGATAAAATAGGACTATTGCAAGCAAAGGAATGAAAAAATGATTTATTTTGACAATGCAGCCACGACTCAGGTCTATCCAGAAGTTCTCAAGACCTATACGGAAGTGGCGACAAAAATCTGGGGAAACCCCTCTAGTCTCCACAATCTGGGTAGTCAGGCAACACGTATTTTGGAAGCATCTCGCAAGCAAATCGCAGAATTGCTTGGCAAGGACAGCAAGGAAATCTTTTTCACCTCAGGTGGTACGGAAGGTGACAACTGGGTCATCAAGGGAGTGTCATTTGAAAAGGCTCATCTGGGCAAGCACATCATCGTGTCAGCTATCGAGCACCCAGCGGTAAAAGAGTCAGCACTTTGGCTCAAAACACAAGGTTTTGAGGTGGATTTGGCTCCGGTCAATGCCCAAGGTTTTGTGGATGTTTCAGCCTTAGAAAGCTTAATTCGTCCAGATACCACACTGGTTTCTATCATGGCCGTTAACAATGAAATTGGTGCCATTCAGCCCATTCAGGAAATATCTCAACTGTTAGCTGATAAGCCAACCATTTCCTTCCATGTGGATGCAGTGCAGGCTATCGGCAAGGTGCCAACGGAAGGGTATCTGACAGACCGAGTTGATTTTGCTAGTTTTTCAGGTCACAAATTCCACTCTGTCAGAGGAGTAGGTTTCGTCTATATTAAGTCAGGCAAGAAAATCGCTCCGCTATTGACAGGAGGAGGGCAGGAAAGCGACAAACGCTCAACAACGGAAAATGTGGCTGGAATTGCTGCAACGGCTAAGGCGCTCCGCTTGACCTTGGACAAGGCGGCAGATAGCCAGAAGCGACTGGCAGCCATGAAGCAGATCCTGGTGGATGAATTGGGCAAATATACAGATGTGACAGTCTTTTCTGGGCTAGAGGACTTTGTGCCAAGCATTGTGACGTTTGGGATTAAAAACATCCGAGGCGAGGTCATTGTCCATGCCTTTGAAGACCACCAGATTTACATTTCGACCACCTCAGCCTGCTCGTCTAAGGCTGGAAAACCAGCTGGAACACTGATTGCTATGGGTGTTCCGCAGAAGTTGGCTCAAACTGCCGTCCGAATCAGCTTGGATGATGATAACGATATGGGGCAAATCGAACAATTCCTCACGATTTTCAAACAAATTTATCAGAACACACAGAAAGTAAGGTAGCATGAACTATTCAGAAATTATGATTCGCTATGGCGAATTGTCAACCAAAGGGAAAAACAAGATGCGGTTTGTCAACAAACTCCGCAATAATATCAAGCATGTCCTGTCTGTTTACCCAGAAGTGACGGTTTATTTTGACCGTGACCGTGGTCATGTCTATTTGAACGGGGCAGATTATCAGGAAGTCTCAGCTTCTTTGAAGAAGATTTTTGGGATCCAAAATTTCGCACCATCTTATAAGATTGAAAAGTCTGTTCCAGCCTTGAAAGAGGCAGTTGTGGAGATTATGCAGTCTATTTACAAGGAAGGGATGACCTTCAAGATTGCGGCGCGTCGTAGCGACCACAGTTTTGAATTGGATAGTCGTGACCTCAACCAAGTTCTTGGAGATGCGGTTTTCACAGCCATTCCAAATGTTCAGGTACAGATGAAGTCGCCAGATATTACTCTGCGGGTGGAAATTCGTCCTGACGCTGCTTATATTTCCCATGAAGAAATCAAGGGAGCAGGTGGTCTTCCAGTTGGGACATCTGGCAAGGGAACGCTCATGCTATCAGGTGGTATTGATTCGCCAGTTGCGGGCTATTTGGCACTGAAACGTGGGGTTGAAATCGAAGCCCTGCACTTTGCAAGTCCGCCTTATACTAGCCCAGGTGCACTTAAAAAGGCCCATGATTTGACTCGTAAATTGACTGCCTTTGGTGGTAATATCACCTTTATCGAAGTGCCGTTTACAGAAATTCAGGAAGAAATCAAGAAAAAGGCACCTGAAGCTTATTTGATGACCTTGACACGTCGCTTCATGATGCGGATTACAGACCGAGTACGGGAAGAGCGTGGTGCCATGGTTATTATCAATGGTGAAAGTCTAGGACAGGTTGCCAGTCAGACCTTGGAATCCATGCAGGCTATCAATGCGGTGACAAATACACCTGTTATCCGTCCAGTCGTGACCATGGACAAGTTAGAAATCATTGATATTGCTCAAGAAATTGATACCTTTGATATTTCCATCCAGCCATTTGAGGATTGCTGTACCATCTTTGCCCCTGACCGTCCTAAAACTAATCCTAAAATCAAGAATGTCGAGCAATACGAAGCTCGTATGGATGTAGAGGGCTTGGTGGAACGAGCTGTTGCAGGGATTATCGTAACTGAAATTACACCGAAAGAGGAAGTACAGGACGAAGTAGATAGAATAATAGAGGACTTGCTATAAGATGAACGACTTTTTTAATGGATTATTACATGCACTTAGTTGGGACAAAGACCTGACTAATGTAATTTTAGGAAACCATTTGAGTTGGTCTTACGCTTTGGGAATAACCATCAATTTTCTCATTTGCCTAGTGATATTTATTCGTTTTGTTCGCTCTTTGTTGAAAAATGTGAAGAAATCAGATAGTTGGCGGTTGCATTGGTCCAACTATTATCAGAACAGTATTTCAATCGTGGGCCGTATGCAATTTTGGCTAACAGTTCCCCTAACTTTATTATTTATTGTTTGTATCACTGTTTATTTTCTCGGCTTTCGTGTGGTGAATGGGCTGACGCGCTACCATTATTTTACCTCTCAAGAGTTAAGCCCGTCTTATGCACTAGTGACTATAAAAGATGCCAATGTCGGAAGCTATAGAAGTCCCTACTCTAAATTAGTTCTTCAGGTGCATATTGCGGGATATAGTCAAACAGTTAATGTCAGCAATAGTTCAAAGACTATAGCTCGGTACTTTCGGCCTTTAGAAGGGAATATCTATCCTGCACTTGTAGAGGTGAATTCAAATAACGAAATTGTTTACATTTCTAATATACTGATTGATTAGTAGAGACGTATTTGGAGAGAAGGGGTAAATGAGATGGACATTATGTCAGATATATTCCATGCTATAGGGGATACATTTATATTACGAAGTCATTTAGTAAATATTACGTATGGGGAGCCGCCAACAGTAGGATTTTTAATTGGAATAATAATCAACCATGCCTTTGCTCCTGTATTTATTTTATTTTTTCTTCTTCCTAAACGGAGAAGTGAATTACCTGCTATTATTAAAAAAGTAAAACAAGTATTTCAAGAGTTACGCTTTGACGTGATGAAGTATGTTATTCTGTTCATTTGTATCCTATTGGGGTTCGTTGCTGTCTATGACATTAAGAGGACTTTATCAGCTCATGCTTATTTTGTCCAGCATCCTGTCGTTGATAGTAAGCAAGGTGTCCTATCTCACTTTTATATCAAAAAAGGTGGCAGTAGAGCCAGTCATGCAGATATTTATTGCTATCTTACGATTGACAATGAACATATTCCAGTTTATTTTTCGGATGGAAATAAGCGTATAGCCAACGCTATCCTTAAGGATGGAAAGGATTATTATCAGGTCCGTGTCGGTCTTGATAAAAATGGTAAAGCTGTCTCGGTCAATGAATTTATAAATAATTAAGAATAGTAAAATCAAACATGTCGAGCAATACGAAGCCCGTATGGATGTTGAAAGCTTGGTGGAACGAGCTGTTGCAGGGATTATCGTAACTGAAATTACACCGAAAGAGGAAGTACAGGACGAAGTAGATAGTTTGATTGCTGATTTACTATAATTCTCGTTTTGTTTTCAGAAACCGTAAGGAAAATACATGAAAATCTAGCTTTTGCTAGATTTTTTTGTCGAATTGTTCGGAAAAACGCGATTTGTATGGTATAATAAGATTTCACAAATATTTTTTCTAATCTAAAAGGAGGAGTTATGAAAAAAGGAGCCCTAACAGGTTTACTCCTGTTCGGTATGTTTTTTGGTGCAGGAAACCTGATTTTCCCGCCTGCGCTTGGTGTCTTGTCTGGTGAGAATTTCTGGCCAGCAATTTTAGGATTTGTCGTATCGGGTGTCGGGATTGCCGTTATTGCCTTGATTGTGGGTACTTTAAATCCCAAAGGTTATGTCCACGAGATTTCACGCAAGATTTCACCTGCTTTTGCAACAATCTATCTTGTAGCCTTGTACTTGGCCATTGGGCCCTTCTTTGCCATTCCGCGTACGGCAACAACGTCCTTTGAAATTGGTATCGCACCATTGTTGAGCGAAAGTAGCGTTTCCTTGTGGTTATTGGTTTTTACTGCCTTGTATTTCGTTGCTGCTTATCTAATTGCCCTCAATCCATCACAAATTTTGAATAGTATCGGTCGTATTTTAACTCCTGTTTTTGCCATTTTGATTGTGATTTTGGTTGTACTTGGTATTGCTAAGTACGGGTCAACCAGTCCACTACCAGCTTCAGAGGCTTATTCAGCTGGACAGGCATTTGGTACAGGATTTATTGAAGGCTATAACACTCTTGATGCACTGGCTTCCATCGCTTTCAGTGTGGTTGCGGTTAATACCTTGAAGCAACTTGGCTTCTCAAGCAAGAAGGAATATATTTCAACCATTTGGTCAGTTGGATTAGTCGTTGCTTTGGCCTTCTCAGCACTTTATATTGGTTTGGCTTTCCTTGGAAATCATTTCCCTGTGCCTGCTGATGTTTTGGCGTCCGATACCAATAAGGGTGTTTATATTCTTTCGCAAGCAACTCAGGCTATTTTTGGTCCAAGTGCCCAAATTTTCTTGGCTGCCATGGTTATCGTTACCTGTTTTACAACAACGGTTGGTCTTATCGTTTCTAGTGGAGAATTCTTTGCAGAGCGTTTCCCACGTTTTAGCTACAAAGTCTATGCGACTGTCTTTACCTTGATTGGCTTTGGTATTGCCAACCTTGGTTTGAGCAAGATCATCGCTTTCTCTATCCCTGTTCTTTTGGTACTCTATCCAATTACCATCTGTATTGTCTTGATTACCATTGTCAATAAATTTGTACCACTTTCTACTTACGGTATGCAACTGACAGTAGGAGTAGTAACAGCATTGTCACTTGCAGAAGTCTTGGCTGGTCAATTTGGTTGGACTGCAGTGTCAACTGCGATTGCAAGTCTACCATTGGCAGGTCAATCATTGGCCTGGTTATTGCCAGCTCTTGTCGGAATCGTCCTCTCTCTCTTCTTACCAAACAAGCAGGAGAGCGAAGTTTTCGAAATGTAAGAAAAATGATACAAAACACTTGCATTTGCAGGTGTTTTTGTTATAATAGGACTGTTGACTATGCACACATCCTGTGCAACCGCACGAATGCCGTTCTTTCGTTGAGAGTAGAGTAAGTGGTTCGTCCCACGGTACTAGGCGAGTCTTCACATCAAATTCGGGCAAGACCCTAAAATCCATAGGAGGTGCATAATGAGCACATACGCAATCATTAAAACTGGCGGCAAACAAGTTAAAGTTGAAGTCGGTCAAGCTATCTACGTTGAAAAATTGAACGTTGAAGCAGGTCAAGAAGTTACTTTCGAAGAAGTAGTTCTTGTTGGTGGTGAGAAAACTGTTGTGGGTACTCCACTCGTAGCAGGCGCTACTGTTGTTGGTACTGTTGAAAAACAAGGTAAACAGAAAAAAGTTGTTACCTTCAAGTACAAACCTAAAAAAGGTAGCCACCGCAAACAAGGTCACCGTCAACCTTACACAAAAGTTGTTATCAACGCTATCAACGCTTAAGGCGTAGCTTGAAGCAATCATTACAGAAATTCGGAGGAATAACATATGTTAAACTTGAATCTTGCTAACTTGCAATTTATGGCCCACAAAAAAGGTGGAGGTTCAACGTCAAACGGTCGTGATTCACAAGCGAAACGCCTTGGTGCGAAAGCTGCTGACGGCCAAACTGTATCAGGTGGTTCAATCCTTTACCGCCAACGTGGTACTAAAATCTACCCAGGAGCTAACGTAGGTCGTGGTGGAGATGACACTCTTTACGCTAAAGTAGAAGGCGTTGTACGCTTCGAACGTAAAGGTCGCGATAAGAAACAAGTATCTGTTTACCCAATCGCAAAATAAGTCTGAAAATGGCTTAACAATAGGCTTTCCGAGATTTCGGAAGGCCTGTTTTTTTGTTTTGGTACCCATTTTGGTACCATTTTGTGAGAAAGCGATGCTAAGCTGTAAGGCGTATTATGTATCTGACAAAAGCAGATATCATGATATAATTGTAACTAGAGTTTGTATCATTTTATTTGAATACAAACAATTTATTGAATTATGTTACAACTTAGCATAGAAGGAAGAAACTGTCAGATGTTTGATGAAGTTATGCAAAAAATTGCAGATTTTTTAGAGAATACTCCTGCGGATATTTTTGAGTTTTCTATCTGGTTAGAAGACACATTAGTCGATGATTACGATGCAATGGCTGCAGAACAGCCTGAAGCGACTTATTCGTTAGGTCAGGAAGTTCCAGATATATGTGCAAGTGCTGAGCCTGGAATGAAATTATCTGAGATTATTGAATTTAAAAAACTGCTAAGAGTTGAGTATGATAAAGCCTTAGCTCTTGTTAAATAGAATTGGCTAAGCGCCTAGAGCGATTGGATGCGATTGAATACAATGTTAAAACCAGATGACAGGGAGGAGTATTATCACGATGACTATGAAAGAGAACATCGTCATAATTGACGGTTGGGAATTTATAAAATGCCCGATTTGTAGCACTCTTGTTGAAACTTACGATATTTGCGATAAATGTCGCTGGCAGAATACCGGTGAAACAAATATTGACGGTGGTCCTAATAAGATGACATTAGCAGAAGCTAAGGAAGCTTTTGCTAAAGGAGAACCAATTCGTTAATGGAATTGTATTTTTAATTGAAGCTAGTTTTCAGCTTGATTTTCTTGGTTGTTTTCGATACTTATAGTGAATTTTGCAAAGTATTTTGTTAATGTGAGCATTGAAGCAAACGTTTAATTTCACTATCATTCTGGTTTCTAAGTTTTTTAATCTTGATAGTAGTCTATTTATGAAAGTGTAGTTATTTTGAATATTGAAGAAACAATTTCAGTTTTTAAAGAAAGTATTAAAGAATTTGAGATAGTGCGGGAAGAATACCTGAGCCAATTTGGTAAAAATTCACTAGATTATGTTATTTTCTGGGACCCACTACATATCGAACAGCATCCAGATGAGGTAAAAGAAGCAACTGCGATGATAAGAAAAGCTATCAGTGAAAATGTGCCGTTAGACAATAATGAATATAATTTAGAAAATAATATCTACTAATCATTCTAGGGGGGACAGTGGAAGTGCTAGATAGCTTACAAGAATTATTCGTTGACAATCGTATTTTCTCTACTTCAACAATATCGGGGTTTAGCGATTGGTATAAAGAAGATGAAAATCATCAAGTTTGGTGGGTTGAAGAATTAGGCACTAGAGGTCGTTATCTCTTCAGTTTTGATAAAAAGAAAGTCTACAATCTTTTTGCTGATTATCCAGATAAGATGACAGCAGAAGAAGTTGAAATTTTCAATCGAGAAAATCCCTACTGGGCTGATATTTTCAGTGGTAGAAGGTTAAAATAAGCATCCGAAAGAGGATTTTGTTACATAAAATTTAAAGTGATATTCCTTGCATTTCGCGAACAGAAAATGTGTTGTTAGGGCAATGACAAGTAAGATTGAACTAATCGTATAAACTCGCCACACAATATCCTATATGTGTTATAATAGAGAGATAAGAATTGAGAAAGGACGAGTCGATGAACATTCAACAATTACGCTACGTTGTTGCCATTGCCAACAGTGGTACCTTTCGTGAGGCAGCGGAAAAAATGTACGTTTCACAGCCAAGTTTGTCCATTTCTATTCGTGATCTGGAAAAAGAGGTTGGTTTTCAGATTTTTAATCGGACCAGTTCAGGAACGGTTCTAACCAAGGAAGGTATGGAGTTTTATGAGAAGGCGCAGGCCTTGGTAAAGGGCTTTGACCATTTTGAAAATCGTTATTTACAACCTGAAGAGAGCGAAAAAATCTTTTCCATTTCCAGCCAGCATTACGATTTCTTACCACCTTTAATAACGGAGTTTTCTACTGCCCATTCTCAGTACCAAAATCTTCGTATTTTTGAATCCACGACGGTACAGATTTTGGATGAAGTGGCACAGGGCTACAGTGAGCTTGGGATTATTTATTTAAACAGCCGCAATACCAAGGGGATTATGCAAAAGCTGGAAAAGCTCAAGCTGGAAGTAGAAGATTTAATTGATTTTCAGACCCATATCTATCTTCGCAAAGACCATCCTTTGACCAGTAAGGATGAGGTTGACTTGAGTGATTTGGTTGGTCTACCGACTGTTCGATTTACTCAGGAAAAAGAAGCCTATCTGTACTATTCTGAAAATTTGGTTGATACGTCGGATTCTTCGGTTACCTTTGATGTGACGGACCGTGCAACCTTAAATGGAATTTTGGAAAGAACAGATGCCTACGCGACAGGTTCTGGTTTTTTGGACAGTGAGAGTGTTAACGGAATTACAGTCATTCCTATTAAAGGTCAGGTTGATAACCGGATGGTTTATGTCAAGCGAGTAGACGGTGAATTAAGCCAGTGTGCTGTAGATTTTATTGAAATGATGCACCGTTATTTTGACGCGAAGAAAGGATAGTATGAGAAAGTTTGGATTTCCAATAGTAGCTGCAGTCTTAATTGTGTTGGACCAGCTAGTGAAAGCTTGGACGGTTGCCAATATTGCATTAGACACAGTTGAGCCATTTCTTCCAGGTTTCATGAGTTTGGCTTATTTGAGAAATTATGGGGCAGCCTGGTCTATTTTACAAAATCAACAATGGTTCTTCACAATTGTCACGATTGCAGCTGTGACAGGATTGATTTGGTATTATATCAAACAAATTCAGGGCAATATCTGGACCTTGTTTAGTCTGTCCTTGATGATTGCGGGTGCCTTGGGGAATTTTATTGACCGCATAAGACTAGGTTATGTTGTGGATATGTTTCATCTGGATTTTATCAGTTTCCCAGTTTTTAATGTGGCAGACATCTGCCTGTCGGTTGGTGTAGGAATTTTATTTATTTGTATCATGAAAGAAGAGAGTAATGGAAGTAAGAGTTGAGATTGGTGGTCTTCGCTTGGATAAGGCCTTGGCAGATTTGACAGATTTGTCCCGTTCAGTTGCCAATGAACAGATTAAGAATGGTCAGGTCTTGGTCAATGGTCAGCCCAAAAAAGCAAAATACAGTGTGCAGGCAGGAGATGTGATTTCCTACCAGGTACCAGAAGTAGAAGAAATCGACTATGTAGCCGAAGATATCCCTTTAGAAATTGTCTATCAGGATGAGGATGTTGCGGTGGTCAATAAACCTCAAGGTATGGTGGTTCATCCGTCAGCTGGTCACACTACGGGAACGCTGGTCAATGCCCTTTTGTATCATGTGAAGGATTTGTCAGGTATCAATGGTGTTTTGCGACCAGGTATTGTCCATCGAATTGACAAGGATACCTCTGGCTTGCTCATGATTGCTAAAAATGATGAGGCACATACTAAGTTGGCTGCCGAATTGAAAGATAAGAAATCCCTTCGTAAATATTGGGCCATTGTTCATGGCAACCTGCCAAATGACCGTGGGATGATTGAGGCACCGATTGGTCGTTCTGACAAAGACCGCAAGAAACAGGCCGTGACTGCTAAAGGGAAAGAAGCTGTCACACGATTCCAAGTTTTGGAAAGATTTGGAGACTATACTTTGGTGGAGTTGACCTTGGAAACTGGTCGAACACACCAGATTCGTGTCCACATGGCCTATATTGGTCATCCGGTCGCGGGTGATGAGGCTTATGGTCCTAAGAAGACGCTCAAGGGACATGGTCAGTTTCTTCATGCCAGAACACTTGGGTTTACCCATCCGAGAACTGGAGAAGTTGTCGAATTTACGGCAGAAGCGCCAGCTATTTTCCAAGAAACGCTTGAAAAACTACGTCGGTCAAATGGTTGATGAAAACCTGTTCATCTTGCCCATTTCCCCAACAAATGCTATACTAGAAGATGAAAAAATGTAAGGAGTATGAAAAAACATGGAAACATTACCAAATTGTCCAAAATGTCATTCTGAATATGTCTACGAAGACGGAGCTCTCTTGGTCTGCCCTGAGTGTGCTTACGAGTGGAACCCAGCTGAGGTGGCTGAGGAAGAAAGTGGTCCAGTAGCCATCGACGCAAACGGGAATCGTTTGGCAGATGGAGATACGGTAACTTTAATCAAGGATTTGAAAGTTAAGGGTGCGCCTAAGGATTTGAAACAAGGTACACGTGTTAAGGGGATTCGTATCGTTGAAGGTGATCACAATATCGACTGTAAAATTGATGGTTTTGGTGCCATGAAGTTGAAGTCAGAATTCGTTAAGAAAATCTAAGAGAAAGGGCTGGTCAATCCAGTCTTTTGTCGTATGTGAAAGGATAGTATGAAGAATCAAACTTTTTTATTTTATAGTAGATGCTTGTTAGCAGTTCTGGCGATTACTGGGACGGCTCTTGAAATTATCAAATATGGTATCGGTATGCTGATGTACTACACGGTACTTTCTAATTTGTTGGTTTCAGTGTTTGCGGTCTATATTGTTTATGCCATGTACAAGGGGCTTGACTTGCAGACGGCAAAGTTTTTGCGAATCAAGGCTGCGGTGACCATGTCCATCATGATTACCTGTGTGGTTTATCATTTCATGTTGGCACCTTTGGCAGATGATTTTTGGCGCGTGGAGAATCTACTTTGTCATTACATTGTTCCCCTTTATTTCCTGCTAGATACCTTGCTTGTGGACCGACAGCGACAGTACAAGTGGTTTGACCCAATCTGGTGGACCATTTTGCCTGTCCTTTATATGATTTTTGGTCTAGTCAACGGTCTCTTTATCAAAATTCCCATTCCTGATGCCAAGGACAGTCCCTTTGCCTATTTCTTCCTCAATGTGCCCAAGTATGGCTGGGCTTATGTCCTGACTTATGCAGGTACCATCTTTGTTGCTTACCTGATTTGTGGCTTTATTTTGGCAGGTGTAAAATCCCTAAATGTCCGTCGCAGTCTGCTGAACAGGTAAAATTCTCAGCAAAATCCGAAGATTTTCGTAAATTTTACGGTAAGAATTTGTTTACGTAGAAAATTTGTGCTATACTTCTCTTAATCAATCCTTTAAAACCTGTCCAGAGAGGCAGACAAGGAGCAATGTGTTAAGTAGGTTAGTCTGTATACTAGCCCATATTTTCATGGTCTCCTTGTATAAAGGGGACTTTTTCTATATTTTTTGGAGGTCTTTATGAAGACAAAAGAAATCGTTGACGATATGACCATGAAGCGGGCCATCACCCGTATCACTTATGAAATTATCGAGCGGAACAAGAATTTGGAAAATATTGTTCTGGCTGGTATTAAGACGCGTGGTGTCTTTATTGCTAAGCGCATTCAGGAAAGGCTCAAACAGTTGGAGGGGATTGACGTTCCACTGTGTGAACTGGATACCAAGCCTTTCCGTGATGATGTGAAAGTAGAAGAAGATACAACCAGTATGACTGCTGATGTCAATGAGCGTGATGTTATTTTAGTGGACGATGTGCTCTATACAGGTCGGACCATTCGTGCGGCGATTGATAATGTGGTTTCCTTGGGACGTCCAGCCCGCGTCAGTCTGGCTGTTCTGGTAGACCGTGGGCACAGAGAATTACCAATTCGAGCGGACTATGTTGGTAAGAACATTCCGACCAGCCGTTCGGAAGAAATCATTGTTCACATGGCTGAAATCGATGGTCAGGATTCCGTCCTACTAGTCGAGGGAGCTTAGTCGTTCATCTTTCAAATCAATATTCTACATCCAAATCATAAAGGCAGGTATCATCATGACAATTACAAATGGTAAAGTTTCACTCAAACACTTGGTTACAATGGAAACTCTTTCAAATGAAGAGGTACTAGGGCTCATTCAACGGGGGATTGCTTTCAAGGGTGGGGAAAAGGTGGAGTTGGATAGGAAGTATTATGCTTCTAACCTTTTCTTCGAGGATTCAACTCGGACGCACAAGTCTTTTGAAATGGCAGAGCTCCGTTTGGATATGGGCATGATTGACTTTGATGCGCGTACCAGTTCGGTCAATAAGGGTGAGACTCTATATGATACCATTTTGACCATGTCAGCCTTGGGAGTCGACATCTGTGTCATTCGTCACTCGGAAGTGGATTATTACAAGCAGTTGATTGATAGTCCGACCATTCAGACATCGATTGTCAATGGTGGGGATGGTTCTGGTCAACACCCAAGCCAGTCCTTGCTGGATTTGATGACTATTTATGAGGAATTTGGAACTTTTGAAGGCTTGAAGATTGCCATTGCAGGTGATATTACACATTCACGTGTTGCTAAGTCAAATATGCAAATCTTGAAGCGTTTGGGGGCTGAAATTTTCTTTGCAGGACCAGAGGAGTGGTACGCAGAGGAATTTGATGTCTATGGTCAACATGTGACTATTGATGATATTGTTGATACGGTGGATGTCTTGATGTTGCTTCGTGTGCAACATGAGCGTCATGACGGAGCGGGTAGTTTTTCTAAAGAAACCTATAATCGTTTGCATGGCTTGACCGATGCACGTTATAAACGCTTGAAAGATAGGGCTATTGTCATGCACCCTGCTCCTGTCAATCGTGATGTAGAAATTGATGACCACTTGGTAGAGGCGCCAAAATCACGCATTGTTCGTCAAATGCAAAATGGTGTATTTGTTCGGATGGCGATTTTGGAAGCAATTGTCAATGGCAAGGCTTAGGCTTTAACTGTTTAGGAATTTGTTAGACTTATCTTATTTAATGTCAACCTGTGAGTTGACGAATAGAAAGGCAAGGGACGGGTCAATGGTTGCAAGCAACTCATTTCCCTACGCCTGGGAGTGGGAAAGAACTCGAAAATAAAAAAGAGTTCGTCAACAAGTCTTTAATTTAAGTTGTTGAGCTGAAACAGTCTATTCCCAGACTGTTTCACTCCCACCTCCGCATAGTTCCAACTGTCTGGGAGACAGTTGGAAGTTGGAAATAGAGCGAACACAGTTCGCATCAGTCGTAGAGGTTAAATTTGGAGTATAGAATACGAACAAATTTATCATTCAACCACTGCGCTGAGATGTTGACACCTGCTCTTAGAAATGGTGATATACTTTAAGGCTATCCCTTGCACTAGTTTGTACAGTCAATTATGATCGAATTGATTGTACAAACGTCGGACTATTATTTAATTCTATCCGGAGAGATAGGAAATAGAAAGGAGAAGGGGTATTTTTTGCTCGGATTTTGTAATTGAATTCGGGCTACGGACTGGGTCAAAAAGATAGTTTTTCCTCGAACGCAAGCGTTCTTGGTCAAACTCCTATTTTGCCTGTGTCCGCTTAACGCCCTTAATATCTTATTATTATGTCAAAAAGACGTTTGATTTTAGAAGATGGTACTATTTTTGAAGGGGAGGCCTTCGGTGCTGATATGGATGTGACTGGTGAGTTGGTTTTCTCAACTGGGATGACAGGTTATCAGGAATCTATCACGGACCAGTCTTATAATGGTCAGATTTTAACCTTTACCTATCCCTTGGTAGGAAATTACGGGATTAACCGTGATGATTACGAGTCAATCAAGCCGACTTGTAAGGGTGTTGTGGTTAGCGAGTGGGCCCGTCGAGCAAGCAACTGGCGTAATCAGATGACTTTGGATGAATTTTTGAAGGCTAAGAAAATCCCAGCTATCTCTGGCATTGACACACGCGCCCTAACTAAAATTATTCGACAGCACGGTACCATGAAGGCAACCTTGGCAAATGTCGGTGATTCTGTGGAGCATTTGACAGACCAGTTGAGAGCGACTGTTTTGCCAACCAACAACATCCAGCAAGTATCTACAAAGACGGCCTATCCTGCGCCTGGAGTTGGACGTAGTGTAGTTCTAGTCGATTTTGGCTTAAAACATTCTATTCTTCGTGAATTGGCCAAGCGTGATTGCAATGTGACAGTTGTTCCTTACGACACAACGGCTGAGGAAATTCTTGCCCTCAATCCAGATGGCGTCATGCTTTCGAACGGTCCTGGAAACCCAGATGATGTTCCTGAAGCCTTGGATATGATTCGTGGCATTCTTGGGAAAATTCCAATTTTTGGTATCTGTATGGGGCACCAACTCTTTGCTAAAGCAAATGGGGCAACCACTTACAAGATGAAGTTTGGTCATCGTGGTTTTAATCATGCGGTGCGTGAAATTGCGACAGGTCGAGTGGACTTTACCAGTCAGAACCATGGTTACGCTGTGGCTCGTGAGGATTTGCCAGAATGTTTGATGATTACTCACGAGGAAATCAATGACAAATCAGTAGAAGGGGTACGCCACAAGTACCATCCAGGTTTTTCTGTTCAATTCCACCCGGATGCAGCACCTGGTCCACACGATGCAAGTTATCTTTTCGATGAATTTATGGATTTGATGGATTCGTTTAAAAAAGGGCAGTAAGGTCTAACTACTATCGAACTAAACCTTACTGCGTCGGACTATTATTTAATTCTATCCGGAGAGATAGAAAATAGATAGGCAAGGGACAGGTCAATGGTTGCAGGCAACTCATTTCCCTACGCCTGCCTCTATGGAGGTCAGGCTATCCCTTGCACTAGTTTGAAAACTAAAGTAATATCGACTTTAGTTTTCAAACGTCGGACTTATCTTATTTAATGTCGCTCAGAGAGGCGACGAATAGAAAGGAGTAGGGTGTTCTGTTGCTCGGATTGTGTAATTGAATTCGGGCTACGGACTGGGTCAAAAAGATAGTTTTTCCTCGAACGCAAGGTTCTTGGTCAAACTCCTATTTTGACTGTGTCCGCTTAACGCCCTTAATATCTTAAAATTATGCCAAAACGTACGGATATTAAGAAAATTATGGTGATTGGGTCTGGTCCGATTATTATCGGTCAGGCTGCGGAGTTTGATTATGCTGGGACTCAGGCTTGTTTGGCTTTGAAGGAAGAAGGCTATAGTGTTGTCCTGGTCAATTCAAACCCTGCGACCATCATGACTGACAAGGAAATTGCGGACAAGGTCTATATTGAACCTATTACGCTTGAATTTGTCACACGGATTTTACGGAAGGAGCGTCCAGATGCTCTCTTGCCAACTCTTGGTGGTCAGACAGGTCTCAATATGGCCATGGAATTATCTAAGGCTGGTATTTTAGATGAGCTTGGGGTTGAGTTGTTGGGAACTAAACTGTCTGCAATTGATCAGGCAGAGGACCGCGACCTCTTCAAACAACTCATGGAAGACCTCAATCAGCCTATTCCTGAGTCAACGATTGTGACGACAGTTGAAGAATCCTTGGAATTTGCTGCTGAAATTGGCTATCCTGTCATCGTTCGTCCAGCCTTCACGCTGGGTGGAACTGGTGGTGGTATGTGTGCCAATGAAGAAGAGTTGCGTGAGATTGCTGAAAATGGTTTGAAATTGTCACCAGTGACCCAGTGTTTGATTGAGCGTTCGATTGCTGGTTTCAAGGAAATCGAATACGAAGTCATGCGTGATGCGGCTGACAATGCCTTGGTCGTATGTAACATGGAAAACTTTGACCCTGTGGGAATTCATACAGGAGATTCTATCGTATTTGCCCCAACGCAGACGCTTTCGGATATTGAAAACCAGATGTTGCGTGATGCCAGTCTCAGCATTATTCGCGCCCTCAAAATCGAAGGGGGCTGTAATGTGCAGTTGGCGCTGGATCCACATAGTTTCAAATACTATGTCATCGAAGTCAATCCTCGTGTGTCCCGTTCGTCTGCCTTGGCATCGAAAGCGACAGGTTATCCTATTGCCAAATTGGCAGCAAAAATTGCGGTTGGCTTGACCTTGGATGAAATGGTGAACCCTGTTACAGGAACAACCTATGCCATGTTTGAGCCTGCTCTTGACTACGTTGTGGCAAAAATTCCACGTTTCCCGTTTGATAAGTTTGAAAAAGGGGAGCGCCGCCTTGGAACACAGATGAAGGCAACTGGAGAGGTCATGGCCATCGGTCGTAACATTGAAGAAAGCCTACTCAAGGCCTGCCGTTCCTTGGAAATCGGTGTTTACCACAATGAAATGCCAGAACTCAGCCAAGTGACAGATGACCAAATGGTTGAAAAGATTGTCAAGGCTCAAGATGACCGACTCTTCTATCTTTCAGAAGCCCTTCGCCGTGGCTATACAGTAGAAGAATTGGCTCAGTTGACCAAGATTGATGTCTTCTTCCTCGATAAATTGCTTCATATCTTAGAAATCGAGCAGGAATTGGCAATCAATCACGATAATATTGATTTATTGAAAAAAGCCAAGAAATACGGTTTTGCAGACCGCAAGATTGCAGAACTCTGGGGCAGAACTGAATCCTACATTCGTCAACTGCGGACAGAGCACAAAATTGTCCCTGTTTACAAGATGGTGGACACTTGTGCGGCTGAGTTCGAAAGTACAACGCCATATTTCTATTCAACCTATGAGTGGGAAAATGAGTCCATCCGTTCGGAGAAAGAGTCTGTTTTGGTGCTGGGTTCTGGTCCAATTCGTATCGGACAAGGTGTGGAGTTTGACTATGCGACGGTGCATTCTGTCAAGGCTATTCAGGCAGCTGGCTACGAAGCCATCATTATGAACTCAAACCCTGAAACTGTGTCAACTGACTTTTCGGTTTCGGACAAGCTTTACTTTGAGCCATTGACCTTGGAAGATGTCTTGAATGTGATTGACCTTGAGAAACCAAAAGGGGTTATCGTTCAGTTCGGTGGCCAGACGGCCATCAATTTGGCAGAACCATTGGCCAAAGCAGGCATTCCAATCTTGGGGACACAGGTGGCGGATTTGGATAGAGCTGAAGACAGGGATTTATTTGAAAAAGCCCTGAAAGACCTAGGGATTCCACAGCCACCAGGCCAAACCGCAACCAACGAAGAGGAAGCTCTTGAAGCGGCCCGCAAAATTGGGTTCCCGGTGCTTGTTCGTCCCTCTTATGTCTTGGGCGGTCGTGCTATGGAAATTGTCGAAAATGAAGCAGACTTACGTTCCTATATGAGAACGGCGGTTAAGGCTTCGCCAGAGCACCCAGTTTTGGTGGATTCTTACATCGTCGGTCGTGAGTGTGAAGTGGATGCTATTTCAGATGGTAAGGATGTCTTGATTCCGGGTATTATGGAGCATATCGAGCGCGCTGGGGTTCACTCAGGTGACTCTATGGCAGTTTATCCCCCACAAACCTTGTCTAAAGAGGTACAGGCGACCATTGCAGACTACACCAAACGCTTGGCAATCGGTCTTAACTGCATCGGTATGATGAATATCCAGTTTGTTATTAAGGATGAGACGGTCTATGTCATTGAGGTCAATCCTCGTGCCAGTCGTACGGTGCCATTCTTGTCCAAAGTCACAGACATTCCAATGGCTCAGGTTGCAACCAAATTGATTTTGGGACAAAGCCTTGCGGAACTTGGTTACCAAGACGGTCTTTATCCTGAGAGCAAGCAAGTGCACGTCAAGGCACCGGTCTTCTCGTTCACAAAACTAGCTAAAGTTGACAGTTTGTTAGGACCTGAAATGAAATCTACTGGTGAGATTATGGGGTCAGACTTGACGTTGGAGAAAGCACTTTATAAGGCTTTTGAAGCAAGCTATCAACACCTATCTGAGTTTGGCAACGTTGTATTTACCATTGCGGATGAAGACAAGGAAGAAGCTCTTGGACTTGCCCAACGCTTCCATGAACTAGGCTATGGTCTGCTAGCTACGGCAGGTACAGCTACCTATCTGGCTGATAAGGGACTATCCGTGACAACTGTTGGCAAATTGGGCGATGCAGCTTATCAAGATATTCCAAGTCTTGTTCGGGCAGGTAAGGTCCAGGCTATTATCAATACGGTTGGTAAAAAACGTGTAGCCGATGGCGACGGTCAGGTCATTCGAAGCTCTGCTATTGAAGGAGGAATTCCACTCTTTACAGCCCTTGATACAGCAGAAGCTATGATTAAGGTGTTGGAAAGCCGTAGCTTTATGACACAGGCAATATAGTATAATTAGAAAATAGCAATATAGACGACTTCGCAAGAGGTCGTCTTTTTGATATAATAGAGTTGTAATTATAACTAGTAGATCGGCAAGGTAAATAAGGGAATAAAATGAAAATGGAAAAAATGACAGTAGAAGAGTTCTTACAACTGAAGAAGGATGCTCAGGTATCCTTGCTTCTATTTATTGTTTTTGGAGTTTTCTTGTTTTCAAGTATGTTTTATATTACAGCGATTGGGGCGAGAACACAAATGTACAATTCACTTGTGACGATGGTGTTTCTATCTGTGTTGATGAGTGCAGTCAGACCCTATGTTTTTTCCAAAAATATCTTAGAGAAAAAACAACCTGAGCTGAAACAGTATTCGACAAAGGGCTACTCAGTTTCTAGTGCCTTTCTAAAAAGGGTTTTTCTAGTTTATTCGGTTGCGATTATTGTGGTTGTATTCGGTTTTGCTTCTGCCTACGCAACTCGGGTTGAGACCATCCTTCCCGATGATACTTTACCAAGTCTGGAACAGAAGTCTATTATTGAATTAGAGCTTGAGGAAGATCAATGACAAAGCAAGAATTACTGAATTTTGTGGAAGCTCACCAATCTGAAATAGGGGCATTTACTATTATGCCAGGAAGAAAATTTGGAGGGCAATTTACTCTCGGCTACTATTTTGATGAGGAATCACAAAAATATAAAGTGTATGAAATGAGTGAGAGACAAGTCATGTTTATACGAGAAGAGTGTTCTGATGAAGCTGAAGCGATGGAGAAACTATATGAATGGATTGTTTTTAAATTTCATATAACTGAAAAGCTTATTTAGATTTATCCATAGACTCGATCGAAATTATAGAGGCCTCTGTTTAGGGACTTCAAAGCCAACTTTCTCACATTGAAGTCTCAAGCCCAAGCCAAATTCAGCTCAACGCTCGTCAGGGTCAGGATTTTGTGGACTTGCAAACGGTTGAGTTTGGTAAAATCGCCAGCAAGGTCGAGAATAACATCACGATCAAGATGACGGTTGATGGCGTTGAGCAGAAAATCCGAGTGGATGCGATTGGTTTTGACGAGGCAGGCAACATCCGCATTCAGGAATACACGACTGCTCAGAGTGGTTTGAAGTCTAGTCGCCAGAACCTCTTGGAAGACTTGTCCAAGTACGGCGGCACCATTGTCGGCGCAGGCAAGGGTGACTTTGTCGGCGGTGTTGAGATACCCAAGGGCACACGGATTGATGTCGTGTCGCAGAAGACGAATAACATTGTTATTGATAAGCATAGCAACACGTTTGAGGTAATCACCTTAGAAAATGGGGAAACTGCCTATCTGTCTAAATCAACAGACTTTAACGGGAACCCCCTTCCTGTTAGATCGCTGGATTATTTGAAACCAGACGGAACCATTAATTGGCCGCCAAAAGGAACAGATGGATTTGTCGTGGATTCCTCAGGGGTTCCAAAAACAAGTGATGCAAATCTAACAACAGGAATGTTGGTGGACCGATATGGCGAGTCAGGTGGAACGTTTGTCAGTCCAATTATTGATGGAGATTCGTATCCATATGAATCCCGGGGATTGCCTTACCCAGAAAGTTATCAACAGAAGCATACATATGAAGTAGTTATGGATATTAATAAGGCGAATTATGAAGAGGCGTTCAGTAAATTGACACCGGCTGAACAGACCGACTTGCTTGGGAAAATGGAACGGTATAAGTTTTCCGCGGAGGATATTTACAACCCACAAATCGGAGAAATCGCAGAGGTATTCGGAGCAGGTGGCGGAAAGCAGATTAAGCTGGGTACGAGTGTTTCTATTTATGAAAAGCTAGGTTTTTTAAGGGAGGTGACTAACTAATGTCAGTTTTATTGCAACAAAGACAACTGCTACAAGAAGAAATAGAACGTCGTAATTATCAAACCTTACGCTATTCTATCTTAGGAGACAAAAGTCTAGACGAGTGGCAAGTTCGTATTGATTTTGATGACAACAATCAGGTGTACCAAGTTTATGCGACACTGGATCGTGCATCCGTTAGAGGAAAATATGAATTTAATGATTTTGAAGAAGCAAAAAATAAGTTTTTGCGCCTTCTTGATTTAACAGTGTCATCCAATAAATTCAATGTAGAACAGGGAGAAACGCCCGAATACTATTCTCCATTATGGAGTTTAAGTAAACCCATTTCCTTGGATACAACAACCATCGACTCTATCGGCGTTGTGGACGGTCATCTTGAATTATTACTAGCAGATGGGAACGAATGGCTTACTGACACTGAACAAGACCACCTCCTCAAACTCCAGGAGAAGCTGAACAACTACATCCACTTTATCGAAAGCAAGCAGTATGTGGACAGCTACGGGGATGACTTTACAGAAAAGGTTATCAATCTGACTTTTCAGTATGCCCCATCAGATAGCGGTCTTGCTTTCCTTGTGCAAGTTCAAAAAGTATTACAGCCAACAGATATTCGTTTGAAGGTTGTTGTGCCAGAGTAGAGCCTTTTCTACAAAATGAAGACAGTATTTTCTGTATTTCTGGTAAAATAGACTTATGAAAGTAATCGTTACAACAAGTTTGGGAATGGATGAGCACTTGGTCCAAAAGGCAAAAAATCTGGCGAAAGAGTTAGGGTTTGCCTACTGTGACCGACGGAAGCAAGCTGTGAAGGTCTTTCTCAAGCAAGCGGATGCAGTCTTGGTAGTCTATAAGGATCGATTGGTCATTGAACAAAAAGAAGGGCAAAAACTCTTTTTCCACCCCGATACCGCTATGTTGCGTATCAAGTCTGGACGCGATCCACTTTTGGAGTTAGTGGGGGAGGGCAGGAAATCAATTCTAGACTGTACTATGGGCTTAGCTTCAGATAGTATTGTGCTAGCTAGTGCAGGTCATCATGTGACAGCCTTGGAGAGTTCTCAGCTCATTCATTTTATCGTGAGCCTGGGCCTACAAAAGTTTGATTGTGGGAAATCAGAGGTTAATCAAGCTATGCGGTCTATTCAGACCCTTTGGACAGATAGTTTGACATATTTGAAAGAACAGGCGGATCAATCTGTTGATGTTATATACCTTGACCCCATGTTTTCGCAAGAGATTACGGAGTCTGACAATCTTGACGGACTGAAACCCTTTGCTGATTACACAGCCCTATCTGAAGAATTTTTGAGCGAATGCAAGCGCGTGGCCAGAAAGAAAATTATTATCAAGGCTCATTTTAGAGATGAAGTTTTTGAAGAATTCGGCTTTGAACGTCATGTCAGACCCAATCAAAAATTTCATTATGGAGAAATCATTTTGGAGGAAAATGATGAAAATTTTAGTAACAGGTTTTGATCCCTTTGGTGGTGAGGCCATCAATCCAGCTTTAGAAACCATCAAGTCCTTACCCCCTACCATAGCAGGTGCAGAGATTATAATTGTCGAAGTTCCGACTGTTTTTGATAAGGCTGCTCGTGTTTTAGAAGAAAAAATGGCAGAATATCAACCCGATGCAGTGCTTTGCATTGGACAAGCAGGGGGACGTGTAGATTTGACACCCGAGCGTGTGGCCATCAACCAGGATGATGCTCGCATTCCTGACAATGAGGGGCAACAACCCATTGACAAGACCATTCGTTCAGATGGACCAGCAGCATATTTTTCAACCCTACCTATCAAGGCCATGGTCGAAGCCATTCGTTCTGTGGGCATTCCAGCTTCTGTTTCAAACACCGCCGGCACCTTTGTCTGCAACCATCTCATGTATCAGGCCCTGTATCTGGCTGAAAAATCCTTTCCTAATACTAAGGCAGGCTTCCTCCATATTCCCTATCTTCCTGAGCAGGTCGTGGACAAGCCAGGTGTTCCGTCCATGTCCCTTGAGGTGATAGTCAAAGGGATAGAAGCGGCCATTTCAGCCATTGTAGCATATGAGGACAAGGAAGACATCAAAACTGTTGGAGGGGCGACGCATTGATGGATGGAAAATGGCAGAGCAGGCAACGTGTTGAGCAGATGGAAAGCATATTTAATCGTCAACTCCAGCTCTTTTCAAGCATACGGGCTCTCCTTGAACAAGTTGAAACCAGCCAATCGGCTTATCTGGACTTGCTAGAGTATTATCAAAGCCCAACCTTCTTAGAAGATATGGATTTGGCTGATAGGGGGGAATTTAAAAATCTTCCCTGCGGTGTCTTGAGTGAGGATGGCGTCTATAATCTGCTTGTAGATAGAAAAGAATTGGCGACTAAGCTAAGAGAATGTGCAGACTTCCTGGATGTGTAAGATTGGAGAAGATATGGCAAATAGGATTGAGGAAGTCTTAGAATTATATCAGCAAGTTGTCTTGGAAAAGGATGTGGACTTGATGTTGTCCTTGTATTGTGATGATGTTGTCATTTACGATGTGGCTGGGTAATGGTCCCTGTCTGGCAAGCAGGACTTGTCAAAGATGGTTGCGGCTTGGTTTCAGGATATTGGGTCAGATAGGGTAGAAGGAGCTATTCAAATCTGGAAATCCAATCCTCCCAGACCTGTGTCTTTGCCTATTTTGATGCGACTTTTTCAAAAATTGGCCGTGAGCAGTCTGTCACAGACCGTTTCACACTGGGGCTTATTTACGACAAAGACTGGAAAATCAAACACCAGCACGCTAGCCATCCATTAGAAATCAGTCATTAAGGTTTGCGTAAATAATATTATGTAAACAAAGATAAACTACTTTCATCTCATTGAGAGTAGTTTTTGTCTTTTTCAGTCATTTTCTGATATACTGGAATAGTTTTCACACCTAAGTATCGGAGAAAATCTATTTACTACAAAATTAGACAGGAGTTAATTGATATTTTCCGTCATCTATGTCAATACAAAGGCGTGGAAATTATTGAGGGACACATGATGCCAGACCATGTTCATATGCTTGTCTTGATCCCACCGAAACTTTCGATTTCCGATTTTATGGAATATTTGAAAAGCAAAAGTGCTCTAATGATATTTGATAAACATGCCAATTTAAAATATGAGTATGGAAATCGAAAGTTTTGGGCTAGAGGCTACTATGTTAGTACCGTTGGGCTGAACGAAAAGACAGTTGCGAAATATATTCGCGAGTAAACAACTAATCTGGGAGATTAGTTGTTCAATGACATTGCACTTGATTCTTGAGTGTCAAAGAGTATGAAGACCCATTTTCAGATGGCAGTTTTAGAACAAAATAAAAGCCCGTTGTTACGGGCTTTAGTCAAGTAATTATAGCACTAACCTGAACGAAGTTCAGCGAACGTCTTTAGACGTCGCTGGAGAGAAACGGCTTATAGCCGGTGTACAAGCCACCCGTTTTCACGGGTGGTTATGACTTATTGGTATTGCAAACGTTTTCGTTGTGGGGTATAATAGAAAAAATGCTGTCTAAAGATTAGGAGAAAGACATGAAAAGTTACAAAAACTATATCTTCGATTTTTATGGTACATTGGTTGATATTCGTACAGATGAGAATAAACTAGAGGTCTGGAATCAGCTAACGCAGATTTACAATGCTTTTGGTTGTTCCTATCGGCCGCATCAGTTGAAAAATGCCTATCATCGTTTTGTAGAAGAGGCGGAGAGATCTCTCGCGGAAACAGTGAGTTATCAGTATGTCGAAATTGATTTAGAAACAATCTTCATTCGTCTATTAACGGATGCACCAAATGAAAACCAAAGTACCAATAAGCCGACTGATTTAGAGACTTTTGGACAAGTAGTAGCCACGATTTTCCGCGTGCTTTCACGTGAAAAGTTAGAGGCTTATGAAAATACCTTAACTAGTCTACAGACATTAAAGGATAGAGAAGCGCGATTATTTATTCTCTCCAATGCTCAACGAATTTTTACTCAGGCAGAAATTGAACAGACAGGTTGTGCTGATTTGATGGAAAAAATTTATATCTCTTCTGACTTTAAGATGAAGAAGCCTGAACCAGCATTTCTTCAACTGGTTTTAGAGGAAAATAATCTTGATGTTGAGGAAACGGTTATGGTTGGTAATGATTTGACATCCGATATAGCTATTGCTCATGAATTGGGAATGGATTCCATTTTGCTGAATACTTTCCCGTATAGTCAGGAAGAAATCGACTCTTATAGGAGACTTGGTTGGAATTTTGAGGTTGTTGGAGATATAGCGGAGCTATTGTAAATAAGCGATAGAACAGTAAAGAATAAACATAAAATATATTATGTAAACAATCGTAAACTACTTTCATCTCATTGAGAGTAGTTTTTGTCTTTTCCTGTCATTTTTTGATATACTAGATAGGTTAAAAAATTTAGAAAGGTTCTGTTTTGGGTCATTCCCAAACAGTAGTCAGATTATCTGGCTAGAGGTATTAGTTTCATGTCTCAAACCCACATTAATGTTATCGGAGCTGGCTTAGCTGGCTCAGAAGCTGCTTATCAGATTGCCAAGCGTGGCATTCCTGTCAAACTTTACGAGATGCGTGGTGTCAAACCGACTCCTCAGCACAAGACCGACAAGTTTGCCGAGTTGGTTTGTTCCAATTCATTCCGTGGTGATAGTTTGACCAACGCTGTCGGTCTTCTCAAGGAAGAAATGCGTCGTTTGGATTCTATTATCATGCGAGCTGGCGAGGCCCACCGTGTGCCTGCTGGCGGTGCTATGGCTATGGACCGTGAGAACTTCTCTCAAGCAGTCACAGATGAAATTCACAATCACCCACTGATTGAAGTCATTCGTGGTGAGATTACTGAGATTCCCGAAGATGCTATTACAGTCATTGCGACGGGGCCTTTGACGTCTGACGCCTTGGCAGAAAAAATTCACGCACTCAATGGTGGCGACGGTTTTTACTTCTACGATGCGGCAGCACCGATTGTCGACAGCTCGACCATTAACATGGACTTGGTTTATCTTAAGTCCCGTTACGATAAGGGTGAAGCTGCCTATCTTAATGCGCCGATGAACAAGGAACAATTCACCGCATTCTATGAAGCCTTGATTTCAGCCGAGGAAGCACCGCTCAACTCCTTTGAAAAAGAAAAATACTTTGAAGGCTGCATGCCGATTGAAGTCATGGCCAAACGTGGCATCAAAACCATGCTTTATGGACCAATGAAGCCAGTTGGTCTGGAATACCCAGATGACTACAAGGGACCACGTGATGGCGAATACAAGACTCCGTACGCAGTTGTTCAGCTCCGTCAGGACAATGCAGCAGGTAGCCTTTACAACATTGTCGGCTTCCAAACCCATCTCAAGTGGGGGGAGCAGAAGCGAGTCTTCCAGATGATTCCAGGGCTTGAAAATGCTGAGTTTGTCCGCTACGGTGTTATGCACCGCAATTCCTACATGGATTCGCCAAACTTATTGGAACAGACCTTTGCGACCAAGAAAAATCCAAATCTATTCTTTGCAGGTCAAATGACAGGAGTAGAAGGCTATGTCGAGTCTGCCGCCTCTGGCTTAGTGGCTGGTATCAATGCTGTTCGCCGTTTCCGTGGCGAAGAGCCAGTCATCTTCCCGCAGACCACAGCCATCGGAGCTCTGCCATTCTACATCACCCACACCGAAAGCAAGCACTTCCAGCCTATGAATGTCAACTTTGGTATCATCAAGGAGCTGGACGGACCGCGTATCCGCGACAAGAAGGAGCGTTACGAGGCAATAGCAGAGCGTTCCCTCAAGGACTTGGAAGAGTTTTTGGCTTACTAAGATAATCAGTTAACTCCAGACACCTACGGGTGTCTTTTGTGTTGTCTGGAAAGTTGATTGACATTTTTCTTAATTCAGACTATAATGTTTACATAGTAAACATGAAGAGGTGATAGAAATGCCAACCTTATCAAAACCGATTGCGGTGCGCTTTGACGAAGATTTGGTCCAGTTAATCGAGGAAGTGTCTGCTGGTCAGCACATGACCAAGACGGACTTCATTCGGGAAGCAGTTTTAGAAAAATTAGAAGATATGTACGATCTGGTAAGGGCAGAAAAAACCTACAAAGAGTGGGCTGACAGCGGTAAGAAAACCTATAGCCATGAAGAAATGATGAGACGCTATGGCTAAGTATCGTGTAGACTATGCCCCGAGTTTCTTTGAGGATATGGACAAGCTCGATAAGGGAACCAGTCGGCAGATTGCTAGGTGGATTGATAAGCATCTGGTAGATGTGGATTTTCCTCGTTCTCCAGGAAAATACCTGACGGGCAATCTAGCTGGCTATGTCCGCTTCCGTGTTGGAAACTATCGCATTATTGCTGTGGTTGATGATGGAGAACTGGTACTCCTCAATCTTCATGTAGGACATCGCTCGGAAATTTATAAGAAGTTGAAATGAGAGAATTTCATCCTAGACACCTTCGGGTGTCTTTTGTGTTATACTGGGGTTAGAAAAGCGAAGGAGAAACGAATGAATCACGATACTTGGAAGGGCATTATTCTACAGAAACAAGGCCTGTTAAAACCTCAATCTGTTCAGCAAATCTGCCGAAATCTTAACGGCTTACAGGCTCAGTTTCAGCCCTATGTTCATGTCGGATTTCGCAACCGTATGACAGCGAAGGATTTTCATGAGGGGAGCTGGCAGGAGGAGCTGACACGCCAGTGGTCCATTCGGCGGACGGTTCATGCCTATCTCCAGTCGGAAATTCCCCTTTATATCCACGAGGGGCGGCTGGCCAGCACCGACTACCTCAAGACAGAAGGACGAGACGGGTTTAGTCCTCAGACCAAGCAGAAGTACCACCAGCTGATTTTAGAAACCCTTGAGCAAGGTCCTATGACCCGTGAGGATCTCAAGGTCCTTTGCCGTGGGGAAAAGATGATGCAGGAAGAGGAGAAGTTGGTCTTCAATGCTTGGGGCGGCCTCTTTCGCTACATGGTCGAGCGTGGGGAAGTCTACCAAGAGTACGGAGCCAAGCGTTTTCATCGTCTGACAGACTTTCAGCCACTTTCGCGGGAAAAAGCAGAGCTGGAAATCGCTCGACGGTATTTTGCAGGTTTTGGGCCTGTCAGCCTTGCGGATGCCCGTTACTATTTTAAGGAAAATAAATCGACGGTCCTAAAATGGATGAAGCAATTAGACCTGAAAACCCTTGAGGTAGCAGGAGAAGAACGTTTTTATCTAGGAGAATTAGAAGAAGCTGAATTACCTGAATGCCTCTTCATTGCAGGTTTTGACCAACTCTTACTAGGCTATGAAAAGAAAGCCAATCCTTTCTTTGACCCCAGACATATCCGCCAGATGTATACGCTGACAGGCATTGTCAAACCCGTTGTCTTCTACAAGGGGCGACTGGTTGCGACCTGGCGACGAGATAAGGATAGGATTGAACTGGCTATCTTTGAAAATCTGACCAGTCGTGAACTGAAAGAACTGGAAAGTTATCGCCAGAGCTATGAGGAGCGTTTGAAAACGGAGCAAAAATTGTTCGGAAAATCAGAATAATGTAATAAAATAACTAAATTTTCTGAATATTTCAGAAAATCTATGGTATAATACTAAAAACACTGTTTAGAAAGAGATAGCAATGAATAAGTCCTACTTTTATTTGGATATGAAAACCCATGAATTAGAAGTTCCTTTCACCGGTCGCAAACGCCGTGTCCGTGTCTTATTGCCAAAAGGGTACGAAGAAAATACGGAAACGACCTATCCAGTCGTTTATTTCCATGATGGGCAAAACGTTTTATACAGTAAAGAAGCATTTTCAGGTCATTCTTGGAAGATTATTCCGACCATTAAGCGAAATCCAGATATTGCAAAGATGATTATTGTAGCCATTGACAATGATGGTGCGGAACGTATGCACGAGTATGCAGCTTGGAAGTTTAGCGAGATGGGCATTCCAGGTGTTCAGTTTGGCGGCAAGGGAACCTTGTATGCCGAATTTGTCATGGATGTGGTCAAGCCTTTTATAGACCAGACCTATCGCACCAAGTCTGACAAGGCCCATACTGCAATGATTGGTTCATCATTAGGTGGCAACATCACCCAGTTTATGGGGTTAGCCTATCAAGACCAAATCGGTTGTCTGGGTGTCTTTTCATCAGCTAACTGGCTTC
The DNA here is from genome assembly GCF_002960425.1 of Streptococcus suis. Taxonomy (GTDB): domain Bacteria; phylum Bacillota; class Bacilli; order Lactobacillales; family Streptococcaceae; genus Streptococcus; species Streptococcus suis_S. The sequence goes on from NZ_POIZ01000087.1 coordinate 31,464, forward strand.
ATCAAGAGGCATTTGACCGCTATATTGAACGCCAAAACTTAGACAAGGACCAGCGTGTCTATATCTACGTTGGAACGGAAGAGGCAGATGATACGGATAAAACCCTCATGGCAGGCAATATCAAGCAAGCCTATATCAACTCTTCATTGACTTACTATCGTCAATTACTCGCTGGTGGAGTAGCTTTGGACAATATCGCCTTGGAAGTTGTTTCTGGTGCCGTCCATAATGAGGAAGCCTGGGCAGCTTATTTGCCAGATTGCTTGCGCTTTTTAAGCGAAAAGTGGTAATGTAAAGAATTAGTTAGGAGAATGAATATGCATGTAGAATTTTTAAGTCACTGGTCTGGCCATCTTGGTCGAGAAATGAATGTGAACAGATATGGTCACGCGGGTATTCCAGTAGTTGTTTTTGCCTCATCAGGCGGTTCGTACAATGAATACGCAGATTTTGGGATGATTGAAGCCTGCCGTGGTTCGATTGAGGCTGGCAATGTCCAATTTTTCACTCTAACCAGTCATGATAAAGAAAGCTGGTTGGCGGATTGGAAATCCATCCATGACAAGGCAGAAGCTCACCGTGCTTATGAGCGCTATGTGATTGAAGAAGCTATTCCATTTATCAAACATAAAACTGGTTGGTTTGACGGTATGATGACGACTGGTTGCTCTATGGGGGCCTACCACGCGCTGAATTTCTTCCTCCAGCATCCAGATGTTTTCACAAAAGTTATCGCCCTTTCAGGTGTCTATGATGCTCGTTTTTTCAACAATAATCAAGACTATGGCCATGACGATGCTGTTTATCAAAACTCACCATCTGACTATATCTGGAACCAAAACGACGGCTGGTTTATCGATAAATACCGTCAGGCTGATATTATCGTCTGCACAGGTTTGGGCGATTGGGAACAGGATGGATTGGATTCATTCTATAATCTCAAGCGCGCCTTTGAAGAGAAGAATATCCCAGCTTGGTTCGATACCTGGGGCACGGATGTGGCGCACGACTGGGTTTGGTGGAGAAAACAAATGCCATTCTTCCTCCACTCAATCGGACTATAAACTAGAAAGGACTGCCTATGAATTATCTCGTTATTTCCCCTTTTTATCCAGAAAATTTTCAACCTTTTACCATTGAATTGGCTAAAAAAGAAGGCGTTACGGTTCTAGGTATCGGGCAAGAACCCTACGACCAACTGCCTGAGGAGCTCCGCCATGCCCTTACAGAATACTTCCGTGTGGAAGATTTGGAAAATATTGATGAAGTCAAGCGTGCAGCTGCCTTCTTGATATACAAGCATGGTCCGATTGACCGTGTGGAATCCCACAATGAGCATTGGTTGGAAAACGATGCGGCTCTCCGCGAACAATTCAATATCTTTGGAGCTAAGCCAAAACACCTGAAAAAGACTAAATTTAAGTCTGAGATGAAAAAATATTTCAAAAAAGCAGGAGTTCCAGTCGTTCCTGGTGTTGTTGTCAAAACAGAACGTGATTTTGGTAGAGCCTTGAAGAATGTTGGTTTTCCCATGATTGCTAAGCCAGATAACGGTGTTGGTGCATCTGGTACCTTCAAAATCGAAAATAAAGAAGATTTTGAGCGATTTATCGAAAACTGGGATAGAACCACTGTCTATTTCTTTGAAAAATTCGTCAATTCAAGTATTATCACTACTTATGATGGTTTGTTAGACCATGACGGCAATGTTGTCTTTGAAACAGGCTTGACTTATGTTCATACTCCATTTGAATTGATGCAAACCAAGAAGGACAATGCCTACTTTATCGAGAAAGAACTAGATCCAAAGTTGGTGGAATATGGCAGAGCTATTATCAAGGCTTTTGGTATGAGAGAGCGTTTTTTCCATATTGAATTTTTCAAGGATGGGGACGACTACATTGCCATTGAATACAATAACCGTATGGCAGGTGGTTTCACAGTTGAAGCCTACAACTATGCCCATTCCATTGATCTCTTCCGTGACTATGCTAATATCGCAACAGGTGGTACAGTTGAGGAACGTAGATTTGAACCACAATACTGCTTGGTCGCAACTCGCCGAGATACAACTGACTATGTTCACTCTGCAGATGACATTCATCAGAAATTTGCTGGTAAGATTAAAACCGTCAAACGCATGCCCGATGCCTTTGCAGAATTGCAAGGAAATGATGCCTACCTCCTTGTGACAGAGAGCAAGGAAGAGTTGGATGAAATGATTGCCTACATTGGTTTAACTAAATAGAATGAATTGAAAGATGCCTAAAATGGTGTCTTTTTTTCTTTCCTTACAATCTTGTAAGGTTTTAAGTCAGAATTGTAAGAGAGTACAGGCGCACTATTTTCTATAATAGACTCATAAGAAATAGAAAGAAGGAAATCAATATGTCATTCAAATTTTTACAAGTCAAGCAAGTGTTTGATAAATCACAAGCAAGCAAACAGCCAGAAGAGCAAGAAAAAGAAGCCCAATTTTTATTTGAGCTCGAACATGAATTGTTGCACCGCAACTGGATGTACTAGAAGGAGGTTATCTTGAAATCTTACAATGCTTATCAACTGAAACTCGCTATGGCTGGCTTGATGGTGCTGGATCATCTGGATATCGTCCCTGGATTTATCCCAGACCAACTTAGCCTAGTTTTTCACATGGTTACTCGCTGTGTCGCAGTTTTCTTTGCCTACATGTTGGTTGAAGGCTATCTTCATACGAGTAATGTCAAAGCCTATTTGTTACGACTGTATGGGGCGGCAGGGATCATGGCTCTTGGCAATACTCTGCTAAACAGCCTTTACCAGTCAAAAGAGATTTACATGAGCAATAATATTTTTATGACCCTAGCAGTTGGTCTAACCATGTTGGTTTGTCTTAGAAATTTTGCTGAACACACTAGAAAGCAACAAATCCTTCAAGTCCTATCGGTTGGACTGCTGACTATCTTAGGTGCCTTTTTAACAGAAGGCGGCACTGTGGTCTTGCCCTTCATCCTCATTACATATATGGGACGCAAATCATTAGTTAAACGCAACATCGCTTATGGAATATTGGCCCTATTGTTACTATTTTTGTCCTATCAGCCTTATGAAAGTATTGAAATGACTGTCCAGATGATGCTCTACAATGCTGACTGGTTATTTATCTTGGTCTTGCCAATTCTAAGTCATTATAATGGACAAGCAGGGCCCCGGACAGCATTTTCACGCTATTTCTTTTACATTTTCTATCCGCTACACTTGTGGCTACTGGCAACCATTGCCTATTTTATCTAACCTTACAAAGCTGTAAGTTTTTAAATCAAAACTGTAAGTGGGTACAAGCGGAATATTTTCTATAATAGATTCATAAGAAAGAGAAAGAAGGAAATTATATGTCATTCAAATTTTTACAAGCAAAGAGAATTAAAGAAAAGGTATTCTCAGAAAAAGAAAAGGCTGAACTCTTGGAACAGGCAGAATTTTTAGAAGAACTCGCCCATGATTTGCAAACGATGCGATTTATGGCATACTAGAGGGAGGAAACTATGAAAAAGAATGTATTTGGCTTGCTGGCTTTGGGCAGTATAATGCTAACTGCTTGTTCTTCCTCTTCAGCAAGCCTTAGCTTTGATGAGGGCTATCAAACCTTTCATTACAAGGGAAAAGACTATGCCGTTAGCAAAGTAGCAGTTGCCGAGGATAATATTCAAGAAGTAGAAGTCAAGTTTCTGGAGTGGCCCGTTGTCAAAGAAGAAGGGGCAGTGAAAAAGACAGTATCTCTGAATAATCTCTATGTAACCACTAGCAATGACTGGGCCATCGGTGTCCAGGATGGTTATTATAAGGTAGATTTAGAAGATAATATTGCTGAATCAGACCGAATCAACTATCAAGCATTACTTGATACAGTTGATTTATCCAAAGAAAACAATTAGGAGTTTATATGTTATTAGAAATCAATCATTTAGAAAAAGTTTACCGCACGCGCTTTTCAAAAGAGGAAACTCGTGCCTTGCAAGATGTGGATTTTAAGGTAGAAGAGGGCGAGTTTATCGCTATCATGGGGGAAAGTGGTTCTGGTAAGACGACTTTGCTCAACATTCTAGCAACCCTGGACAAGCCGACGAGGGGCTCTGTTATCTTAAACAATCAGGATATTACGAAAATCAAGGAAAGCAAGCTGGCAGATTTCCGTTTGCGCAACCTAGGCTTTGTCTTCCAAGATTTTAATCTCTTGGATACCCTGTCCATCCAAGACAATATCTTTTTACCTCTGGTATTGGCCCGTACCAGCCATGAGGAAATGGAAAAACGGTTGAAAGTTTTGGCGCCAAAACTGCGGATTCAGGACTTGCTGAAAAAACGTCCCTTTGAACTATCTGGTGGACAAAAGCAGCGCGTGGCCATTGCCCGTAGCTTGATTACCCAGCCACAGATTGTTCTAGCGGACGAACCGACGGCTGCCCTAGATTACCGCAATTCGGAAGACTTGCTGAATTTGTTTGAAGACATCAACTTAGACGGGCAAACCATTCTCATGGTGACTCACTCAGCCAACGCAGCTAGTCATGCTAAGCGAGTACTCTTTATCAAGGACGGGCGGATTTTCCATCAACTATACAAGGCAGGCAAGAGCAATCAAGACTTTGCCAAGGAAATTTCGCTCAATATGTCTGCACTTTTAGGGGGTGAGTAGATGTTTTACCTCAAACTTGCTGGGCAAAATATCCGAAAATCCATGGGTGTTTTTGCTCCCTTTGTTTTAGCTAGTCTTGTGCTATTTACTCTGATTTGTTCCATGTTCTTACTCATGCTCAGTCCAGTTATGGAGACCATGGGCTCTGGTGCCGTTTCTATCGGTCTTGGTGTTGTTGTTCTGACCATTTTCTCGGTCATTATGGAGATTTATAGTTTTAATTTCCTGATGAAACAACGGGCGAGGGAATTTGGTCTCTATAACATGCTGGGGATGAACAAGAAAAAAGTAGCCTTGATAGCCAGCCTAGAATTGATGATGATATTCTTACTGGTTGTGGTTCTTGGTTCTGTCTTAGCTGGTGTGTTCGCAAATGTTCTCTACTTGATTTTTGTCAATCTAACAAATTATAGTGATTTGCATTTTGGAATTGCACCTCTGGCCTTTGTCATGACCGCCTTTCTCTTTGCTGGTATCTTCTTTCTCTTGGAATTGCTGGCTATTCGGACCATTGGCAAGACCAGTCCACTGATTTTGTTCCGAGCTAGTGAAAAAGGGGAGAAGGAGCCACGTGGGAATCTTCTCTTGGCTGCTCTTGGTGTCCTTAGCCTAGGCGTTGGCTACTACCTGTCACTTTCTTCTCAATCTGCAGGAGTTGCTGTCATCTATCGTTTCTTTATCGCTGTTCTCTTTGTCATTGCGGGGACATATCTGTTCTACATCAGCTTTATGACTTGGTATTTGAAGGCTCGGCGGAAAAACAAACGCTATTTTTACACGCCAGAGCATTTCATTACCACATCGCAGATGATTTTTCGGATGAAGCAACATGCAACAGGTTTGGCCAATATTACACTGCTTGCGGTCATGGCCTTTGTTACCATTGCGACAACTACTTCTCTCTATACAGGCATGACCAATATGACCAGTGGACTTTATCCAAAGGAAACATCCATTACCTATCACGTTGCGAATAGAAGTCAGGGTGAAATGGCCTTCCAGCAATCGGTGCTCAGCCATTTTCCAGAAAAAGCCAATGACAGCTTATCTTATCTGACCTATCAAGCTGGTCTAGTCTATGATGGTGGTAGTGAGATTGTCATTAGTCCGGAAACCATTACCAATCCAGACTTTAGCAAAATGGCTTATACTTACTTCATCACTCAAGATGACTTCAGGAAGTTGGGCAATGACTTGCCAGAGCTGGCTGTCAATCAAGTAGCCTTTATCCGTCCAAGTGAAATGCCATCGCTAGAGAAAGTCACTTTGGGAGATAGTACTTTCGAGAATGTAGTAAATCTTGATACAGCTATTTTCCCTGATATTACTAATACGCTCAATGCTGCCGTCATGGTGGTTAGCGATGATAGTGTTCTACAAACTATTCGTAGCTATTATGAATCAAATAATCCTCAAGGCTATCAGGTTAGTCTGGACTACCGTATCTTTACCGACTTGACTGATGAAGAAGTGCTCTCTCTTGGAGAGCAGGCAGGCGATATGTATCATATTCTGGATGAAAATGGAGAATACCTAGGAAATGCCATGCAGAAAACAGACTTCAATAATATGATCATGGGTTTCACAGGTGGTTTCCTCTTTACAGGCTTTTTGTTGGGCATTAGTTTCTTGCTGGGTGCTGCCCTGATTATCTACTACAAGCAGTATTCGGAGGGGCATGAGGACAAGAAATCCTACAAGATTTTACAGGAAGTGGGGATGAGCCAGCAGGCTGTCAAGAAAACTATCAACTCTCAAACGCTTTTGGTCTTCTTTATGCCACTGGCTATGGCAACCCTGCACTTTGTCGTCGCCCTAGTCATGCTCAAACAAATGTTGATGATGTTCGGTGTGGTTTCTTCCAGCATGATTTACACGGTTAGTGGAATTACATTGTTGGCAGTCGCCTTGATCTACTTTGTCATCTACAAGTGGACCAGTCGGACCTATTATCGCATTATTGAACGGTAGAAGAAGTCTCGCTTATGCGGGATTTCTTGATTTTTTTAGGAAATGGTGTTACAATAGTAATACCAACGGAATACTAGAAGAGGTGCGAAAATGGCAGCTATTACATTGAAAGTTTCTGAGCAGGACAAGCTCTTTATGCAGGCTATGGCAAAGTTTGAAGGTGTCAGCTTGTCAGAACTCATTCGGACTAAAACGCTTGAAGCCCTTGAAGACGAGTACGATGCGCGTGTGGCAGACACCGCTCTGGCTGAATACGAGGCTGACTTGGCGAATGGAATTGAGCCGATTAGCTGGGAGGAGATGTTGGAAGAGTTGGGGTTGACGGATGAAGACCAGTTATAAACTCGTACCAACCTGTCGTTTTATCAAACAGTTGAAAAAACTGGACAAATTTACTCAAAAACAGATTACCAACTACCTGTCCAGTCATGTGACTGACAACCCCAGACAATACGGAAAAGCCTTGACTGCCAATCGTTCTGGCCAATGGCGCTATCGCATCGGTAATTACAGGGTTATCGTCAGCATTGAGGATGATAAATTGATTGTAACTGCCCTTGAAGTCGGGCATCGAAAAGAAGTATATAAATAAAAAGCCAAGACCTGTGTCCTGGCTTTTACAGAATGAAGATGATGAAAAAAGAAAAGATTTATATTGTTGAAGATGATGAGATGATTGTCCAACTCTTGAAGCAACATTTGGGAAAATCTTATCAGGTAGAGAGTGTGCAGAATTTCCGAGCTGTCAGTCAGGAAGTGGCAGAAATCAAACCAGACTTGGTGCTGATGGACATTAGCCTGCCCTATTACAACGGTTTTTATTGGACAACGGAAATCCGTAAAACCATGACCATGCCCATTATCTTTATCTCCTCTAGCGATGACGAGATGAATGCGGTCATGGCTATGAACATGGGTGGCGATGATTTTGTTTCCAAGCCTTTTTCTCTAGGGATTTTGGATGCCAAAATCGGTGCCTTCCTGCGTCGGGTCAATCAATTCAGCAAATCAACTGACTTGTCTATCGATCAATTCCAGCTTAGTCTGGACGGGCGTTTTTCAAGCGAATCGGAACAGGTTCAGCTTTCACCTACTGAAACCAAAATTTTATCCACCTTACTAGAACGACAAGGGCAGATTGTCAGTAAGGAAGAACTCTTGGAAAAACTCTGGGAAAATGAAGAATTTATCGATCAGAATACGCTCAATGTCAACATGACCCGTCTGCGTAAGAAGGTGAGTGAGGTTGGTTTTGACCGTATTCATACTGTTCGTGGCGTGGGGTACCTGGTCAAATGATAGCAAAATTTATCCGAGAATACCGTAGTTTTTATTTCGCCTATCTGGTCTTGGCTGGTAGTTTTATCTTGCTCTTTTTACTTTACAAACTGCCCACCGAATTCCTGCAAAACGCTCTGCTATTGTCCCTAACCCTCTTAATCCTTCTGACTGCAGGGCTTTTCTGGAAGTTTCGCAACCGCATGAGAGCCTTGGAAGACTATGTCCATGAAGAAGCTTTGCCCCTGCTGAATAAGCCTGTGGACCTTGCCTATCTCAACTTGATTGAGGCGGAGAAGGAGGCGACGCGGGAGCAGCTCTTGGATTATAAGTCACGGGAAGAGGACCTGCAAGCTATGGTCAAAATGTGGTCCCACCAGATGAAAGTGCCTCTGGCTGCCCTGTCTTTAATGAGCCAGACTGACAATCTCAATCAGAAAGATGTCGATCATCAGCTCTTGCGCTTGGATAATTACATGGCCAATCTCCTCAACTACCTCAAGCTGACCAATCATGCCAGTGATTTTCGTTTTGAGCAGGTGGAAGTAAGAGAAGTGGTGGTGGATTTGGTCAAAAAATACCGCAATCAGTTCTTGCAAAAGGATATTTCAGTGACCATCGATGGAAATTGGCTACTGAAAACCGACAGAAAATGGCTCAGTTTTGCCTTGTCACAGATTATTGACAATGCCCTCAAGTACAATAAGACTGGTGGTAAGGTGGCCATTGAATTGAATGAGGGAATTTCCATTTCCGATACGGGAATTGGCATTTTGGCAGAAGACATTCCACGCCTGTTTGATGAGGGATTTACAGGTTTTAATGGCCGTGAACACCAAAAAGCGACAGGTTTTGGGCTTTATTTGACAAAGCGTATTCTAAGTCAATTAGATTTAGGCATTACAGTGGAAAGCCGAGTAGACGTCGGCACCACTGTAACCATCACCAAAGTACAGTAGAAGCTGTACTTTTTCCTTTTGAAAGCGTTTTGATTTTGTGATATACTGAAACTACTAGAAAATCAGGAGGTTACTATGTCACACCATCATGTTTTGCAAAACGGATCGGATATTCGTGGAATTGCTATCGCTACAGATGAATATGCTGTCAATCTCACTCCACAGGCTACCAAGGAAGTGGTTCGCGGACTTGTTCATTGGCTAACTCAGAAGCCAGAACTGGCGCAGGCCTATCAGGAAGGACAGCTCAAGATTGGTATCGGTCGAGATAGCCGCCTCAGCGGTCCAGACCTGGTTGCCGCCTTCACAGAAGAAGCGGTGCGTTTGGGCGTTCAGCTGTTCGACTTCGGTATGGCCACTACGCCAGCCCTCTTCATGAGCACCCAGTATCCGCAGTTCAAGTGCCACGCTAGTGTCATGATCACTGCTAGCCACCTGCCTTATTACTTCAACGGCATTAAGATTTTTTCGGAAAATGGCGGAGCAGAGCACGAAGATATTGACTTCATCCTCTCGCATAGTGAAGACTTGCCAGCTTCATCCCTTGGAAGTGTGACCACCGCAGACCTGATTACGCCTTATGCCCAAGACTTAGTTGGCAAAATTCGTACCGCTTGTGGCGAACAAGAAAAACCACTGACAGGTCTCAATATCATCGTCGATGCTGGAAATGGTGCAGGAGGATTCTTTGCTGAGAAAGTGTTGGCAGAGCTAGGAGCAGATACCACAGGCTCACAATTCCTAGACCCAGACGGAACTTTTCCAAATCACGTTCCAAACCCTGATAACAAGGAAGCTATGGAAAGCATTCGTCAGGCTGTCTTGAAGCAAGGTGCAGATCTTGGTATTATCTTTGATACCGATGTTGACCGTGCAGCACTAGTGACCAAGTCCGGTCAAATACTCAATCGTAACAACCTGATTGCCGTGCTTAGCCAGATTATCCTAGCTGAACATCCAGGAACCAGCATTGTGACTAATTCCCCAACGACTGAACACCTTAAGGTCTTTATAGAAAGTCTGGGAGGCAAACAAATTCGCTATATTTCAGGCTATCGTAATGTCATCAACCGTGCCATTTTAGCAAACCAAGAGGGAGTTGATTGCCAGTTGGCTATCGAAACTTCTGGACATGCCGCCTTTAAAGAGAATTACTTCCTCGATGACGGGACCTATGTGGCGGCTAAGATTCTCATGCTCTTACCCAAGCTACAAGCGGAAGGCAAGTCCTTGGACGACTTGATTGCCCAGCTCAAGCAACCACTTGAAACCCAAGAAGTGCGGTTCAAGCTGGAAGCTACAAACTATCGAGCACTTGGTGAACAAGTCATTGCTGATCTCAGAAATACCAACCTCGAAGGCTTTGCTTTTAACCCAGAAAACGAAGAAGGAGTGCGATTTGACCTGACTGAGCCTTATGGTGACGGCTGGCTCTTGCTCCGTATGAGCCTCCACGAGCCACTCTTGGTCTTGCAGGTGGAAAACGACCAGACCGGACACATACCTGCCGTTTTACGAACACTCTCAGCCTTTTTGGACCAGTACCCAGCAGTCAATCAGGAAAAATTGAAGGAATTAATTTAGATTTAAGAGAAAAAGGGGTAAGTTTTCACTTACTCCTTGATTTGTTTACATAATTTATATTACGCAAAGTTATAATTTATCCAGAGCATTTTTTTGCTCATCGTTGACGATATGGGTATAGAGGTCAGTGACTTGGGTATTGGCATGGCCCAGTTGGTGACTGACCAGAACTTGCGACTTGGTGGCGTCGTAGAGCCGTGTTGCCAAGGTATGACGGAGTTTGTGGGGGGTTACGCGTATCTTGAAGTCCGCAGAATACTTAGCCACCATTTTCTCAATGGAAGAAGCGTCGATGCGGTTAGGCAGACCACGGTACTCAGACAGGAAAAAGGCCGTATCCGTTTTTTCAGCCTTATAGCGTTGCTGGCGAATGCCCATGTAGGCTTCTAAGTAAGGCTTAGCAAACCCAGCCACATTGACCGAGTCACGCTTGCCACCTTTACGCGTTACCTCAATCATCATCATCTTGAGGTTGACATCACGGAGGTCCAGATTGACCGCCTCAGACAGACGAACACCAGATGCCAAGAGAAGTGCCAAAATCGCCAAGTCCCGTTCCTTGTTTTTTTGGAAGGAGGAGAGGGCACGTTTGGACAGCTTAACCTGGTATTCCTTGTCCACATAGTCCAAAAACTCCATCGTTTCATCGCCCAAAAAGAGTTTCTGCTTGATATTCTCCGCCCGAGCCGCCAAAGTTTCCTTCTTCTTCTTGGTGGACACCTTCTTCATGACATTGCGGTAGAAGTAGGGCTCGCCCTGCTCGTTTTCCACTTCTTCGGTTAAATACTTGAAGAGACTAGAAAGTGCCGACAGGGTACGGTTAATGGTGGTCTGCGACACACCATTCTGCGTGGTATTAGCGTTCAGTAAGGGACGCTCCCGCAGATAAAGAATGAAAGCTTCCATATCTTTTTTTGTCAAATGTTCCAGAATATCCAAGGGAATGTCAGCAATCCGTTCCACAGATACCAAATCCGAATCCTGTAACCATTCAAAAAAACGACGGTATTCTTTCAAGTATTCATACAAAGTTGTAAAACTGTAAGGCACAGACAACTTGGACTGATAATATTCCAAAACATACCAAGGCATGATTTCTTTTAGCTGTTCAATTTTTTCCAATAATAATTCGCGTCTCATCATTTTCTCCTGATTTTAGCTATATGAGTAGTATAGCATAATCTTATTTAAGTTTCAAGAAAATTATAGTTTTTCGGAAAGATGTACATAGGGATATTTTTAATATAACCAAAGAATTGCTATATAACTAGAAATTTTTTTCACGCCCAAAATTTCAAAAATCTACATTATTTCACGGTAAACTCAAAATCAACAATTCCATATTTTATTGATAAATTTACATTATTTCACTGAAAACTAAAATTTTAGAATTCTGGATATTTTTAAAAAATCTACATTTGAAAATTTTAAAAATCACTTTTTGGGGGAACTTTTTAAACTAATTTTCTATTTAAAAAAGCAAGTCAAATTTGACCTGCTTTATTTTTTTATATTGAATAAAATCAATAGATAGGCTAAATTCAACTTCGCATTTGTTACATTTCCACTTGCGATGAATGGTTATATTTTCTAATTGAAATTTAGTTATTGGTAAAAATTTGTTGGTTCTTAATTTAATTAACATTCATCACTAAGTTAAGAAATAACCTCTTCAATAATTTTGCTGCAATAATACCTTTTATCATTTTAATTCGCTCCTTACTTCACAATCAAATAAAGTTCATTAACTAACTTCTATTATACCACAAATTACAGAGTCCAATATTTGCGTAAAATGTAAGTATTTTAAAAAGTCACTACTATTGAGTGACTTTTTAATACATCTATTTAATATTTAGAAAACAAAGATTATTCTAATTTCAAATTCTAGTATACAAAGAATTATGTTGCAAACTATTCAATACTTCCTTGCTTTTAAGGCCGTAGTAATTTGCTTGCTTTTGGCTTTTGTCAATCAATTTTCTAAATGAACCAAAAATTTCTCTAAAATTATATTGGTTATCAATAGCATCCATCATATATTTCACTATAATAATCGGCAGAGCAATGCGGTTTGAATAAACACCTTCTTTTAGCTCGTATAAGAGTTCCTTCCATTCCTCACGAAGCATTGGTGTCGTGTGCATCTTAAGATCAATAATATTAGAATTGTGAGCGCACATATTCCTTAATAAGTTTAAACATTTCAACCAAGAAAGTAACTCAGCATCACTGCAATCATATTGTTTAGCTATTTGTCTAATATTATTTGTTGACATCAATTCGATAAGGTTGATTATCTGACCGAACGTCATTAGGTTAATAGCCAACCAAATTGGAGGATATTTCATATTGTCAATTTTCAATTTTTCCTTGATTTCTGGAGAAGTTGTTCTTTTCAATTCAGCTTTGAGCTGCTTTTTAAATTTCTCTTCTCGATATTTTAGGTAATGCTTGCAGTACTCTTTTTTATTGCACCACAGTGAGAAATTTAAATATCCATATGACCCTAATCTCCTATAACCTAAAACAAATGCTACTTGAGTTTTTAAAGCTACTTCAATGTCTTCAAGTGCATCCAATAGATGGAGACGCAATCGTTTATCTTGATAATATCTAACAGTAATTTTTTTGAATGGGGTGTTTTGGTAATTTATTTGACGCACTCCATCAACTGTCACAATTTTTGAAAAAGGTCTAGCAAATTCCTTTAATTTATAGTAAGAAATTATTGATAACTTTTGCTCAGCTTTTTTCTTGTCCTGCTCTCCAGAAAACAGCATGCCTCTTGATTCTAACAAAGCAACTTGTTCCTCAAAACTTTTATGGGGAAAACTACTCATCTGAACACTCCTTAAATAAAAAAACCACCCATCAGAACATGTCTGTGCAATCGAAGCAAGGGCGGCCATTGATATTTCATACTAATTATATAGTATATTTAGATAGACGTCAAGTACTTTAGTGATTTTTTGACAGAATAAAAATTTATATAAAATGACACATTATCGTCTTCAAATAATGTACAATTGAGCCTATTACCTCACCGCTATTTTCGATTTTTAATCAATGTACTTTATGCTTCTATCCCAGTATTATCAAGGGGTTAGACCATGTAAGGTCAATTGTTCATAAATTTTTAGTTTTTGCTATAATACAAATAAATACGAAAGAATGGTTCTTATGCTTGATTTTGTTCCCATTAACCCAGAGAATTGGCGAGTTCCTTTATCAGTTTCTCCTGACCAGGCTGAGTTTGTTGCGGATAAGGTGACAACTTTGGCACGTGCATTTGCTTATCGGATGTTTGATAGCCAGGCTTCTTTGATTTACCAGCAAGATTGTCCTGTTGGCTTGGTGTTATATCATGATTATCCTGATGGTCAAGCTTATCTCATATCTGAATTCTTTATTGATGCCACCTATCAGCGACAAGGTTTGGGGCGTCAGGCCATGACGCAGTTACTGGAAACATTCCGCTCAGAAAGAAAATTTTCGGCTGTTCAGCTCTGCATTTTATCCCAAAACACCCCAGCCAAAGCCTTATATCAATCGCTTGGCTTTGTTGAAACTGGCGAATACGATAAAGATGAAATTATATTGCGATTAGAACTCTAAAAAAGTTTACACAAAATAAATTATGTAAACAAAATTAACTTCTTTGACTGAGCTGCAGGACTAAATCCATTGCTGTTTTTCGATTGCGGAAATAGAGTTTTATCCCACTCGATTTTAAGCGTTTGGTAAAGGCGCTTTGGCTGAGTTTCATTTTCTCAGCAACTGGCTTTTGCTTAAAATCCTCCTGATAAATCTTATTGTTGATTAAGGCTTCAAATAAATCCGTCTGTGATTTATTCCATGTAGCCTTGATAAAATCACTTGAAGAAAGTAATGACTTGATAACACGGTCTATTTGCTTGTACTCCGAAGAAAATGAGAGCTTGCTACTACCATAATCATCCTTATCAAGAATAAACTCAATCGCCTTCTGTGCTTCCCAGTAAGCTGGTCCATCTGCTACGATACCTTGTTTGGGATCGATAGGGGTTAGAATTTCCCCTAAACCAATTCCAAAACGGATTTCAAGCTGGTCACGAAAAGCCAACTGAATTTGGTCGATCATCAAAAATATATAAGGGTTAGGCTTGCATAAGGCCTGAAATTCATCTCCCCTAATGATTGTAAATGGAGATGCTAACTCATCTGAAAAAGAACGGTTGATTTTATTTAAGTGCAGGTTCAGTTCTTCTTGCCTATTGCTAAGGTTGGAAACGTGTTGAAAATTGATTATTTTTCCAATTATTGCGATATAATTCATTGTTTTTCCTTTATTTGTGACTATATGTGCATTATAACGGACATTATTTAATTTGTCTATTAAAAAGGATATTTTTAATTCTTTCTATTATAACGGAAAGATTTGATGTTCAAAAATCACTTTATCTACTCTGCTACTCCTATTCTTATTGCTGTAGCTTAGCTATTTTGACTGAAAAGTAAAAAGAAGAGATTATTTTCTCTTCTTTTTGGCTTTCTTGATTTTATTGGCTTGGCGTTTCATGGCTTGTTTCATAGCAAATTCACCGATTTTACCTTTCAAACCGCCTCCAAACATTTGGGACATATCTGGCATGCCAGCTCCTCCCATTAGTTGGCTCATATCAGGCATTCCTGCACCGCCCATCATATCTTCAAGTGCAGACATATCCAAACCGTTCATATTTGGCATATTTTTAGGAAGATTATTGGGATTGATGCCCATTTGCTTCATCATTTTGCTCATATCGCCCGACATGACGCCCTGCATCATGGTTTTCGCTTGGTTGAAATCCTTGATAAATTTATTGACTTCGACAAAGCTATTGCCAGAACCGTTAGCAATACGACGGCGACGGCTGGGTGTCAACAAATCTGGATTTTCACGTTCAGCTGGTGTCATAGAGGATACGATAGCGCGTTTTCGTGCAATTTCACGCTCGTCAACTTTCAAGTTGGCAAGGGCCGGGTTCCCAGCCATACCTGGAATCATCTTCAACAAGTCTTCCATTGGTCCCATGTTTTGAACCTGGTCCAGCTGATCGATGAAATCGTTGAAATCAAAGGTATTCTCACGCATTTTTTCAGCGAGTTCTAATGATTTCTTCTCATCATATTCCTTGCTCGCCTTCTCAATCAAGGTCAGCATGTCACCCATACCTAAGATACGAGAAGACATACGGTCTGGGTGGAAGGTTTCAATATCTGTGATTTTTTCACCAGTACCGGTGAATTTGATTGGCTGACCAGTGATGTGGCGGACAGACAAAGCAGCACCACCACGTGTATCGCCGTCAATCTTGGTCAAAATCACACCAGTAATAGCCAGTTGATCATTGAACTCACGCGCAACGTTGGCAGCTTCCTGACCAATCATGGCATCGACAACCAAGAGAATTTCATTTGGTTGGGCAAAGTCTTTGATTTCTCTTAATTCAGCCATAAGGGCTTGGTCAATTTGTAAACGACCGGCCGTATCAATCAAGACATAGTCATTGTGGTTGGCTTTGGCTTGTTCTAAACCTTGGCGTACAATCTCCAGGGCAGGGACTTGATTACCCAACTCGAATACAGGTACATCAATTTGTTGACCAAGGGTTTTCAACTGGTCAATGGCAGCTGGACGATAAATATCGGCCGCAATCAAGAGAGGACGAGCATTCTCTTCCTGCTTGAGTTTGTTGGCCAGCTTACCTGTGAAAGTCGTTTTACCAGCCCCCTGCAAACCAGCCATCATAATGATAGTTGGAATTTTTGGTGACTTGATAATGTCAGACGTTTCAGACCCCAATACAGCCGTCAATTCTTCATCAACGATTTTGATAATTTGTTGAGCGGGGTTCAGGGTTTCAATGACTTCATGACCGATAGCACGTTCACGTACTTTTTTGATGAAATCTTTTACAACTGGCAAGGCAACGTCGGCTTCTAGTAAGGCCAGACGGATTTCCTTGGTGGCTTCTTGGATATCACTCTCAGAAATTTTCCCCTTACGACGTAGGTTTTTAAAAACACTCTGCAAACGTTCTGTTAAGCTTTCAAAAGCCATATACTTCTCCTCTTACTCTCTATTATCAATACTGGTTAAAATGGCGATTTTCTCCTTCAAATAAGCATCTTCTGGATACTTAGTGAGTATTTCATCGAAAATCTGACTACGCACTACATAGTCAGAATACATATGTAGTTTCATCTCATAATCTTCCAGTAATTTTTCTGTTCGTTTAATGTTATCATAGACCGCCTGACGGCTAACTTGAAATTCCTCAGCAATCTCAGCCAAGCTATAATCATCTGCATAATATAGCTCAATGTAGTTCATTTGCTTATCTGTCAGCAAGGCTGCATAGAATTCAAACAAGGCGTTCATTCGGTTGGTTTTTTCAATTTCCATAAGCTTTATTATATCAAAAATTCCGTCTTAAATAAATAGAAACATCTGCTTCCGTACCTAGAAAACAGATGTTGTTTACATAATTTATATTACGTCATACAATCGAGCGTAGAGCTACTAATTATTCTCCAGATAAAACTCGAACCGTTCACCAACATACTGGCTATTGACATACTCAAAGGCTTGACCGTCTTCTAGATAGGAAACCTGTCTTAAAGCTAGAATAGCTTGATTTTTTGAAATTTCTAAATATTTGGCGACCTTTTCATTAGCCAGTCGGGCAAAAATGGTTTGTTTACTTGTTCCGATCCGATAGCCATTATCAATAAGGGTTTTGAAGAAATGGTTGGTTACATCTTCCTTGGGAACGTTCTTAATCAAGCGTTCGGGAATGCTGGCTACCTCATAGACAACAGGGACATTATCAGCATAGCGAACCCGCTCCATCCGAATAACGTATTCCCCCTTGCCTAAAGCAAGCTGCTCGACTTCTTTCTCATTTGGTTTGGTACGAGTATAAGACAACAACTGACTGCTCGGCATTTTCCCTTGGAGTTGTACCAATTCAGTAAAAGAGGTTGTTCCACGCATCTTTTCTTGGACCCGTGTGCTGGCTACATAGGTGCCAGACCCCACCTTACGTTGAAGAACCCCTTCTTCGACCAGCAGGGTAATGCCCTGGCGCAAGGTCATCCGTGAAACGCCAAACTCGTCTGCCAAATCGCGCTCACTGGGCAAGCGTTGTCCAACTGCCCAAACTCCCTTGTCAATCTGTTCTTTTAATTTATCATGAATGGTGATGTATGCTGCTTTCATCTGTCTAGCCTTTCTTGCTTCTAGTTTACCAAAATATCAAGATTTTGACCAATATAGACCGATTTTTATCTGTAAAAATCTCGCAGACAAACAATCAGCCTCCTTTCCCTATAACAAAATCAGTAAAATCTATAAAAAAACGAACGCTTGTTTTCTAAAAAACTTCCATAGTTTGCAAAACAGATATTTGACAATTATAGTTTGGAAAATGTTCGTTTTTATGATAAAATAAGGAACAGTATTTGAATAATTTTCAAAATGAAAGGGAAAAACATGACAAAACAAGATGTCCAAAAAATTATTGTATTGGATTATGGAAGTCAATACAATCAGCTCATCTCACGTCGCATTCGTGAATTTGGTGTCTTTTCTGAATTGAAAAATCACAAGATTACTGCTGAAGAAGTTCGTGCCATCAATCCGATCGGTATCGTACTTTCAGGTGGTCCAAACTCTGTTTACGCTGAAAATGCCTTCGATATTGATCCTGAAATCTTTGAATTAGGTATTCCAATCTTGGGTATTTGCTATGGTATGCAGCTGATTACCCATAAGTTGGGGGGTAAGGTTGTTCCTGCTGGTGAGGCTGGAAACCGTGAGTATGGTCAATCAACACTTCAGTTGAAAGCTGAATCAGCCCTCTTTGCTGGCACACCAGAAGAACAGCTTGTACTCATGAGCCACGGAGATGCTGTAACGGAAATTCCTGCTGACTTCCACTTGGTTGGTCTTTCTGCTGACTGTCCTTTTGCTGCTATTGAAAACACGGAGCGTCGTATCTACGGCATTCAGTTCCACCCAGAAGTTCGTCATTCCGTTTATGGAAATGATCTCTTGAAAAACTTTGCATTTGGTATCTGTGGAGCCAAAGGCGACTGGACAATGGAAAACTTCATTGAAACAGAAATCGAAAAAATCCGTCAGACAGTCGGTGACAAGAAAGTCTTGCTTGGTTTGTCAGGTGGTGTAGATTCATCTGTTGTTGGTGTCCTTCTTCAACGTGCCATTGGTGACCAGTTGACCTGTATCTTCGTTGACCACGGACTTCTTCGTAAGAATGAAGGCGATCAGGTTATGGAGATGTTGGGTGGCAAGTTCGGTCTCAATATTATTCGCGTTGACGCTGCCAAACGTTTCCTAGACCTTTTAGCTGGCGTATCTGACCCTGAGAAGAAACGTAAAATCATCGGTAATGAATTTGTTTACGTATTTGACGATGAAGCAAGCAAGTTGACCGATGTGGAATTCTTGGCTCAAGGAACGCTCTATACAGATATCATCGAGTCTGGAACAGATACTGCTGAAACCATCAAGTCCCACCACAACGTTGGGGGGCTACCAGAAGATATGCAGTTTAAGTTGATTGAGCCGCTTAATACTCTCTTTAAGGATGAGGTGCGTGCGCTTGGTACTGCTCTTGGTATGCCAGATGAAGTCGTGTGGCGCCAGCCATTCCCAGGACCGGGTCTTGCCATTCGTGTCATGGGTGAAATCACTGAAGAAAAACTCCAGACTGTTCGTGAATCTGATGCAATCTTGCGAGAGGAAATTGCCAAAGCGGGTCTTGACCGCGATGTCTGGCAATATTTCACAGTCAATACTGGCGTCCGCTCTGTAGGTGTCATGGGTGATGGTCGTACCTACGACTACACCATCGCCATCCGTGCCATCACTTCTGTTGACGGAATGACTGCTGACTTTGCCAAACTACCATGGGAAGTCCTACAGAAAATCTCAGTTCGCATCGTAAACGAAGTCGACCACGTCAACCGCATCGTCTATGATATTACAAGCAAACCACCAGCAACAGTTGAATGGGAGTGATAGAGCCTGGGGATAGGCTCTATCAGCCAGTCTATCAAGACTAATTTAGCCGATGCCTGAAAACAAGAAAGCGTCGCAAGCCTGGGGAGAGGCTCTATCAGCCAGTCCATCGAGACTAATTTAGCCGATGCCTAAAAATGCAAGAGCATCGTTGTCTGGGGATAGACTGTTTTACCCGACGCTTGAAAACAAGGAAGCTTCGCAAGCCTAGATATAGGAATTTTAAGCTTCTTGAAATCAACACAACCCGTAGAAACTCACTTTCTGCGGGCTTTTTGTGACTAAAATTTCCCTATTTCTACTTGTTTCCATTCTTTTTATATGATACTATATAAATATAGAAAGGCAGGGAGATGTTATGCAGAAAAAATGGAAATTTCTAGTTATTGGTTTCTTTTTCATGATTGGAGTAACTGGTCTTGGTCTTCACTGGTTTGGTTAGGAGCAAACTCGCTTACTAAATGAGCAGTTAAAACCCTTGAATTTGCAAATCAATACTGATACTGGAACCAAGATTGATGCTATTGGTGGTCCGCAAAAACCGAGAATTATTGGATTTTTTCAGAAAGACCAGACTACTGCTATCAGTCGGCGGATTACAGCTGCTTCTGAAGAGGTAGCAAAAACAGCCAGTCCAGATGGTTTGACCCAAAAAGAATGGATTGTTCTCTATCCTCAAACTCGCAACAGTCCTTTTACGAATGCATCTGCCTACGCTCTTATGAAAACCACTATTACGGCAGAGTGGCTACAAGTTCGGACTAGCCAGGAGGAAGAACTGGAAGTCTTTTATGAAAAAAACGATGAGAGTCTACTAACCTTACAAGATTTGATTGCGGATAAAGAAAAGTTTCGTGAACAGCTAGAGCAGGTCTTGGCTAGCTCTCCTGCACAAACGGAAGATGCCCAAAAAGTCCATGAAGAACTCCTCAAAACATTTGCTGTAGAAGATTGGTCGGATATTTCTTTTACCTACGAGCAGGAGAGTTTGGTATTGCCACAAGCCATCATTTCCATGTCTGTCTTTGTAGAGAGTTTGAATGAAATCTACTTTTCAGACCAGACCTTGGCAGCATTTCGAGCTCAGGCACATGCAGACACTTCTTCTGCAACCACAATCTATTATCCCTAACTTGTAACCCCTAGCCCAGCCTTCCAGTCCTTAGTCGGTTGGGCTTTTTAGAAAGGAACATGACATGAAGCTTGACTACAAACGAACCATTTACATCGGTATGGCTTTCTTGGGTATTTCTGCTTTTTGGCAGCTATATGATGTGATTATCCCCTTGATTTTGGAAAACCAGTTTGCTCTGGATAAGACCTGGACGGGTCTGGTCATGTCCTTGGACAATATCCTCTCCCTCTTTCTCCTTCCCTTCTTTGGAGCCATTTCAGATCGGCTGGATTGCAAGTACGGCCGTCGGATTCCCTTTGTCTTTGTTGGGACAGTCTTATCCATCATCGGTCTGCTACTATTGCCCTATGCGACCAACCAGCACTCCTTCTGGCTCTTTAACCTGGGCTTGGGAATTGTTTTGCTAGCCATGTCCATTTCCCGCGCACCTGCTGTGGCCCTCATGCCTGACTTGACACCTAAAGAATTGCGGAGCAAGGCCAATGCTGTCATCAATCTCATGGGGGCGGTCGGGGCCATTTTTACCCTCTTGGTCATTCGGTTTCTGGTCGGCAAGTCTGACCAACCTGACTATACTGCTACTTTTCTGGCTGTCGCAGGCATCTTGCTGGTCAGCTTTGCTATTTTACACTGGAAAATCAAGGAAGAGACTATGAGGGTGGAGGAGGTTTCGGAAGCAATAGCAGAGCAGGTCAGCCAGGAACTTCCAAGGGAAGTCAAGCGGTCCCTTCTCTGCTTGCTGGCGTCTATCTTCCTCTGGTTTATGGCCTACAATGGCATCACAACAGCTTTTTCCCGTTATGCTATCGCGGTCTGGGCTATGTCTGCTGGTGAGGTGGCCACTTCGCTAATGGTCGCTACCATTGTTGCTATTATCAGCTACATTCCGTCAGGTTTTGTGGGAACAGTTTTGGGACGAAAAAGGACCATTCTCATCGGCATCTGCTTGGTTTCGACAACCTACGGACTGGGGATTGTCTTTACCAGCTTTTCGCCCCTTGTCTATCTGTCCTTTGCTATTATGGGTATGGGCTGGGCTTTTATCAATGTTAATTCATTGCCCATGCTGGTGGAGATGAGCCATCACTCGGATGTTGGCAAATACACCGGCATGTATTATACTGCTTCTATGGCCGCTCAAATTGTAACACCGATTTTGTCTGGTTTTCTTATGCAGTCACTTGGTTTTAAGATACTCTTTCCCTATGCTCTTATCTTCTCTCTTCTTTCCCTCGGAACAATGAGTGTGGTTCAGCATGGTGATAGCAAGCTTGAAAAAGAAAGGCTGTAATGGATTATGATGTATTGGTTACTGGGCATTCTTGTATTTATGCTTGGCTTGTTTTTCTATTTGCTGGCTCCGCGGAGGAAGGTGGTGGATTTTGAGCCTTTTCTAAACTGGGATTATGCCCACCGTGGTTTTCATGATAATGCGGGACCAGCACCTGAAAACAGCCTGCTAGCTATTCAGTTAGCGGTTGAGAAGGGCTACGGGATTGAGTTTGATATTCGCTTGTCAAAAGACGGTCAACTGGTCGTCTTTCATGACGAAACCCTCAAGCGAACCTCTGGGATTGACCAAAACATCGAGGAATTGACCTATGAGGACTTGCTAGCTTATAGTTTGTTCAACAGTCAAGAGAGGATTCCCCTGCTGTCGCAAGTCCTCTCAGAAGTGGCGGGACGTGTGCCCTTGATTGTGGAGCTCAAGTCGGAGTCCATGGAGGTTGCGGATTTATGCCATCGGACCATAGCAGAGCTGGATGTTTATGAGGGACTGTTTATGGTGGAGTCCTTTAATCCCTTGGTGGTGGCCTATTTCAGAAAGCACCGTCCAACTTATATCCGTGGGCAGCTTTCTGGCAATCTAGGAGATAGAAAGGGGATTATTTATATCGCAGTCCGCTATTTGCTTTCCAATGTACTGGCTCGACCAGACTTTGTGGCCTATGACCATCTCTATCAAAACAATCTTAGTTTGCAACTGCTGAAGTCAGTCTTTGGTATTCCCCTGGTCTGCTACACGGTCAAAAGTCCAGAAGAGTATGAAAAGAACAAATCCATGTTTGACCTGCAAATCTTTGAAGGTTTTGATCCTAACAAGCTGACCAGCAATTAGAAATAATATACAAGTCCATCCCCTACTATCCTTCTAGTAGGGATAGATGTTACGCAATTGTTTAACAAATTAAACTTTTCTCTGGAATTGAAAACTATTTTTTGCTATACTTGTCTTATGAAAACACTAACGCTTGGAAAATTGCTAGAATTACCCTCGTTTCACCACTTTTACACCCTGCCAATTCGAAAAAGTACAGAAGTTTCTGGGAATTATATTGTTGTTTTTGAGCAGGATAATCAAGTAGTATTTGTTGATGTGAATAGTGAAGCTGGTCACACTCATGAGGCACGTTTTGCCAGTCACTTTCACAAAGACAATCTTTTGGTTGGTTTGGGGGCTGTTCCTGTTAGCGCCTGGCCTACTTGCCAAATCCTTACCGTAAAGAAAAATAGCAATCAGAGGGGGATTGCCCTTGCTAACCTAGTTGAACACTACGGAGACCTATCTATTTTTAAGCAAATGGCAGAGCAGTATCGACAGCGTGAACGTTCAACTATTTATGACCCCTACCGCTATTCCTATACCATTGATGAGAAAAAAGTAGAAGCTTCAAGTGCCTTAAACATTGTCCCACGTAAAGAATACGAGAAGATACGAGATTTTCACCCCTTTCTTCAAACAAATAGGGGGAATGTTTATGCTGTACCATGTCACTATCAGGATAAACAACGAAATAAAGAAACCAAAATTTATATTATGGGCTGGTATTTCTACGAAAAACAATTAAAAATTTCTTGGAAACCATCCCACTCTCGAAAAAGTAGATGGCGTTCTTCCCTTGTATCAGTTGATAAACTGTCCGAACGCTACTTTTTCCAAGGGGAACTCTATAAGAAAGGCTCCTTTCCTATATTCTTAGACAATCTCACCATACAAAACAAAAGCTACCAAAAACGCCTAGACACCGAATTCGCAGCCTTCATCAGTATCATTGAAAAACAGAAACAGGCCGCAAAACTGCGTATAAAATAAGGCTAAGCCTAATGAGCCCAGCCTTATTTTTAGAGTTGATGTCACTATCCCCTATGGTTGATAGACAATCTGATAATTGGCATTAACAATCACACCATTTTGATAAACAGAATAGTGGGTATTGTCATTTCCTTCTAAAACATTATATGGAATAGCTTCAGTCCGTGTGTAATTTCCCTCGATGACACGCCAATTATTCTCACCAAGGATAGAATTAGCGTATTCTATGGTCTTGGGACCACTTTCTAGCTGAATACCTGTTTCTGTATTCTTGAGGGGATCTATACCCTCGCTAGCAGTGTTGCTGACACGATAAAAAGCATCCACATCCAGTTCTCCTGCTCCAACCTTTGTCAAAATGCGATCCCGTGTTGTATCCGTTGGGTCAGTTCCAGCAGCATAAAGTGATTGGCTAAGTAAGGTGTCTTTAGGCACCATCATCAAACTAACTTCGCCAATACTCTTATCAATGTAGCCTGTTTCAAAAATTCCGTCTGTAATTTTTCCACGACCTAGTAAATTCTGACTTTCAGCCACCAAGCCTTTCATATTAAATACTAGGGTTTCACCACGACTGTTTTGCCAGGTCCCAATGAGGCTGTCATAATTTCCCTGCATGAGAGAATCGATGTCCATGGAAAGAATGGTGGCAGCTTCCGCCACACTTGACGAACTGGTATCGCTACTGCTCGAAGAACTAGAGGTGTTTGTAGTTGAACTACTTGACGGCTCAGAACCTGCTTGATTAGTACTTGGACTGCAAGCTACAAGGGTTGTCAATGTCAGAATACTTGTTAAAAGGATAGAATAGTTCTTTTTCATACGGTCCTCCTATTCTCTATGGATGGTAAAGCCAGTGGCCTGCTTAGTCGCCATAATGGTCATATCTGAAATCTGCACATGCCCCGGCTGGTTTGCCACAAAAAGTGCACAAGATGCAATATCCTCAGCCTGTAAGGCCTCAATGCCCTTGTAAACTCCAGCCGCTCTGTCTGTATCGCCATGGAAACGAACCTGGCTAAAATCAGTTTCAACAATACCAGGTTGCAGGGTTGTGACCTTGATATTTTTATCGATTGTATCAATCCGAATACCATCTGACAGCACCTTAACCGCTGATTTTGTAGCCGCATAGACCGCAGCGCCCGCATAGGCATAAATTCCAGCAGTAGAGCCGATATTGATAAGATGTCCCTCATTATGTTCAACCATCTGGGGCAATATCTGGCGTGTAACAGTTAACAAGCCCTTTACATTGGTATCTATCATGGTCATCATGTCTGCCAGGTCATATTCGTGAAATTTATCCAAGCCTAAAGCCAGACCTGCATTGTTCACCAAGATATGAACTTGTCCCACTTCTTGTAGTATCTGTTGGCAAGAAGCAATAACTTGGTCATTTTGTGTAACATCAAATGAATAAACGTAAACCTGTACATCATAATTTTTCTCAATATCACATTTTATTTCATTTAATTTATCGTTTCTGCGTCCAGTAATGATGACATTGTCACCATTCTTAGCGAAAGCGTAGGCGATTGCTTTGCCAATGCCACTGGTCGCACCAGTAATCATACAATTTCTCATTCTAACATTCCTCATTCTGTCGATACAATTATTATATCATTTTTAGTAGGAAAAGAAAAACAACCAAGAAATTTTCTCGATTGTTAAAAAATATTCATCAACCGCATTAGGTGCATATTAAAACGAACCTGTCTAGCATAGTAGATATTTCCACCGTTTACATAGAGTTTACCACCATGCAAGAGGGCTATCGGGTGATAATAGGTGTAAGTCTCACCGCTTGTATTGCCAAGGCTGGGTGCTACGACTGTCTTGGAATACTCTTGAGCTAAAGCAAGGGTATGTTCACCACCATTTTCCGCTACAAAATCAATATAGGCAGGTCCAAAATTGTAGGCTTGAACAGCGGTCCAGACTTCAACTCCCTTTTCCTCTGCTAAACGTAAATTCTCTGATAAATAGACTACGCCCTGACGGATACTCTCTTTACTATCAGTAATCGTATTGGTATAGCCCGTTGCAGATTCACTAGACTGCATGACATCCGCTTCTCGTCCCTTAGTTTCTGTGTAAATCATCGCCAAAACCAGTTCTTCATTGGCAGCCGTATCATTCTCAGCCAGAACTTCTTGAACCATAGTCTGATAGGTCATCACTTGTTTGACATCTTGATAGATCTGGAAGCTCTTTACAAGGAGAAAAGCAAGGGCGATAAGGCTAATCGCTCTTATTAGTTTCTTCATTTACTTACTCTTTATATCTTCAATATTTTTGATAAGAATGGAATAGGTTCCATTATCATTTTGGATAAACTCTACGGATTCAGCATCTTCATAAACTGCATTAGGAACGATCAGTTCAATACCATTTGAAAGGGATAATTTTTGGTTTTCAAACTTCTTTAGCTGACGACTGCTATCAATCTCGTCGAAGGAAATCTTATCTGGAATAACTTCTTTGAGCTGGTCAACAAAGTTCAAACGGGCAGTCAGATTATTATCGAATAGCTGGTCAGCCAATTTTTCAGGAGAAAGTTCATTGTCTTCTTCCAAATGGTTGAAAATAGCTGACTTGACCTTTGATTGAAATTGGAAATCACCTTGATGGAAATTATCAGCAATTTTTTGAGCTGTCTGTTCAACTGCCTTGATAGATTTTTTGGCAGAAATGGCTGGCGTGACCTGCAGGAGATTATCGGAAAAGTAATGGAGAAAGGCTCCGTTGTGTTTAATCCTTTTCTCAATCAAATAATATTTACGCGTCTGTAGATTGATGATTAAGGCTTCATCTGGCGTAGAACCTGCTCCTGGCAGATTGTTTTGAGTGATTTTTAGCGGGCTATCACTTTCTGAACCAACGTGAGCAAGGTTTTCACGCAAGGCGATCCTTAGAAAGGCGAAATGCTCCACACCATTTCGTTCAAACTCGATAAAGATTAAATCATTGGTCTTGAGATTTTCAGAAATGGAAAACTCTTCTTTCCAGAGACCAGCAATTTTGACAGAGCTAGTCAATAAATCTTCATTTAAGAAATCAAGAAAAGGATTGTCTGCTTCAAAATGTCCAGTTTTTGCTTCATCAGAAAAAACACGCTCGATTTTCTTGCGCAAATATTCTTCTATTTTCGGACTGACAGTCAAAAGCTGGTCAGCAAGGACCAGCTCAGTGTCGTCAGGACTAAATTGATGTATAATAGCTTTTTTTACAAATATATCCATTATAAACCTTCGTATAGTGGGAAGCGGTCTGTCAAAGCACGTACTTCTTGACGCACTTCTTCTAGAACGGCTTCATTCTCTGCATTTTCAAGGGCTTTGATTGTCAACTCAGCAACCTTGCGAGCCTCCTCTACTCCAAAACCGCGAGCAGTAATGGCTGCAGAGCCAACACGGATACCACTTGTTTTGAATGGTGAGAGTTTTTCGTAAGGAATTGAGTTTTTGTTGAGGGTGATGTTCACTTCATCCAAGAGATGTTGTGCAACCTTACCGTTCTCAACAACTTTTGTCACATCTACCAAGAAGAGATGGTTGTCTGTGCCGCCTGTGATGACCTTGAAATTAGGGTTGGCAAGGAAGACTTCTGCCATAGCCTTGCTGTTGTCGATAATCTTTTGAGCGTAATCTTTAAAGGCTGGGTCCAATACTTCTTTGAAGGAAACAGCTTTCGCAGCTATAACATGCTCAAGTGGACCACCTTGGATACCAGGGAAGATAGCTGAGTTGATTTTCTTGATGAGAGCTTCATCATTGGTCAAAATCAAACCACCACGAGGTCCACGAAGGGTTTTGTGGGTTGTTGTTGTTGTGATATGAGCGTGGGGAACTGGGTTTGGATGAAGACCAGCAGCTACAAGACCAGCAATATGGGCCATGTCCACCATCAATTTTGCACCGACAGCATCTGCGATTTCACGGAATTTTGCGAAATCAATGGTACGGGCATAAGCTGAAGCACCTGCGACAATCAATTTTGGCTGTACTTCTTTTGCTTGTTTTAAAATTGCATCGTAATCCAGCAAACCTGTTTCTTCATCAACGTTGTAAGCAACGAAATTGTAGGTTTGTCCAGAGAAACTCACTGCAGCACCGTGTGTCAAGTGACCACCTGCAGCTAAGTCCATCCCCATAACAGTGTCTCCTGGCTCAATCAAGGCCATGTAGGCAGCACAATTGGCCTGGCTTCCTGAGTGTGGCTGAACGTTAGCAAATTTTGCACCGAATATTTCTTTAGCACGTTCAATAGCTAAACTTTCAACTACGTCAACGCATTCCGTACCGCCATAGTAACGACGACCTGGGTAACCTTCAGCATATTTGTTGGTCAAAATAGAACCTTGAGCAGCCATAACTGCTTTAGAAACAACGTTTTCAGACGCAATCAACTCGATATTATTTTGTTGGCGTTTTTCTTCAGCTTGAATTGCTTCCCAAACTTCTTTGTCGAAATCTTTGTAGTCAACTTTGTCAAAAATCATGTGCGGTACTCCTTTATAAGTGCTTGATAAAGCGATATTGTAATTTGTCAGATTCGTATCTCAAATGCTCGTAAAAACGATGGGCTTGTTTACGGTGTTCAGCTGAATTGAGGCGAATGAAAGATAATCCTTTGTCTAGAGCTAGCTTTTCAACTGCTTGTAACAACTTTGAACCAATTCCCTTGCCTTGGTATTCTGAAAGAACAGCCAATCCTAGAATATTAAGACCAGGATTTGAATACAGACTTTCATAGACTTGAGCATGAATGTAGCCTGATACTTGACCAGTTTCATCGTCCTCAAAAACCAAGATAGTATGTCCATTAGACTCCGAACAACGTTTAAATTGTATTTCTGTTTGCTCAAGAGGCACATCGTAGCCTAAGGCTTGTGCATTTATTTCTCTAATCGCTGACAAATCTGCAAACTCAATACTTCGAATCATGTCTTAATCCTCAAATTCTATTTCAGGGGCAGCAGCTTGGATCTCTTCCCGGCTGATACTGCCTTGTCGGAGAATTCTAGCTTTTGGTCCTGAAAGATCTAAGATGGTTGAATCAATTCCAGCCAAGGCCTCGTCATCGGCTATCCCTTCCAATTTTTCAGAGAATTGTGATAGGACTTTGGTAAACTCTTTACCACTTTCTTGTCCGGAAACATTAGCTGATGGTCCGATTAAGGGACCCGTTTCCGCAATCAAACGAAGGGTTTTTTCGTGTTTTGGTAGACGAAATCCAACAGTATCCAGGCCAGAATTAACCCAAAAAGGAACATTGGCGTTCGCTTTCAGGATAATCGTTAGCGGTCCTGGCATAAATCTATTATACAGTTTTTCTAGATAATGAGGGGGATTTTGACTGAAAAAATAAATATCGTTCAGATTTGAGACATTTAAGTTCATGGCCTTGTCCCTAGGGCGCTGTTTCAACTGATAGACACGATTGACTGCTTCTTCATTTAAGGCTTGAGCAAAGAGTCCGTAAACTGTCTCAGTCGGCAAAACCACGGCTCCACCATTTTCAAGGATTGTCCGGAGTTTATCCATTGTCATCCGCCACAACCTTTCTATCCTGACCAAATTGGTCTTTGAGGACTCGGATTCGTTTTTGGGGGAAATGCAGAGCGAGTAAGTCAGTCAAGGCTTGTCCTTGCTTGTAGCCAATTTCAAAGTAGAGTTTCCCATCCTCTTTCAAAAAGGCACCTGCCTGCTCCGCAATTTGTCTATAGATAGCCAGACCATCTTCTTCCGCAAATAAGGCCAGATGAGGCTCAGAAGTCAATACATTAAGTCCAACTTCTTCTGTGTCATCTGGTGAGATGTAGGGCGGATTGGAAACAATGATGTCAAATTGCCCTTTCACTGCTTGCAAGACATCCGATTCTAGAAAGTGAACAGAGACGTGATTAATTCTTGCATTTTCCTGAGCCACTGCTAAGGCATCCTCTGAAATATCAACTGCTACCACTTCCCAATCAGGTCTAGCTTTTGCAAGGGAAATAGCTATGGCACCGCTTCCTGTACCGATGTCTAAGACACGCAAACCTGCTCTGCTATTTTCCTGTAAAATCAAATCAACCAATTCTTCCGTTTCAGGTCTTGGAATTAAAACCCGATTGTCCACCATGAACTCCAAGCCATGAAAATCGGCTTTTCCGATAATGTACTGGGCAGGTCGGTGCTGGGAAAGTTGCTGAAAAATCGCCTCAATCTCTTCTTTGTCGGTCGGTGTGACTTCCTGACGGAGCAGGAGGAGAAATTCCGTAAAGTTCAGTCCCTTTAAGCCACGATAGGTGAAGGACAGGGATTCTGCCTCTTCACCGATTGCGACTAATTGTTCTTCGTATGCTGCAAATAATTGAGCGTAATTCATTATTTGTTAAGCTCTTCTAGTTTTTGCGTCTGATCGTAAAGTACAAGAGCATCTACGACTTCGTCCATCTTACCTGACAAGATGGTATCCAGCTTTTGCAAGGTCAAGCCGATACGGTGGTCTGTTACACGGTTTTGTGGGAAGTTGTAAGTACGGATACGCTCTGCACGGTCACCCGTACCGATTGTTGATTTACGCTCTGCATCCTGCTCGTCTTGGGCAATCTGTGCAAAGTGGTCCGCAACACGGGCACGGATGATCTTCATGGCCTTTTCACGGTTTTTCTGCTGGGTTCGTTCTTCCTGCATCTCTACCTTGATGTTGGTTGGCAAGTGAACGATACGCACGGCAGTAGCCACCTTGTTGACGTTCTGTCCACCAGCACCAGATGCGTGGTAGATGTCAACACGAAGATCTTTTGGATCGATATCGTATTCCACTTCTTCAACTTCTGGCATGATGAGGACAGTTGCTGTTGAGGTGTGGACACGACCTTGGCTTTCTGTCACAGGGACACGTTGGACACGGTGAGCTCCTGATTCATACTTGAGTTTTGAATAAACGGATTGACCAGAGACCATGGCAACCACTTCCTTGATACCGCCGACACCATTGTAAGACGCCTCCATGACTTCGAAGCGCCAGCCTTGACCTTCTGCATACTTTTGGTACATGGTCAAAAGATCTCCAGCAAAGAGGGCGGCTTCATCTCCACCTGCAGCACCACGGATTTCCAAGATGATATTTTTATCATCGTTAGGGTCTTTTGGTAAAAGAAGGATTTTCAACTTTTCTTCGTAAGCCTCTTTATCAGCCTTAGCTTGTTTGAGTTCTTCCTTAGCCATTTCCTCCAAGTCAGCATCACCAGAAGATTCTTTAATCATCTCTTCTGCATCGATAATGTTTTGAAGAACAACCTTGTATTCGCGGTATGCTGTTACTGTATCACGAGTTGCAGCTTCTTCCTTAGACAACTCCATAAAGCGCTTGGTATCGCTGACTACATCAGGGTCAGACAACAGTTCACCAAGTTCCTCGTAGCGATCTTCCACCGCCTGTAATTGATCATAGATGTTCATAATTATAAGATATTAAGGGCGTTAAACGAACAAAGCAAAAATAGGAGTTTTGACGAAGGACGAAACTGTCCTAGGAAAAACTATCTTTTTTGCACAGTTCGTAGCCCGTATTCAGTTCCTTTCTAAATAATTGGAAAGAACACACTTCTTGTTAGCCTGTAGGGCGTGTTCAGTTCCTTTCTGTAATATGCAGGTCATGAAACAGGCACAGTTCGTAGCCCGTATTCAATTCCTTTCTAAATATTTGACCGAACACACTTCCAGTTAGCTTCTAGGGCGTGTTCAGTTCCTTTCTGTAATATGTAGGTCATGAAACAGGCACAGTTCGTAGCCTGTTTTCAGTTTTCAAAAATCGTACCTTCAGCCTTTGAATTATAACCTTGGGTTACAATTTAATCTCCGGTGAAAAGTAATGTTTGCGGCAAACTGGGATGTAGGTTTCGTTTCCACCGATTTGAATCTGGGCACCTTCATAGGTTGGCTTGCCGTCTTGTGTTCGCAACACCATAGTCGCCTTTTTGGAACAATACTGGCAGATTGTTTTAATCTCATCCAATTTGTCAGCCAAAAGCAACAAATGTTTAGAGCCTTCAAAGAGCTCATTGCGGAAATCATTTTTCAAGCCAAACGCCATGACTGGTACACCTAGCTCATCCACCACTCGTGCCAAGTCATAGACATGATGACGGCGGAGAAATTGCGCTTCATCAATCAAGACACAATAGGGACGTGGCTCCATCTTTTCGATATAGCCAAAAATATCCATCTCATCGTCAATGGCAACAGCCTCTCTTCTCATACCGATACGGCTAGAAACAACGCCAAAGGCATCACGAGTGTCCAAGGCAGAGGTCATGATGACAACAGGCTTGCCTTGCTCTTCATAGTTATGGGCTACTTTAAGAATTTCAATGGTTTTACCAGAATTCATCGTCCCATATTTATAGTATAATTGAGCCACTTTTCACTTTCCAATCTTAAAATTTCACTCCTTCCATTTTATCATAATTTGACCATTTAGGAAATAGAAAAACAAGCCCGTTTTGAGCTTGTTTGATATTAAGACCAGGGGAATGATAAGAAATTTCCGACACACTCAAAAATGATTTTAGCTACCTTTGGTTTCCACTTGTAGAGCATAACACATCCATAGATTAAGCTGAGGAAAGAAAAGGTAATCAATAAAGGTCCTTCCCATATACTCTTGGCAAAAACAGTTGCCACTAGATATAAAGATAATCCAGAGACTAGGAACGATAAAATCATACGGTATTTATAGGCCATGAGTATTCCCTCCTTCATAAAGGTAGCATAGCACATAATGTAAACGTTGTCAACAATTTACTTATAGAAAACAGGTAAGAAATATGCTATACTGAAAAGAGAAAAGTATAGTCTTTTAGTTTACTTTTAGTACTCGCTTCAAAGGTTTGGGGAACCTTTGAAGGCTGGAGATAGTGCGAACCAAGTTCGCTTCAAAAGCCGCAGGCATAACTCAATGCTTCCTTGTTTCTAGGTGACCAGCTGATGTACTTCGCTTTTTTGTTTTCAGGCTCAGGTACGAATAGTCCACTGGACTATTCGTATCCCCCAGACTGTTTCAATCAGGCAAGGCGAGTTCAAACACTCCAGTGGAGTGTTTGAAGTTGGAAATAGGGAAACGAAGTTTCCTCGTACGTCGAAGTAATAAAAGAAAAACTAAATGACGATAAAGGAGAAACGATATGCCATTTGTACGTATTGATTTGTTTGAAGGACGCACGGAGGAACAAAAGATTGCCCTTGCGCGTGAAGTAACAGAGGTTGTATCTCGCAATACCAACGCACCAAAAGAAGCGATTCATGTCTTCATCAATGATATGCCTGAAGGAACCTACTACCCACAAGGTGAAATGAAACGCAAATAAGAGAAAACACTCTTGCAACAAAATGCAGGAGTGTTTCTTTGTATCAAGATTATTTCTTATCGTCTTCATCCATGCTGAGAACACTGAGGAAGGCTTCTTGTGGTACTTCTACGGAACCGATTGCCTTCATCCGTTTCTTACCAGCTTTTTGTTTTTCCAAGAGTTTGCGTTTACGGGAAACGTCACCACCATAACACTTGGCCAAAACGTTTTTGCGAAGGGCCTTGATGTCGCTACGAGCAATGATTTTCTGACCGATTGCTGCCTGGATTGGCACTTCAAATTGCTGACGAGGGATGATTTTCTTGAGCTTGTCAACGATGATTTTCCCACGTTCGTAGGCAAATTCCTTGTGGACGATAAAGCTGAGGGCATCGACCTTGTCACCATTGAGGAGAATATCCATTTTCACCAACTTGGATGAACGGTATTCTGAAATCTCATAGTCAAAGCTAGCATAACCACGAGTGGATGACTTAAGCTTGTCAAAGAAGTCAAAGACAATCTCCGCAAGCGGAATTTGGTAGATGACATTGACACGGTTATCATCGATGTAATCCATGGTCACAAAGTCACCGCGTTTGCGTTGGGCCAATTCCATGACCGCACCGACGTATTCCTGCGGTACCATGATTTGTGCCTTAACGTAAGGCTCTTCGATAGTTGCAATCTTGGTTGGGTCTGGGAATTCGGACGGGTTGGCTACATCAATCATTTCACCGTCTGTCATATTGACATGGTAGACTACCGACGGAGCTGTCATGATGAGATCAATGTTAAACTCCCGCTCAATCCGTTCTTGGATAACATCCATGTGCAAGAGACCCAAGAAGCCACAACGGAAACCAAATCCTAGTGCTTGTGACGTTTCTGGCTCAAACTGCAAGCTAGCATCGTTGAGTTGGAGTTTTTCCAAGGCTTCACGGAGGTCATTGTACTTATTGGAATCGATTGGATAGATACCTGCAAAGACCATTGGATTCATCTGCTTGTAGCCTGCTAGTGGCTCGCTGGCAGGATTTTCCGCCAAGGTCACCGTATCACCGACACGGGTGTCAGCAACTGTCTTGATGGAGGCTGCGATGTAACCTACATCACCAGTCGCCAAGTAATCACGACCGATTGCTTTTGGTGTGAAGATACCGACTTCCGTCACATCAAAAGTCTTACCATTGCTCATCATCTGAATAGTATCGCCAGGTTTTACCACACCGTTGACGATACGAACTTGCAGGATAACCCCACGATAAGGGTCATAGACAGAGTCAAAAATCAAGGCTTGTAGCGGAGCAGCCACATCACCAGTCGGTGCTGGAACTTTCTCCACGATTTGCTCCAAGATTTCCTCGATACCAATACCAGCCTTAGCTGATGTTGGCACGGCTTCTGAGGCATCCAAACCAATCACATCTTCGATTTCCTGACGGACACGCTCTGGATCTGCTGCTGGCAGGTCAATCTTGTTAATAATAGGCAAGATTTCCAAGTCATTATCCAGGGCCAGATAAACGTTGGCCAATGTTTGTGCTTCAATTCCTTGAGCAGCATCTACTACCAGAATCGCACCCTCACAAGCAGCCAATGAACGCGAAACCTCATAGGTAAAGTCCACGTGTCCAGGTGTGTCAATCAAGTGAAAAATGTAGGTTTCACCATCTTTGGCCTTGTAATTGAGCTGAACAGCGTTCAACTTAATGGTAATCCCACGTTCACGCTCCAGGTCCATGCTATCCAGTAACTGAGCCTGCATTTCGCGACTAGAAACTGTTTCTGTCTTCTCAAGAATACGGTCAGCCAAGGTTGATTTTCCATGGTCAATATGGGCAATAATAGAGAAGTTCCGAATCTTCTCCTGTCGTTTTTTCAAATCTTCTAAATTCATGTTTCTTCCTCTACAAGAGTATTACTCTTTATTATATCAGAAATACCAAGAACTTGCCATAAGAAAAACGGGAGTGGGAAAGAACTCCTACATTCATAGAAGAGTTCGTCTTCCCACCCCCGCAAAGTTGATTAGGACAGATTTGGAGTGTGAAACACGAACAAATCTGCCAATCAACCACTGCGCTGAGATGTTGACATAAACTTTGAGTAGGATTGCTGTGGTTGAACTGCTCTGCTATTTCCCCAACCATAAGGCGATTTCACGGTGAGCAGCTTCTATGCTGTCAGATCCGTGAACAACATTTGCCACAATACCATCAATTGGTGCAGTGGCGAAATCTCCTCGAATAGTTCCAGGTAAGGCATTGACTGGATTGGTAGCCCCCATCATATCTCGCCAAGATTTGACGACTTCAGGTCCTTCTAAAATCCCAGCAATGACTGGTCCGCTGGTCATGTAGTCAACCAAGAGCGGAAAGAAAGGTTTGTCTGTTAAATGCTCATAATGTTGAGCGACTAAGTCCTCCGTCGCTGTCATCATATTTAGGTCACGAATGACAAATCCACGACGTTCCACTCTGCTGAGAATTTGCCCAACCAGTCCACGTTTGATAGCGTCAGGTTTGATAATGAAAAATGTTTGTTCCATAAAAACCTCCTAAATCTCACTCAGGATAGCATCCCAAGCCTGGTCATAACCATAGCGGGTTTCGGATGAAAAGACGACAAATTGGTCATTTTTATCGAAATCCAATTTCTTTTTGATAATGGATTCATGCTTGTTCCATTTACCACGTGGAATTTTATCTGCCTTGGTCGCAACGATGATGACTGGGATTTCATAGTATTTTAAAAACTCATACATTTGGACATCGTCAGCCGATGGCGCATGGCGCATATCAACCAAGCTAACGACCACGCGTAAATTTTCACGACTGGTCAAGTATTCCTCAATCATCTTGCCCCATTTAGCACGCTCAGTCTTGGAAACCTTGGCATAGCCATAGCCTGGCACATCGACGAAACGAATTTTGTCATCGATATTGTAAAAGTTTAACTGTTGGGTCTTACCTGGTTTTCCTGAAGTGCGGGCCAGATTTTTTCTTCCGAGCAAGGTATTGATGAAGGAAGATTTTCCGACATTTGATCGGCCAGCCAGGGCGATTTCAGGAATATCGTCATCAGGGTATTGGGCCTTTGAAACTGCACTCAGCAGAATTTCAGCATTGTGTGTATTGATTTCCATTCTTTACCTCTCATAAATAAGGGGGAGAAAGCCAGTTGCTTATCACCCCTAATGATCATTTTTAGGCAGTTTCTAGCAATGGTTTTTCCTTGCCATCTACTGCTGCTTTTGTCACTCGAACACGTTTGACGTCATCTTGACTTGGAACTTCAAACATGACATCCAACATGGTTTCTTCGATAATAGAACGAAGTCCACGCGCACCTGTTTTCCGCTCAATCGCCTTCTCGGCAATAGCCAACAAGGCATCCTCATCAAAATCCAACTCTACATCATCGTAAGACAAGAGAGTTTGGTATTGTTTAACCAGAGCATTCTTAGGTTCTGTCAAAATACGCACCAAGTCCTCGGTTGTTAACTGGTCTAAGGCTGCAAATACAGGCAAGCGACCAATCAATTCTGGAATGATACCAAATTTTTGAATATCATCAGCAATGATGTGTTGCATGTAAGAATCTTTTTCATCAATGGCACGATTGTTTTGACCGAAACCGATGATTTTCTCACCTAGACGTTGCTTGACAATTTCCTCAATCCCGTCAAAAGCACCACCTACGATGAATAAAATGTTTTTGGTATCCACATGGATCATTTCTTGGTTAGGATGCTTGCGTCCGCCTTGTGGTGGAACGCTGGCAACTGTTCCCTCAATGATTTTCAAGAGAGCCTGTTGGACACCTTCACCCGAAACATCGCGGGTAATGGACACATTTTCACCTTTTTTGGCAATCTTATCAATTTCATCCACATAGATAATCCCTCGTTCTGCGCGGTCAATGTTAAAATCTGCCGCCTGCAAAAGCTTGAGGAGAATATTTTCTACGTCCTCACCGACATAACCCGCCTCAGTAAGAGCGGTTGCGTCCGCAATGGCAAATGGAACATTCAGACTTTTAGCCAAGGTTTGAGCCAAAAATGTCTTACCAGAGCCTGTTGGACCAATCATGAGAATGTTTGATTTTTGCAAATCAACATCGTTCTCATCACGGCTATCTTGGAAATTGATCCGTTTGTAGTGGTTGTAGACAGCAACTGCCAAGGCACGTTTAGCACGGTCCTGTCCAATGACATAATGATTTAAAATATTGAGCAATTCCTGTGGCTTTGGTGTATCCGCCAAGTCTGTCAATACTTCTTCTGCTAGTTCTTCACGAATAATTTCCTGTGCCAGTTCCACACATTCATTACAAATAAAGACATTGTTTCCCGCAATGATTTTTTTTACTTCTTCTTGATTTTTCCCGCAAAATGAGCAATAAATCAATTCATGATTATGCTTAACAGCCATCTATCTCCTCTTTCATATCACTTATCTAAACAAAAATCCATAAACTGCATGGATACTATTGACTAAATTGGTAAAAGCATTCAATAAAAATAATATTGCTAAACCAAATCGTTTCTTTTTAAAGGCTTGAATTGCACAAAGAACGCATATTCCACATAGAAATGCTGTAAACAAACCGAATAAACTTCTCTCCATGCCTATTTCTCTCTTCTTTTATAGTTTTTTATGATGAAATCAACGGGGTTGGCTTCATCTTTTGGACGAAACTGTTCACTTTGTAGCTGGAATTCTTCCATTGGAAAAGTTTCTGGGAAGAAACTATCACCTTCAAAATGCCCCTGAATATCTGTCACAATCAATTCTTCAATGTAGGGTGCGAAGGCAGTAAAAATTTGTCCACCACCAAGGACAAACAAGGTTCCTTCTTGTTGATGGTACCAGTCCAGAACTTCTTCAACACCATGCAGGACTGTAATTCGATCACTCTCTACTTGATAGCTTTTATCGGTGGTCAATACTAAGGTATGTCGATTAGGAAGTGCACGTTTTCCCATGCCATCAAAGGTTATACGTCCCATCACCATTGCATGACCAGTAGTCGTTTCTTTAAAATGAGCTAAGTCAGCAGGCAAAGACCAGGGCAATTTATCCCCTTTTCCAATCAAACCATTTTCATCTTGAGCCCAAATTGCCACAATCTTTTTTGTCATTTTCTCTCACTTTCCGTCCTATCATTCTATCAAAAATTCATAAAAAATTCACTTACCAAGTAGGCCAAGCGCAAATTTTATAACTAGAACCAATTCCTCAATTTTATATATTGTAGATGGACAAAACTCTACTTACTACTGTTTATTAAAATCGGACTTCAATTGCTCCAACACTTTGGGACAGTGTTGAAGGTTGGAAAGTGAAACAGTTCGGGGAACTGTTTCAGCCCGAGCTTATAATTAAAGAAGCGAGGTAAAAGAACGAAGTTCTTCACTGCTAATCCAGTTAAATCGCCAAGTCAAACTTCAATTGCGGTTTAACTGGATTATAATCCACTAGCTCAAAATCTTCTGCCCGAATATCAAAGAAATTGGTACCGTCTGGAACATTGAGGACCAAACGAGGCTCAATTTCTGAAGGCGTTCGACTGAGCAATTCTTCAGCCTGTTCAAACTGATTGTCATAGATGTGAAGGTTGTTGATGAAATAGAAAAACTTCCCTAGCTTCCAACCAAAATGCTTGGCAATCATCATTTGAAGAGCGACATACTGCATGGCGTTGATATGGTGAGCCACTAACATATCATTGGAGCGCTGAGTGAGAGTTGCATCAAGATAAATCTCTCCGTCCACTCGGCGAACATCAAACATGGTCTGGAAGGCGCATGGCAAAAGACCTGCGGATTGGTCGAAGGCCTCGTAATCCCACAAAGAAATCACATTGCGACGGTTCCAGGGATTTTCTTCCAGTTGCTTGAGGATTTTGGAAATGATGTCATGCTTTTTAACAATTGCACCATAGCGTTCACCGATGGTCCCTGTTCCATCTACTTCCCAGTCATTCCAATACTGGACACCGTATTTTTCCTGCAAGACGGATAAATCATTGGTCTGGTCTTGGTAAATCCAAAGAATTTCCTTGATGGCCGACTTGATTGGAATCGGTCTTAATGTAGTAATAGGGAACTCGCCCTTAGACAAATCATACTCAGCAAAGGCGCCTGTAACGTACTTGGAATTGGCAACATTTCCATCCTTGTAACGAGGGCGAGCATTTTCGGAAAAAACGCCCTCTTCCATAATCTTACGAATGTTTTCTTTAAAAATACTATCTGCTTTTGTCATAATTTTAGTATAGCAAATTCTAGAAAAAAACTCCAGTTTTGAACTGGAGTTGTCATTTATAGAGCAAGGGGTAGAGAGTGAGCTGGAACAAACCAGCGAGGGCAGTTACTAAGCTGAACAGTATAAAATACAAGGCGACCAAGGTGGCACTCAACAATATCTGACGAACATTTTTAGTGTAAATAGCCGTTGGTAAGCTAGCTAGACCGAAAAAGGGGATGATAAAAAATGCTAGTTTAAAATTCACATTTACAATATCAAACCATTGACCTACTGGTAAAAATAGCATGGCGATGAGAAAAGCTGCAATGCTATACAAGACTATATTTATCCGTTTTAATAGTGTCACACCCATAAAAAACTCCTTCTAGGGACCAAAGAAAACATAGCCCAGTCCAAATATCAAGGGGAAGGAAATAATCAATAGAATACTGGTAATGCCCGTCCACAGTTTTTTATAGTAAATCGACAAGATGAGAATCAATGCCCCTAGCAAAGGCAAAATCATCATGGTCGCCACGTTTCCCCAGCTAGACGGAAAAAACCAGTCCCGAATCCAGTTATCAAGGAAAAAGGCAGATAGCAAAATCAACAGACCAAGTATAGTCAGATAATTCGTTACTTTTGACATATTTACTTTTTTCATGGCCCAACACTCCTTTCTCTTTACACTTTCATTGTACACTTTTTTACCGTTTTTTCAATATATGTATATAGAGAAACTGTGACGGCGGAATCGAAAAAGCAGGGGAATGCCCTGCTTTCATGAACCTAGTTATAACCTAGAGCAAGCTTATACTGCTTGCGTGCCTCTGAATAGCTAAATTTGTTAGCATAGTCAAGAATCGTCTTAGACAATTCCTGTCGATCTTCTAAAGGTAAATTTGCTAGATTTTTCAAGACCTTGACAAGATCTTCTACACTATCAAAACCACATTG
Source organism: Streptococcus suis (assembly GCF_002960425.1). Lineage (GTDB taxonomy): Bacteria > Bacillota > Bacilli > Lactobacillales > Streptococcaceae > Streptococcus > Streptococcus suis_S. Next base: position 71,784 of record NZ_POIZ01000087.1, read on the forward strand.
TTGATAGATACCTAATTCTTCTAAGACTTGATTATGGCCATAATCAACCCTGGAAAGGATAGGAATCAGTCCTTGGCCAAGACACTCTACCATGGCATTGGCAAACATTTCTGTTTTTGAACAAGAAAGATAGCCTAGGTATTGATTACGTTGGATAGTTACACTTGGGACAAACCCCTTAAATATGACATTTTCGGGGATAACATTCTCTTCTTTAAAAGCTTGGATTTCTTCGAATAGACCTCCGTAAATGTGAAGCTCTAACTCTGGTAGAAATCGCATAGCTTCTACAGCCATGGCTATTCGTTTGCCTTTACTGAAGTTTCCAACAAGGAGTAGCTTATTGGAAGACAAACCTATTGGAAGTATTGGAGTAATGTTTACCGCAGTTGGTGGTAAAAATGTAGCTGTAACTCCCTCTTCAGCTAAGTTTGGAATGATGTATGGACTCGCTACATATATTTCCCTATCCAGGACAGTTGTGTAGGTTTCTCGGCTATTAACAGCCTCTACATGGTTATAATGTAGCACATCTCTATACCGAGCACCTACAGATTTACAATAGTCTTTTATTTTTTGTGAAGCAGCTTGAAGCTGGTCATTCAAAACAATATCCTCGTCAGGATTGAGGTTCTTAATCAGGTAATGAAGAAAGAGGTCGTCCGGAGTAATGAGACAATCTTTCCAATAATAATTACAGATATCCTTACCAATAAGTCCCCTAAGGGTCGCTTCTCCCGACCTATTCAGATACTCAAAACGGCCATCAGCATAACTAATATAAAACGGTCGTTCATGAACAGTAGTTGTGGCAATATGAACCAAGGAGAGGCTACGTTCAATAATAATGCTAACAAACCTTGAGGAAGTCAAGCTAACATTGAAATAGCCAGTATCTGTTGTATAGATTATCTCATTAGAGCCGATTTCTTTTTTACTCTCCCATGAAATCCCTTTAGCCTGCAAATCTTCTTCAAAGTCTTGGAGACTATAGTTGAAAATCTCAACATCAATATCAGAATAAAGGTGAGGCAGAATGACAACCTGGTCAGGGTTGAAACCGATATGGCGCATTTGTTCGCGCCAATAGGGAGCAGAATAAGGATTTGGTACAAGAAGTTTATTTGCGATACCTAAATCATTTAGAACATTTTGTCGAAATACTTGAGAGGTCTCGTAGCCAAAGGACTTATCCGTTAGCCAGTAGCGTAATGTATAAACCGTCACCTTTTTCTCCTATTACTTTAAAAGAATAATCAAAAGGATCTAGCGATAAAACAAGATCCTAAATCCTTTTGAAAACCACAAATTTGACTAACTTGAAAATCTAGGCCGCAACTGTAGAATGAGTAAGACCGATTGAATCATATTCAACAGTCGGTGTCACAGACAGACTTGCTGGTTTGTAATAGTAGGTTATAATTGTCTCCCCTTCTTTTACATGTCCAACCTCTACAACATCTACATGGCTAAAGATATAAGGAACTTTTGGTGCTTCCTCTGTGATTTCTTTTGTATAGGTGTAGGAATAATATCGAGTCTCGTAATAATTTTCCCCCACTTTATCTTGTCTCGTTCCGTTAAATCGTTCTACTTCTGTAGCTGGGTCGAAACCACGAGCAATTGCTTGCTCTCTATAATCAATATTTTGATTCATTGCAGGCGCATCAGATTTTGCAACGTATGCAACAAATGTTTTTGTACCTTTAACAATTGTGTTATTTACAATTTGCCCTGTAGCACCCGTAGTAGTATCCAAGAATTCAACTGGAGAAGTAAGCATACCAGCTATTACTTTATCTTTTGCTGCTTTATCAAGTGTAGTATTGTACAACAAATAGGTAGGTGTGGTAACACTCTTAGTGTCCACAATAGAGCCATCTGCTCCCTTGATTGCAGTGGTTTCCACTGTTGCAACAAGTTGGTTATCTACAACCTTAGTAGATGGAACAATTTCCTCACCCGTCACTTCATTGACATAACGCGTAATCACTGTTCCTCGAATTTCTTTAGTTGAAGCCTCAAGTTTACGATAGATATAGGTTACATAAGTTGTACCTTCTGTAACTGATTCAACTTCAGCCCCGTCAATTCCTGCTAGAACATAAACTCCATCATTTGTTGTGATTCGTTCTTCCTTAACAGTAGCAGCATTGTAAATACCACCAATATTTTCTACTTTTGTATCTCTATCAGTTGGTACACCATCGATATAAGTTCTATTGACAGTCGTCCTAGTCACAACTCGATCAGTTACTAACGAAACTTCTGGTTTCAGTGTATTCCCTGCTTCGTCTTGGTAGCGAACAATAACTGACCCTTTAGTTTCTGTAACTTCTTCTGTTTCAGTTCGAGTATTGTTTTTAAGTTGATAGACAAATGTTACATCGGTTGTGCCAACCTTCAAAGTACCTTGGCTTGGAGCAGAATTTTCAGCTAAACCTTTGAATGCATAATTATTGTTGTTGAAGGTAATTGCATCCTGTCTAATACTATCCGCATTATAGGTTACACCAGTCGGAGTCGTTGTCGTCTGAATTTCCTCGACCCCATCAGTAGTAATGCTGGTACGAGAAATAATGTTTACAGCACCGCTAAGCAATTCTTTAGATGGAGCAATTGGTGTACCTTCTTCATCTACAAAGTGCACATTTACTGTACCTGTTTCTTGTACTGGATCAAGAACTTTGCGAATTACTACAGGTTGAGCAACCTTACGGTAAACATAGCTTACTGTTGTGTCGCCAGCAACAACTTTACCAGTTTCATTTCCTTCAACAGCTACAAACTCATATGTGTCGCCATTGTAGTCCAAGACGGCTGCCTTAACTGCTGCTGCATTATAGGTTGCATCGCTGACTACTTTATTTTCTTTAATTTCTTCTACACCGTCAGTGGTAATCTTGGTACGGAAGGTTGTAGAAAGAACAGCATTTACCAATTCCTTAGAATCCGCAAGTTTATTACCAGCCTCATCGACATAATGAACAATAACCTTACCGGTTTCTTGGATCGGTTCAAGCTCTTCACGAGTGACAACTGGTTGAGCAACCTTACGGTAAACATAAGTAACTTCTGTCTCGCCAGCTATTACTTTGCCAGTTTCATTTCCTTCAACTGACACAAACTCATAGGTTTCACCATTGAACTCCAAAACAGCTGCCTTTACTGCTACCGCATTGTAAGTTGCATCGCTGACTACTTTATTTTCTTTAATTTCTTCGACACCGTCAGTGGTTACCTTGGTACGGAAGGTTGTAGAAAGAACTGCATTTACCAGTTCTTTAGAATCTGCAAGTTTATTCCCAGCCTCATCGACATAATGAACAGTAACCTTACCGGTTTCTTGAATTGGTTCAAGCTCTTCACGAGTGACAACTGGTTGAGTAACTTTTCGGTAAACATATGTTACATCAGTTTCTCCAGCAACGACCTTCCCTGTTTCCTTACCTTTTACAGCAAGAAACTCATATGTGTCACCGTTGGATTCAATGGTATTTACTTTCAGGGCAGCAGCATTATAGTCAAGATCATTTGGTACAGTATTTTCTTTAATTTCCTCTATACCGTTTACAGTCACTTTAGTACGATAAGTAGTAGAAACAACAGCATTTACCAATTCTTTAGAAGCAGCTATTGTATTGCCCTCTTCGTCAACATAGTGAACTGTAACCTTGCCCTTATTCTCCTGTGTCTCAGTTGTCAAATCAGCTGAAGGTAGAGTGTTAGGGCTTGTAGGTGTTTCTGCAGGTACAGATGCGATTTCTGGATAATAGCCAACATATTCCCAACAAGTATCTGTTGCAGGTGTATGAGTAAAGCGAGCATTTAATTGCAGTTTGACATTTTCAACCAAATCAAGGAAGGTTGATGAATTGGCGAGAACCGGTGTAGAAACTCCGATACTTCCTGCAACCAATAGAGCAATAGCTACATGTTTGCCTGTTTTACGGTTCTTAAACAATAAGTAACCACCAAATGTCAACATACCCAACCCTGAAATAGCAATAGTTTTTGAGCTAGCAGAGCCTGTTTTTGGCAAAATAGACTGTACAGATTTCGCAGGAATACCAGTTATCCTCGATACTGTCTGAGCAACAGTTGAAGGTGTTTCCGCTTTTGGTGTGACTGTTACTACAGGAGCTACTGGAACTTGTGGTTCAACTTGAGGTGTCCCAGGAACAACTGGGATTTGTGGAACTTGTGGCGTGCCAGGAACTACTGGGATTTGTGGAACTAATGATGGTGGGGTTGGTAGGATTGGTTGTATCGGCTCAGGATCCACTGGAACAACTTGGCAACTACCAGAAGGTTTATATACGGCAACAAAACCAGTAATCCACTCAAAATTCCCTGTCTCTGGATTGATCCAAGAAAGCTGTTCATCAATATTACCTGATTTAATTCGTGCCTTTTGCTCCACTGTTAAATCATTGAAATTTACTCTACTAATCGTGGCATCTACCGTGCGATTCGTTTGCACTACTGCAGAATTAGTAGTCTCATTCGCAGAAACCAATGATGAACCTGCAAGGACGCCAACTGTACCTAGTAGTGCCACTCCAAGTCCTTTGACAGCCTTATGTTTTCGAAATCCATACTTATGTTTTTTTTCCATAAATTTTTCTCCTAATATGATATCATGTCAGTTACTATAAATAGACAGTACTTACATAGTCATTTTATTACATATTTAAGATTTTTTCAAGTGATATTAAAAGATTTTTTTTGAATGTTCAGTTCTTACTGCTTATCGCATAACCTAACCAAAACCATCTACGTAGTTGATTTACAATGATAAAGAAAACGCTAAAAAAGCAGAGTTCCCCCCTGCTTTAGATATTATTTCAAGACGAGTGATGCTGCTCCTAGGACACCTGCATCATTGCCTCGTGTTGCCAAAACAATTTGTGTGCTTTCCTTGATTTGTGGGAAGCTATTTTCAGCAAATACCTTGCGAACGCCATCCAATAAGAACTCTCCTGCTGCTGATACACCGCCACCCAGAACGATGTAGGCAGGATTGAGGACTGCAGCAATGTTTGCACAAGCAACACCTAGGTATTCTGAGAAGTGACGATAAACAATGAGAGCCAGGTCATCACCTTCTTTTGCCAAATCAAAGACATCTTTAGCCGTTACATCTTGCCCATCGTCAATCATCTGTTTCAGTTTTGCATCGCCAGCGTATTGGTCTGCATAACGACGGCTGAGGTTGACAATACCTGTCGCCGAAGCCACAGTTTCCAAGCACCCTTTCTTACCACAAGTACAAGCAAATGGCTCATCAAAGTCAACTGTGATATGGCCCAATTCACCTCCAGCACCTTTGACACCACGAATGAGGTTACCAGCAGCGATGACACCACCACCAACACCAGTTCCTAGGGTCATAAAGACAACGTTTGGATTATTGTTACCAGCACCAACCCATTGCTCACCGAGGGCCGCAACGTTTGCATCATTGTCGATAAAGAATGGTAGACCAAGGGCAGCCTCAAATTGTTCTTTGACCAACTGCAAGGTTTTCCAATTGAGGTTATAGGCACCTATAACAGTACCAGCTTCGCTATCCACGACACCAGGCGAACCCATACCAATACCCAAGAAATCTTCCTTTGTCAAGCCATGAGTTTCAAAGCGGTGTAGAATGCTTTCAATAATATCAGGAACAATGTGACTTCCATCATCCAAAATATTCGTCTTGATGGACCATTTTTCTTGGATTTCCCCCTCAGTAGTCAAAATGGCCAACTTAACAGATGTACCACCCAAGTCAATACCGATAATTTTTTTAGACATAATCATCACCTCAAATGTATTTTCTTTATTATATCATAATGCAAAGGTTTGCGTAAAGCCTTTTCATAAAATTGTATGTATAAAAATTGCCCTATCTGAACAGATAGAGCAAAACTAAAAATTGAATATGCAAGATAAAGCGACCGACAGAAAAGAGCATGGCAACCGTGAAGTTACTGCCTTCCTTGGTTCCATTGTAGAGAAAAAGAGTAGAAATAAAGGTAAATCCTAGGGCAAATCCCACCATCTGAACAGCGTGATAGGCTTGACTGTAAAAATAGAGCGTAACAGCCAACAAGAACAGGGATAAGACTGTCAACAGCAAGCGTAAAGCATTCATCTTTTTGGTATTAAAATAGCTAAACAAAGCCGCTCCCAAGGTCACCAAGAGATAGATGACCATATACGACATGACAAGAACTTTCATTTAGCCCTCCAGTTCGCTCAGATACTCATAGCGCTCATATTTTTCCAAGAGCAAATCGTTTTTCTCATCCAATTCCTTCTGCAAATCGGACAATTTTGTAAAATCACTGCCACAGGTCAGCATTTCCGCCTCGATTGCCGCAATCCGCTCCTCTAAGCCAGCAATATCCTCTTCGATGGTCGCCCATTCCTGCTTCTCAAAATAGGACATCCGCTTCTTAGTTTCTTTTACCTTCTCGGATTTCTCCTTTGGTTTTTCCAAGGAAATGGCAGAGCGGGAAGCCAGAAAGGCCTTCTCATCCAGATAGTCTGTGTAGTTGCCAAAGAAGGTCTCGATGCCCTTATCTTCGAAAGCCAAGATTTTATTGGCTACCTTGTCTAGGAAATAACGGTCGTGACTGACGGTAATGACCGGACCAGTAAAGCCCTGCAAGAAATGTTCCAAGACTGTCAGAGTCGCTATGTCCAAGTCGTTGGTCGGCTCGTCCAGTAAGAGAACATTGGGCCGTTCCAAGAGAATTTTCAGCAAGTAAAGTCGCTTCTTCTCCCCACCTGATAGCTTTTCAATCAGGGTACCATGAGTGTTGCGTGGGAAGAGGAATTGCTCCAAGAGTTCTGCGATAGAAACCATACCTGATGTCGTTTTAGCTTCTTCTGCCACTTCCTGCAAGAAATTGATGACCCGCTTACTTTCGTCCAAGCCCTTGATGGTCTGAGAAAAATAACCGATACGGATGGTTTCACCAATATCTACCTTACCACTGTCTGCTTGTAAGTCACCTGCAATCAGATTGAGCAAAGTGGATTTTCCTTTACCATTATCACCAACAATGCCAATACGGTCCTTGTTTTGAATGAGCAAGTTAAAATTAGATAGAATTGGCTTGTTTGGATAGGAAAAGCTGACGTTTTCAAAGTTGATAACTTTTTTGCCGATACGAGAGGTTTCAAAATTGATTTCCAGTTCGCTATCGTCAACCTTGTGGGCCAAGTCGCCTTTCAAATCATGAAAACGATTGATACGAGCCTGCTGCTTGGTTGCACGGGCCTGAGGCTGTCTGCGCATCCAAGCCAGCTCTTGTTTGTAGAGCTGTTCCTTCTTATGGCGAAGAGCGGCATCTCGCTCGTCCTGCTCTGCCTTTAAGCGAACATAGTCCTGGTAATTGCCCTGATATTCGGTCAAGCTAGCACGGTCTAGTTCGAAAATCCGTGTTGCCACATTGTCCAAGAAATAGCGGTCGTGGGTAATAAAGAGAACGGATTTCTTGGTATTTTTCAAGAAAGTTGTCAACCACTCAATAGTATCAATATCCAGGTGGTTTGTCGGTTCATCCAGCAAGAGCAAATCCGCATTGCCAAGGAGGACTTGGGCCAACTGCACCCGTCTGCGCAGACCACCTGACAACTCGGCAACTGTTTTGTTAAGCTCTGTTAAGCCAAGTTTGGACAGAACGGTCTTGACCTGGCTTTCAATTTCCCAAGCGTTGAGAGCATCCATTTCTGCCATCACCTTTTCTAGTCTGGCTTGACTGCTTTCATCATAGTTTGACAAGAGCCGTTCATATTCACGGATTAGCTGGGTTTCCCGTAAATCCGAAGACAGAACAGTATCTAAGACAGTTTGGCTTTCATCAAAATCAGGTTCCTGGGTCAAATAAGAAATTTTATAGGCATTCTTAGTCTGGAAAGGGGACACATCGCCATCAAAACCGATGCGACCTGACAGGACATCCAACAAAGTCGTCTTTCCAGTACCATTGACACCAATAATTCCGATACGGTCGCCTTGGTGAATGATAAACGAAAGGTCTGCAAAAACCGTCTTATCACCGACAGACTTGGTCAGGTGTTCAACGATAAAATCACTCATTGTCTAATCTCCCTTTTACAAATGCCATAATGGCTTCGACTTCATTTGGTAATATTCCTTCTACGATTTCGTACTCGACCTGTTTGAGTAGGTTTCCCAAGACAGGACCAGGTTTGAGGTCAAATGCCTTCATCAGATGACCACCATTGACAACAATTTCATGCTTGTCGTGGATGGTCAAGGCTTGATCAATCTGGTCAATTGCTTCAAAATCAGTAACAAGACCTTGTGCTTGACGAAGTTCTTCTACCAAGTACAAGAATTCTTTGCCATACTTGAAACAGATTTGTTTGGTGACTGGACCTGCTTGGCGAAGCTGATAAATCTCTACCAACTTGACCACGCTGCGTTGGAAATCATTGCTGGTTTTCCATTTTTTTAGGAAGGACTTGATGTTCTCGATACCTAAACAGACAAAGAGCATGGCCCAAGCTTGTTCTGAAGTCGAAAATCGGAAGTCCTCTACCAAACTGGTCAGCATGGTTTCAAGCTTTTCTCCCTTACCTGCTAGGTCAGGCAAGAAATCATAAGCCTTGGAATCAATCAGAGCGCGCAAGCCTTTTCGCCAAAAATCCGCCATCAAAAGCTTATCAAACTCGATGAAACTGCGCTCCACAGAGATTTTTTCTAGTAGCGGAGCGGTTTGGACCATGGCATCAAAGGTCGTCGGCTCAATCTCAAAGTCCAAGGTCGCCGCAAAGCGAAATCCACGCATGATACGGAGAGCATCTTCGTTGAAACGCTCAGCTGGTATGCCTACAGCCCGCAGGGTACGGTTTTCCAAGTCGGTCATCCCATCAAAGAGGTCGACAATCTGTGCCTCTTCATCAAGGGCAAAGGCATTGACCGTGAAGTCGCGACGTTTGAGATCCTCTTCTAAGGAACGTACAAAAGAAACTTGACTAGGTCTGCGGAAGTCCACATACTCCTCCTCCGTCCGAAAGGTCGTGATTTCATACTCTTTGCTGCCTTCTAAGACCAAGACAGTCCCATGCTCAATCCCCACATCAATGGTCCTCGGGAAAATCTGCTTGGTTTCTTGGGGATAGCTGGATGTGGCAATATCCACATCGTGAATAGGTCTGCCCAAAATAGCATCCCGTACAGATCCGCCAACAAAATAGGCCTCAAAGCCAGCTGCTTTAATTTTCTCTAAAATCGGCAAAGCCTCCTGAAACTCAGAAGGCAGATTGTTTAATTTCATAATAAGTGTTCCAAACCATAAACGAGTTGTGAGCGTTTGACTACCTCTTTAATGCCGAGGTTGACACCGCCCATAAAGGAAATGCGATCATAAGAGTCATGACGAATGGTCAAGCCTTCTCCCTGTGCCCCAAAAATCACTTCCTGATGGGCAACAAGGCCTGGCAAGCGGACCGAGTGGATACGGAAGCCGTCAAATTCTGCCCCACGAGCTCCAGCAATCAGTTCTTCTTCATCTTCCGCACCTTGATCCTGTGACTGACGGACTTGGGAAATGAGTTCGGCCGTTTTGACAGCTGTTCCGCTCGGCGCATCCTTCTTCTTGTCATGGTGTAATTCGATGATTTCAAGATTTGGGAAATACTTGGCTGCCTGTGCTGCAAATTGCATGAGCAAGATAGCGCCAATAGCAAAGTTAGGAGCAATCAAGCCTCCCAAGCCCTTCTCAGCAGACAAGGTGGTTAATTCTTCAATTTCTTCTGGGGTAAAGCCTGTTGTTCCAACTACAGGTGCGAAGCCATTTTCCAAGGCAAAGCGGGCATTTTCATAGGCAAATTTTGGCGTTGTAAAATCCACCCAGACATCAGCTTCTAGGCTGGCAACTTCTTCTTTTGTCTTGAAAACAGGAACTCCATCCACTTCTGTTTCTGTCGCAAATGGATCCACCAAGGCAGCCAGACTAAGTGCTGCGTCACCCTTGACCATTTCAACAGCCGTTGAGCCCATTTTCCCCTTAAATCCTGCGATAATTACCTTAATTGTCATGCAAACTCCTATTCAATGATGGGAGAAATACCGAAGGCTACTGCCCCTTCTCCCAAGTGTGTACCGATGACTGAACCAAATGACACGATTGGCAAATCGCTACCTACCCCTGCTTCTTCAAGCTGCAATTTAAAGTTTTCAGCCTTTTCAGGTGCGTTGGCATGAATGATAGCAATCTGGTAGTTGCCGTCTTCTGTTTGTTCTTGGAGAATGTCGATTAAACGCTTAATAGCTTTCTTCTCCGTCCGAACTTTTTCATAGACTTCGATCTTACCCTCACCTGTAAAATACAGAATCGGTTTGATACTCAAGAGATTACCCAGCAAGGCTGCGCCATTGGATAGACGACCACCTTTCACCAGGTGATTGAGGTCATCAACCATGATGAAGGCTGTTGTCTTGCCAATTTCTTGATTTAACTTACCAGTAATTTCTTCAAAACCAAGTCCTGCATCTGCCCATTTAAAGACATTCTCCACCATCATGCCCAAAGGTGCTGAGGTGATTTTTGTATCAGGAAAGGCAACTGTCAGACCTTCAAATTCATCAGCTAAATACTGAATATTTTGATAAAAACCTGAAATCCCTGATGACAAGAACAAGCCTAGCGCGTGCGTGTAGCCTTTTTCTTTCAAGCTTCCCAGAATTTCTTCCAATTCCATCAAACTTGGCTGGCTGGTTTTGGGCAATTCTTTTGACGAAGCCATTTTTTGATAAAATTCCTTAACGGTCAAATTTTGCCCTTCGACATAATTGATGCCATCAATGTGAACTGGAATATGTAAGACAAACAAGTCCTCGCGTTCTATTCCTAAAACAGCTGATGAGTCCGTAATAACTGCTAATTTCATATTAAAACTCCAAATTTACACCTGGTGCATCAAAAGCGATTTCTGTGACATCATAGGTCATGCGTTTTAGCATATCCAATAGCGGCTCAACTAAGGTTCGTTTTTCTTCATCAGTGAATTCAGTCGGTTCATTAACATAACGTCCCTGTAGATGAACAGCTTGGCTCATAGCACCTGAGATTACAAAATGATTCAAAACAATGATAAAACGTAAAATAGTAATCATTGACGTTTTATTTTCTTCCTCATTGCGTTCAAGTAGTTGGAAATCAACATTTAATTTGGTTTCTGGCACCCCGTTTTCCTTTTCCCAGGCATGATTACGTGCATCAAAGTGATACTGATTGACAAATTCTTTTTCGCGAATGATTTCCATGTCTAATTTCTCCTAAAAACAATACTATGCTAATTATACCATAATTTAGTGATAGTTGGAAAAAATTAAAGGAAGAAGCTGAAAATACTATCTTTCAACTTCTTCCCAAAAGGTGATGAGAATTGACTTCGGTCATTCTGTAAATATGGAGGAGGTAAAACTATCCGTTAATCCGACATAGGCTTTCAAAATAGAATCTTTCAAACCTTGGCGATTAAATCCTGCTTGCTTATTCTTAGCGGCCTGATAATCTTTATCAACTGCCTCCGCCATCAGCCTACTCAGCGTTTCAATATTATCTATTGTTTCAGTCTGACCATTGAAGCTAATCGTGATGGCTTTCAGTCTATCCTTCTTATCCCAGCGTTCTTTATACATAGCTTTTTTGAAGCTTGCATAATCCGTAAATTGTCCAGCAAATATTTTTTCAAAAATAAACTGATCAGATAGTAGACGACCTGCCGCCTCTGCTTCCGCTTTTAGCTTGTCTGTTGTATAAGGAATAAAGCCTTCTTCCCAACCTTTTGCTGCTAATAGCTCCAAGGCCGTCTTACGGAATTGTAAACCACCAACAGTACCACTATTATTTTGCAAGCCTGCATAAATCGGATAATAGAGCGGTACGAAATAATAGTTCTTCAAATTTTCGCGTAAATAGTCTTGTTCCAGCAAAAGTGAGGATTTGGCAACTAGTGCATGGTCAATCGCATCGTTGATAGTGGTAATGTTCAAGTTAGCCAGTTCCTCATTACTCAATTTCCTAATACGATCATGAGTGTTTTGGTAGTTTAAAGACTGGCTGACAGTTGCTTCATTGGCTGGGACCAACTCTATCTTGTTAAAGAAGTAAGGATAAGCCTCTTTCCCCTTTGTAGAAATCGCTTGGATTTCGACTGCATCCAAGAGGTAGGTCACATCAAAGACTCCTTTTAGATAGGTTTGTAAATCCTCTTTTGTTTTGAAGCGACTACTTGAAACATTGTGTGGGGTATTTGGACTATGTTCATTCATGAAATTAAAGCCATAGTAATAAATACCTCCACCAGCTGATGACTGCAACAAGCCCATAGCATAGGATTCTGCATCTTGACCAGGACGACGCTTATGACCATCCAACATGATGGTTTCATCATAGTTATGGACCAATTCATGACTCATAGTTGAATCCCCTAGATCAGATAACATGTCCCGATTTGAAAATTTCACAAAGGTTACTGTATCTGAAAAGGCACTATCTCTTGATTGTCTATGCCATTCATTCAAGGCACCTGCCAACTCCTGAACATAGCGGTATTCCTGATCATATTTACCAGCCCACCGCCGTTTATCAGCGTGGTCTTCAAATGCATTTGAATCCTTGATCCAGTAACCATCCCAAATTTCAGTTGAGCGTTGGATAAACTTATCTCTCAGATTAGAATCTGCCATTTGATACCACATATCCAAAAAGTCACCTAATCGTTTCCCGTGTTTCGGTATCAGACTTGTCTGTACTGTCTTAACTGCTTGGTAATATTGTTCTGGATTGGTCTTTTTCAAAGCCGTATCCACATATCTTCCGTAACCACCGAAGGCTACTGTTGCCATTGAGCTCATTACGAAAATATCATCCTTCTCCTTGATATTAAGCAATGGCAAGTAGTATTTTTCATAGCGTGGAATACGTCCCAGATGACTATATAGACTGGTGTCAATGCTAGAGTTTGCATTGGATGGAATTTCATAAACAAAGGCATTGGTCGCTTCTTTAAACCACTTCCTTGAATCAGTTTCTCCCAAGAACAATTTCTTATTGTATTCCAAGAAATCACGAACTGTTCCAAGTTGCCTAGAGAGTGCTCCAAAACGTTCCTTATGAATAGCTGCATTATTGGCAAGTGTTAATCTGTCAAAATACATATCTTCGTAGCCATTTTGCGAAACATAGAACTGATCATCATGCTTGGTGAGTTTATCCGTAAATGACCTCAACCAGCCTAGAGTATCTAATTGACGCTTATAGAAATCCGCATGATGGAGCACAATATTTTTGATATTGGTATCTCCATATTTAATGCCATATAGCCTATTGAGGTAAGCAAGAGCGAACATAATTTTTTCTTTATCTGCCAAGAATTCTTTTTTAATGACATCCCTGACAGCCTTGCTTGTGGTATCAACTACCTGTCTATTGGCCAGCAAACCTTTGATATGGACTTCGAGATTGTCTTTGACTTCTGCAAAGGATTCATCTAAGTACAAGTCTTTTAGTTTGGCGTTCTTGTCTGCAGTTTGGATATGTAAGATGTCAGCCATCTCTTGGCTGTCAAGATCAACCTGAGAAAATGCTGTCACTAGTTCATCAATGAAACTGGTTTCCAGAGATAGTAATTGTTCTGGTGTATAGAGGAGTTGTTCACCTAAGCGGTATTCAACAACTTTGGTATTGCCGTACTCTCCCTTAAATACCAAAGGTAGAGTTTCTGAAGTTCCATCTTCATAATGGATCAGTAATTTGGTCAAGGAAGCGTGTTGGTCATAGATATTTGTTGCTACTCCATCCTCATTCAAGGTCAGAACTGACTGGATAGGCTTGCTATAGAGATTACTTGCTTCATCAATCAAGTTACCATATTTAACAATCGTATTCCGGTCATAGAATGGCAACAACTTGGACGTGTTTTCATAGGCAGTTCTTCGTTTAGCCTGAGCATTTTGAACCTGGTTATAATCGATGGTCTGCACTGAATTCGACTGACTATTAGTATTTGCCTGCTCGGTCTTGGTAGGAGCTGTTGGAATTCCCCATGCCTTGATTTTCTCTAGCACGGCTTCTTGAGAAAGGCTTGTAGACTCAATGGTAGGATTTGGTTGGCCTGTTGCATGACCTTCAACACTATAAATATTGGTTGGCATTGACCCGTGTGTAGTATATAGATTTTGTGCCGAAGCAATGATACCTCCATCGGTAACAGATACACCTGTTGCAATATTATTCAAGACAGACATCCTAGCTGTACCTACAAAACCTCCAGTATCAGCAGGTGCTGTAGCCTGGATATTTCCTGTAACATAGGCATTGGTAATCATAGATAAAATCATATCCGAAGTGACACCACCAATTTTTTGTCCGCGGCCACTTGCTGTCTTAGCATCAATTGCCACATTAACCCTTACCTTGTCAATGGTTGAACTATTTAGTATTCCTGTAACACCACCCATATAGTAGATTTCATGGCTTGCTGTATTATTTAATCTGACATCGATGATGGAATTGCTAATGCTTGTACCATTTGTTGCTTCGTAAACCAAACCAGCAATATTTTGTTTGGCCGTAATATTTCCTGAAACAGTGACCTTATCAATGGTAGCCTTATCTGCTTTTTTTGCTAAGGCAGCTACTGCTGTTTGATCATTTACAATGGCCACATCTTTTAAGGAGATATTTTCGACCCTAGCATTCTTAAGAGTGCTGAAAAGCGGTCTATCTAACTGTAAGATCGAGTAGCCCTTTTGCCCACCTAGGCTCTTCAGACTTCCAGTAAATTCTTTGGTAACGTAGGTGTCAGTCGAAACCTCCTTATCAACAACCATATCAGCAGCTAGATAATAAGTGCCACTAGGATTGTTATTGATAGCATCTACTAATTCACTAAATTTACTGTAGGCCCCCTCTTGCAAGACAAGTTTATCAATCATAAAGGTATGATTTTCATCAAAACCATTATTATTCTGGTTAAACTTAACCAATTTCGGATGAATAATATTTACCATAATCCCCTTGTCAGCATTCTCAAAGCTGTCAACTGGAAGATAAATATCTTTGTTGTTTACAGTAGAAATCTTAACAAGGTAGTTTTCTGAAGAAATTGGAGCGCTAGTCAAGGCTGTAATCCTTGTTTTCTCGCCAAATTCATCAGCTTGATACAGCTCAATACTCTTGTATTCTCGTAATTCCAGCAACTTATTCTCTAGTTCAAATTTTTCTGTTCTGAGCTCTTCTTCCACATCATCATTACCTAAATTATAGGTAAATCGTGTTTTTACTTCATAGTCAGTGTTCAGCAGCAAGTCGGCAAATGGAACCTTGTATAGCTCTTCTTGTGTTAGAATTTCTTTTTCTGTGACTAATTCATCCCCTTTGTATAGAGATACCATAGCCTTGACAAATGTAGAATCATTGTCTATCAAAGTATAGCTTAGTTCTACAGTCCTATCATCTACATTTTCTTTAAGAATTGATAAAACTAACTCCGGTTTGGTTTTAATAGGTTCTTCTGGTTCTTCCGTAACTGGAGAACTTGGGACTACAGGCTCTGTTGGTGCCTCGGGTAGAACTTCAGCTTCTGTTGATGGTGGGACGGGAGCTTCTGGCTGTTCAGTAACTGGGTCACTCGGAGCAACTGGGACTACAGGCTCTCTTGGTGCCTCAGGTAGAACTTCAGCTTCTGTTGATGGTGGAACGGGAGCTTCTGGCTGTTCAGTAACTGGAGTTACTGGAGCAACTGGGATTACAGGCTCTGTTGGTTCCTCGGGTAGAACTTCGGCCTCTGTTGATGGTGGAACGGGAGTTTCTGGTTCGTCCGTTACTGGAAAACTTGGGACAACGGGATCTGCTGGTTCCTCGGGTAGAACCTCGTCCTCTGTAACTGGTGGTGCCGGAGTGACGGGAGCTTCTGGATCTTCAGTAACTGGGGCAATTGGGACAACGGGAGCTGTAGCTTCCTCAGGTAGAACCTCGTCCTCTGTTGATGGTGGAACGGGAGCTTCTGGCTGTTCAGTAACTGGGGCAATTGGGACAACGGGATCTGTTGGTTCCTCGGGTAGAACTTCGGATTCTGTTGATGGTGGAACGGGAGTTTCTGGTTCTTCCGTTACTGGGTCACTTGGAGCGACGGGATCCGTTGGAGTTTCTGGAAGAACTTCGGCCTCTGTTGATGGTGGTGCCGGAGTGACGGGAGCTTCTGGATCTTCAGTAACTGGAGAACTTGGGACAACTGGATCTGTTGGTGCCTCAGGTAGAACTTCGGCTTCTGTTGATGGTGGAACGGGAGTGACGGGGGCTACTGGTTGTTCCGTAACTGGAAAACTTGGGACAACTGGATCTGCTGGTTCCTCGGGTAGAACTTCGGCTTCTGTTGATGGTGGGACGGGAGCTTCTGGCTGTTCAGTAACTGAGGCAATTGGGACTACGAGATCTGTAGCTTCCTCAGGTAGAACCTCGTCCTCTGTAACTGGTGGTGCCGGAGTGACGGGGACTTCTGGTTGTTCAGTAACTGGAGAACTTGGGACTACAGGCTCTGTTGGTGCCTCGGGCAGAACTTCGTCCTCTGTTGATGGTGGAACAGGAGTGACTGGAACCTCTGGTTCTTTCGTTACTGGGTCACTTGGAGCGACGGGATCTGTTGGGGATTCTGGAAGAACTTCGCCCTCTGTTGATGGTGGAACGGGAGCTTCTGGATCTTCAGTAACTGGAGTAACTGGGACTACAGGCTCTGTTGGTGCCTCAGGCAGAACTTCGGCTTCTGTTGATGGTGGTGCCGGAGTGACGGGAGCTTCTGGATCTTCAGTAACTGGAGAACTTGGGACAACTGGATCTGTTGGTGCCTCAGGTAGAACTTCGGCTTCTGTTGATGGTGGTGCCGGAGTTTCTGGATCTTCCGTAACTGGGGCAATTGGGACTACGGGCGCTGTTGGTTCCTCAGGTAGAACGTCGGCTTCTGTTGATGGTGGAACGGGAGCTTCTGAATGCTTAGATATTCCCTCAACCAATGTATTTGGCAATATCAATTCGCTTGACGACTTCTGTTCACCAGCATTTGCTTCTGTTACTGTGATTGTCTCATAATTTTCATCCCCTTCTAAAATAAAACCTACAAATTCATGTTGATCTATAGAAATCACTGCTTGTGGCAAAGCTTCACCTATAGCAAGGGTAAATTGTTTATCAAAACCTGAGAGGCTACCTGTAGAAATTGCAGCCACTGAAAGACTACCTGTAGCAGTTAAAATAATCAGACTTCTAACAATTCGTTTTTTCCTATCTTTTGTAAGAGATAGACCGATAATCAATAGCCCTAAACCAACCAGACTACTTGTAAAAGTCGGGATATCTCCTGTTAGAGGTAAATTTGTCTTTGGACGATAGACCATATAGTAAGTATGGGTATCCCCAACCTGCCTTGCTGGAATGGTCGCTTGAATTCGTGCCTTCTCATCTGATGTCAGTTCCGAATAAAGGACATACTTATAGGAAATCTGTTCTCTTGCTACATTTGTATGGGCAAGAGCAGTCAATTCTGCTTTAATAGCCAAATTTGGCACAAAAAATATGGCGGCAGTCATACCAATAATAACTGATGCAACGCCTCTATTAAATGTACGAATAGAAAACTTATTTTGCTTTTCCTTCCAAAACATATGAAGCTCCTTCGTTTGTTTCTTCTTACTTAAAAGTATAGCATATTTCTCTAATAATATACTGTTTTAAATTAAATAAAACATCTCAATATACTATATATGATATTCTTTACATAATTATTTATATTTTAATCTAAATACAGCATTTTCCAGATAAAAAACCTTGCCCGAAGACAAGGTTTTCATTCTTATTTAGCTTGGCGAAGAGCTCCGTAAAGGATACCTGATACAACCGCACCAATCAATACATAAAGGATATAAAGCAATGGATTAGATGTCAAAGCGATAACGAAGATACCACCGTGAGGAGCCATCAGTTGAATACCTGACAAACCAACCAAGGCACCTGCAAGGGCAGAACCTGCGATAAAGCTTGGGATAGCACGAGCTGGGTCAGCAGCACCAAACGGAATCGCACCCTCAGTGATGAATGAAAGACCCATAACGATGTTTGTCAAACCTGAGTTACGCTCTTCTTGAGTGAATTTATTTTTGTAAAGAAGGGTTGCTACGAATACTGCCAACGGTGGAACCATACCACCAGCCATAACCGCTGCCATGGCAACAGAACCACCTTCTGCAACAGTCGCTGCAAGCGTACCTGTACCGAAGACATAAGCTGCCTTGTTGATCGGACCACCCATGTCAACTGCCATCATACCACCGAGGACAAGGCCAAGGAGAATAGCAGAGCTACCTTCAAGACCTGCAAGGAAGTTGTTCATACCTGTGTTGATAGCTGCCATTGGGATGTTAACGAAGAACATCAAGAAACCAGTGATGGCTGTTCCCAAAAGTGGCAAGAGCAAGATAGCGTTCAAACCTTGGAGAGATTTTGGCATATTACGCAAAGCATTGCGAAGAACGAGTACTACACCACCAGCAAGGAAACCGCCGACAAGGGCACCCAAGAAACCAGATGATACACCAGCAAGAGCAAGCGTTTCTTCACCACCAGCTGCGTAAGGAATTTTACCAAACGCAAGACCGCTGCTAGCGATTGCACCAGCTACAAAACCTGCCACCAAACCTGGTTTTTCAGCGATTGAGTAAGCAATATAACCTGCAAGAAGCGGCAACATGAAGCCAAAGGCTGCTCCACCAATCTTCATGAACATAGCTGCGATTTCATGGTAAGAACCAAGACTACCAAGACTGTCTTGCGGCACACCTAGAGCTCCATCGAATAGGAAGGCAAGTGCGATTAAGATACCGCCACCGATAACGAATGGCAACATTTGAGAAACACCGCTCATCAAGTGTTTGTAGAAAGCTTTACCAAGACTGAGTTTTTCTGAAGATTCCACTGTAGCTGCTCCTTCTGTCGCTGTGTATGCAGATGCTTTTCCATCCAAGATGATGTTAATCAATTCTTCTGCTTGTTTGATACCAGCAGCAACTGGACGAGATACCAATGGTTTACCATTGAAACGAGGCATATCAACAGCCTTATCTGCTGCAATGATAACACCTGCCGCATTCTTGATGTCTTCAGCAGTCAGTTTGTTACCAACACCTGAAGCACCATTGGTTTCAACCTTGATATCAACACCCATTTCAGCAGCTTGCTTCTTAAGAGCTTCTTCTGCCATGTAAGTGTGGGCAATGCCTGTTGTACAAGCTGTTACAGCAACGATAAACGGACGATCACCACTTGGTGCTGCAACCACTTCTTCAACTGCCTTGTCTGCGGCTTCAGCTGTATCAAAGACTGCAATGACTTCTTCTGGGTTCGTTACGGCACGAAGTCTATCTGCAAAACCTGGCTTCATCAAGTATTTGGACAATTCAGCAAGGGCAGCCAAGTGGGTGTCGTTAGCACCTTCTGGAGCTGCAATCATGAAGAACAAGTCTGTTGGTTGACCATCAAGACTTGCATAGTCAACACCCTTGTTTGATTTTGCAAAGAGAACAGTCGCTTCTTTGACAGCAGCATTCTTAGCGTGTGGCATTGCGATACCGTCACCAAGCCCTGTTGTCGTTTGTGCTTCACGGTTCATAATACCTGTTTTGAATACATCAAAATCAGTCACATAACCTTTGTCAACCAAGCTAGTAATCATTTCATCGATAACAGCTTCCTTGCTTGTCGCTTGCAAATCAAGCAACATGACATCTTTTCTCAAAACGTCTTGAATTTTCATAGTCTTTCTACCTCAACTTTTTCATATGTTTCCTTAATAAATGCGATACTTGCCAAATCGTCTGAAAAGGCTGTTGCCGTACCGCAAGCAACTCCCCATTTTAGGGCTTCGATTGGGTCTTGTGAGCGAACGTATTCGCCAGTAAATCCTGCCACCATGGAATCTCCAGCTCCGACAGAGTTTCTCACCGTTCCCTTGATTGGTTTAGCAAAGTAGGTAGCCTGTGGAGTGACCAACAAGGCTCCGTCTCCTGCCATAGAAATGATGACATTCTGAGCCCCCATATCTAAGATTTTCTTAGCGTAGGTCTCGATGTCCGCAATGCCATTTAACTCGACGTTGAAGATTGCTTCCAATTCATGGTTGTTTGGTTTAACCAAAAGTGGCTGGTAAGCAAGTGAATCCAGAAGTGTCTGACCTTCAAAGTCACAGACAACTTGCGCTCCTGCTTTTTTAGCAACTGGAATGAGCTTATTATACACTTCATTTCCAAGGCTGGCTGGTGCAGAACCAGCAAAGACAACTGTGTCTTCTTGGGTCAATCCTGCCAGAACCATTTCTAATTCTGCTAATTGGGTATCCGTCACAATCGGACCCAGGCCGTTAATTTCTGTTTCTTGGTCGGCCTTGATTTTCACGTTAATCCGTGTATCTTGGTCAACCCGAACAAAATCGGTATCAATGCCTTCAGCAACCAATCCATCCTTGATGAACTGGCCAGTGAATCCGCCAAGGAAACCCGTCGCTGTGTTTGGATAGCCCAAACGCTTCAAGACACGGCTAACGTTAATTCCCTTACCGCCGGCATATTTATCATCGCTCTCCATCCGATTGACACTGCCCGTCTCGACATGTTCTAAACGAACAATATAGTCAATAGCTGGATTGAGCGTAACTGTATAAATCATACCTCGATTACCCTCGTTTTCTCTTTGATGATGTCCAACAAACTGCTCTCCGAAGATTGACAGATAATGTTGGCTTTTTCGATTGCTGCAACCTTGGCAAAGGAGAATTGACCGATTTTTGACGCATCTGCTAAAACAAAGCTTTCTTTTGCATTGTCTATAATGGTACGTTTGATGGTCGCTTCTTCAATATCTGGCGTTGTAAAATAGTTTTTATCTATACCATTCATCCCCAGAAATGCCTTATCAAAATTGAGCTGTCGAATTTGTTCCAATGCCATCGCACCAACCGAAGCATCCGTAGACTGCTTAACAAAGCCACCAATGATAATGGTCTTTATCTTGCGTTCTACCAACTTCACAGCATGATGAATGGAATTGGTCACGACTGTTAGATTTTCCTGTTGGAGATAGTCAATCAAGACACCGGTTGTCGTCCCTGCGTCTACAAAAATCACATCGCCGTCCATGATTAACTGTGCTGCTCTTTCAGCAATCATCCGTTTTTCTTGAACGTTTTTGACAGATTTTTCCAGAATGGATTCTTCCAGTTGCAAATTAGCTGGTGCTTCCGCACCGCCATGTACTCTTCGAAGTTTTCCTTCATTTTCTAACTCGTCCAAATCCCTACGAACAGTGGATTCAGATGTTGCTAGAATGTCAACCAATTCTTCCAAGCGGACAAATTGTTGTGCTTGAATGCGTTCTAATATGACTTGCTTGCGTTCTGATTTGAGAATGTCCAACACCTCCTGCAATCGTTTACAAAAACCATTATACACTAAAAACCATCATTGTCAATCATTTTCTAGCAAAATCTTTCAAAAAATGTCAATTTTCTTCAAAAAAAGAACAATCTCTTACGAAATTGCCCCCTTTTCTATCATTGATTTGACCATCTCTTTAAGCATTGCCATCTCTTCTGGACGTCCAACGGACAGGCGAATATATCCTGCTAATTTCCCTGTTGGATAGTACTTGAAATTCCAATCTTTTGCTAAGGCTTGTTGATGAAACACTTCTGCCCACGGCGCCTTAAAGGTCACAAAACTGGTCTGACTTGGCAAGACATGACAATCTTCTAATTGTTCTAAAAAAGCAATCATTTCTTGACGCAGTTTGACAATTGTTTCAACCGTTTCTGTTACTTTATCTTTGTAATCCAAGGCAACTGTAGCCATATGAGCCGTTAAGTTGGATAGACTAAAAGGTGGAATAACCTTGTCAATCTCGTAAATCAAGCGTTCATTAGCAAGGGCAAAGCCCAAGCGGACACCTGCCAAACCGAAGGCCTTGGACAAGGTCCGTAGGACAATCAGATTGTCATAGTCATTGATTTTTTCAGTAAAGCTAGGACAAGCTGCAAACTCGATATAGGCTTCATCAATCACGACCAAGCCTGAAAAGTTGGCGATAATCTTTTCCAATTCCTGTGGGTCATGGGCCATAGAGGAAGGATTATTGGGGTTGGACAGCATGATGACCTTTGCTCCAACCGTTTGGGCATGAGCTAACACCTTCTCCGCAGACAAGGTTAGGCCGCCTTTTTCCCAATCCAAATCCACTCGCTCAAACTGACTACCGTGCATAAGGTTATAGGTCTGATACATGAAGAAGTCTGGATTGACGGTCAAGAAAGTGTCATCCTTTTCCATAAAGGTGGAAATGATCATATGAATAAGGTGGTCCGAGCCAACTCCGACTGTCACTTGTTGAGGACTTACTCCAAGATAGGCCGCATATTTCTCAATCAGTTCCGAATAGGTATTATCCCCGTAGAAACTTAGGCGACTAACTTCCAAGCTCTCCAAGGTTTTTTGTGGCAAAAATGACCAGTCAATGATCCGATTTTCATTGTTGCCCAAGTCAAATCTGGCTTTTTGTTGGATTTTATAAGGTTTGTAATTCTCAAATACCTTGCGTTTCATGTCTTCTCCTTTGAACAGGAAAACACAGTCTAATCAACTGTGTCTTCTGCTTTGATTTTTTCAAAAATAGTTAATTCTTCATCTGTAAAATTGTAGTTTTCTAACAAGTCTGGACGACGTTGATAGGTTTTGCGTAGACTTTCTTCCAAACGCCATTTACGAATATTTTCATGGTGTCCACTCATGAGGACATCTGGTACCACCATTCCACGATATTCGTAGGGACGGGTGTATTGCGGATACTCCAATAGTCCAGATGAAAAACTATCATCTGTATGGCTAATTTCCTTGCCAATAACCTCTGGAATCAGGCGAACGGTAGCATCAATCATGGTCATAGCTGCCAACTCCCCCCCTGTCAGAACATAGTCCCCGAGAGAAATCTCATCTGTCACCAAGGTCTTAATCCGCTCATCATAGCCCTCGTAATGACCACAGATAAAAATCAACTGGTCTTCCTGAGCTAATTCTTCAGCATAGGCTTGGTTAAACGTTTTACCAGCAGGATCCAGCAAGATAACACGTGGCTTGGTTTGATCAATGCTATCCATGGTGTCAAAAATCGGCTGGGCACGGAGCAGCATTCCTTGGCCTCCACCGTATGGCTCATCATCCACATGGCGGGCTTTTTCGGCTTTTTCACGAAAATTATGGTAGTTGATTTCCAGTAACCCCTTGTCACGCGCCTTACCCACAATAGAGTGCTCCAGCGGTGCAAACATCTCTGGAAACAGGGTCAAAATATCAATTCTCATCGTCTAGGCCCTCAAGCAGTTCCACATCGACGCGGTTATTTGGAATATCAATGTTCAAGACAACAGGCGGAATATAGGGTAAAAGCAGGTCTTTCTTACCTTTGCGTTTTACCACCCATACATCATTGGCACCTGGTTGCAAGATTTCCTTGATTTGTCCGATCAAGATGTCATTTTCATAGACATCCAAGCCGATAATTTCATGGTAATAAAACTCACCGTCTTCGAGATCGGTCAAGTTTTCCTCGGCGATTTTCAAACTATAGCCCTTGTACTTTTCAATATCATTGATATGGTACATGCCCTTAAACTTGATAATATCAAAGTTTTTAGCCTTACGGTGACTAGTAATTTCCACTTCCATGACAAACTGGTCTTTATCATTAAACAAGGCCAATTTTGCCCCTTTTTTGAAGCGTTCTTCTGCAAAATCCGTCACAGATAAAACACGCATTTCTCCTTGCAAGCCTTGGGTATTGACAATCTTTCCTACGTTAAAATAATTCATGACTTCTCCATCTGATTTTCTATCCTTTTATTTTAACACGACGAGGGTATTTTCTCAATAATAAGGCAAAAAAAAGAAGGAGATTGGATTGTTAACCTATCTCACTTCCATAAATACTTAATCTTGTTTATAATAAACCTCGTTCGCCACTTCTTCCGCTGGTGGTAGGTACTGACTGATGAATAATCTATTTTTAGTCGTATCACTTAAATCTGTTTCCCCAGTAGTCGGAAATTCGATTGCAACTCCAGCTGGAATAATTTGTAGGCTGGCACCGTACATACCAAAACGATGGCTCCCTCTTGCAATGCCGTTTGAATCGATTTCACGAATGGTTAGATCGCTATCCTCCTCATTAGTGATCTTGCCAGATGAATCAATAACCAAGACAGTCCCTTTGGCATTTGCCCAAGTTCCAGCAATAGTTGAGAAATCACCAGCTAACAGCCCCTGCATATCAATAGTAGGTGCAGATGTATTTTCTTGCACTGCTACAACTTTTTCCAATTTAGTCCATGAAAGCGTGCTTAAATCGACAACTGAGGCAGATGAAGGATTGGTCGCTCCTTCTGCCTGTAGGGTTAGTTGACCTGCAGTAGAGTCATATTTATAGTTTCTAAAACTACCAGCTGTTTCTAAAGAGTAACTTCCATCTTCAAGTGGCCACAGGGTTACTTTTTCACCAATCTCTGGACCTTGCTGACGGAACTGATCAACCAGTCTTATCAACTGCCCGTCATTCCCTACAGTATATAGGTCGATGAGGACAAATTGAGAACTCGTCGATAAGGCGACAGCTAATTCATCTACACCATCTTTATCAAAATCATTTTGGACATAATATGCTCCAGTATAAACAGTTGGATATTGTTTAAGTCCATAAAGAAGACCACTCACTTCATCACGATTTAGGGCTGAAAGTTCCAATCCCAAACTTGCCTGATAACGGTCGATAACCTTTTGATAGCTAGAATAATCCACCTCTACCGTCTTCGTTTCCGACTGACTTGAAGTTGTTGAACTTGATGTTGCTTGTGAACTTGATTGACTGCTCACAGCTGTCTCTTGCTTCACTTCACCCGATTTACACGCAGTCAAAAGAACCACAGAAAAAAGTAATAGAAATTTCTTCATTTTCATATAACCTCCAAATATAGTAGCAAGTTTCCAAAGCTTGAAAAGCTACTTATCTTAAGTTTAATATTTTGGGAATATTTGTCAAGGTAAATGTTTGACTACATGCGACCTGATTTCTAACAAATTTTTTCGACAGGATTTGAACCTGCAAGAATTAGGATACTGATATTTTCATTCCTTGCCATAGAATGTGCATATTTACTTGCAGCTTCTTGGCTAGAAAAAACATGGGCTTGATTATAGTCATAAACTATGTTGTAGATATCATTAAAACTATCAATAGTACCAACAAAACTCTGTTTCTCATTTATCAAGTCAATAATTGTAATCCTATATTTTGATTGCTCTTCTGCCCATCTCTTTTCTTCATTTGCCTTTTTCATCTTAGGGTAAATGAAATATCTAAAAATAATGACGGAAGCAAATAATAAAATAGTTACAAAATCGCCCATAAATAACTCCTATAGATTGTTGAGATATTCACTCTGAACGCGTACAGCCTCTTTATATTCTCTCATTGTTTTAGGATGTCTGATAACAGAAAAAAGTACTTGACTAGCAATTAGCGCATATCGGACAAAAAATGTAATAATAAATGCAAAAGCAACGGTCTTTACATTCTCGGTATAATCCCTAGAAATTTTATTTTCGTTGATTGTATAGTGGTGTTCCCTAGCTAAACTCTCTGCAGTAACATTTTTTATACCATCCTTACTAAAAATCGAGCGACGATATCTAAAAATCTTCTTGGGATCATATGGAAATTTGAAGAGTTGATAGTCCGAATACCAGAAGAATGTATACACTGATAACATCAAATAAGCAAAAAATAAAATTGTTCCTACATTGATTTCTCCAAATAAAAATGGTATTAGACCCCAGAAAAGATTGAAATAGAAAACATCACCTAAATAGTATTTCAAAGGTACCTTAGGTGTATCAAAATAATTTTTAAAAAATGTTGTAATTTTTTTCATAAAAAGTCTCCAAAATTAGTAGTAGATAGATTAGCATCTCCTTGTAAGGCTCCTCCTTTAGCACATTTTTTTCATACAGTGCTATCTATCTCTTATATTGTACCCCCCCCCCGAACATATTTGTCAAGGTAAATGTTAAAAAAATTGAATTTTAAAAAGCCGGATTGCTCCGACTTCTTCTAGTCTATTAACTCAGATAGTGACTTTTTTGTCCTGACTGTCAGCTCATAAGGAAATTCCAGATAGGTTTTGCCATTTTTCTCATAGAGATAGGCAATTTTATTATAAGGTTGAAAGGTCAGTTGATAATAATTTTCTACTCCAACTGGCTGGTCTTGATTACTGGCATTGTCTAAGAAATAGGGATGAATTTGGACAAGCTCTGTCAGAAGCTCTTCTACTTCGCTACCTTTTAGCATTCCTATCTCTTCTCCATCCTGATTGCTGATTAAAATCTGGTCCGATTGAGGGAACCTAATTTCCGTTTTCCTCATGTGAAAATAGCCAATACTCAAGCAGATACAAGATAGAACAATACAAATCAACCACTTCTTTTTCATAATAAAACCTGCCTTTTTGAGTAAATTTTATCAAGCACAGAAAAATATGTCAAGAGAAAACTCAAACATTTATTGAAAACGAGCGATTTTTTTCAACCGCAATCTGAGGGCAATCCCACAGACAAAAATCCCTGAAATCAAGCCAATCCAATAAGCTTCTGGACCCATTTTGAAAAATCTTTCAAGGAAAAAGGCAACTGGGAAGGTCATGGACCAATAGGCAACTAAGCCAAGTATAAATGGAACTGTCGTATCCTTGTAGCCCCGCAAAATTCCCTGAATGGGAGCTGTATAGGCATCTGCTAGTTGGAACATGAGGGCAAAGCTTAGAAAATGCGAGGTCAGACGGATAAAATCTGCGTCATTGCCGTAGAGGAAAGCGACTTTGGAACGGAAAAAATAAAGAAAAGTAAGTGTCAATCCTGCAAAACCTAGTGCCACCAAGCGTCCTAAACGGCT
This sequence comes from Streptococcus suis, assembly GCF_002960425.1. GTDB lineage: Bacteria > Bacillota > Bacilli > Lactobacillales > Streptococcaceae > Streptococcus > Streptococcus suis_S. The sequence goes on from NZ_POIZ01000087.1 coordinate 98,852, forward strand.
GTAGGCTTTCACATCCTGAGGTCGTTTAGCCCCTACTTCATAGGCAATGACAATTGCTAGGGCTGAAGAAACCGAGGCAGGAAAGGCATAAAGCAAAGTGGCAAAGTTCATCGCTGACTGATGAGCTGCAATAATTTGGGCTGAAAATTTTGCCATATACAAACCGACTACCGCGAAAATAGCAACCTCAGCAAAGACCTGCAAACCTATCGGCAGACCAACCTTCAAGCCTTCCTTCAATAAAGAAAGGTCGATCGAACTCCACCGCCAAATCTCATAAGAAGCAATGGTCTTATTTTTGCACATGACCATGACGATTACTAGTAATACAGCCCAGTAAGCTAAAGCAGTCCCCAATCCAGCTCCTGCTCCGCCCAGGACCGGTAGGCCCATTTTCCCATAAATCAAGAGATAGTTAAAGAGACTGTTAAAGGGAACCAGGAGCAGCATGAGGTACATGGAGAGGCGGGTCAAGCCCAAGGCATCGAAAAAGGACCGACAGACGCTGAAAAGCAAGAGAGGGAGGATGCCAATAGAGATATAGGAGAGGTACTGCCTGCCGACCTGAAAGACCTCTTTGTCAAGGTCAAACTGTGCCAAGGTGGGAATGGCAAGCAGGTAGACCAAGAGCCAGAGAAGAACTGTCAGCCCAAGGGCTAGATAGACAAACTGATGAAATTCCTGTCGGATTTTTGTCTTCTCTCCTTGTCCTAGATATTGAGCAATGATTGGAACAAGTGCAGATACGATACCCGTCAAAAATGAGAACAAGGGGTTCCAAAGACTTGTCGCCATGGAAACACCTGCCAAATCCATGGTGCTGTACTGGCCTGTCATCATGGTATCGATAAAGGAGGCCGAATAATTAGCAAATTGATAAATCAAAATAGGTAAAAATATTTTGATAAAGAGCCATAATTTTTCTCTATTACTCAATGTTTGGTACATACTTATTCTCTTTCAATTTTATATAAATATTGTAACAAGAAAAGGACCTGCATTGCAAGTCCTCTTTGACTAGATTGAATCACCATTCCAGATTGAATTTTTTACGATGACATAGTCCACGTGTTTCAAGCTGGTAATATCACGACCACCTGCATAGGAAATAGAGGATTGCAAATCTTGCTCCATTTCAATCAGAGTATCTCTCAAATGTCCCTTGGCTGGCAGGAGAATTTTTTTACCTTCTACGTTCTTATAGGCTCCTTTTTGGTATTCAGATGCAGAGCCATAGTATTCTTTAAACTGTTTGCCGTCTACTTCCACCGTCTTTCCAGGGCTTTCGATGTGTCCTGCAAAGAGAGAGCCAATCATGACCATGCTTGCACCGAAACGGATGGATTTGGCAATATCTCCGTGGGTACGGATACCACCGTCCGCAATAATCGGCTTACGAGCAGCTTTTGAACACCAACGAAGGGCAGCCAGCTGCCAACCGCCTGTACCAAAACCAGTTTTGACCTTGGTGATGCAGACCTTACCAGGACCAATTCCAACTTTTGTCGCATCCGCACCAGCATTTTCCAACTCACGAACAGCTTCTGGAGTGCCGACATTCCCAGCAATGACAAAGGTATCAGGCAATTCTTTCTTGATATGCTTGATCATCTTAATGACACTATCCGCATGACCATGCGCAATGTCAATGGTAATAAACTCAGGCGCGTCAGCTTTTAAACTAGAAACAAAGTCATACTCATAGTCTTTCACACCAACCGAGATAGAAGCAATCAAGCCTTGGTCATGCATGCGTTTCACGAAAGGAACACGCCCCTCCTCATCAAAACGGTGCATGATGTAAAAATAACCATCTTTGGCCAACATTTCTGCCACATCTTCATCCAAGATCGTCTGCATATTGGCAGGAACCACTGGCAGTTTAAAAGTGTATTTTCCGAGTGTTACAGATGTATCTGCCTCTGAACGACTATTGATGATACATTTGTTTGGAATGAGCTGAATATCTTCGTAGTCAAAAACTGGTGTTTCATTAAACATGAGCTTCTCCTCTGTTCGTTTTTAAATGATTTTTGTATTAGGAAATACTAGTTTGTTCGTTTTTCCTTAACCGACATCTAAAATTATATCTCATCGTTTGGTTTTTGTCAATATACTTTGTGCATCATGAGTAAACGTTCGTTTATTATTGTTTTAATAAAGCAAAATAGGATTGAATATTCGTCAAATTCCGTTTTAGAAGACATTCTATTGAATATTTCTAAAAACGTTCTGATTTTACTGGAAATTTTTGACAAGAATACGAAAAAAATCCTCAAAAACTGAAGATTTTTTACTCAAATTCATATAATTGTGGAAATTTATCACATTCAGGATTTTTGGGATGGCAGACTTCTCGTCCAAAATAAATCATGGCCTGGTGGGCTGGCAGCCAGAGTTCTGGTGGTAAGACCTCCATGACCCGCTTTTCCGTTTCCAGTGGGGTCGCTGATTTTTTGACAATATCGTGGTGTTTGCAGATCCGACCCACATGGGTATCGACTGCGAATGCAGGAATGCCAAAACCGACACTCAACACCACATTGGCCGTTTTTCTCCCCACACCGGCTAAGGCTTCTAATTCCTCCCGTGTCTGTGGGACAATGCCATCATGTCGGTCCAACAACTGCTGGGCGCATTCTTTCAAAAACTTGGCCTTATTACGATACAAGCCCAAGCGAGAAATGTAGGGCTCGATGTCCTTCACCTCTGCTGCTGCCATGGCTTGAGGCGTTGGGAAAGCCTCGAACAAACCTGGGGTTGCCTTGTTAACTGCAGCATCCGTTGTCTGAGCTGACAAAAGTACTGCGCAGACCAATTCAAAATGGTTGCGGAAATCCAGACTAGGCTGAGCATCAGGATAAAGGGCGATGATTTCTTCAATAACTTTTCTTGCACGTTTCTTTGATAATACCATATGTCCATTATAGCATGAAAAAGGAGAATTTTCTAAAAAGTAACTTGCGAATGTGTCCCGTTCTCATGCTATAATAATCTATAGAAAGGAGTTGACTATCATGGATTTACAAGAACTTTGTCGGCAGGTCATTCAGGAACGACCTATGAACAGCCACAAGGGAACCTTCGGCCGTGCCTTACTGATTGGCGGACTTTACCCTTACGGTGGCGCCATCATCATGACTGCCCTAGCCACTGTCAATAGCGGAGCTGGCTTGGTTACTGTCGCTACTGAGAAAGAAAACATTCCAGCACTGCATAGTCACCTACCTGAAGCCATGGCCTTTTCGGTTGAGGACAAAGACTTACTCCTAGTAAATATAAAACATGCTGACCTGGTATTGATTGGGCCTGGTTTAGGGGACAATAGCCGAGCAAAAAACCTAGTTGACCTTGTACTTGAAAATGTGTCAGAAAAACAAATTCTTGTCCTGGATGGCTCTGCCTTGACCTTGATAGCCAAACAGAACAGGAAAATTTTTCCCTGCAAACAGGTCATCCTGACACCTCACCAAAAAGAATGGGAAAGATTGTCTGCCATCCCCATTGACCGACAAACAAGCCAGACCAACCTAACCGCCTTAAGAGAGTTTCAAGAACATACTATTTTAGTCGCCAAAAGTTTTATGACACAAGTGCTTCAAGCAGCCCCCGAACAGATTACTCCCATCAAAGCAGGCGGTCCCTACCAAGCAACAGGTGGAATGGGCGATACGCTTGCTGGCATGATTGCAGGATTTGCCCTGCAATTTCCACATGCTCCCCTATACGATAAAGTCGTTGCAGCCACCTACCTTCATTCCTATATCGCTGACCAATTGGCCCAGCAATTCTATCTTGTAAAACCTACAGATATTTCGAAAGACATTCAAAAAACCATGCATTACTTTCAGATGAAATAAGCACCTAATCATCGGACTAGGTGCTTTTTGATTGCTTTAGACGCTTTCGTATTTTTTCTTTTGAACGAGAAAAACAGTAGTAACTAGAGCGATTCCCAGGAATAGATATGCACTCTGGTCTTTGGAACTTGTATTCGGTAATTGTCTACCGGAATAAGCAACTGCGGCACTCTCACTTATCTCCTTGTTCTGAATTGGTGCTTTTTCCTGACTAACAGCAGATTGATATACAGGATGGTTTTCTCGTGCTACTAGAACAAAGGATGACCTTTGCTTCTTATCCGTACTCAATTGAGGACGAGGATCTGGGAAGTTGATAGAGCTCGCATTTGCGACTGTTATGTTAATAGTATTTGTCTTTTCTTCCACTACCTTCTCTTCCTCTGATACAGGCAACGGTGGCTGTTCAGGCTTACTTGCTTTTTCTTCTGATGGAAGGACAGGCTCTACAGGTGGTGGAGTAGCTTTCTCATCTGGCTTAATGCTTGATTCAGCATTCTCAGAAGGCTGGTTTTCGCTAGTTGGAGTTGCTACACCATCTAATGCCACTTGAGCAGCCTGAAGCTCAGCCAGTGCTTGATCAACACTAGCTTGGCTAGCATGTTCATCAGCAAGGACTGCTTTAGCTTTTGCAAGAGCTTGGTCATATGTCTGTTTTACCATCTCAGAAGCATTGAGATATTTTACATCCGTTGTTCTGAGAACAGTAGAAAGTGATACGGCATTTCTTAGTGCAATGATATCTGTAGACTGACCATCTAAGTCAGATTTGCTAGCTTGCAAGTTTGATACTGCTTGATCGATTTCTTGCTGACTCACTTTATCTTTGAGAAGGGTCATTTTTGCCAAGCGGATAGCTGTATCATAGGCGATTTGAGCTGGAGATGACGCATTATAATAAACAGCTTCTTCTATCACTTTATAATAAGTTTCTAGCTCTTTCACCAAGGCGCTGGTGTCTGTTGCCTGACCGTTTAGAGCTGACTTAGCTTTGGTCAAATCTTCTATCACTTGGTCAACATCATTCTGAAGGTGTTTATTCGCTAAAATCAACTGTGCCTCTTCTAAAACTTTATTAAATTCAACTTGAAGCGAACTGTCAGCATTGTAATAAGTTGCTGTTTCCTCAATTTTAGCTAGTTCAGTCAATAAATTGGACAGAGCCCGTTTATCAATCAGAGTCAATTTCTTACGATTGACTTGGTCGACTAATACTTCTAGGTTCAAATCTTCATAAAACTCATAACCTTCAGGTAGGTTGGTCGCAATCGTATATTGCCCAACGGGAACAAACTTGCCATAGTCTGTTTTTGAATACTTGGCATTTGGCAAAGCAAGACTTAGGCCATCTGCCGTTACTAGTGTTACATTTGTACCAACAGGCAAGAGTTTATCGACATCGACCAACAAACTTGCTTTTTCCTTAGAAAGAACATAGAAATCAATCTGACCAATACTATTTTCTTCACTAATTGTTACATTTAACGTTCTTTCGCTCGCTAGGTTCGCCCACTCTGTATCATATAGGAATAGTTCAAAACTATAGGTACCAAATGGTAATTTAACAATACTGTTATTCTCTGCATAGCGAGGTAGTTCTGTGACAACTTGACCATTCTGATCTCTCACAATGTATGAAAAATCAATTTGTGCATCTTGCTTGGTTGTCTGATCAAGCAAATTAACCGTCACCAAGCCGTTACCATTTCCAATTCCAACTAAGTTCTCAACTTTTTCAGAACTTACGTTTCCAGCAAAATCTTCCACCAGATAGTAAAATTTAGAAATATCAGCTAAATCAAGTGGCAAAGTGAAACTGCCGTCCTCGTTTTGTGCAACAAAAACCTTATTATCAGTCACTGTGACATGACCTTTTTCGTCAGTAGCTGTCAAGGTTGTCAATCCATTCTCACCACTTACTAAATAGAATACTCGTTCGCGGAATATTCCTGCTGGTCCTTTTTCAGTGGCTGGGCGTGGATCAAATTTGTAGCTGCTCGCATCATAAGTAGCCGTTGTGATGTTTGGTGCTTGGCGGTCAACGATCACGTCAAATTCCAATTTTTGCAGGTCTGCTCCAGGAACCTCTGGAAGATAGGTCAAGACATACTTATAGTTTCCGTCTGCTAACGGATTGCCATTGCTATCTAAACCAGACCATTCCGTTGGATAAACAACTGTTGATTTTGGATTGAGTTCATTTCCACTGTAATAATTTTTTTCACCAGTTTCAGCCTTGCTTGTCCATAAAGCTTGAGTCCGCTCTGTATCTTCTGCCGCATAAACAGAGGCAACAAGATTTGTGTAATTACGCAGGAAAACGCCTTTAAATAGGACTGATTCTTGAATATTATCACCATTTGGAGAAATAGCTAGTTTTAATTGTCCCGTTTCATCCATGGAGAGAACGAATTGATCCTTATCATTCTTAAAGGCTCCAAGAACTTTCATCTCCTCTTCAGTCATGCGGTCCGTAGAATACACTTTTTCAGAGTAATTTGTCAACAAACCTGTAAAATCTTGGTCTTGTTTTACTTCCAGTATTTCCTCCATATTAGGTGTGAAATAAAATCCAACTTGACCTTCTGGTAAGAGTTGATAAATCGGTGTTTCAACCACTGGCAGATTTTGGAATTCTCCTCTATAAGCAACATATGGAATACTGATTACCTCACCAGCGTCCACAGGGTCGGTAAAACGTACAAAACCTTCTAAAAAGTAACCATTAGGCATTTCTTGGAGTAGGGTTTCTGAAAACTCAGAAGCATCTACTTTGATGGTGACTTGCTGACTACTATTAGCCTTCACTGTAATTTCTTGACCTGGAATAGCCATCAATTCGCGTGATACTAAGACTGCTAACCCTTCATAGGTCTGGTCTGTATTGACATGAGTAGTATAATTCAATACCTTATCTTCTGAACTAATATTGTGCACTTCTACCGTGAATTCAAATTGGTCACCAACATTTCCTAAAGTCAAGCTAGGGTAGCTATCCAGACCTGTAACGAAGAGGTCTTTTGATACAGCAGCTGCCACATCAAGCATCCCCGCTCCTTGTTGACGTGGAGAAGTATAGGCTTGGTTTAACGTATCAAAATGGGTTTTTGCCGTTGACATGAGCAACTGTTTGACCAACGTTTCCAGTTCAGCAGCTGATTTATTAGGAAACTTATCTTTCAAATATTGTTTCACCAAGACGGCAGCTCCTGCCACGTGAGGCGCAGCCATACTAGTACCACTTTGGGAAGCGTATTGGTTGTCATTGATAGCTGAATAGATAGAACCACCCGGCGCTGCTATATCTGGTTTTAATTCTCCATCAGCAGATAGGCCCCAACTGGAGAATGCCGACATCATGCCCGCTTCTGGATTGGCAACAGCCTCAGATTCGTTGTTAAACTGGATTTTATACGAATTAACCGCGAGGGCCTCACCAAACTCTGCAGGAATAAAAACAGATGGTATGGCAATAGCTGTTTCATCCAAGGCCATTCCGATATTTTCTTCGCCTACTACATTGTTGAAGATAACAACACCTTCTGCACCAGCCTTGGTAGCATTGGAAATTTTGCTAGAGAAATTGATGCTTCCACGCTTAATAAGCGCTAGCTTACCAGTCAGGTCAAGATTTGTAAAATCTTCTTCTTTCCCCAAGCCCACGTAAACATAATCATAGGCCTTTCCAATTTCAAATTTCTTCTCACTTCTATCAGGATTATCGTAAGAACTACGGCCAAAATTCAAATCAGCATTGTCTTCAAGACCGACAATATTCAAAACACGCTGATTGATGACACTATTATTAAACGAGGCAACAGAAATAGCATCTTTGGCTGTCGAAGGATCTGCAACCAAACCATAGTCGAGATTTGTACTCCATGGAATGGAATGTCCCGCACCAAAAGCACCGTCATTGCCAGCTGCAATAACCACTGAAACACCCGCTTTACGCGCCAATTCAATAGCTGCAAGGACAGTATTGTCCATATTGACAAGAGAGCCATTAGCGCCACCTAAACTCAAGTTAATGCTATCTGCCCCAAGTTTTACGGCGTCTTCAATAGCTCTCACATACAAGGCTGCGCCGGTTGTGCTACTAACATCAGAGAAGACCCTCATAAACATGACCTGTGATTCTGGGGCAACACCCTGAATATAGCGGCCACCGTCCATGGTTGATGGATTACCTGCAGCAATCCCGGTAACATGCATACCGTGTGACTGACTAGCCTCTTCTTTTAGCACATCATTTCCATCAGCATAGTTGTAGCCAAACACAACCTTGTCACTGAACCATTTTCCGTAAGAAATACCTGCTGCAGCTTTTGCGGCTTCTAATTCTTGAGCAGATTGGTACTTAGCCTTACTTGTATCTGATATTTTTAATACATCATGCTCAACGTCCAATCCAGAGTCAATAATGGCTACAATGCTTCCCTCTCCCTTGTAGCCAGTTTCCCAAACGGTTGGCGCAGAAATCATAGAATTACTATCTGCATCTAAGGTTGTAGCCAAGCTTCTTAGGGCAGGGCTTACCTGGTTATTCACCTTCTGCTGATCTGCCAGCTCTATGTTTGTTTCCAATGATGGTTCGCTTGCACTTGCCTCACTTGCTGGAACTTCCACAATTTCTTCTGTTTTGACATTACTTTCACTTGACACTGTTTCATCAGTTGTAGGATTTGTGGCAGAAACTTCTTGGCTCTGATTCTCACTTACCTCATTGCTTTCTACAATCTCCACAGGTAAAATCTCTTCTGATTGAGGCTTGACTTCCTCTTGCTGAAGTTGAGAATTAACTTGAACTTCAAAGGTATCCTCAACGGGTGCAACTTGCTCCACCGTCTGATCGACAGCAGCATTCTCCAACACTTGTTCTGCAAAAACCTGAGAAGTTCCTGCAAAAGAAATAATGGAACCAACTAAAACTGAAACTAACCCAAGTTTACATTTTCTGAGTGAAAATCGTTGTCTTTTCATACTATTCTCCTGTATTTTTCAATTTATTTTCCTATTTAAACATAATTTAGCCTATATTTCAAGAAAATATTGGGAATTTATGCATAATGTTTGTATTTATACAAAAAACTACCCTGAACAGTCGTTCAGAGTAGCTACTTTTTGCATTCTTAAACAGAGTTTCTATTTTCGATACATCTTGAATTGGAGATAGAGGTCATTGTACAGACCAAGCATCTCTTTTCCAAGGTTGTCATAAACTTCCATTTTCTTCATCGTTTCCTCTGAAGGATAGAAAGATTCGTCATTTTGTGTTTCTTCATCCAGCATAGCCTTGGCTTCTGGAATTGGCGTGGAGTAGCCCACGTATTCCGCATTTCGATAGGCATTTTCAGGACGGAGCATGAAACTCATGAAAGCATAGGCACCGTCAATGTTCTTAGCTGTTTTTGGAATGACCATATTATCAAACCAAAGGTTAGAACCTTTTGATGGTACAACATAGCGGAGGTTTTCATTGCCATCCAACATTTCGCTGGCTTCGCCAGAGAAGGAAACGGCAACGGCAGCTGCATCTTGGATCATATAGCCCTTGATTTCATCAGCTACGATGGCCTTGACATTTGGGGTCATATTGTAAAGGTGCTCAGCTGTTTCTTCAATTTCCGCAGGATTTTTAGAGTTTAGGCTGTAACCCAAAGATTGCAAGCCAAATCCCATGACCTCACGAACACCATCGATCAACATGATATTATCACGGTACTCCTCTGACCACAAATCTTCCCATTCTTTAGGAGGATTTTCAACCATGGTTTCATTGTAAACAATCCCCAAGGTCCCCCAGAAGTATGGAATAGAATAGTCATTGTTCTTATCAAAACTCAAGCCCATGAATCGCGGATCGATATTGTCCAAACCTTCAATTTTTGATTTATCCAACTTGATGAGCATATTTTCTTCCGTCATTTTGGAAATCATATACTCAGAAGGAACAGCTAGGTCATAGGTCGTTCCCCCCTGCTTGATCTTGGTGTACATGGATTCGTTGGAATCAAAGGTCTGGTAATCCACCTGAATACCCGTTTCAGCTGTAAATTCTTCCAGTAATTCTGGATCAATGTAATCTCCCCAGTTGTAGATGACCAACTTATCCGTCGTTCCTTGGGTTGAATCAGCTTCTAACTTATAACTAATCCCCCACAAAATTAGGATAATGGCTACAATACCGACAAAGAATGAATACAATCGTTTCATTAGTCAGCCTCCTTTTCACGTGAGATAAAGTAATAGCCCACCACTAACAAGATTGAAAAGAGGAAGACAAGAGTTGACAGGGCATTGATTTCCAAGGAAATCCCCTGACGTGCCCGTGAATAAATCTCAACAGATAGGTTTGAGTAACCATTTCCTGTTACAAAGAAGGTCACGGCAAAGTCATCCAAGGAATAGGTAAAGGCCATAAAATAGCCTGCAATAATGGCTGGTGTCAAATATGGCAACATGATTTCTTTCAGCATTTGTGGCTGGGTTGCACCCAAGTCATAAGCTGCTGAAATCATATCTGCATTCATTTCCTTCAATCGAGGCAAGACCATCAAGACGACAATCGGAATTGAGAAGGCAATGTGACTAAGCAAGACAGAAACAAAGCCTAATTGAAAACCAATCATAGTAAAGAGAATCAGGAAACTTGCCCCAATCATAACGTCTGGTGCTACCATCAAGATATTATTGACAGACAGCAAGGCATTTTGGAAACGAGGTTTTGCCTGATAAATATAGATGGCACCAAATGTTCCGATAATGGTCGCAATCAATGAGCTCAAGAAGGCCAAGAAAAAGGTTTGTGCCAAAATCAACATCAGACGGCTATCACCAAGCATGGATGAAAAATGGTCCAAGGTAAAGCCTGTAAAGCCATTCATATCTCCACCTTCATTAAAGGCATAGAAAATGAGATAAAAAATGGGCAAGTAAAGAAGGAGGAAGGCAACTGTTAAGTAGATATTTGCAAATTTCTTCATTATTTCTTCCTCTCTTTCGTCATCCACATAATCAAGAGCATGGCCAAAATCAAGACCACACCTATGGTTGAACCCATTCCCCAGTTTTGTGTGGTGAGGAAGTGTTGCTCAATAGCTGTACCAAGTGTAATCACTCGGTTACCACCAATCAAACGGGTCAACATGAAAAGGCTCAAACTTGGAATGAAAACCGCCTGAACACCAGAACGGACCCCATTCATAGAAAGAGGAAAAATAACTTTTGTAAAGGTCTGCCAAGAAGTTGCCCCCAAATCACGACTAGCATTGATGAGATTTTTATCCAAATCATCCAAGGCATTAAAAATTGGCAATATCATAAAGGGAATCTCGATATAGGCTGCAACAGCAATGAAAGAGAAATCCGTGAAGAGAATTTGCTGGGCACCCAGACCAATAAATTCTAAGAACTGGTTAATAGAACCATGTTGCCCAAAAATACCAATAAAGGCATAGGCTTTTAGCAAGAGATTGACCCAGGTTGGCAAAATAATGAGCATCAGCCAAAGCTGTCTATGCTTGAGCTTGGTCAAGAAATAGGCCGTTGGGTAGGAAAACAAAAGTGTGACCAGAGTAATAATACCTGCGTAAAAAATAGAGTTAAAACTCATTCGCAGATAGGTCATATTTGGCGAGTTAAAATAAGTTTGATAATTAGCCAGAGTGAAATTACCATGAATATCAAAGAAGGATTTGAAGATAATCAGGGCAACAGGTGCGAGTACAAAGAGAAAGACCCATAGGGCATAGGGAATTGCAAAGAGCCTAGAGGTTTTCTTCATTGCGTTCCTCCTCGATAGCGTTGATCAAGCCATCTTCCACCTCTTCCACTTCCACATACTCTTCAATACGGGCATCAAATTCTTCCTCTGTTTCATTGAGCCGCATGATATGAATGTCTTCTGGTTCAAAATCCAGACCAATCACTTCTCCCACAATGGCCTTACGGGTTGAGTGAATCATCCACTCATTACCAAGGTCATCATAAGCAATGATTTCATAGTGAACCCCACGGAAGAGCTGAGTATCGACTTTTACCTGCAATTTGCCTTCTTCTGGAAGGGTAATCTGCAAATCTTCTGGACGGATGACAACTTCAACTTCTTCATTAGGACGCATACCACCATCGACAGCTTCGAAGCGTTTGCCGTTGAATTCTACAAGATAGTCTTCAATCATTCGACCTGGAAGAATGTTTGATTCACCAATAAAGGTCGCAACAAAATGGTTGATTGGCTCGTCGTAAATGTCCACTGGTGTTCCAGACTGGACAATCTCGCCTTCGTTCATGACAAAAATCCAGTCACTCATGGCCAGAGCTTCTTCTTGGTCATGGGTAACAAAGACGAAGGTAATTCCTAGACGTTGTTGCAATTCACGCAGTTCGTACTGCATTTCAGTCCGCAATTTCAAGTCCAAGGCTGATAAAGGCTCATCTAGCAAGACAACGCGGGGCTGATTGATGATGGCACGGGCAATAGCGACCCGTTGGCGTTGACCACCAGACAATTTCTGAATAGAACGTTTCTCGTAACCTGAAAGACGGACCATTTGGAGAGCCTCGGTCACACGGCGTTCAATTTCAGCCTTGTTAACCTTGCGCAATTTAAGAGGAAAAGCCACATTTTCAAAGACAGACATATGTGGGAAGAGAGCATAGGATTGGAAAACGGTATGGACATCTCGTTTATTGGTCGGAACATCGTTTATCCGTTGACCGTCCAGATAAATATCGCCTGAACTCGCATCCAATAAACCAGCAATAATATTCAAAATCGTTGATTTTCCTGAACCAGAAGCTCCTAAAAGGGTATAAAATTTCCCTTCTTCCAATTCAAAACTAATATCCTTTAATACAGTTGTTCCACTGTCTTCAAATACTTTTGAAACGTGTTTAAATTCAATAATTGGCTTTTTCAATTCTCATAAATTCCTTCTTTTTAAACAGAGCCAGATGGCTAAAGTTTAGTCTTTCAGTTTGCTTTTAGTACTAGGCAACGAGTTGCAGCCAGCTTGCACAGTCCAAACATCTGTGCAAGGTTGGAAATAATACTTGCGATAGCAAGTAACTGTCGTAAGTACGGCAAAGCGAGTTCAAACAATCCAGTGGAGTGTTTGAAGTTGGAAATAAGGAAAAAGAGTTTCCTCATATGCCGACGTAATAAAAGATAAACTGAATGACTATGTAGCAGCAGGGTCGCCGATAATACGAACCTCTCTCTCCAGCGTAACACCTGAAGATTTTTCAACAACTTCAATCACATGGGCGATCAAATGTTCATAATCCAATGCCGTTCCATCAGCCACATTGACCATAAAACCAGCGTGTTTTTCAGATACTTCCACACCGCCAATACGGTAACCTTTCAAACCAGCTTCCATAATCAACTGACCTGCAAAATGACCTGGAGGGCGTTTAAAGACTGAACCACATGATGGATATTCCAATGGCTGTTTCAACTCACGCAAATGGGTCAAACGAGCCATTTCATTTTGGATAACAGGATAGTTACCAGGTTTTAGGGCAAATTTAGCAGATAAAACAATGGCACCATTCTCTTGTAGAATAGAAGAACGATAGCCAAAACGTAACTCACGGTTATCAAGTGTTTCTACATAACCTGCAGGTGTCAAAATCTGAGCCGAAACCAAGATATGAGCGATTTCGCCACCATAGGCACCAGCATTCATGTAGACAGCACCGCCAATACTTCCAGGAATACCACAGGCAAATTCAAAACCTGTCAAGGAATGGAAGAGGGCAACCTTTGTCGTTTCAATCAGATTAGCCCCTGCTTCTGCTTCAATGGTGTAGCCCGAAACAGTCACAGAATTGAGCTTGTCCATGCGGATAACAAATCCACGAATACCACCGTCACGAACGATAATATTACTTGAATTGCCTAGTACCTGCCAAGGAATGTTTTCACGCTTGGCAAACTCGACAATACGGACAATTTCATAACGGTTACGAGGAAATGCTAAGTAATCAACAGCTCCTCCAACTTTTGTATAAGTATATTCTTTTAAGGGCTCGTCGAACCGAATGTCAATCCCATCCAATTCAAGCCTAATTTTATCTTTCATCATCTTCTCATTTCAATTTAAAATATACAGGTCATATTATACCAAAAAACAGCACAAAAAACGAATAGAAATCCAATTTATGGTCAGAATTTTTACGAAAAAAATCAGCTCACACGGAGCTGAAAATTAGAGCACTTGAATACCCTGGGTATCTACATGGAGAGAATGAACGGTTCCATCTAGGTCTAGTTGTTCAAGAGCAGCCACGAGGGCAGTTTCTTTGTCCTTTGATGCCAATACCATGACAGTTGGTCCAGCTCCTGATAAATAGGTCGCGTAGGCTCCCAATTCTTGTGCTGTTTGCTTGATTGGACAAAATTCTTTGACCAACAGTTGACGGAAGGGTTCATGGAACATATCTGACTGAATGGCTTTTCCAGCCTTTTCCAAATCACCAGCCATCAAACTGGCAACAGCTACATTGGAAATGGCGCTGGCTGCCACGGCTTTTTTATAGCCCATTTGTGAAGGTAGCACCCCACGACTTTCAACGGTCCGCAAAGGGTAGTTCGGAATAAAGGCAACAAAGCTTGCCTCAGGAAACTCTGTTACCACTGCCTGAACCTTTTTATTGACATAGCTGGCAATAACTAGATTACCATAAATCGCAGGCGCCACATTGTCAGGATGGCCTTCAATTTCAGTTGCTTTGAGCAATTTTTCCTCTGCCGTCATATTCAATCCTGCCAACTGATTGGCCAACTCAATACCTGCTACAATAACAGAGCTGGATGAACCCAATCCACGCGCCAATGGAATATCACTGGTCATCTTGATCCGATGTGGTTGCAAGTTTTTAGCCACTTTTAGTGCAGTCTTAATCAAAAGATTGTTCTTGTCTGAGGGTACATGATCAAGATTGTGTTCAATTACCCAATCTTCTGTTTGTTCCAAAACTTCAATGGTCAAGTATTTTGAAAGGGCAACACCAACAGAGTCAAAACCAGGACCGATATTGGCTGATGTTGCTGGAATAATAATTTTCATGTCTTATTCTCCCAATACCTTGAAGGTATTCAAGACTGTAAAATCAGTTTCCTGAGCCAGTTTAGCAGTCACATTCTCCAATTGTGTCTTGCTCATTTCGTGGGTAACAATGACTAAACGAGCAGTTTCACCATCCGCAGCTTGTTGCAAAATTTGTTTGAAGGAAATTTCTTCCGAATTAAAGATTTCTGCTAAACGAAGCATCTTACCATTCTTATCAGGCGCAACAATTGAGAAATAGTACTCGCTCTTAACATCGCTTGGAGCAGCCAATTGAAGCGTACGGCTGTATTCATTGAAGGCTTTTCCGATAGTATTATCTTTCAAACGACGAACGATACGGATAATATCAGCCGTTACACTTGTTGCTGTTGGCTTCTGACCTGCACCTGGTCCATAGTACATAGACTGACCGATACCGATAGATTCGACAAATACAGCATTCATCACACCATTGACGCTAGCAAGTGGATGGTTTTTCGGTAGGAAGGTTGGAGATACTTCGGCAGCAATACCAGAGGTGGTTTCTTGAATATCACCCACAAGTTTAATGACATAACCCAATTCTTGAGCCACTGCTACATCTTCTGGCGTGATGTTTGAAATTCCCTTGTGTGCCACATGGTCAAAATCAACTGTCATCCCGAAAGCAAATTGACTGAGGATAACTGCCTTGTAAGCCGCATCAATACCTTCAACGTCATTTGTTGGGTCAGATTCTGCATAGCCAAGTTCCTGCGCTGTTTGAAGAGCTTTTTCGTAAGTCCAGCCTTCATCAACCATCTTAGTCAACATGAAGTTAGACGTACCATTCAAGACACCGAGGATACGAGTGACCTTGTCAGCAGCCAAAGAGTTGACCAAGGTACGCAAGATTGGAATACCACCTGCCACAGCAGCTTCATAATAAAGCGCAAGACCTTTCTCTTCAGCCAAGGCACGCAATTCGCTACCATGAACCGCCAACAAATCCTTATTGGCTGTGACGATATGCTTGCCAGCTTCAAGAGCACGTGTAATAAAGGTTTTAGCAGGTTCAATCCGTCCCATCAATTCAACGACAATGGCAATGTCCTCATCCGCTAAAATCTCATCAATATTTGTTACAAAATGGTAGTCATGACCTGCAGCCAACAAGCGTTCTTTTTCTACATCATCTTTTACTAGAACCTTTGCTACTTCAATGCTGTCCTGGGCAGCCTTTTCAATCTTTTCTGTATTTTCTGCTAATAAAAATGGCACACCACTTGCAACAGTACCAAATCCAAGCAATCCAATCTTAACGACCATGTAATCTCCTTTTAAAAGTATTTCTACTATTATATCAAATAGACTAACTTTTTGGCAAAAAATTTGGTATAATCAATCTATACATATTTATAGGGAGAAGTTTTTATGAAGCATTCCAGACTGACTACTCTAAATAGAAAACAAAAGCGAAAAAGACGGACAAGAATCGAACGATTCTTAGACCTACTTCCCCTACTTCTTTTGTTTATCCTACTCGGCTTCCTCATATTTAAAGTCTCGCAACAAATAACTGACAAACCAGACAACAGTTCTTCATCTGCCAAGCAGGTACAAGAACAAGGAACTATGACAAATTCCAGCTCTTCCAGTCCAACAGCTATCACTTGGGAAGTACAGGCTGAACCAGTCAAACTACCTATTCTCATGTACCATGCCATTCATGTCATGGCACCTGAGGAAGCTGCAAATGCAAATTTGATTGTTGACCCTGCAACCTTTGAAAGTCATTTAAAAGCCTTACAGGACGCGGACTATTACACGCTTTCACCTGAAGAGGCCTATAAGGTGCTCACTGAAAATGTCTTACCAGCTGGGAAAAAAGTGGTCTGGCTAACCTTTGATGATAGCCTCTGGGATTTCTATAGCCACGCCTACCCCCTGCTCAAGCAGTATCAGATGAAGGCTACAAATAACGTCATCACAGGTTTTACAGAATATGAACAAGCTGGTCATCTGACCATCGAGCAAATCAAGGAAATGCAGGCAGCTGGTCTTTCTTTCCAAGGTCATACTGTCAACCATCCAGACTTGGAATACAGTACCATTGAAACACAAACCGAAGAACTGACTACATCTAAGGCCTATCTAGATAGTCAGCTACAGCAAAACACCATCGCCATTGCCTATCCTGGTGGTCGCTATTCAGCTGATACAGTTGCCTTGACTGAACAAGCAGGCTACAAACTAGGTGTCACAACCAACAACGGTTTGGCTTCTGCTAGTGACGGCCTGCTCACTCTCAATCGCGTTCGCATCCTCCCTACCACTACAGCTGAAAATCTACTAGCAGAAATTGCCTATTAAATGTTACAAACATGTATATGAGAAAACTCCCCTGTCATCACTGACAAGGGAGTTCGTTCATATACTAGTATAGAAGATCTACCTAAAATTTCACTTTGTTATTTACCATACCAAGCAATACCTTCATATTTCCAACCACGTTCTTGAAGGATTTTCACCTCGTTCTCATCGGTAGTATAATGATGTGAGCCCGATGTAAGACTGCTATGGAATAATCGGTGAACATGCGTATCACCACCTGAATACCAAGCAATACCCTCATTTATCCAATTATACTGACTAGTTAAAATATCCACCTCATGTGTGTCTATTGTATAGTGGTGATCCTTCAATATTGGATTATAAAGGCGATATACAGCTTGACCTGATGCAGGTGACAACCAAGAGATTCCCTCATAAGAACCCCAACCTATTTTGGTTAGGAAATCTCGCTCATCAACTGACCCTGTGTAAAAATGCTCTTTATTATTGGGATTGTAAAAACGATACATTGGTCTGCCATCAAAAAAATCTGCTTCTACAACTGTAACTTCCCAACCAACCTTCACCTCATTAACTATTAATTTTAACGGTGACTTAGCCAATTCTTCTTGAAACTTTTTAGCCTGTATACTATCACCACTTGGAAAATTTGGAATGACTTCTGTTTTTCCAACTTTTAGCGCCTCCCAATTCCCCTGCTCATCAAATGAGATGATAGATGGGTCCCTTACCGTCATTTCAAATGAATAACGAAAATCTTTCAATGGGGAATTCTGAGGACGAAGAATTTGTCCTTTTTCACCCACTTTTAATGTCATTCTAAAGGTTCCTGGTTCATATTCTGAAGCACCATGACTGATAAATTCAACTAAATGTTCATCAGTTGAACTTATTTTTTCAACGACTGTACTATCATTTTCTAAAGCAGAAACACCTAGATTTCCAGATGGTTCTAATAATAAAACTGAAATAAGCAAAATAAATAGACCAATTATTTTTTTCATTGCTATCCTCCACAGTACCGTATCTTGCGGCAACGCTTTTAAATTAAAACGTAAATCATTTTATTTATGTTAATAGGTACAACTCCATCGCCTTCCTTCACGCTAATACTTAGTTTAATGGTAATATGGTTAGTCGAATCAAGTATCGTTCCGACACCTTGTGCTTTATATATTGATACATTTATTATAGAACTAATTATTGATACTGTCAATCAAAACAAAAATTCATTATAGGGGACTCCCTGCCTTCTACTGAAGAGAAAAACCTTCAAGTAGAAATTACCAATAAATTTTTACAAAAAATTATATGAGAAAACTCCCCAGTCTTCACCGACAAGGGAGTTCGTTTTATGTATACTCAATGAAAATCAAAATCAGGCTAGCTCCAAAGGTTTGGGGAACCTTTGGAGGTTAGAAATAGAACGAACGAAGTTCGCTTCTCCAAGAGCAGATAGCCCCCTACTACTTTCGCATCTTCAGGTAGTAGGCTGAAAAAATCCACAGGATTTTTTCACTCATCAAATCAAGTCAACAACGTCTGCTTTTTGATTTTCGAAGAGTATTGGATTGACTAAAC
Source organism: Streptococcus suis (assembly GCF_002960425.1). Classification (GTDB taxonomy): domain Bacteria; phylum Bacillota; class Bacilli; order Lactobacillales; family Streptococcaceae; genus Streptococcus; species Streptococcus suis_S. Next base: position 117,687 of record NZ_POIZ01000087.1, read on the forward strand.
TGACTTTGATACAGATTATAATAGAAACCCTTGTCTGCTAAAAGACTGTCGTGGTTGCCTTGTTCGATAATCTGCCCATCCTTCAAGACCAAAATCTTATCAGCTTCCTGAATGGTTGATAAGCGGTGGGCGATGACAAAACTGGTCCGCCCCTTCATCAATCGCTTCATAGCCTTTTGAATGAGGAGTTCCAAACGTGTATCAACGGAAGAAGTCGCTTCATCAAGGATGAGAATGGCTGGGTCCGCTAACAAGGCACGCGCAATAGTCAAGAGCTGTTTCTGACCTTGGGAAATATTGCTGGATTCCTGGTTCATTTCCATGTTGTAACCACCAGGCAGGGTGCGGATAAAGTGGTCGACATTGGCAGCTTTGGCAGCCTCAACAATTTCTTCATCCGTCGCATCCAGACGTCCAAAACGCAGGTTTTCCTTGATGGTCCCTTCGTAGAGCCAAGCATCCTGCAAGACCATACCAAATTGACTACGGTAGGATTGACGAGAAATCTTTCTAATATCCTGACCATCCACCTTGATAGCACCAGATGTGACATCATAGAAACGCATGAGCAGGTTGATGAGGGTTGTCTTACCAGCCCCTGTTGGTCCAACGATCGCCACCATTTCACCTGGTTTCACATCAAGAGTAAAATTACGGATAAGTGGCTTATCTTCTGAATAGCCGAATTCGACCAGTTCAAAGCTGACTTGTCCGGTCAGACTAGCTGACAACTCTAGCGCATTTGCGTCTTCTTCGTCAAGCTCATCTAGGACTGAAAAGATGCGTTCAAGGGAAGATTTAGCAGACTGCAACTGGGGTGCCAACTGGGTCAAGGTTTGGACGGGCTGAGAAATCTGCCAGACGTATTGGACGAAGGCCTGCATATTACCAACTGTCAATGTACCCGCAAGGACTTTCAGACCAGCAAGTAAGGCCACGACGACATAGGCAATGTTTGACAAACCGTGTACCAGGGGCATGAGCAAGCCAGACATGAAACTAGCCTTGAAGCCAACTTCCTGCAAGTCAGCAGTTATCTGGCGAAATTCTTGCGTGGACAACTCTTCACGACCGTAGAGCTTGAGGACGTTAAAACCAGTAAGGTTTTCTTGGACAAAGCCATTCAAACGGCCAAGCGCATCAGCCTGTTGTTTAAAGTAGGGTTGGGATTTGCCCATGACAAACTTGGAACCAAAATAGGTCACTGGAACCAAGGTTACGACTACAAGTGCTAGGGATACATCCAACCAGAAACACATGAAAATGGCTAGAGAGAGAGTCAGAACAGCATTGACTAACTGAAGGAAACTTTGTTGCAGGGCATTCGACACAGTTTCCACATCGCTTGTAAAACGTCCAAGTAAATCACCATACTGGTGCTTGTCAAAATAAGAAACAGGAATTTTGTTAATCTTATGGCTCAAGTCCTGACGCAGTTCCTTGGTCGCCCCCTGCACTGCCTTGGTCATAAAATAGTTAGAACCATAGGCACCGATTTCATACATCAGAGCGCGCAGGGCATAGATGGCAAGCATGATGGCGATGTAGGAATAGTTTAGTTGAGCCCCTGCTACTCCATTTGCCATGTCCAGCAAATTCTTGGTCAATTCTGTGATGATAAGCCCCAACACAAAGGGTTCCAAGGCATTCATGACTGCACTGATGGTCTTTAGAAAAACAGCTAAAAATACAGAAGATTTGTAACGACGTAGGTAGCCCCAAACACGGGTAAATACTGATGAATTCTTCATACATTCCTCCTATTCTTCTGTCAAGGATTGACGGTTAAGCTGGGAGTTGGCAATTTCACGGTAAATCTCATTGCTTTCCATCAATTCATTGTGAGTACCACGACCAACGATTTCACCCTCGTTTAGCACGATAATCTGGTCGGCATCCATAATGGTTCCGACCCGTTGAGCTACAATCAGCACCGTCGCATGTTCCGTTACTTCCTTCAAACGAGCTCTCAAAATGGCATCCGTCTTATAGTCCAAGGCTGAGAAGGAATCATCAAAAATATAAATGTCTGGCTGTTTGACAATGGCACGGGCAATAGACAAACGTTGCTTTTGCCCGCCCGACAGGTTACTTCCGCCCTCTGCTAGATGGGTGTCGAATTTCTCTTCCTTGCTCTCGATAAAGTCCTTGGCCTGAGCCACATCCGTCGCTTCCTGCAACTCCGCCAAACTCGCATCTAGCTTCCCGTACTTGAGGTTTTCTGCGATGGTTCCGGTAAATAGCAGAGCTTTCTGCGGAATAAAGCCAATCTTGCTACGAAGTGCCTTTAGATTGTAGCGTCTGACATCCACACCGTCCACCAAGATACGACCAAGTGTCACATCATAAAAACGCGGAATTAACTGCACCAAAGAAGACTTACCAGAACCAGTCGAACCAATAAAGGCAATGGTTTCCCCAGGCTTAGCCTGAAATGAAATATTGTGAAGAACAGGAGATTCCGTTTCACCAGGATAGGCAAAGGTTACATTTTCAAATTCCAAATAACCACGAGTGTCTGTTTCAGTAATGCCATCTTCATTCTTAGAAATGGAAATGGGCATGTCCAAGACTTCCTGAATCCGTTGGCTCGATACTGACATCCGTGGATACATGTTAAACAAGTTGGCAAAGAGCAAGAATGAGAAAAGCGCGTGGAAACTATATTCTATAAAGGCTACCAAATCACCGATTTGCAGACTGCCTGTTTTCAAGGGTTCCAAAGCAAACCAGACAATGGCCACAATCATAGCAATGATAATCTGCACAAAGAGAGGCTCTGTTAAACCAGTCAGATTAAAGAGTTTTTTGGATGTTTCTGTGTATTCTTCATTGACTGCCGCAAAACGCTCCTCTTGAAATTCTTCCCGAGTAAAAGCTCGAATAACCCGCAAGCCCATGAGGTTTTCACGAACATACTGGTTGATGGTATCCAAGCGTTTTTGCTGTGTTTCTGATAGAGGGCGGGTTTTAGTTGCTACATAGAAAATAACGATAACAAGAAACGGCATGGCTACTGCGACTGTCCAAGCTAGACTCGGACTGGTTACCAAGGTCATAATGACAGAAGCAATCATCATCAAAGGAGTGATAATTCCCAGCTTCAATACCATCTCCGCAAACTGCATCAAGACAAAAGCATCATTAGTCATACGAGCAACCAGAGAAGAAACACCAATCTGCTCATACTCGTTATGAGAATAGTCCTGAATTTTCTCGTACAAATCATTTCGAATATCTTTGACGATATTGGTTGTCAACTGACCAGCTGCATAGGCAAGCGTTATTCGTCCAAGAATTCCAAGCAAGACGATTAAGCCCATCATGCCCGCCCAATAATAGAGCTGACCAACATCATTTTTTGTAATTCCTTGGTCAATCATTCTCGCCAAAAATGTCGGCAAGCCCAAGTTTACCACTACAAATAAGAAGGCTCCCAACAAGTCCAAGGCAATCCACTTAGGATATTTTTTCAAATAGGTCCAAATCAGATTCATCTTTTCACCCTTTCTATATGTTCATACTCAATGAAAATCAAAAATAGACCAACTCTAAAGGTTCGTGGAACCTTTGGAGCTTGGTGATAGAGCGAACATCTTTGATTCTCTGAACGGATAGAAACCTGTTACTATTTTGTTTCAAGGTAACAGGATGAAAACCTCCACTGGAGCTTTTCACTCATCAAATCAAGTCAACAATATCTGCTTTTGATTTTCAAAAAGTATAAAAAGGGGCATAGCCCCTTTATCTAAGTTAAAAGCCACCAAATGGTGACTTTCTATTCTTTCTCGTCAATCACTAAACGAACTTTTTTATCACTTGTTGGAACAGAGTAAACAATCGTTCTGATTGCAGAAATTGTGCGTCCTTTTTTCCCAATGATACGGCCAATATCAGATTTATCCAAATCCAAATGATATTCTAAAAATTCAGGTGTATCAACAATTTTAATTGTCAAGCTATCAGGCTGTGAAATCAAAGGTTTCACAATCGCAATAATGAGATTTTCAATCATGTCCATAAGTGTTCTCGCTTACTGTTCTTATTTAGAGAATTTTTGCTCGTGGAATTTCTTCAATACGCCAGCGTTTGAAAGAAGGGCACGAACTGTATCAGATGGTTGTGCACCTTTTGCCAACCACTCAAGTACACGCTCTTCTTTAAGAGTTACTGAGTTTTCAGCCAAAAGTGGGTTGTAAGTACCAACTGTTTCGATGAAACGACCATCGCGTGGTGCGCGTGAGTCTGCAACGTTAATACGGTAGAAAGGTTTCTTTTTAGAACCCATACGAGTCAAACGGATTTTTACTGCCATTTTAAAATGTTCTCTTTTCTTTATTTTTTTATTCGGTGAAATAGCAGAGCTATTTAGCACATGTTCTATTATAACACACTTTGACCAGCTGTCAAGAAAAAAACTTGACAGAACGAAAAAATATCCGGCAACTCATTTACAACCTCATCAAAAACACATCCATCATTTCAAGATATCCCAACAAGCTCCACATTTTCTAGCATTCAAACGTCCTATAAAAAACGCATAAAATCAAATATTTTTAACCATATTGTATTCATTTAATCCTTCTTCAGTACTTTACTTACATTCTTGAAATCATTTCAATCACTTATAATGATGAACTATTTCCCGTGTCCAGTGCTATCGCGCTTCATTCGTTACATTATCCTCCATCTGCTGATTATTCTGCATTTTGTAATATATGCCCCCCATAGCCATCAATTCTTCATGATTACCTTGTTCCACAATTTTTCCATCCACCATGACCAAAATCAAGTCGGCTGATTGAATGGTAGAAAGCCGGTGGGCAATGATAAAGCTGGTCCGTCCCTCCATCAATTTAGCAAAGGCTTCTTGTACCAAGAGTTCGGTCCGTGTATCAATAGAGGAAGTCGCCTCGTCTAAAATTAGGATTTTAGGTATTTTAACAAAAACACGCGCAATGGACAAGAGCTGACGTTGCCCTTGTGATAAAGAAGAGCCGCCATCTGATAGCACCGTATCGTAGCCCTGCGGAAGCTGACGAATAAAGAAGTCTGCATTGGCTGCCTTAGCTGCCTCAATAACCAATTCCCGCGTGGCATTTGGATAGCCATAGGCAATATTATCATGAATGGTGCCAGATTTAATCCAGGTCTCCTGTAAGACCATGCCAATCTGTCTGCGAAGGTCTTCACGACTATACTGGCTAATCGAAACCCCATCTAAAACAATCTGACCAGCCGTTACATCGTAGAAACGCATGAGCAAGTTAATCATGGTTGATTTACCAGCTCCTGTCGGTCCAACAATGGCAACTTTCTGCCCAGATTTAACGTCAATATTTAGAGCTTCAATCAATGATTGATTATCTCTGTAAGAGAAAGACACATTTTCAAAGGAAATAGCCCCCTTCAACTCCTCCCAATCAATTTTCCGCTCTGCCCGATCGATAATACTGTCTTGAGCCAAGATAGCAAAGAGCCTGTCTGCACAAGCTAAGGCGCTCTGCAATTCCGATAGGACAGAAGAAATATCATTAAAAGGCTTGCTGTACTGACTAGCATAGTTGAGAAAGGTTGTCAGCGATCCCACTGTAAAATTCCCTGCCATAATTCTCAGCGCGCCAAGTCCAGCTAGTAAAGCATAAATAAGGGCGTTGACAAAGCGAGTGCTAGGATTGACTGTCGAAGAGGCAAAGATAGCTTGTTGGGAATAGGCTGCATACTGGTCATTGACGACCTGAAAATGCTTCGTAAATTGCTCTTGAGCATTGAAAGACTGAACCAGTGTCAATTGACTAATTGATTCCTCAAGCAACTGGGACTGCTGGCCACGCGCCTGAGTTTGCTTTCTATAATAACCATAGGATTTCTTAGCAATATAGCGTGCCACAAGCAGAGAAACAGGGGTCAGAGCCACAACGACCAACATCATGGTCATGTCCAGTCTAGCCATTGTAAAAATGGTTAGGAAAATAATCAAGATACCAATGAAAAATTGATTAAAGATCATCAAGAGACCATTTGTTAATTGCTCACTATCACTTGAAAATCGCGCTACTAAATCGCCGACTGATTGACGGTCTAAATAAGCTAGGGGCATATGGTGCAGCTTCACATAGACTTGTTCCCGCAAATCAGCCACCATTCCGTAAACCAAGCGATTAGTTAGGAGCGGGAGATACCATTGCACCAGCGTATTAAGCAAGATAACCATAACCATTTTTCCAAGAATACCGAGCAAGACCTGACTGTCTGCTATCAAAACTGCATCAACTGCCTGACCAATCAAAATCGGCAGATAGACTGTCAAAAGCACTTGCGCTAAACTTCCCACCAACATCAAGAACATTCGGAGTGGCTGTTTGAAAACCAATTTGACCAGTTCCTTAAAACTAGATTGTTTCATGGCTGCCCTCCTCCCTATGTTGTGATTGATCGATTTCTTGGTAAATAGCAGAGCTTCTCAGCAAGTCTTCATGGCGACCAAGTCCAACTTGACGCCCTTGATCCAAGACTAAAATCTGATCAGCTGCCCGCAAACTATTAGTCCTCTGCGACACCATTATTAAGGTTTGCTCTGGCAATTCACGACGAATCGCAGCCAATAAGCGACTTTCTGTTAGGTAGTCCAAGGCAGAGGTCGCGTCATCTAAAATCAAAATCGGTGCTTTCTGCAAAATAGCACGTGCAATGGTCAAGCGTTGACGTTGCCCACCAGAAAAATTCTTCCCAAAGGCTTCTACAGGACTATCTAAACCACCCTTGTCCTCTATGAAAGATTTAGCTTGAGCAATTGCTAAGGCCACCCACAAATCACTATCTGATACACTTTCCAATCCTAAAGATAGATTAGAACGAATAGTTCCAGCAAAAAGCTGTGCTTGCTGTGGAACGATAGCAATTTGCCGGCGCCACTCTTTTACATTCTTAGGACTTTTTCCATCCATATAGATAGAAAGTTGGCTGGTCGGTAAAGAATAGAGTGCCTGCAATAAATCCACTAGGGTGGACTTACCTGCTCCAGTCCCTCCAATAATTCCCATGAATTGCCCCTTGCGCAGTTGGAAACTTATGTTAACCAAGGATTTTTCAGCTGATTGGGGGTAAGTAAATGTAAGGTCATGAACTAAGAACACCAATTCCTTATCCCTACTATTAACCACAGGCAAATCAGCTTGCACATCTTCAGACTCTTGTTCAAAAACTTCTTGAATGCGTTGGACTGAAATATAGGTCTGATTAAGAGTAGACACAACCATAATCATCTTAACCAGCTCAACCAAAATTTGAAGGAGATAGTTGATAAGAGCAACCAACATCCCCTGTTCCAGTAGATTGTTTGAAATAGCTGTATTTCCTTGCCAGATGAGAATGAGTAAGGTGCTATTTACCACTAGAAAGGTCAATGGAGATAAAAGACTAGACCAAAAACCAGCCTCTAGTTGTTGCTGCTTATAACGCTGATTGATGCCTTGAAAAGCCTTTATTTCCCGCTCTCTTTGCCCAAATGCACGAATAATCCTCCAACCCGTAACCGTTTCTCGCACCTGTCCTACCAAACCATCTAATTCCTTTCGAATGGATTGGTAAATACGGCTGGTCAGGATGGAAATTCCAGTCACTATGATAAGTAAGAGGATAATCATTCCTAAGAAATAGACCGATAAATTTGGACTAATGTAGAAGGCCATCATCAGCGAACCAAATACAACTATGGGAGCTCGTAAAAATAAGCGTAAAAAGGTATTGATTCCTGTCTGGATTTGCAAGGTATCACTGGTCAGTCTGGTCAAAAGACTTGAAGAGGAAAGAATATCTCGACTAGATTTTGGAAGTGAAAGGACTTTTTGATACAAATCATTCGTAAGCTCCTTTGTCACACCAACTGCTGCCTTGGCAGAAAAGTATTGAGCTATCAGCGAAACAGTTATTCCGACACAAGCAAGACCGACCAATAATAAAAGCATAGCAACCAGGTTTCCCCGGTTGCCATTTGGAATAATGCTATCAACCATATAAGCAATCAACAAAGGTACCAACAGCTCGAAGCTAGCCTCCAATAACTTGAAAACTGGACCTAATAGTGTTTCCTTCTTATATGGTTTAAAATATCGAAAAAGTGATGTCATCTGATTACTCAGCAGCAATCGCTTGTGCCGCAGTAATAATACCCAATTTGTAGACATCTTCTGAACTACAGCCACGTGAAAGGTCGTTCACTGGCTTGTTCAAGCCTTGCAAGACTGGACCAACCGCTTCGTAGCCACCAAGACGCTCAACTACCTTGTAAGTAATGTTTCCTGCCTCAATAGCTGGGAAAACAAAGACATTGGCTTGTCCTGCTACTGGGCTTCCAGGTGCTTTCAAACGAGCTGTATCAGGAACCAAGGCCGCATCCATCTGCAACTCACCATCAATCAAAAGATCTGGACGGAGTTCTTGGGCAATACGAGTAGCTTCAACAACCTTGTCTACACGTGGACCAGAACCTGAACCTTTTGTTGAATAGGAAATCATAGCTACTTTTGGATCGATACCAAATGTTTTAGCTGTTTCTGCAGATTGGATCGCAATCTCAGCCAAGGTTTCCGCATCTGGTTCAATGTTGATTGCACAGTCACCAAAGACAAACTTGTGCTGGTCTTTCACCATCAAGAAGACACCTGAAGTACGTTGCACACCTGGCTTGGTTTTAATGATTTGAAGGGCTGGACGAACAGTATCCGCAGTTGAGTGAATGGCACCTGATACCATACCTTCAGCCAAGCCCATTTGTACCAACATAACACCAAAGTAGTTGACATCACGCAAGATTTCATCTGCCTGCGCCTCATCAACCTTGCCCTTACGAAGAGTCACAAACTCCTGCTTCATGGTATCAAAGTTTCCGTAATTATTCGGGTCAATCACCGTAATACCAGGGTTTGAGAAACCAAAGTCTGTCAACAAGGTATGAACATCTTCTGGCACACCAAGGATGATTGGCTCTACCAAACCTTCAAATTTCAAACGAGCTGCTGCACGCACGACACGCTCATCTGTACCTTCTGGGAAAACAATACGCAGTTTTTTACCTACGATTTTTTGCTTCATTTCACCAAATAAATTCCGAATTTCCATGAAAATTCTCCTTATATATATTATTTATTAGTTAACAAATTGATAACAGCCTGAAAATCGTCTGGAAGCTTTGCTTCCAAGTCAATCCTTTTGGCTGAAAAAGGATTGTCAAATGCCAAATGATGGCAATGCAAGGCTTGACGTTGAATACCACATTCTAAACTTCCCCCATACATATCATCTCCCAAAAGCGGGAAACCGATGTGAGAAAAATGAACACGAATCTGGTGGGTCCTACCAGTGTGCAACTGAATATCCACTAGATGAATATCCCCCCAAGATTGGACAAGTCGATAGGAAGTATGGGCATATTTTCCATTCTTGGTCACACAGCGTGTGATAATACTATCTTCTGGACGACCAATCGGTGCAATAATATCCCCCTCGGCTTCCAACACACCATCCCCTTTAACCAGAGCATAATAGCGCTTGTGGATGAGCTTGGCCTGCAACTGCTTGTCCAGTCGAGCATGGGCATAGCCATGTTTGGCAAAGAGCATGACACCCGAAGTATCTCTATCTAACCGCGTTACGATATGGACCTGCTTATTTTCGTAATCTTGCTCCACAAGGTAGCCTTTCACAAAATTAGCAATGGTCGAGGAATGCAGAGCTGACGGAATAGAAGCATAACCAACCGGCTTATTGATTGCTAGAAAGTGGTCATCTTCATAGACAATATCCAGCGAAAAAGAAATCGGTTTCAAACTTCCAGTCAAATCCTCCTCAGCTGGTATGTCAATTGTAACCCTATCTCCAATATCAAGCAAGTAAGTTGCATTGCGCTCGATGTCATTGACCCAAATATTGCCACCTGTGTACTTGATTTTTGCCAACAAGCCCTTTGAAACACCATGCTTTTTCAAAAACGTTTTAATTTTTGTATGCTGGTCAGCTATAAATTCAAACCGCATTACTCCACCTCTCCGATAAAGGCATCTTTCACACGGTTCCAGAAACTTGTATGGCTGGGGGTCGCAACAAAGTGAATTTTATGCTGGTCAATCTGGTACTCAATTTTTTCAATGTTGTCATAGACATAGGTCTTATTATCAACAGCAATCGAATAGCGGTCACTATGCTTGGGCTCAATGACAATCTTGTCTTTCTTGGGAACCACGATAGATGACCCTAGTGTGCGATAAACGCGGTTATTTAGACTGGCTACTTCTGCAATCTGCAAGGCCTCAATAGTCGGATGTAAAACAGCACCACCTAAGGACTTATTGTAGGCCGTCGAACCTGTTGGAGTAGATACTGAGATGCCATCTCCCCTAAAGCGTTCAAACGGTACATTGTTGATAATGACGTCTGCCACCATGGTTTTGGATAAACGCTTGATGGTCGCCTCATTCAGAGCACGCGCCTCCATAACCCGACCATCCAGTAGTTTGACCTTGACATTCAAAATGGGATAGGATACCTTGGCACCTGTATCAAGCTTGAGGTTCTCGATCAGTTTATCCACCTCAAAGTCACGGTAATCCGTATAAAATCCTAGATGGCCTGTATGAATACCGACAAAACGCACACGGTCAATCAACTTTTCATACTTATGAAAGGCCGACAGGAGCATACCATCACCACCGATTGAAATCACAATATCAGGATTTTTAGGTGTCAGTATGAAATTTGCTTCTTTCAATTTTGTCCAAAGTTCTTTGGAAACTGCCTCACTCTTTGGATTTCGGCTAGCGAGCAGAGCGATTTTTTTTCTACCTGTATTCTTCATCTGTATCATCACTATTTCCGACACCGTCATTCAGCTTCCTATGTGCAGGATCGAATAAGGCCTGGGCCTCCTGAATGTCGTTACGGATTTTTCGCATCTCCTCATCTAATTCATAGGCAATCTTTGCTGTCACTTCCAAGCGTTTCTTGATTTCTTCAGGAAAATTTCCCTTATACTTATAGTTGAGGGAATGCTCAATGGTCGCCCAGAAGTTCATAGAAAGAGTACGGATTTGGATTTCTGCAAGAACCGTTTCATTGCCATTTATGGTGTCCACAGGGTATGAAATAACTACATGATAGGACCGGTAGCCAGAAGCCTTTCGGTAGTTAATATAATCCCTTTCGTGGACAATTTGCATATCCTTGCGCTTGCGTAAAATCGCCAAGACTTCCTCAATATCGTCCACAAATTGAACCATAATTCGAAGCCCAGCAATATCCTGCATATCTTGAGCAAGATTTTCTAACTTAATCTGTCGTAGGGCCATCTTTTCCTTAATGGATTCAATAGGCTTTACCCGACCAGTCACGAACTCTATAGGAGAGTGCCGATTGGCTTTCCGGTACTGCTTGCGAATACCACGCAGTTTGATCTTCAACTCACCTACTGTCTGGATATAGGGGTCTAAAAATTCTTCCCAGTTAAAGTCCATACTACCCCTTTCTTGTCAAAATTTTTAAATTGTATTAGAATAACACAAAGACTATTCTATTATAACACATTGAAAGGGTTTACTGCATGAAAAACCACCTTGAAATTGAGTATAAAACCTTATTAACCAAATCCGAGTACCTACGCCTTCTCTCTGATTTTTCAGACGTAAGCCCTGTTCTTCAAACCAACCACTATATTGACACTCCTGATTTAGATATGAAGAACCACCGTTTTTCACTCCGTATACGGACTTTTAAGGAAATAGCAGAGCTGACCTTAAAAATTCCCCAGGAAATTGGCAATCAAGAGTACAATCAAGTTCTAGACATCCAGACTGCTCATCAGTTAATCGAAAACTTCCAACTGCCCGCAGGACACATTGCCGACATCATCTCAGCCACAGATGTTCCGATTGACAAACTGGCTGTCTGGGGGAGCCTGACTACCAAACGTCATGAAAAAGAAACCTCCATCGGACTGATGGCCCTAGATGAAAATGAATATGCCGGGCAAGTGGATTATGAACTGGAAGTTGAAGTGACGGATGCCCACCAAGGCAAAATTCTCTTCGAAGAATTTCTCAAGAAGAACTCCATCCAATTTAAATATGCCAGCAGTAAGGTTGCACGAACTGCCAGCCATCGAAAATCAGTCCAATAAGGCTGATTTTTTTACTTGAATACTGAAAAAATTTCTTTTTTTTGATAGAATAGAACCATCTATTGTAAAATTTTCTTTTATGTTTCTCATAAAAGCTTAGTGTGTAAAAGGAGTTACTTGAAAATGGGTCAACCACTCGGTGAAAATAACATTAAAATCTTCTCACTCAATAGCAATCGTGCCATCGCTGAAAAAATTGCCGCATCAGCTGGCCTTCCACTAGGAAAATTATCATCACGCCAATTCTCAGACGGTGAAATCCAAATCAACATTGAAGAATCTGTCCGCGGTGTCGATGTCTACATCATCCAATCAACCAGCTACCCAGTCAACAATCACTTGTGGGAATTGCTGATTATGATTGATGCCTGCAAGCGTGCAAGTGCCAACACTATTACAGCGGTTATGCCTTACTTTGGCTATGCTCGTCAGGACCGCACGGCATCTCCACGCGAACCAATAACTGCTAAACTCGTTGCAAATATGCTGGTCAAAGCAGGTGTTGACCGTGTATTGACACTGGACCTACACGCTTCACAAATTCAAGGTTTCTTCGATATTCCGGTTGATAACCTTCTTACAGAACCACTCTTTGCATCTTACTACATGGAAAAAGGGCTCTGTGGTGATGACGTTGTAATCGTTAGTCCAAAAAACTCTGGTATCAAACGTGCGCGTAACATCGCAGAATTCCTGAACGCACCTATTGCCATTATCGACTATGCCCAAGATGATTCAGAGCGTGCAGAGGGCTACATCATTGGTGAGGTTGCTGGTAAGAAAGCTATCTTGGTTGACGACATTTTAAATACTGGTCGTACCTTCTCTCAAGCTTCTAAAATTGTCCAAGAAGGTGGCGCCACTGAAATTTACGCCGTTGCCAGCCACGGTCTGTTCGCTGGTAGTGCGGCTGAACTGCTAGACGCTTCTCCAATTAAGGAAATTTTGGTGACCGACTCAGTTGCAAGCAAGGAACAAGAACCTAAGAATATCGCCTTCCTAACAGCTAGTGACTTGATTGCTAATGCCATCCATCGTATCCAAGAGCACCAACCACTCAGCCCACTCTTCAAGTTTACCAATCCTGAAAAAGAAAACTAGGAGTACCTTCTTTGATTTATTTAGATAATGCAGCTACCACTGCCCTATCTCCCACTGCTCTCCAACGGATGTTGGAAGTAGCACAAGAAACCTATGGCAATCCCTCCAGTATTCACCAGTCTGGAAGAAAAGCCAACCAAATTTTACGCCAAGCCAGACAGGATATCGCCCAAGTACTCGATGTCCCAGCAGATCACATCATTTTCACCGCAGGAGGTTCTGAGGCAGATAATTTGGCAATTCAAGGCTATGCCCTTGCCAATCAAGTCAAGGGTAAGCACCTGATTACTACTGCTATCGAGCACCATGCTGTTCTTCATACCATGCAGTACCTTGAGGAACGCTTTGGGTTTGAAGTAACCTATATTCAGCCAATCAATCAGGTCATCACTGCCCAGCAAATCCAAGAAGCCCTGCGACCAGATACTATCTTGGTCAGCACCATGTTTGCCAACAATGAAACAGGCCAAGTCCTTCCTATTAAGGAAATTGGTCAACTATTGGCCAACCATCAGGCCGTATTTCATGTAGATGCTGTGCAGGTCGTCGGAAAAATGGATGTAAAGCCTGCTGACTATGGCATTGATTTGCTAGCTGCTTCTGCCCATAAGTTCCACGGACCAAAAGGAGTCGGTTTTCTATACAGTCGCTTGCAGGGATTTGATTCCCTTATTCATGGAGGGAAGCAAGAAAATCAACACCGAGCAGGCACAGAGAACCTTCCAGCCATTGCTGCCATGGCACTTGCTCTTCAAGAACAGGTCTATCAACTTGACAGTAATGTTCATCACATCCAAGGCTTGAAAAATCACCTCCTAGCTGGATTAGATGGCTATTCATTTTACATCAACCAAGCAGGTCCCCATCTCCCTCATGTTATCAACATCGGTTTCCCTAATAAGCTCAATGAGCAAGTCCTCATGCGACTAGACTTGGCAGGCATTGCTGTATCTAGTGGATCAGCTTGCACTGCTGGCGTTGTTCAGAACAGTCATGTGCTGGAAGCCATGTATGGAACAAATTCCCAACGACTGAAAGAGTCTATCCGTATCAGCCTATCTGAAACAAATACCCTAGAAGAGATTGACGCTCTCCTCACTGAATTACAAAACATCATTGGAGGATAAAATGGCCTTTCAACAAACAGTAAGCCTAAAAGATTGCGCATTTACTTATCACATTAGCCCTAACATCAAAAAATATACCCTGCGAGATACAACATTTGAACAAACCAAAGCAGGACACTATCAACTCACTCGCCTACTAGAAGAAGTTCCCAACTCAAATCAAGGTTTTCTTTTAAAGATTATTGTCAATAAAGAACTTACTGGCTTTAAAATCAACATTACAGACAAATCTGGTTTGCATCTGGTTAATATCTTTAAAGAAAATGGTAACAAGGTCATTCAAGAAAAATTCTATTTCTTGATGGATAGTCTGGTAGACCGTGACCTGTTTACAAAGGAAGGTTAATGATGATCGTTGTTCACTATCAAGATGCATACAAAATAGATAGAAAACAGGAGTTTGACAATCTGGATGCTGCCAAACTGGCCTTCTCTGGTTGCCTCACTCTTCCTGATTACTATCCTGTGACCAAACTAACACAAGATGGTCAAGAATTAGATTATAGAGGTACAATCGGCGACCTCTACCGCTACTTTCAAACACTAGACTAAGCAAGATTTCAAGCTTAGTCTTTTTCAATCCAATCTGTTGATTTTTTCACAATCTTGGACTAGAATAGAAGAAAGAATTGATTTAGAATGATAGATGATAGGTCTAGGAATTGATAATTACCTATCAAATTGAAGGAGCAACTTGTGAAAAACGATAAAAAAGCAGATATCCCACGCGCCACTGCCAAACGACTTTCTCTCTATTACCGTATTTTCAAACGCTTTTATGCTGGAAATATTGAAAAGGCTAGTTCTAAGGAAATCGCTGAAGCAATCGGTATCGACTCAACAACAGTACGCCGTGACTTCTCCTACTTCGGTGAACTAGGTCGCCGTGGCTTTGGTTACAATGTAAAAGAATTGATGGATTTCTTTGCGGAAATTCTCAATGACAATTCGATTACAAATGTCATGCTTGTTGGTGTCGGAAATATGGGCCGTGCCCTTCTCCACTACCGTTTCCATGAGCGCAATAAGATGAAAATTGTTATGGCCTTTGAAGCCGATGATAATCCTGCAGTTGGAACGGTTGACGAAAATATTCCCATCCATGCCATTTCCGAAATCAAGGAACGCATTTTGGAAGCAGATGCCCAAACAGCAATTCTGACTGTCCCAAGTATCAAGGCTCAAGAGGTAACCGATATATTAGTCGAAGCTGGTGTCAAAGGCATTCTCAGCTTCTCTCCTGTCAACCTATCCGTTCCAAAAGATGTTGTCGTGCAGTATGTTGACCTGACTAGCGAATTACAAACCCTACTCTATTTCATGCGCAAGGGTGAATAAACAGTAACAGAGGATCCTCATCCAAGGACCCTCTGTTTTTCTTTCTAAAATAACTCACTCTCCTCCCTAAAGGAATAATAATTCTTATTTCCCACAATCAAATGATCCAACAGAACCAATCCTAGCGTATCGCAGGATTTTTTTAAATTCTCAGTAAACAATAAATCATTCTTACTTGGCTCCACCGAGCCTGATGGATGGTTGTGAACAATGATAATGGAAGTTGCCATAGACTTGACCGCATAGTGTAAGATTTCTCTCGGCTCTGCAATACTCCGATTAACACTGCCAATAAAAATCGTTTTTTGGCTGATAATCTGGTTTTGCGTATTGAGATAGAGAGCAACAAGATGCTCTTGCTTTTTATCTCCAAGTTCTTGGATCATCTTTCGTCCCAATTTCTCACTTCCTAAAATCCGTTCATTCATGAGTAATTCTGACTGGTTGATCCGTTTGCCCAATTCAATCATAGCCTTGATTTCAATAGCCTTGACACGCCCAATCCCTGTCAAACTCTGCAATTCTTCTATGGACAATTCTCTAAGGGCTGCCAAATTTTCCAAACGATTGAGCAGATTATTGGATAGGATAGAAACTGGCTCTTTTTTAGTCCCTGTTCGGATAAAAATAGCCAGTAATTCTTGATTGCTCAATCTTTCTGCCCCAACTTCTAACAATCTTTCTCGCGGCAAAAGTGCCTCTTCCTTAAAATCAATTTGGTACATAAAATCCTCCTCACTTATTTTATTCGTAAACAAGCAAGAAAATGAAAAAAGACTGAGAAAATTCTCAGTCCTAAACCTTACTGACCATAATCATATTGATTATATGATTTATTAAATGAATCAAGTATATCTTGTGAGGTTTCAGTATAAGGCGTTGTTGATTCTAGCACACCTTTTACGATAATCCGTGCAGTCGCATCATAGTCTTCACAAGTTACCAATGTTACTTCTGTACGTCCTTCTACATCATCAATGACATAGACACTCTCAGGTGTAACTGTCTGCACACTGTCAATCACATAAGTATAGACATTGGTCTTGTCAGTGATATAGATTTTCATACCATTCTGGGCCCTATCCAATGGAGAGAAGAGAACATCCGCCGCACCGGCTACACCAAAAATGTGGTGACTAGCCAAAGCATAATTCCCTTTCCCCATTTCCTGGGTTTCCTTCATGGTTCCAGCACCGTACATTAGAGATGTGTTCCCCACACCTTTGAAAATAGGTAAATTGATGCCAAGTTCTGGGATTGAAATACCACCAATTACAGGCAACCGTTGGGCTTCCCACTGGGCCGCTAATATGGCTTCCGTTGAAATTGCCTGAACCTGTTCAAAATCAAAAGTCGTTTCTGCCTCTTTGTTTTTTTCAATGTCCTCAGCAGTGACTTTTGAAATCTGATATTTATTGGTATTCCATCCAATTATAAAATTACGGATAGAGGTGTTAAAGATGAGAGCCAGGGAAATCAAAACCAGCAGCAAAGCTAGAAGATTACGCCAAATCCCACTTTTTCCTTTTTTATTTTTAGTACGTTTTAACATACAACTACTCCTGCTCTTCTTCATTCTTAGCATCTGCAGCATCTACCAGTGCAAATGTCATAATTTTTGCCTCATCGTTTAGACGCATTACCTTGACACCCATGGTTGAACGACCAGTTTGGGAAATATTGGCAACACTTGTACGAATAATTACACCTGTATCGGTAATGACCATAATGTCCTCATCACCAGATACCGTTGTCAAACCTGCCAGAGAACCATTTTTCTCAGCAACTTTGAGGGTCTTAATCCCCTTACCACCACGGCCTTTGGTAGGATATTCGCTGGCTGGTGTCCGCTTACCAAAGCCTTTCTCCGTCAAAACAAGAACTTCCTGGTCATCTGCAATCATGGTCGCACCAACCAACTGATCTCCCTCACGTAAATTGATACCACGAACACCCGTTGCAGTACGCCCCATATTCCGAACATCTGTTTCTGTAAAGCGAACAGAGTAACCAAATTTGGTTCCCATGATAATATCCGCCTGACCATTTGTCAAGAAGACGTTAATCAATTCATCTTCTTCTTTCAGATTCAAGGCCTTAAGACCACTTTGTCGAATATTAGCGAATTCTGAAACACTGGTCCGTTTGACAACACCTTGACGGGTTGCGAAGAAGAGATAGCTGTCTGCTTCCTGGTCCTTGGTCACATTGATGATGGTCTGGATTGCTTCATTTTCTTCCAACTTGAGCAAGTTGACAACTGGCAATCCTTTAGCCGTACGACCATATTCTGGGATTTCATACCCCTTCAAACGATAAACACGACCTTTATTGGTAAAGAACAAGAGGCGATCATGGGTGCTAGTCGAAACTAACTCACGCACAAAATCATCGTCCTTGACACCTGTTCCTTGAACACCACGTCCACCACGTTTCTGAGCCTGGAATTCATCCTGAGCCAGACGTTTAATGTACCCTTGATTTGACAGGGTAATCAAGACATCTGTTTCCTCAATCAAGTCCTCATCTTCAAGAGAAAGAACTTCTCCGACCATCAATTCTGTACGACGTGGGTCAGCGTACTTGCGTTTGACTTCATCTAATTCTTCCTTGATAATCGTGACAACACGCTCTGGTTTAGCTAAAATATCAGCCAAATCAGCAATCAAGGCAATCAGCTCATCATATTCAGACTGAATTTTGTCACGTTCCAAGCCTGTCAAACGACGGAGACGCATATCAAGAATAGCCTGACTCTGACGTTCAGAAAGCTCAAATTTCTCCATCAACTCAGCCTGGGCAATAGCGTCCGTTTCTGAATTACGGATAATGCGAATGACCTCATCAATGTGGTCAAGGGCAATCAGCAAGCCTTCCAAGATATGAGCCCGCGCTTCTGCTTTTTCTTTATCGAATTGCGTACGACGAGTGACTACTTCCTTCTGGTGTTCAATATAAGATTCTAAAATCTGACGGACAGAAAGAATTTTCGGCACCCCGTTTTGGATGGCCAACATATTGAAACTGAAATTAGTCTGCAACTGAGTTTGCTTGAAGAGATTATTCAAAATAACATTGGCAGAAGCATCGCGGCGAACTTCGATAACAAATCGTACGCCTTCGCGGTTGGATTCATCCCGAACAGCTGTAATCCCGTCGATGCGCTTTTCTTGCACCAATTTGACAATGTGCTCTTGAACCTTGGACTTGTTGACCATGTATGGAAACTCGGTTACGACAATCCGTTCACGACCATTGCCATATTCTTCAATCTCTGTACGAGAACGGAGGGTAATAGAGCCTTTCCCTGTTTCGTAGGCACGGTGAATACCAGATTTGCCCATAACCAAGGCACCCGTCGGAAAGTCAGGACCAGGCAAGACTTCCATGATGTCACGAGTGGTTACCTCTGGATTGTCCATCACCAGCTTCACAGCTTCGATGGTTTCGCCCAAGTTATGTGGCGGAATGTTGGTCGCCATACCAACAGCGATACCTGTCGTACCGTTGACCAAAAGGTTAGGGAAGCGAGCCGGTAGAACTTCTGGCTCACGCTCATTGGCATCATAGTTGTCCGCAAAGTTTACAGTATTTTTGTTAATATCACGGAGCATTTCAAGCGCAATCTTGCTCATACGAGCTTCTGTATAACGCTGGGCAGCGGCTCCGTCACCATCCATGGAGCCAAAGTTTCCGTGTCCATCTACCAACATATGACGGTAAGACCACCATTGCGCCATACGGACCATAGCCTCATAAATGGCAATAT
The DNA here is from genome assembly GCF_002960425.1 of Streptococcus suis. GTDB lineage: Bacteria > Bacillota > Bacilli > Lactobacillales > Streptococcaceae > Streptococcus > Streptococcus suis_S. The sequence continues at coordinate 137,191 of NZ_POIZ01000087.1, forward strand.
CACCGTGTGGGTGGTATTTACCCATAACATCCCCTGTAATACGGGCTGATTTCTTATGGGGTTTGTCTGGTGTAATCCCTAACTCATTCATTCCATACAAAATACGGCGATGAACAGGCTTGAGACCATCACGTACATCTGGCAACGCACGTGAAACGATAACACTCATAGCATAGTCGATGAAAGATGACTTCATCTCATTGGTCAGATTTACCGTTACTAAGTTTTTATCTTGCATTATATGCCTCTTTCAACAGTCATTGTGCCTCTATTATATCATATTTTGCCATAAAACTCTTTGTTGGAAACCAGCATGTAAACATTTTCAAAGCCCCTTTCACAAGTGACAAAACCTTTAAAAAGTGCTAGAATGGAAGATGGTCGGGATGATGTCATCCCCAAATAAAACTAAGGAGATGTTTAGAATGACTGCAACTAAACAACACAAAAAAGTTATCCTTGTCGGTGACGGTGCCGTAGGTTCTGCTTATGCTTATGCTCTTGTTAACCAAGGGATTGGTCAAGAATTGGGTATCATCGATATCAACAAAGACCGTACTCAAGGTGATGCAGAAGACTTGAGCCACGCATTGGCCTTCACATTCCCTAAAAAAATCTACTCTGCTGAGTACTCTGACGCTCACGATGCAGACTTGGTTGTATTGACAGCAGGTTTGCCACAAAAACCAGGTGAAACTCGTCTTGAGTTGGTTGAGAAAAACCTTCGTATTAACCAACAAATCGTTACTGAAATCGTTAAATCTGGTTTCAACGGAATCTTCCTTGTTGCTGCTAACCCAGTTGACGTATTGACTTACTCAACTTGGAAATTCTCTGGTTTCCCTAAAGAGCGCGTTATCGGTTCAGGTACGTCACTTGACTCAGCTCGTTTCCGTCAAGCCTTGGCTGAAAAAATTGGTATCGACGCACGTTCAGTACACGCCTACATCATGGGTGAGCACGGTGACTCCGAATTCGCAGTTTGGTCACACGCTAACGTTGCTGGTGTGAAATTGTACGACTGGTTGCAAGATAACCGCGATATCGATGAGCAAGGTCTTGTTGACTTGTTCGTATCTGTTCGTGATGCAGCTTACTCAATCATCAACAAAAAAGGTGCAACATACTACGGTATCGGTGTTGCCCTTGCTCGTATTACTAAAGCAATCTTTGATGATGAAAATGCAGTTCTTCCATTGTCTGTATACCAAGCAGGTCAATACGAAGGTGTTGAAGATGTCTTCATCGGTCAACCAGCTATTATCGGTGCACACGGTATCGTTCGTCCAGTAAACATCCCATTGAATGATGCTGAATTGCAAAAAATGCAAGCTTCTGCTAAGCAATTGAAAGACATCATTGACGATGCTTTCGCCAACCCAGAAATTGCTGCTGGTGTTAAAAACTAAGATATATAGAAAAGGTGAACCCATTACGGTCCACCTTTTTTAATTCCGAACGTCATAACGCAACATAGCAATGCCATCTGTAACTGTAGTTTCTACCAAGGTCAACTTCTGCTCATCTGAAAGCTTATCAAAAAGAGAAATCCCTTCTCCTAAGATTGTTGGAATAATACCGATGATGAAATGGTCAATCAATTTGGCTTCCAAACAAGTCTGTACCAACCCTGCACCACCAAAAAGCCAGATATCACTTCCCTCTTCTGCTTTCAATCGCTCAATTTCTGCAACAATGTCCTGCACAAATCGAACATTGTCATAATCCGTCTGTGCCCTACGACTAGCGATAATAAATTGCTTATTCTGATATCCCTCAACCATCTCCAAAGGGCAATCTTCCAGTGATTTTCGCCCCATGATGACTGTATCACAAGCATTAAAAAAAGCGGGATTATCGAATTGCAGGGCAGTATCATATTGATTTGTTCCTTGCCCTACTATCCAATCATAGCTTCCATCTGTTCTGGCAATAAAACCATCCAAACTCATGGCAATGTTTAGTACTAAACGTCTCGTCATATCTATCCTCCTAGCCTACTTATCAAGTATCCAGTATACCATAAAAATATAAAAAAATAGCTTAGAATATCCTTGTCAGAGACCTACATTCTAAGCTATTTAACTTATTCAGATTTCAATTAGATGGGGATTTTTATCCAACCACCTTACTTGGATTTAATATAGTTAATACCGTCTGCTTTTGGTGCGACTGCTTTTCCGAAGAAAGCAGAGAGGGCAACTACTGTGATAAGATATGGGGCGATTTGAAGATAGACGGTTGGGATATCTTTCAAACCTGGAAGCTGACTTCCAACTACTGCCAAACTTTGAGATAAACCAAAGAAGAGACTGGCTAACATTGCACCAATTGGATTCCACTTACCAAAGATAACTGCGGCCAAGGCGATGAAACCCGAACCCACGATAGTTGTTGCAGAGAAGTTGATGTTTACGGATTGGGCGCTTACGGCACCACCAACACCACCAAGGAATCCAGCAATCAAGACCCCTGCAGAACGCATTGCATAAACATTGATACCAAGCGTGTCAGCAGCCTGTGGGTGTTCACCAACTGAACGCAGACGAAGTCCAAACTTGGTCTTATAAAGGATGAACCAAGCCAAGAATGCCGTTGCAATGGCAACATAACCCATCAAACTCGTATTCTTGAAGAAAATATCTCCAATAACAGGAATATCAGCCAGGATAGGGAATGAAAATTTACCAAATGACTGGGTGATACTATCTGTTTGCCCCTTGTTGTAAATAACTTTTACAAGGAAAACACTCAAGGCTGGTGCCAAAAGATTCAATACTGTACCAGATACAACGTGGTCCGCACGGAGATAAATGGTAGCAATAGCATGAATGGCAGCAAATAGGATACCTGCCAGACCACCAACAAGAATAGCTAGCAAAGGAGTTGTTTTGCCAAATGTTTCAGCAAACTCAATGTTGAAGACAACACCAGCAAAAGCACCAATAACCATGATCCCCTCCAAACCAACGTTTACAATACCGCCACGCTCAGAGAATACACCACCAAGACTAGTAAAAATCAAAGGTGCTGAGTAAATCAACATCTGCGAAATGAGTAAGGCAAGAATTGAAATATTCATCTTATTTCGCTCCTTTCGCTTTATTTTTGGCTTTAAGCAACTGCTCAAAGATAAATTTCACACCGATAAAGAAGATGATAGACGCTGTAACAACGTTAATCAATTCAGGTGGAATTTGGGCACGAACCATACCTGGTGCACCAACAGAAAGGACACCGAAGAGGAAGGCTGCCAAAGGAATTCCCAGTGGTGAGTTTGAAGCCAAGAGGGCAACAGACATGCCATTGAAACCAATATCCAGGTTACCACTTTGAATGTAGACATTTTGGAAGGTTCCAAGACCTTGAATAGCACCTGCAAGACCTGCAAGAGCTCCTGAGATAACCATTGAAAGAATAATAGTACGTTTAGCTGACATACCTGCGTAGTCAGAGGCTGTTGGGTTCAAACCAACTGAACGAATTTCAAAACCAAGGGTTGTCTTGGTCAAGAGGAACCAAATAACCACTACGGCAATGATTGCAAAGAAGATACCCAGGTTCATACGGGAATTATCTGTCAATGCACGCAACCACTCTGTCTGGTAAGAAGCATTAGCTGATACATTGACAGTAGAATCTGTATTCTTCATCAAACTATCCGCAAAAACTTCACGAATGATATAGTTACATGAATAAAGCAAGATGTAGTTCATCATGATGGTGACGATAACTTCACTGGTTCCAAGGTAGGCACGCAAAATACCTGGAATAGAACCTGCAATACCACCAGCGACCATAGCGATGATGACTGTTGCTAGAATAAGAATTGGACGAGGCATATCAGGATTTGACAAGGCAAACCACCCTGCAAATACCCAACCAACATAGGCTTGACCAGGCAAACCAACGTTGAAGAAACCTGCACGACTAGCTACAGCAAAACCTAATGCAGTGAAGATTAGCGGTGCCATAGCACGGAAGATCTCACCGATAGATTTAATATTACCAAAGGCTGAATAAAATAGTTCTTCGTAGCCCCAAATTGGGTCGTAACCGAAGATAAGCATGATGATGGCACCTAGCAACAGACCAGAAAATACTGCCAAAAATGGAAGGGCCACATTGTGATATTTCTTAGGCATGACTTTCTCCCTTCTCTAATTTTCCACCTGCCATCAAGACACCAAGCTCCTGCTTGTTTGTTGTCGCAGGATCTACGATTCCATGAATGGTACCGTCGTGAATAACGGCAATACGGTCTGAAACATCCAAAATTTCATCCAATTCAAAGCTGACCACAAGAACTGCCTTGCCCTTGTCACGCTCTGCAATCAAACGTTTACGAATGTATTCGATAGCACCAACGTCCAATCCACGAGTTGGCTGGCTAACGATTAGAAGATCTGGGTTACGGTCAATTTCACGGGCGATAATAGCTTTTTGCTGGTTACCGCCTGACAAGGCCTTAGAAGGTACTAACTCACTAGCACCACGCACATCAAACTCTTCCATGAGTTGACGGGCCTTTTCATTGATAAAGTTATAGTTCAGAATACCATTCTTAGAGTTTGGCTCTTTATAGTAGGTCTGTAGGGCAATGTTTTCTGCGACAGACATTTGTAAGACCAAACCATCACGATGACGGTCTTCTGGGACGTGGCTGACCTGCATTTCAGTGATTTTACGAGGTGTTTTTCCGACAATTTCTTCACCTTTGATGGTAATAGAACCGGATTTAACCTTACGCAAGCCTGTAATAGCTTGGATGAGCTCACTTTGTCCATTTCCATCGATACCAGCAATACCAACGACTTCTCCAGCCCGAACATCAAGGTTAAGTCCTTTTACAGCTGGAATACCACGGTTTTCATTTACTACCAAATCCTTGATAGAAAGGATAACTTCTTTAGGATTGGAAGCAATTTTCTCTGTTTTGAAGGATACAGAACGACCAACCATCCACTCAGCAAGGTCTTGGTTGGTTGCACCTGCTACATCTACTGTTTCAATGGATTTACCGCGGCGAATAACTGTTACACGATCAGCTACAGCACGGATTTCATCTAGTTTGTGGGTAATAAGGATGATGGACTTACCTTCTTCAATCAATTTCTTCATGATTTTAAGAAGCTCTGCTATTTCCGCAGGAGTCAAAACGGCTGTCGGCTCATCGAAAATCAATAGGTCAGCGCCACGGTAGAGGGTTTTCAAAATCTCTACACGTTGTTGTGCTCCGACAGAAATATCTGCTACTTTTGCTGTCGGATCGACCTCTAAACCATAACGCTCTGATAGCTCTTTAATTTCAGCAATGGCTTTCTTGAGATCAATCACGCCACCTTTAGTCGTTTCGGAACCAAGAATGATATTCTCCGCAACTGTGAAAGCATCAACCAACATAAAGTGTTGGTGAACCATACCGATCCCAAGATGGGCAGCTTTAGAAGGTGAGTCGATCGATACAACTTCACCATTGATTGCAATTTCTCCGCTGGTAGGCTCCAAAAGTCCTGCCAACATATTCATAAGAGTTGACTTACCAGCACCGTTTTCACCGAGAAGGGCATGGATTTCACCTCGTCTGACATGTAAGTTGATGTGGTCATTTGCTACAAACTCACCGAAAATTTTGGTGATATTGCGCATTTCAATGACATTATCCCTAGTCATAATCTTCTTCCTTTCTGACGATCATTTTTGTCAGTAAAACCTACCATTCATTGATAGGCTTTACTGAGAAAAATTCTCAGCTCCGAAAAGGGCGACCGATCAGGTCGCCGTTTCGGATTCTTGTTTATCTATGATTAAGGAGCTTCTGGAACAGTTACTTTACCGTCCAAGATAGCTTTCTTAGCTTCTGCAATTGCTTTTGTAGCATCTTCTGAAAGATTCGTTTCAGCCAAGTCAACACCTCCATCAGCCAATGAGAATTGGATGATTTCGCCACCTGGGAACTTACCTTCAACTGCCTTGTTAGCAATATCTTTTACTGACGTACCAACTTGTTTCAAAGTAGAAGCCAATACGAAGTTAGAAGCTTTACCATCTTTAGAAGTGTATTCACCTTCAGCAGATTGGTCACGGTCAACACCGATTACCCAAACTTTATCTGCTTCGTTACGAGTTTCGTTTTCAGCTTTTGCAGCTGCGAATACACCGTTACCTGTTTGACCTGAAGCGTGGAAAATAACGTCAGCACCTGCAGCATATTGAGCTGCTGCGATTGTTTGACCCTTAGCCGAGTCTACGAATGAACCAGCGTAGTCAACTGTTACTTTGATGTCAGGATTTACAGATTTAGCACCAGCTACGAAACCAGCTTCAAAGCGGTCGATAACGACACCTTCCATACCACCGATGAAACCGATATGATTTGACTTAGTTGATTTAGCAGCCGCTACACCAGCAAGGTATGATGCTTCATGGTCAGCAAATCCAACACTTGCTACGTTTGGCTGATCTTTAACAACAGAGTCTACGATAACGTAGTTTGTATCTGGGTTATTTGGCGCTACTTCAGCGATAGCAGATTCCAAGGCAAAACCAATACCGAAGATAACATTGTATCCAGCAGATACTGCTGAGTCAAGGTTAGTGATGTAATCTGCTTCACTAGCTGATTGGAAGTAGTCATAGCCGCTACCTTTAGACAAGCTATGTTCTTCACCCCAAGCCTGCAAACCTTCCCAAGCTGATTGGTTGAATGAACGGTCATCAATACCACCTACGTCGGTAATGATCGCAGCTTGCACTGATGACTCAGTGGATTCGCTGCTTGAAGAGCTAGTAGACGTACGGCTACCACAGGCAGCAAGAGTAAGTGCTGCAAGTGATACAACACCCAAACCAACAAGTTTCTTGTTCATTTCTGAACCCTCCTAAAAAATTCTTTGGCAACAAATTGTTGCGATGATAAATGTGTTCAGTCTACCGACTGGCTTACAAACTTAAGTCAAGTCTGTAAAAGAGTATGGAAGTAATTCCCCGACTGTCATCTCGACTGTCGATTTATCTTTAGCGACCAAGGTCACTTTTAGATCCTGTTCAAAAAATTCCGCCATCACTTGACGGCAGGCCCCACAAGGGGAGATTGGCTTTTCTGTTTCACCATAAATGACGATTTCAGAAAAATCAAGAACTCCTTCGGAAACAGCCTTAAAAATAGCTGTTCGCTCTGCACAGTTTGTCAACCCAAAGCTGGCATTTTCAATATTTACTCCAGTAAATACTTGGCCGTTTTTGGCAACCAAGACTGCACTTACTGGAAAGTGGGAATAGGGAACATAAGCATGGCGGCTATTTTCCACGACCAAATCAATCAGATTAGTAGTCTCCATCCGCCTTTTCTCCCTTCATGATTGCAACACCTGATGAAGCACCAATACGAGTTGCACCAGCTTCAATAAAAGCAATGGCATCTTCATAAGAACGAGCACCACCAGAAGCTTTAACCCCCATATCAGGTCCAACAGTTTTTCTCATAAGAGCAACGTCTTCAACAGTTGCACCACCCGTTGAGAAACCAGTTGACGTCTTGACAAAATCAGCACCTGCTTCTTTTGATAGTTCACAAGCTTTTACTTTTTCCTCATCCGTCAACAGACACGTTTCGATAATGACTTTGACAAGCTTATCGCCACTAGCAGTAACAACAGCCTTAATGTCCTCTAAGACCAAATCATAGTTTTTAGATTTTAAAGCACCGATATTGATGACCATATCAATTTCATCAGCACCATTTTCAATAGCATCCTTGGTTTCGAACGCCTTAAGAGCTGGAGTATTGGCACCCAAAGGGAAACCGATGACGGTACAAACTTTTACATCGCTATCTTTCAACTCTTGAGCTGCATAAGCCACCCAAGTCGGATTGACACAGACACTGGCAAAATCATATTCTTTGGCTTCTGCCAAGATTTGTCCAACTTGTTCTTTACTGGTTTCTGGCTTTAAAATGGTATGGTCGATATATTTATTCAGTTTCATACTTTCTCCGTACATTAAGAAATAATTTCAATAATTTCTTTCGTTTTTACACTATCTTTATCTATTTTAACATTTTTCTTGAAATTTGTAAGCAAATTTTCCGAAATATTTTCATTTGCGTAAATTGTTGCTACGGTTTCTCCTTTGGAAACTGGCTCTCCAACTTTCTTATGGAACACAATTCCGGTCTCATAATCCAAATCGTCTGTCTTCACAGCCCGACCAGCACCAATTCTCATAGCAAATAGTCCAAATTCCAAGGCTGGAAGTCCAACAATATAGCCGTCTTCATCTGCCAAGACATCTACTTGATGTGAAACCTGAACTGGACGATACAAGTCTTCCAAATCACCACCTTGTGCGACAACCATCCCTTCAAATTTCTTGAGGGCAGCTCCGTTTTCGATATGCTGATGGACTTCTTCTACTGTTTTTTCAACATTTGCCAAGCTGAGCATAATCTGAGCCAATTCACAGATGAACTCGGTCACATCTGCTCTGCCTTTGCCCTGAAGAATGTCCAAGGCTTCAAGAATTTCCAAACGATTACCAATAGAAGTGCCTACTGGCTGAGACATATCTGTCAAAACAGCCACTGTCTTACGACCAACTGCTTTTCCAAGGTCAACCATGGTACGAGCCAAGACACGCGCGTCTTCGATGTTCTTCATGAAGGCGCCTTCGCCAACAGTAACATCAAGAAGAATGGCATCCGCACCCGCCGCAATCTTTTTAGACATAACCGAACTGGCAATCAGCGGAATGATATCAACTGTGGCAGTCACATCACGCAAGGCATAAAGCAATTTATCTGCCTTAACCAGATTATCCGACTGACCGATAACAGCCACACCCGTTTCTTGAACTTGTTTAATAAAATCTTCTTGGCTCACTTCGATTTGGTAACCCTTGATAGCCTCCAGTTTATCCAGAGTACCACCTGTGTGCCCCAAACCACGTCCACTCATCTTGGCAACAGGAACACCAAAACTTGCCACAAGCGGTGCCAAAATCAAGGTAACCTTGTCACCTACACCACCAGTCGAATGCTTATCAACCTTGACACCTGCAATTGCCGAAAGGTCAATTTCTTCTCCAGAATGCACCATAGCCATGGTCAAGTCTGAAATTTCTCTTGTAGACATCCCTTTAAAGTAAATGGCCATTGCCAAGGCAGACATCTGATAGTCTGGAACACTACCGTCCACATAGCCATCAATCAACCATTGGATTTCTTCAGTAGATAACTCCAAGCCGTCACGTTTTTTCTGAATTAAATCAACTGCTCTCATTCTTTCACACTTTCAAGGATATAGTATCCCTTATCTTTTTTAATAATCTGGCAATTTCCAAATACTTCTTCCATCCGTTTCTTAGCACTTGGTGCCCCTTGTTTCTTCTGGATGACAATAGTTAAGCTACCACCGTCAACCAAATGTTCCTTGGCACCTGTAATCACTTCATGCACAACTGACTTCCCAGCTCGAATGGGAGGGTTAGAAATCACATAATCAAAACGACCCTCAACTGCTTCATAGACATCGGATTGGAAAATCGTCGCAGAAACACCATTTTTCTCAGCATTTTTTTCTGCCAACTCTAAAGCTCTGCTATTGACATCAATCATGGTAACATTTAGGTCATAGACTTTTGCTAAGGTCAATCCCAGAGGTCCGTAGCCACATCCTACATCCAAGAGAGTTTTTCCCTTCGCTAGTTCCAGGGAATTCAAAAGCACCTGACTTCCATAATCAACCATTTTCTTACTAAATACACCAGCATCTGTTAAGAAAGTCATAGGAGTATCCAGCAAGCTGACACGGAGTTCATGAATATCATGTGCTGCACTTGGATTCTTTTCATAATACATATTAGACATACCTTGATTATACCATTTCTTAAAAACGTTTTCAAGAGTTTTGCAAGATTGGAAAATATGATAAAATGTAAGTATTATGTAAAACGCTTACTTCTATTAGAAAGAATAAACTATGAAGAATGAATTTTTAAATTTTGAAGAAATCGACCGGAAAACCTGGCAACAGCTCCATCGGAAGACCACTATTCCCCTGAGCCAAAAAGAGCTCAATTCAATCAAGAGTTTCAATGACCGTATCCAACTGCATGAAGTATCGGACATCTATCTGCCTCTTATCAACCTTATTCATATTTATCGGAAGGCTCGAAAGGACCTCAATTTCACCAAGAGCCTCTTCCTGCAAAAATCCATCAAACCTCAGCCTTTTATTATCGGTGTTTCTGGTAGTGTGGCCGTAGGAAAATCCACCACCAGCCGCCTGCTTCAAATTCTTATCGCCCGTACCTTTAAACACGCCAAGGTTGAATTGGTCACAACAGATGGCTTCCTCTATCCAAATGCCATTCTGGAAGAGCGCCAGATATTGAACAAAAAAGGATTTCCAGAGTCCTATGATATGGAAAAATTGATTGATTTCGTGGATAAGATAAAAAATGGTTATGATTGTCAAATCCCTGTCTATTCTCATGAGATTTATGACATCGTACCTGATCAACTTCAGGAAATTAAGGCCCCTGACTTTCTGATTGTAGAGGGAATCAATGTGTTTCAAAATCCACAAAACCAACGACTTTATGTCAGCGATTATTTCGACTTGTCTATATACGTTGATGCCGATGTGGAACATATTGAAACCTGGTACCTAGAACGTTTCCAAAAATTATTAACTCTGGCAAAGAATGATCCCAACAACTACTACCATCGTTTTACTCAGATGACCTATCCAGAAATCATTGCCATTGCCCAAAATACTTGGAAAAATATAAACCTAGCTAATTTGGAAAAGTTCATCGAACCCACCCGAAACCGTGCAGACATTATTCTCCATAAGGCTGATAACCATGAGATTGATAAAATTTATCTAAAAAAATAAATTTCACTTGTCAAAACCTATCTTTTCAGATATAATGGTATAGTTAGTACAAGAAAGGGTGGAGGTGAAACCATTGGCAAACATTAAGTCAGCTATCAAACGCGCTGAATTGAACGTTAAACAAAACGAAAAAAACTCAGCACAAAAATCAGCTATGCGTACTGCAATCAAAGCATTTGAAGCTAACCCATCTGAAGAGCTTTTCCGCGCTGCTAGCTCAGCAATCGATAAAGCAGAAACTAAAGGTTTGATTCACAAAAACAAAGCAAGCCGCGACAAAGCACGTCTTGCATCAAAACTTGCTTAATAAAAAAAGAAACCTTCGGGTTTCCTTTTTTTATTCTCTCATACTCACCAGCCAGTCACTTCAAATGTATAGGTCTGGTTATTATAATAGTACTGATAGGTATAGACATAACCCAGGGCATCAAAGAGGGAATTATTGTCGCTTCCTGCCAGGTTTACCATTTCCTGCAAAGCTTGCTGATTTGAAAATTGCAGAAAAATCCTCTCTGCCCCCTGCTCTTTCTGCTGACGAACACTTTCTAAGATAGCTAGCTCATCAAAGCTTGGGAAATAGGCTCCCATCTGCATATAATAATTAAGGGAATTGTCTTGAGCAGATGGATAGGCCAAGGGCCTTGACTGAAAAGGGTATTCCTTGCCCCAGTAAACCAGTAAATCACTATCAGCCTTTCTACTTCTATTTAAAAATTCATCCGTAACACAGAGATAGTCATAGGAAATATCTGATTTCGCTTGACCACCCATGGCTTCTTCAAAGACAGGATCACCCCAGGTCGTGTCAATACCGTAGTACTGACCATCAATCTGAACCAGGTTCCATGCATGGCCGATTTGGTTTCCCTGCTCACTATTGGCCATTCCACTCACATAGATACAATCTATACCAGCTAATTTACATAAATACTGAAAGGTTCGGCTATAGCCTGCACATACAGATTTCCGTTCAAGAAGAACACTGGTAATCCCCTGTTCTTTCCAAGAAAGACTGTCATTGGACAGGGCCTCTAAATCATAGTCAGTTTGTTTGATAATGGTTTCGTAGAAAAACTTGACCATCTCATAATCTGAACCTTTAGGAGCTTGTTCAATAATAGCTCGGGCAAGATTTTCAAGTTGCCAACTGACTTGCTCAACATCATCAGGATAGATAGGATTTGATAAGTCTGAAAAACCAATGCCATCAACCATGGCATCCGTCAACCAGTAGTATTCCGGGAAATCATTGGCAACAGAAAAATAGACACGAGTATAGGTTTCCTGATTGACCGAATCAATCTCAATCCTGCTTTCTCTTTTTCTCAAGCCATTAACAAATTGGAGATAGGCACGCCGTTCCCTATCTGTATCCAACTCTTGAAAATAAAAATTCCCCGCAACTTCTTCCCTTAGTGCAGACAATTCTGCCTCACGTTCTTTTTTCTCCTGAACAAATTCAAATTGCAGGTCTTTTAGTTTGTCTGCTACTTGATTAGTTGAACAAGCAGTCAAAGTGATTGCCGAAAGACTGAGGAGGCAAATAAGGGATAATTTTCGGGCATAGAAATACTCTTTCATGGTTCACTCCTAACAACAATTTGCTCTTGAACTAGGGAATCAACAGAGTTCAGAGCACTTACAGATTAGTATATCATACTTGACAAAAAAGAGGAGTAGGAAACCTGTTTAAAGGTTCCACTACTCCTCCTAGTTTATCTCATTTGTTCAAGAGCTAATCTTGCTAGTATTATTTAGGGATATGGACTTCAAAAATACTGCCTTTTGGCTGATTGTCTTTTACCAAAATTTGACCATTAAGGGATTTGATAATCTGCTGAGCCAGAGAAAGCCCCAGACCAAATCCACCTTTTTGCCGTGTCCGAGCCTTATCAACCCGATAAAATCGGTCAAATATTTTCTTCTTATCTGCGTCAGAAATCCCCAAACCATTATCAGCAATAGTAAAGGAAACATAGCGCTCCTTGATGGTTGCTGTGATATGAATAGCACCGTCCTCACCCGTATATTTCATTGCATTGTCAAACAAAATCGTCAATAATTGCTTGATCAAGACCCTGTCCGTTCGGATTGACTGGCCAATATTGTTTTGAACTTGGAACTGCTTGCCATTATCCTCAGCAATCATGCCATAATTTTCAAATATTTCATCGAAATAGGATGGGGCAACGTATGCCATCTCAAGCTTGAAACCATCATCCCGACGGGCAAGATTGAGCAGATTAGTCGTCAATAATCGCATATTCCGCACTTCTTCCAGACTAGAACCGATGCTCTCACTACTTTCTAAAATCGTTGCTTCTGGATGACGGAATAGGCTTTCCAAACGATTTTGCAAGACTGCTAGTGGTGTCCGCAATTCATGGCTGGCATTTTCAACAAAATCCTTCTGCTTTTGATAGCTGACCAAAATTGGTTTCATACTAAGGTTTGCCAAATAAATACTCGCTACAATCGAAATCAACCATGCAGAAATCATAACAATAGCTACTGTGGATTCATAGGTCGCAATAGAAGATTTTATCTGGCTAACATTGACCAAAATTGTCGCACAAGTAATGTCATAGCTGGAATAGTAGCCCAAATCTTCTGGAGATATTTCAATCGTCACATACCGATAGTGTTCTTCGGTTCCAAATGGAGATTCAACCGTCAACTCCTTGATTTCGCCCAATTTTTCCTTATCAACCTTCAAATTAGACAAGCCTGTAAAGTTATCAGGATTCAAGAGCTCCCCACTCTTACTATAGAGCAGAACGTGAGTATTAGTTCCCAGCCGCATTTGATGCTTCCCCTTCATATCCTTTTGAGGCGGTTCTTGGGACGAAGAAGATGTTGAGGAAGAAGTTGGAGATGAACTAGTCGCTGACGGCTGGTCATTTTCGTCCTGAATAATAAATTCAGAATCAGGTTCATAAGTCCGTGCAATCGCAAAACCAACCAGCATGGCTGGTTCATCTTTAATCCGATCTAGTGTATCATCTGTTGTTTGATACATGGTCGAACGCATAAGCTGAAAGATGATAGCTGTCATCAAGCCAAATATCAGGGTAAATACAGCAAAATAGCGAATGAAGAAGGAAAAACTTTCCGTAGCTACTATCTTTTTATATCTCTTAAACATTCTTCAGAATGTAGCCGACACTGCGAAGGGTTTGCAGATTTTCTCCGAAGGTCGTTCCTTTCAATTTTTTACGAACTTTAGACACATAAACTTCTACTACTGAAATCGTTGTATCGCTATCAAATCCCCAGAGACGATCAAAAATCTGTGTCTTAGGTAGGATAACATTCTGATTTTGTAGGAAGTAGACCAACAAATCAAACTCTTTGCCAAGAAGTTCCACTGCTTTACCATCTACCAAGGTCGTATTAGTTGATAGGTCAACTGTCACATCTCCATAGGTTAATAAATTATCATTGAACTTACCCGAACGTTTGAGGAGGGCTTGAATGCGCATCTTCAATTCCTCCAGATAGAAAGGCTTGGTCAAATAGTCATCAGCACCAAGCTCAAATCCATGCCCCTTATCCTCTAAACTTTCCTTGGCTGTGGTAATAAGAACTGGAGTGGTCACTCCCTTCTCACGCAATTCTTTCAAGACTTGGAAGCCATCTTTTTCAGGTAACATCAAATCCAAAAGAATTAAATCGTATACACCCGACTCAGCTTCGTAAATTCCTTCCTCTCCATCGAAGACTTGCATAACATCTGCAAAATCATCTAGGAAATCAAAAACGGAGTTGGATAGGCTTAAATCATCTTCTACCAACAAAATCTTTATCATGTCTATCTCCTTAACCTAATCTTTAAAAGACAATTCAAAGACACAAGTAAAAACTTGGTCTTTGAACATATTTTTTCACTTTAATAAGTTGCCTCTGCATTTCTGTCAGAGTTTCATTTATTATACCACTTATTCCTTATTTTTCCTATGGATTTGAAGTGCTAGAGCTACCTGAAATTTGTGCTTTGATTTCTTGATTTTTCTCTTTTAAAGCATTTACTTCATCTGAGGAAGTATTTGATTGCCTTGCACCACTTGTGGTATTTGGCGGTGTAGTACCTTGCCCCGATGGTATACCTTGAGTGGTGCCATTTTGTCCTGGCGGCATTCCTCGCATTGCTCCGTCTCGGCCTTGTGGCATACCTTGCATTTCTCCGTTTTGCCCTGGTGGCATACCTCGCATTTCTCCATTTTGCTCTGGTGGCATACCTCGCATTTCTCCATTAGGGGCAGTTGGCATTTGATTACCTGTGTTTGAATTAGCCTGGCTATTTGCTGTACCAGCTTGATTTTGAGCCAAAGCTGCCTGGCTTTGTGTAGTGGCTGTTCCAGCATTTTTTGCAACTGACATCCCACCAGCAAAGCCTACAGTTGCCGCTGTAATAGCAACCGCTGCCAAAACTGTTTTGGATTGTGATTTCAATTGATTGATCAATGACATAAAGTTCCTCTTTTCAATAATTTTTATCATAGTGAATAAGCACTCACCTGATGATAAGAATAGTATAAAAGGAGAAACTTAAAGCAAGCTAAAGATATATGGCACTTTTCTTAAAGCAAACTAAAAGAAGTCCTTTCGGACTTCCATTTTACAATTCTGTAATATCACCTGTGCGAAGGTAAACAACCCACTCACAAATATTTTTAGCATAGTCACCAACACGCTCCAAGTAGGTCAAGACTTGGAAATAGTCACGACCAGCAACCAAAGAATCTGGATTTTTCTTGATTTCTTCAGTTGTCAATTCTTGGATTGTTGAATAAAACTCATTAACAACCTCATCACGAGCAGCTACTTCATATGCGACTTCCATATCCGCATCACCAAGATAAAGCTCCAAAGTTTCTTCAACAAGTTTTCGAACTTCGCGACCCATCTTCTTCACTTCATCTTCAACTACTGGAATACGGACTTCGCCTTTCATACGAATAGCAGCTTTTGCGATCGAAACTGCGTGGTCTCCCATACGTTCTAAGTCACTTGTTGCTTTCAAGACAGTGATTACACGACGTAAATCTGTAGAAACTGGCTGTTGCAATGCAATAATCTCTAAAGATTTCTTTTCGAGTTTAATTTCAAAATCATTGATTTTTTTATCTGCTTCGATCACTTCTTTCGCCAATTCACGATCATGAGTTGTAAAGGCACGAACAGCATTATTAATTTGAGCCAAAACTTCATTTCCCATAGCGTAAAATTGGTTGTGGAGTTTTCCTAATTCTTCTTCAAACTGCGCTCTTAACATATAAACCTCTTTTCTTTTTAACAGGCCTAACCAAACTTACCTGTAATATAATCTTCTGTCTCTTTGTTTACTGGGTTCATGAACATTTCTTTAGTAGAATTGTATTCGATTAAATCTCCATCTAAGAAGAAACCTGTTCTATCTGAAATACGAGACGCTTGTTGCATAGATCGTGTTACCAAGACCATGGTGTACTTATCCTTCAAACCATACAAGGTATCTTCAATCTTACCAGCTGAGATAGGGTCAAGTGCTGATGTTGGCTCATCCAACAAGATAATTTTAGGACTAGTAGCCAAGACACGCGCTACACAGACACGTTGCTGCTGACCACCTGACAAACCAACTGCTGAATCATGCAAACGATCCTTAACCTCGTTCCAAATAGATGCACCAATCAAGGCACGCTCTACAGTCTCATCAAGAAGTTGCTTGTCCTTAATACCATTGATACGAAGACCGTAAACAACATTCTCATAGATGGACATCGGGAATGGGTTTGGTTGTTGGAAAACCATCCCGATTTCCTTACGAAGGTCTACAGTATCCGTACGAGGACTGTAAATATTTTTACCATTGTAATCAATAGCACCAGTCAAGGTTACTTCTGGGTTCAAATCACCCATGCGGTTAATCGCACGCAAGAGCGTTGACTTACCAGAACCTGACGGACCAATCAAGGCTGTAATTTCATTTGGATAGAAATCAATTGAAACACTATTCAAAGCCTTTTTCTTATTGTAGTAAACAGACAAATCTTTTACTTGTAAAATAGGTGATGTCATTGTTTCCCTTTCTATCCAAAGTGTCCTGAAACGTAATCGTTCGTAGACTTGAGTTTGGCATTTTGGAAGATATTTGCTGTTTTATCGTACTCGATTAAGTCACCAAGATAGAAGAAAGCTGTGTAATCACTTGCACGCGCTGCCTGTTGCATATTGTGCGTAACGATGATAATCGTGTAGTCTTTCTTCAACTCAAACATGGTTTCTTCCAACTGCATAGTGGCGATTGGGTCCAAGGCTGAGGCTGGTTCATCCATGAGCAAGATTTGTGGTTTAACAGAAATCGCACGCGCGATACACAAACGTTGCTGTTGTCCACCAGACAAGGTAAAGGCTGACTTGTGCAAATCGTCTTTTACCTGATCCCAAAGGGCTGCTTGTCTCAGTGAGGTTTCAACAATCTCATCCAAGACTTCCTTATCTTTTACACCTGCACGCTCGTGAGCAAAGGTAATATTGCGATAAATCGATTTTGCAAATGGGTTAGGACGTTGGAAAACCATTCCGATATGCTTACGAATTTCGTAAACGTTCATATCTGGTCTGTTGATGTCAATTCCTTCGTAGAGGATTTGGCCTGTTACCTTAGCAATATCGATCGTATCATTCATACGATTGAGACTGCGAAGATAGGTTGATTTACCACAGCCTGAAGGACCAATCAAGGCTGTAATTTTATTTTTCTCGAACTGCATATCAATGCCCTTGATGGCTTCATTTTTACCATAGTAAACATGAACATCTTTTGTTGAAAGGGCAATTTTTTCCTCTGGGAAAGTGATGATATGGCGTTCATTCCAGTTGTAATCTGCCATTTTTTCTCCTTAATAGTCAGACTTCTAAGCTGCTGAAGTCATTTTCGCATGAAGTTTCTTACCGATATAACGGGCAGAAAGGTTGAAAATCAAGATGAAGACCAAGAGGATTGCTGCTGAACCTGCAGAAACTTGGGTTGCATCTGGAATTGTACCTTCACTGTTTACCTTCCAAATGTGAACCGCGAGGGTTTCTGATTGACGGAAGATAGAAATCGGACTTGTAACGCTTAATGGATTCCAGTTTGACCAGTCAAGTGCTGGTGCTGATTGACCTGCTGTATAGATGAGGGCAGCCGCTTCACCAAAGATACGACCAGATGCCAAGACGATACCTGTGACAATCCCTGGAAGTGCTTCTGGAATAACAACATGAAGAACAGTTTCCCAACGTGAAAGACCAAGAGCCAAACCAGCCTCACGTTGCGTATGGTGAACGTGGCGAAGGCTATCTTCTACGTTACGTGTCATCTGTGGCAAGTTAAAGACCGTAAGGGCCAAGGCACCTGACAAGATAGAGAAACCATACTCAAACTGAACAACGAAAATCAAGTAACCAAACAAACCAACGACAACGGATGGTAGGGATGACAAGATTTCAATACAGGTACGAATGAAGTTTGTCAAAGGACCTTTTTTAGCATATTCTGCCAAGTAAATCCCTGCCCCTGTTGACAAAGGCACAGAAATCAAGAGCGTCACAACCAATAAGAAGAATGAGTTGTAGAGCTGAATTCCGATACCACCACCAGCTTTATAAGAGGATGATTTGCTGGTCAAGAAATGCCAGTTAACATGTGGCAAGCCACGGAGCAAGATGTAGAGAATGAGTGATGTCAAGATGACAACAATCACCGTAGCGATGGAGTAAAGAATACCAGTCGCCAATTTATCGAATTTTTTAGCGTGCATAGTTTTTCTTACCCTCTCTCGTAATAAATTTCATAATCATGTTAAAGATAAGGCTCATCAAGAGCAAGACAAGGGCCAATGACCAGAGAACGTTGTTTTGAACTGTTCCCATAACCGTATTACCGATACCCATGGTCAAAACAGAAGTCAAAGTCGCTGCTGGCGTTGTCAATGAAGTTGGAATCACTGCTGAGTTACCAACCACCATCTGAATCGCCAAGGCTTCACCGAAGGCACGAGCCATACCGAAGATGACTGCTGTGAAAATTCCTGGCTTGGCAGCATTCAAGATAACACGCCAGATGGTTTGCCAGCGAGTTGCCCCCATGGCCAAACTTGCTTCACGATAGTGACGAGGCACCGCACGCAAGCTATCCACTGTCATAAAGGTCACTGTAGGTAAAATCATGACAAAGAGTACAAAGACACCTGACAAGATACCAAAACCAGTACCACCGAAGATAGAACGCACGAATGGCACAACCACTTGCAAGCCAATGAAACCATATACAACGGATGGGATACCGACCAAAAGCTCGATAACTGGTTGCAAGATTTTAGCACCACGCTTTGGTGAGATTTCCGTCATAAAGACTGCCGCTCCGATAGCGATTGGCGTTGCTACAATGGCAGACAAAATCGTCACGATGAAAGAGCCTGAAATCATCGGCAAGGCACCAAAGATTTTAGAACTTGGTTCCCACTTGCTACCAAATAGGAAATCAACAATGCTAACACCGTCTACAAAGAAGGTAGACAAGCCACGTTGCGCAACGAAAATCAAAATCATGGCAACGATAAAGACAATCAATGACAGGCAGAGGAAAGTAATAACCTTACCAAATTTCTCCAAACGGGAATTTTTAGACGGAGAAGATAATTCTTTTGCTAATTGTTCGTTTTTCATGCTTACTCCTTCTCAGTCACCGTGCCATCAGCACTCTTTTCAACCTGCATATCGTTGATAGAAATGTAGCCCATGCTTTCAACGATGCCATTTTGAACTTCATCAGACATCATGTAGTCCAAGAATTCGCCTGTCAATTCAGTTGGCTCTCCCTTGGTGTACATGTGCTCATAAGACCAAATTGGCCAAGCATTGGTTGCTACGTTTTCAGTTGTTGGCGCAAAGCCGTTCAATTTGATGGTTTTTACAGAATCATCCACATAGGCAAATGACAAGTAAGAAATAGCACCAGGGGTTTGAGCTACAATGGACTTAACCATCCCGTTTGAATCCTGCTCTTGACTTTGAGCCGCTGCATGTCCATCCATAACGACTGTATCAAAGGTTGCACGAGAACCAGAACTTGCTGCACGGTTGATGATTGAAATCTCCAGATCCTTACCACCAAGCTCTTTCCAGTTGGTAATTTCACCCGTGAAAATCTTACGAAGATCTTCTGTGGTAATATCCCCAACTGTCACCTTTTCATTGACAATAACAGCTAGACCAGCCACGGCAACCTGATGGTCTACTAGCTTGCTAGCATCGATACCGTCCTTCTCTTCCGCGAACACGTCCGAGTTACCAATCTGAACTGCTCCAGACTGGACCTGTGACAAACCAGTACCTGAACCACCACCTTGAACATTGATAGACTTACCGATATTGACACTACCGAATTCGTCTGCCGCCGCTTCAACCAACGGCTGAAGAGCTGTAGAACCTACTGCAGTGATAGACTCTCCGCGATCAATCCATGAGGAACAACCTGAAAGAGCTACACTACTCAAAAGAAACAAAGCTGCAATTCCAAGCTTCTGCTTTTTTTTCATTTCGTTTTTTCCTTTACATTTTTCAGTGGAATCTCCAATAAGTACTCTGTATTTTACAAGGAATTTACAAGATATTTCCACTCATCCACTATATCATATAAAAAGACAAGTTGCAAAAAAAATCTGCTTATTTTCAGTTAAAATCTGAGACCTTTGGGAAAGGCATTTTTAAGGGTTCCAGATACAATTTTTGCAAAGCCTAAACCATTTCCTTGAACTGCTACCTGATACCAACCATTTGGCAAGTCTTTGGATACTGCAAGGGTTTGTCCAGAAACATAGGCCGGGAAATCTTCTAGGCTAATCTCAACTCGATTCTTGACTTCTGTACTGTGAAGTGCCAAGCCTAAGGCAAAACTAGGTTCAAATCTTTTTTTCTTGAATGTCCCCAAATGAAGACCGTTGCGAGCAATCTTAACTTTTGATAAATCTGGCAGACCATCTGGTAGGAGATAGAGATTGTCACCAAAAACCTGCAACAAACCTGTTAAGGAAACCTTCAAGTGTTTTTGTTCAAATTCTTTCCAGAGAGTCTGTTGCTCCCTGTTCAAATTTGATTTTCCTGGTTTGAGTTTTTTCTGCTTGGATTCCCCTAAAAACTTGAACTTAGCAACAAACTGCCCTTCACCTGAAAAATGATGAGGATACATACGAGCCGTTTGAGGATAATCAATCCCTTCTACCATGCCATTGATTTTGGGAATATCAACCAACTCTAGCTCATAATTCTCCAGCAACCAAGTGACGATTTCTTCATTTTCTTCAGGTGACCAGGTACAAGTCGAATAAATCAACTGCCCATCTGGAGCCAGCATGGTCAAGGCGGATTCTAAAATCTCTCTCTGCAAGCTAGCACACTGGGCAGGATAGTCCTTGGACCAGTATTGGATAGCATCAGGGTCCTTTCTGAACATCCCCTCGCCTGAGCAGGGGGCATCCAGCACAATCATGTCAAAATAGGCAGGAAATACCTTGGCTAAACGGTCCGCAGACTCATTGGTCACGACCACATTTCTTGCCCCAAATCGTTCGATATTTTCTGCTAGAATTTTGGCACGTTTGCTTGAAATTTCATTACTCACTAGCAGTCCAGTATTGTCCAAATAGGAAAGCAAGTGGGTGGATTTTCCACCTGGCGCTGCCGCTAGGTCCAATACCTTCATACTTTTTTCTGGGCTTGCAACCTGTCCTACCACTTGCGCAGCTGGTTCTTGCGAATAGACCAGGCCTGTCACATGTTCAGGAGATTTTCCAGAAACCTTTCCATAATAGGACCAGGGCATGTCTGGAATTGGGTTGTCAAAAGCAATTTGCCCTTCCTTCAAGGGATTGGTCCGAAAACCCGAAATAGCTGGCTCATCAAAACTCTCAAAAAATGCTTGGGCTTCTTGACCAAGCAAATGACTATATTTATCAATAAAATCCTGTGGTAATTGCATTAGAATAGATACCTCTTTACTTCTTCCAAGTGCTGATTGGCAACTAGGATGACGTGTTCTCTTTTATCAAACGATGGATTTTCAGCCTCCAAGCTCAACAAACTAAGACCTAAGCCTTGTCCAAGAATACTGGCTGCAGCATAGTCCCAAGGATAGAGATAGGAAGCATAGGCAAACAATCGTCCTTCTAAGACATGAGTAAATCCAATGCCAGCACTGCCAACAGAGCGTGTTCCTAAAGTCTTATTCGCCAAGTCTGCCAAGCCGTGTTTGTTAGCAGCATAGAGCTGAGCATTCAGCCCCATCAAACTCTGCTTGAGTGGGGAAGATGCTGGCTTAGACAGAACTTGTTGATTACAAGCAACAGGAAATCTTCCACCGCCATGAAATAGCTTGTCTTGCATGACATCGTAAATCAATCCAAATTGACCAATGCCATTTTCAAAATAGGCCAGCATAATGGCAAAATCATTTTTCTGGGCAATAAAGTTACTGGTGCCATCAATGGGATCCAAGACCCAAACATTTCCCTTTGAAACAGAGCTAACATCCCCACCTTCTTCACCAAAAATCAAGTCAGTAGGGTATTCTTTCTTAATACTGGCTGTCAAAAAGTCTTGCACTTCCTTGTCCAGATGGGTCACCAAATCCCTAGCACAAGCCTTTTCTTCAATCTCTAACTGGTCATCAATATGCTGGCGTAAGAAATCCCCTGCTGCCAAAACAAGCGACTGGGCTAAGCGATACTTAGTTTCCAAGACGGACAACCCCTTTCCCCTTTTCCTTGGCAGCCTTGACAACTTGATAGGTAGAATAGCCAGAAACATCTTCAAATTCACGATCAATCTGGCGTTCCTGTCCCTTGCTTTTGACAACTTCTTTAAACTGTTTGTAGCTAGTCAAAATGGTCGTTGCATCTGCACCCTTTTCATAGGCTGCCTCCACCTGATTTAAAAAAGAAAGCACGGAGGAAATCTCCTCTGTGCTCCACGAAAAATCAAGTGGATATGAATAATTCTTGTTCATATCTCTTATCTTTCTTATCCTATTTCTGCTCTCAATGTAGCATTTTTTAGTTCTTGTTTGCGATATTTGCGTGGCAAGAATGCACGGATCTCATCTTCATTAAACCCAATCTGCATCCGCTTCTCATCCAAGATAATCGGACGACGGAGCAAACTTGGATAGGTTTCAATCAAGCCAATTAACTGCTTAATGGATAATTCATCCACATCAACATTAAGCTTTTGAAAGACCTTCGAACGAGTGGAAATCAAATCATCTGTTCCATTCTCTGTCAAGGCTAAAATCTTCTTCAGCTCATCTGCTGTCAGAGGACTGGTCATAATATTATGTTCAACGAAAGGGACTTCGTGGCTGGTCAACCAAGCACGCGCCTTACGGCAACTGGTACAACTGGGTGACAAAAACAAAGTAATCATACACTCATCCCCCTCTCTACATTATCCCTTAATTCTATTATAATGCATTTCAACATCGTTTTCAATAGGGAATTTTAGTCTAAATCTCTTAATTTTTCTAAACTTTCTATTTTAGCTTCTAGTCGCTTGATTAGCTCCGTTTGTTCATCCATTTTGGCAATCAATAAATCCAACTTGGTTTCTTTTTCAGTTTCAGAGAAAAAGCGGGTAATGGTCGAAGTCACCATACCAAAAGTACAGATTCCGACTAGCATCAAAAGAATGGCAATGACTTTCGAAATAGTGTCTTGGGGAACAATATCTCCATAGCCTACTGTTGTCATGGTCACAATCGACCACCAGACTGCATCAAAAAAGGATTTTCCCTCAATTGCTGACAGCAGGACACTGGCTGTCAAAACGGCTGATATATTTAACATCAAGACCTTGGACAGACTATTTGTATGCAAGAGCCTATTAACCGTATCCCAGAAACGATTGGATAGAGCAAAAATGCGGGCCACCTTAACCAGTCTAAATAGTCGAGCCAAACGCCCCAAACGAAAAAAACTGAAAACAGAGTCAAATGGAATGATGGCTATCAATTCCAAGACATGACTTTGGATGTACTCCATGCTATCATCTGCATGGTAAAGGTTTACAAAGTAATCACAGACAAAGATAAACCATAATAACCAGTCGATTATGTTGTAACCTGCTGAGTTGGCAATACTCGCATCCATCAACTCAAGCACTATGAGAAAGACATAGACAATGGCTAGATAGGTCATGCCTTTTTCATATCGGGGATCCTGAATTATTTTCTTAATCATCTTTCCCCCACTCTAGCGCACATTCTTCATCTCGTTTCATCTGCTCCATTAGGCTATCAATTCCATCAAATTTGACCATATCTCGAATTTTTTCAAGCCAAAAAACCCTGATTTTTTCACCGTAGATAAAGCGATCGAAACCAAAAATATGCGCTTCTATCCGCATTTCCGTTCCATCAAAAGTAACATTTTTCCCTACGCTGGTCATGGCACGGTAGCGTCTGCCATCCACTTCAACATCTGCTACATAGACACCCTCTGATGGCAAATGAACTCGGTCAAAGGGGGCTAAATTGGCAGTTGGATAACCGATTGTGCGGCCTCTGGCATCTCCATGAACCACAATCCCTTCAGTCATAAAGGTATAGCCCAGTAGGCGATTGGCTAAATCAACCTGTCCAGATTGGATAGCCTGACGAATACGCGTAGATGAAATCTTTTCTCCATCAAGGCAAATTTCTTCTACTATTTCAACCTGCCCATCAAATAAGCGGGTCAAATCTTGTACATCCGCTCTGCAATTCCCGAAATGGTAATCAAAACCAGCCACCAAAACCTGCGCATTGAGGCCTTTAATATAGCGGTCCATAAACTGCTGAGGAGTATTGCTGGCAAATTCACTGGTAAAGTTGGTCAAAACCAGCTGGTCTACACCGTATGTTTCTAGGAGGCGGTAGCGTTCCTCTTGACTGGTCAAATGGAGCAAGAGCTCAGGAGAAAAGCGGGCAAAGGCCAGGCGTGGGGTTTCTGGAAAAGTAAGGACGGTTACAGACAATCCTTTTTCATCAGCCACTCGTCTTGCACGTTCTAAAAGGGCCTTATGACCCAAATGAATGCCATCAAAATAGCCTAGAACTAAGACAGTTGGCTCTTCCTGATGAAACTCTTGATAATCTTTAATTGTTCTAATATTCATAGTGTTTATTTTATCACAACTAGGCTAAAATCTCTTCCAGAAGAACCTTCCGAGGTTTATAGACTTGGTCACGCTTTTCTAGGATAGCCACCAGTTTTTTCTTATGAAAGCCTGCAACCAATGCTGCATCCGCTTCAAGTGAGATAAATCTACCAAATTTTGCATCAATGACCTGTTCAATCGTCAAGTCAACAATAGGCAAATCCCCAATTCCTTGCTCAATGGGACGGAGGAAGGAATAATCAGCCTGGACAACCTTGTCCGCAATTTCCTCGATTGTCAGGGCATCTGCCAAATGCATACCTGCCGAGCCTGTTCGCTCCAACTTGGACATATGGCTGGCGTAGCCTAGCTTAGAGCCCAAGTCAACAGACAGGGTACGGACATAGGTGCCTTTACCACAGCGAACTCGGAAAGTGAATCGTGCACAGTCATCCGTCAACTCAATAGGGCTGGTCCGTTCAAAACTGTAAATGTCAATTTGGCGTTGAGGACGTTCGACTTCTTCGCCCGCCCGTGCGTATTCGTAGAGTTTGCGGCCATTTACTTTGACAGCAGAATACATAGGCGGAATCTGGGTAATAGTACCGACAAAGCTAGCCATGGCCTCATCAACTGCCTGCTCTGCTATGTCCAAAACCGGTGTCCGCTCAACAAGGTCCCCCGACGCATCTTCGGTCGTGGTCGAGTAGCCCAGGGTAATCTCTCCCTCGTAAATCTTGCCCTCTTCCTGCATATACTCAATCATGCGAGTAGCCTTGCCGACTGCAATGGGCAGAACGCCTGTCACATCTGGGTCCAAGGTGCCCCCATGACCGATTTTCTTCTCTTGCAAAATCTTGCGGAGCTTAAAAACCACATCGTGCGAGGTCATGCCCGCTTCTTTTTTGACGTTAATAATTCCTGAAATCATGTTTTCATTATAACACAAAGGACCGCACTTGTGGGCGGTCTGGTTGGATTAAATATCCCGATGAAAATCGCTGTCAATCTCAAAAAATGGTTGGATATCTTGGACGTATTCCAAGACACCTTGAAACTCTCCCTGTTCATCACGCACGGCCTTATAGACCACATAGACAAACTTGCCCATACTCTCGGACTTGAACCACATGGTCACCTGGTCTTTTTGCCCTGTTCGAAGCAGTTCAAAAATCTTCTTGACCTTGTCTAAGATTTTGGGCGGATGGCAGAGCTCCACATGACGTCCAATCTGGCTCGGAGTCCGTTTGAAAATCATGTCTTCAACAGGGTGGCTGTCATTATAATATTGGAAAATGTCATCCTTGTTGACAAAGGTGAGTTCCAGCGGTAAATGGTTGAGAATGAGATTGGCCTGTTCGACAGACAAGTAGCCATTGCCAAAGGTCTGCGGACTGGTCCTGTCTTGAACAGATTCTGATTTCTTTTTCGGTGTGAAGGTAATGGTGAACTGGCCTTCTGGCGTATCGATAATCTGCTGGTTTGGCCCAGCTGTCTGCGGAGCAAGACTGTCGGCCGCCTGCTCTGCTATTTCTCCAAAAGCCTCCCGATGAGGCACCCACTTGGCTGTCGGCTTAACAATAGCGTAGCCGTAGGCGTCGCTGTCCGCTGCCACTTGGAGCCAGTCGTCCTGGGTGAAAATCTCCAGCAAAATCATGAGGAGAATAGCTTCCTCCTTGAAAATCATCTCCTCGAACTCCTTGGCGAAGCTTTCAAAGTGAGCACGTGTCGCAGCTAGGTCGCCTGTGGTAAGAGCCTTGTGAGCCGTCTTGAAGAGGTCGCGAATCTCGTCGTCCACGCCCCACATGACCTTTGGCGGTGCATCGTGACCGTAGCGTTCCATAATGGGAAAGAAGACCTTTTCCTTGCGGGTATAGTGGTTTTCAAACTGACCGAGGAGGCCAAACTGGCGTGTCAAGCCCTGCTGGAGCTGGTCTTGCAGTTCCGCATCTTCTGTCTGCTCATACTGGTCGAGGATACGGCGGATGCGTAGGAGAGCCGCCCGCAGTGCTAGGTTTTCCTGCTTGAAGACATAGACAGGGTGTCCTTCCTGGTCCATATCTGCCACTTCCACATCTGCAATGGCTCCTTTGAAAAGGTTGGCGTGGATATTGCAGAGGCTCATGACGTCTTCAAAAGTGATGCCCGTATCGCTGGACATGAGCTCATGCTCCATTAGGGAGATTTCGAGGGCAGAAACACCCGTAAAATGCTGATTAAACTGGTCCTGAACAGACTCTGGACTGGCACCATTGTGCAGGTCCAAGAGAATATTCTTCAAAATGTCAATCCGTTGGTCTGTCATGCTTCTCCTCCTATTACCTCATAGCCGTTGCATTCCAAGACCTGTTGAATACGGTCTAACGGAATCTTGGTCATCTTGGAGCCTGTCTTCAGACTGGTCACCTTGCCAACTGTGTTGAGCATGGCTGGATTTGCCAAAGGCTTGAAACCAAGCTCTACCAGAATCTCCTTGACTTCTGGGTGCTGGTTGATAATCTCTGCAACAGGCAGATTTAGGTCGATTGTGTTCATCCTATTCCTCCTTCAACGCCTCAAACTTTGCTTTCATGGTTGGGTTATTACGGGTTAGTTTTTTGACAGAAACGTCTTCCAGCTTATTATTTGCCAATCTGAGCTGGTTTTCGCTGGTTGTTAGGGCTGCCTTGACAGCTTCCATCCGCTTAATGGCCTTGTCGATTTCATCAATTGCTTTCTGGAAATTATTGCTGGCTGACTGGTAGTTCTTGGCAAATGCTGTCTTGAAAGTAGCCAAATCTTCTTCAAAATGGGTAATATCGATATGCTGTTCTCTGACCAAGGCCAGCTCCTGCTTGTACTTCAAGCTGTTCAGCGCAGCATTTCGCAAGAGCCCAATCAACTGAATAAAGAACTGGGGACGGACCACGTACATCTTCTCGTACTTGTGGCTAACGTCCACGATGCCCGTGTTGTAATAGTCATTGTCCGCTTCTAACATGGTCACCAAGACCGCATACTCGCAGTCCTTCTCCCGACGGTCCTTGTCCAGCTCCTTGAAAAAGTCCTCGTTCTTGTGCTTCTTGACCGTGTCGTCCGCCTCGTTTTTCATCTCAAACATAATGGAGAGGATTTCCACGCCGTTCTCATCCAACTCCCGATAGATATAGTCTCCCTTGGAGCCCCGTGCCGATACCTGATTATCCTTCTCAAAGTAGGCATTTGGAAAGGCCAACTGCCGCACCTTGTTGAACTCCGCCTCGGCATACAGCTCCAAACTCTCGCCGATCGCCTTGGTGGACTGCTGGGCCTTGAAGTTCTTGTAAAACTCCACCTGCTCATCCGCCGCCTTGAGCCGCACCTCATACTCCTGACGAGTGGTCGCCAAAGCCAACTCCTGCTTCTGTTCCTGCATAGCCAAAGCATTTTGAGCCGCATCCCGTTCCTTCTCCACCTGAGCCACCGCTTGTTGCAATTCCAAATCCTTAGCTAGCCCGATTTGTCCCAACTGAGCCTTAAGCTCTTGGATTTCTTGGTCTTTTTTGGAAAGTGCAGAGCTGATTTCCAGCTCCGTCTGACTAGCCAGCTTATCCAACTTTGCTGTCAGTTCAAGAATTTCTTGGTCCTTTTGGGAAATGGCAGAGCTGATTTCCAGCTCCGTTTGACTAGCCATCTTGTCCAAGCGTGCAGTCAATTCTAGGATTTCCTTGTCCTTATCGCCCAGTTTAGCTTGCAAGTCATTTTCAGCCTTTTGAGACAATAATTCCCGTTCCCGCTCCAATCGGTCATGGATTTCCTTGTCAAACTCTGTACCACGTACCTGGGCTAAGAGCTGACTGTATTCTGTTTCATTAACCGTAAAAACGGTAGCGCAATGAGGGCATGTAATTTGTTGCATGGTCATTCCTTTCATTCATCCTTCTTCAATCAAATTTACTAAAGTCGGTGACAGTTCCTACTTCTTCCTGACAATATAGCGAATCAGTTTATAAAAAATATATAAAAAACTTAAAATACATAGAAAATAGAAAAAACGGAAAAAATTTCTTGGTTCGAGCCAAAACAGTCGATACAGGACACAAAAGGTCACGACAATCGGCCAACGCCAACCCCAAGTCATTTTTCTTTTTATGAACCACTCTAGCCAATCCTCACCTGAATTGTAACGTGTTTCATAATATTCTTCTCTTATTTGAGCCCACCATCTCTTCATTTGGTTCACCTCATTTTCTACAACTTCAATTCCTTTTCTAAAAAAGCCGACCATTTTTCCTGCAATGGTTGACGTGCAGGCAGGTCCTGACCTTCTAAGAGTTTTTTGATGCATTCATTCTGCACCAGCCAACCTGTCATATCTTTTTTAGCATCCGCAAATTCATTGCCAAAATCAACTGGGATTTCTTCCTCAAAGACAATCAGCGTCTCTTGCTCCTGCTGGCTCAAGCTGAAGGAAAGCCTAGCTGTATCCCAGGTGTAAGCAATCTTTTCACCTGGTTGATAGGTCAACAAGTCCATGGTTTCATGGAAGTCTTCCATTTTAAATACCAACTTGTCACCTTCAACCCTCAACTGAGGAAACCAGCGGGCAAATCCACTATCCGTTGCCAACAAATCCCATGCCTCCACCAAACTAACTGGCACGGTATAGCAAATGCTTAACAGGTATTTCTCAACTTCTTTTTTGACAGCAGTCTTCATATGACACTCCTATTCTATCCTTTTATTATACCAAAAAACACCGGTCCATAACCGATGTTCTCTATGTGTTTATAACTTTTTAACCATGACCAAGCAGGGATTCCATTCATCCCAGAGGCTTGGAAATACCTCTAACTTGACAAAACCGCAGGATTTATAAAAAGCAATGGTCTGGTCATATTCCTTATAATGCCCTTCATCCACTGTCTTGACTTGCAAATAGGCATAGTCCTTCCGAGCCTCTTCCTCCAAAGCCTGCATGAGCAAACGACCAATTCCCTGGCGATGATAGGCTTTCTTGATGCCCATACAATGAACATCTCCGCAAGCCTCTGAAGAATTAGTCAGGGTCACAAAACCAACAGCTTCATCAGCAACATAGGCAGCCCACAGTGGCAAGGCAGAGCCGTCTTTGATGTACTCTTTGGTACTCTCAGGTAAGCCAAACCATTCTGGCAAGTCCGCCAGCACTTATTCGATAATCCTTGCCTTGTCAACAGCAGTCGATACAGTTACAATCTTCATTTCTACTCCTTTTGGGAGATTAGTTTCTGATAACCTCCCCTTGATTTATTTTTTCTACAGCCATTCTATTATTTGATACTTTCATCTTAATCGCCTCCTTTCCTTTTAATTTTATTATATAGGATTGAGCTTAGTATTTCAAGCACTCCTCTCCCATTTTATGCTATACTAGTCTTATGAAAAAAGGAGGTAACTATGATTAAACTAATCGCTCTTGACATGGACGGAACCCTCTTAAACGAGAATAAAGAGTTGATGCAGCCACAAATTGATGCTATTCATCAGGCTGTTGAAGCTGGGGTGACAGTCGTTCTCTGCACAGGACGGCCCTTGGTTGGCGTTAAGCCTTTCGTAGAGCAACTTGGCTTTGACACCGAAGAGGAATATATCATTGTCAATAACGGTTGCTCAACCCATTCCACAAAGGATTGGAGCCTGATTGACTGGGAAGAACTATCTATCTCTGATATTGATTATCTTTCCACTTTTATTGAAAATGATGATGTGCAAATCTCTCTCTTTGACGAGGAAGATTACTTCGTTCTGGCAGAAAAAGCCAATGCACGTGTCAACCTAGATGCTGGTTTGGTAGGAATGATACCCCAGCCCATCGATTTGTCAGAAGCTAGATCTGGCAAACACCGTTTCTTTGAAGCCATGTTCGTCGGTGAAAAAGAGCATATTGATGCCTTTGAAAAGCAACACAATCCTATACTCAGCCAAGGCTATTCCACTGTTCGTTCACAGGACTATCTGTTAGAAATTTTACCAAACGGTGCAAGCAAGGCCACTGGTTTGAAAAAATTGGCAGACCGCCTCGGTATTCTTCCTGAAGAAATCATGGCTATGGGAGATGCCAACAACGACCTGGAAATGATTGCATTTGCTGGACTTGGTATTGCCATGGGCAACGCCAACGAACAAGTCAAAGCTATCGCCCAGGACATCACGGATACCAATGAAAACAACGGCGTTGCCAAGGCCATTGAAAAACATATTTTGAACAAGTAAGGAGATACTATGAAATACCCAACACTCTTAGACCGCTTTTTGGTCTACGTCAAAGAAAACACCCGCTCTGATGAAAACTCTACGACTACTCCATCTACCCAGAACCAAGTTGAGTTCGCACAAAATATCCTTCTTCCTGAAATGAAACGTATCGGCTTGCAGAATGTCCACTACCTGCCAAATGGCTTTGCGGTGGGAACACTACCTGCTAACGACCCAAGTTTGACCCGTAAGATTGGTTTCATCGCCCACATGGATACGGCTGATTTCAACGCAGAAGGCGTCAACCCACAAATCATCGAAAACTACGACGGCAATCCCATTGCCTTGGGAACTTCTGGCTATGAATTGCATCCGAAAGACTTCCCACAACTCGCCAACTACCAGGGGCAAACCCTGATTACCACAGACGGTACGACCTTGCTAGGCTCTGATGATAAGTCAGGAATTGCAGAAATCATGACGGCCATTGAATTCCTAGTCCAAAATCCTGACATCAAGCACTGCGAAATCCGTGTCGGCTTTGGTCCTGACGAAGAAATCGGTGTCGGTGCAGACAAGTTTGATGTGGAAGACTTTGATGTGGACTTTGCCTACACCATGGACGGTGGACCGCTAGGCGAGCTCCAGTACGAGACATTCTCGGCTGCCGCTGCAAAGATTGACTTCCTTGGACGCAATGTCCACCCAGGCTCTGCCAAGGACCAGATGATTAATGCCTTCCAATTGGCTATTGATTTCCACAATGCCCTTCCTGAAGCAGACCGTCCTGAAAAAACCGAAGGTTACGAAGGTTTCTTCCACTTGATGAACATGGAAGGCAGCGTCGATACTGCTTCTACCACCTACATCATCCGTGACTTTGAAGAAGAGGATTTCCAAGCCCGCAAGCAACTCATGCTGGACATTGCTGACAAGATGAATGCCAAGTTTGACACCCCACGTGTCATTGTCAACCTGCATGATCAGTACTACAATATGAAGAAAATCATCGAAAAAGACATGACCCCAATCAACATTGCTAAGGAGGTCATGGAAAATCTGGGCATTAAGCCACTGATTGAGCCTGTTCGCGGAGGGACAGATGGCTCTAAGATTTCCTTCATGGGCATCCCAACGCCAAATATCTTCGCAGGTGGTGAAAACATGCACGGCCGCTTCGAGTTCGTCAGCCTCGAAACCATGGAACAAGCTGTTGACGTCATCCTTGGAATTGTCGCGTACAAGTAATCAATTTTTCAGACTTTCTTAAGAAGGTCTGATTTTTTCTGGAAATCTTCCAAAATTTTTGAAAAACACTTGTATCATTGAACTAATACTGTTATAATAGAACCATCAAAAAAGAAATGGAGTTTTATTATGATAGAAGAAACAGTTGCACAAGATTTATTGGTTGGTATCTGGGGGAGTGTTGTGGTTTTCTCACTCATTTGGAATATCCTCCTTGCCATTTCCAATTATATCCTCTTTAGAAAAGCTGGTTACGCTGGTTGGAAATCCCTCATCCCCTTCTACAACCTCTATGTTCAACAATGCATCACATTTGGAGAGGATAAGGGCTGGTTTATCTTCTTCTTGCTCATTCCACTTGCAGGACCACTCTATGGCATCTATCTAACCTATTGTTACGGTAAAGCCTTTGGTTTGTCAGATATTCAGGCCATCTTCTACGTATTGTTTACACCGCTACTCAACCTCTACATCGCCTTCAATGACGGAAGCCGTTACCAAGGTCCACAGAAATTCTTTATCGACTAATAAAAAGCACACAACTCAACTTGATAGTAAGAGTTGTGTGCTTTTTATCATGTCATTGATTAATGATAAATATTTTTATAGCTTTCAGCCCTAATTAGTTTACTGAAAAAATCATCTAAGGTTTAACTCAATCAATTTTATCACTTCCACATATTTCGGTATTGATGAACTGAGTTTCAACCAATTCTTTATAGAGTTTATTCCTTGATAGTAATTCTTGGTGAGTACCGAAGTCATGTACTTCGCCTTCTCTTATTAAATAAATTGAATCAGCATTTTGAATAGTAGATAATCTATGAGCAATTATTAAGACAGTCTTCTTGCTAGATAAATCTTTAATTAATTGTTGAATTTTCGACTCGTTTATACTATCTAAATTTGATGTAGTCTCATCCAATAATATTATGTCATTTGGAGAAATTAAGGCCCTAGCTAATGATAGCCTTTGTTTTTCACCACCACTCAAAGTGATTCCAGACTCCCCTATTACTCTATCTAGTATTTCTTCAGTAGGAATATCCTGAAAAAGATTAACCAAATTAAGTGCGTTCAAGCAGTCAAATCTTGAAGCATTTTGATTAGCAATTTGTAGATTCTCTAGTACTGTGCCAGAAAAGATTGAAGCATTTTGTTCCACAAAGGTTATCTTTGAACGAAGAACTTTAATTGGCAAATCATAAATATTATTTCCATACAATTCTATTAACCCATTATCTGAATCATAAAATCTTTCAATAAGTTCAAATATAGTTGTTTTTCCTGAGCCAGACGGTCCAACCAATGCTGTCACTCCCGGACCATTAACTGAAATATCAATCTTGTTTAGAATGTTTTTATCAGAATTGTCGTTATATTTAAAGGTTAAATTTTTAATTTGCAAAGCCTGATTCCCTTTTTTATCAAGAACATCTAAAGAATTTACATCTTCTTCTACCGGAAGTTCCAATGCAAGTTTAATTCTCGAATAAGCTCCCAACCCCTCATTTATTGATGATAATACTCCTCCTAGCATTGCAGCTGGAGTCAGTACTAGCATCACATACATTATAAAGGCGCTTAGATTTCCAATAGATATAATCCCTGTAGCAACTCTAATTGAACCAATTCCAATAATCGTTATAAGCATTATTTGTAGTGCTATATTGGAAAAACCACTTATAATTGATTTAAAAATAGCTACTTTTTTACCAATTTTTGTCGCATTAGTTACAACACAACTCATTCTTTCAATAAAAATATCTTCTGATAAAAATGCTCGAATAGTCCTAATCCCCCGCAAAGTTCGTTCCAACTCAGAGGATAACTCCCCAACTACTTCTTGTAAATCCTTCGCAATCGGTCTAGTTTTTTTCCCAAGCAACAAGCCACACATTAAAAGAGAGAGAACGGCTAACAAAGATACACCAAATAATTGAACATCAAGATAAAACATCATAATTAATGCAAATATCATTGTAAATGTTTGCGATACCAATTCTACTATTCCTTGACTCAAAATCCCCCTTAGCTGGGCTGTATCTGCACTCAAGATTGATGCTAAATCCCCAATCTTTTTAGTATCAAATACCTCAATCTTATATTTTATTGCTCGATTCACAATTTGAATTCGTAAACTACTCACTAAATTTTCACTAATACTCTCCAATATATACTGCTTAATTGAGTTAAGGATTGCAGATAACAATACTATTAGGGAGAAAAATACTACAGTTTGCCCCAAAATATTATCGTTAATATTGTCAATAATTTTTGAAAGAAGTATTGGTTGAAAAATTGATAATGTCGACGAAATAAATGCAATAATCAAAGCAATACTTATAGCTATTTTATACGGTTTTAGTAATGTTAACAATTCCCTGAAAGTGACTTCTGAATGTTTTTGACTATTCATTTTTCAACCTCTTTTTGACTTTCAAATAAATTAATAGGAGTAAAATCAAATTCCACAATAATAGTATGATATGACTAGCAGATATTGCTGATATTTTGAAGCTTTCAGAAATAGTTTCATAATAAATGTATGGTAATGCTCCAGGAAATACACGTTCAATATAGGGGATAACTAATATTGGAAATAGCAACAAAGTAGCTAACGCTGTCATCGAACTCTTAAAAAATAAAGTTAAATAATATGCAATGAAGAAACACAAAACGCTACTAAATAGATAAGAGATAAACTGTATTACGCTAACTTCTTTAATAGTTCCTTTAAATGTGAAGAAACTTACGATAACTAAAAATGATAGAATGGCTTGTAATGCACAGTCTATCAACTCAACAATAATGATTTTTTGTGTACTACTATTTTTGTTTCCAGTTAATAAATAGACTATTTTAGATTCTGGATTCTCGACTTCCATAGAGCCATTTATCAGGCCACCTATCATAAATAAATAAGATGCAATTACCAAAATTTGATTAATTGATAAAACAATATAATTATCATTGATTTCAAATGTTATCAAACTAAGAATACAGGTAAATAGAATAAGCAGTAACTGACTTAAAATTTGTATTTTTACCGCATTCAAACTGTATTTTTTATAAATAAGAGCATATACTGTTTCATCCATATTTCTTGTCCTTCTGATTTTTATACCAAGCTTTAATATACATCAAAATAGTTACTATTGATGCTTGAGATAATAATAATAACAAACCATACATTTCTGAAGGATTGTTATTTTCTACTCTTCCAAATGCAAATGACTTTGCACCTATTAGGGGTAATAAATTTTCAAGTGTCGGAGAAACTACTCTCAATACGCCTGATAAAGTTATAACAAGAAGACTTACAATAACAATAACTGATGGAATAGGCTTTCTTGTTATTTTTACTAAAAACATTGAAAGCAATGTCAATGTTATGGCAAAGATAATGATTCTTAACGTTACTTCTAAAATAAGACTTAGATTGAGATAATCTTGTAATGTTTCATCTAACATCACATAGAGCATCGCACTATTTATTAGAGATAGAACAACCGTCAACGTACTGGCTACAATCATTCCAGAACAAATCTGACCTGTTAAAACCGTCTGCCATTTTGGTGTCAATAATTTAGTTAATGATTCCTGGCCAAATTTGTACTCCGTAGATAGAATCAGTGCAAATAAGATTGGAAAAAATAGAATACTAGATTGATAGGGGGAAGATAATATCGCATCTCTTACTGTTTGAAACTCTGTTAATTGACTGGTTGTATCTTCAAGCATAAGAATCTCTGTATCACCATTCGCTATCGCATTGATTACTTGAATATTTTGAAAGGTAAAGAATACACTGATTCCAATCACAATTGCTACCCCCATCCAAAAGAGCGGCAATGATAATATTTTGTATAGTTCACTACGAGTATTTTTCATAAAGCATTACCCCATCTCATTTGTAACAGATTTAAAATAGGCTTCCTCAAAAGAGCCATATTCTTCAAGAACATCTTTGCTACTACCATCAATGACTACCTTACCATTAGATAATCCTACAATTTTATCAACCGTAAGTTCTAACTCATTCATATAATGGCTTGTGATTAAAACAATTTTATCGTCTCTTACAAATTCTCTTAGAAACTCTCTAACCCATCTAATTCCATCTGGATCGAGTCCATTAATCGGTTCATCCAAAATAAGTATTTTAGGATTCGCTAAAATAGCCGTAGCCAGCCCCAGTCTTTGTTTCATCCCAAGAGAGTAGTCTTTTATCTTTTTATTGCCAACATCCTGAAGGCCAACTATTTTTAAACATTCTAAACATCTCTGCTTATCTATACCACTAGTTAAAGCAATCCACCTCAAGTGACTATAGGCCGTCCTTGTTGGATTGGGTTGAAAACTATCCAAAAAGGATCCAACATATGTAAAGGGAGTGTCACTCAATTCTTCATATACTTTCCCATCAAAAGTCGCTCTACCTTCATCTGGAGAAATTAAACCAAGCAGAATTTTTATTAAGGTTGATTTACCAGATCCATTTGGACCAATAAGTGCTGTCACTTCTCCTTCTTTAGCTGTAAACGAAACTTCTGAAAGAACTGTTTTCCCACCAAAACCTTTGCTAACTTTTTCAATTTGTATCATTTATCTTTTCCACCTTTTACAATTATAATTTTTTGAAATTTAGATAAATCCATCTCTTCACCAATTGGTACCCCATCAATTTCTACCCATGCATGAGCTATAAATGGTGATATCTGAAATCCCGAAATCCAATCCGGAGTTCGCCTAGCTATTATTCCCCATAGCATAACTGCAACGGATCTTTGTAGACAACTATGTTTACCTGCTAAATCCTGAGCAAATTGATTTAACTTACTATATATATTGATTTGGAGTTTTGGACTACTCTCAGAAAACATGCTATAGAATAATTCCTAATCCCTAATGGTAACTATTAGGGTAGATGACAACTCGTCATCTACATTTCATATTCTACAAAACAACTATCAGAAAAATATCAGAATTTCTGATTTCTATGTAATTTTTTTGATTCTAGATTATCGCATTGTAATATAATAGCGGTATACGTAACAGACTATATACTAATTTTCATAAGAAGTCTGTATTATTTAGATTATTATCACCCCTATATCATTACCGGGGTAAATATGGTACAATATGATTAGAATATATTTTCAAAGGAGAGGCAATCATGAAATATAAAGTCCTAGTCATAGATGATGATACCGCTATTCTAAGACTCATTCAAAATGTTCTAGAGAATAAAAACTTTGTCGTCGATACGCGAACTGCTATTCCAGAAATTGATATATGTCATTTTATCGGCTATGATTTAATTATTTTAGACATCATGATGCCCCACAGTGGAATTGAAATCTGTAAGTATATCCGAGAATTTATCCCTGTTCCAATCATATTTCTAACAGCTAAAAATTTAGAAGAGGATATTGTATATGGCATACAGTCCGGTGCAGATGACTATATCACAAAGCCATTCAGCATACCTGAACTAGTAGCAAGAGTACAGATGCATATCCGTAGAGAAGTACGCAATAACAATTCTAGTGATATTCTACAGTTTGGACCTCTCGCAATTGATAAAATTAAAGAAGAACTTAGAATTGCGGATATACATATTCCCACTACAAAAAGAGAGTTTCAATTAATTTTGTTACTCTCCAGCAATCCAAATAAAACATTTTCAAATAACGAACTCTTTGATTATCTTTACCCTCATGATTCTGAAACTCAGGGGCGATCAATTACAGAGTATGTATACCAAATCAGGCAAAAATTAAAACCTTATGAAATTAATCCAATTAAAACGATCTGGGGAGGTGGTTATCAGTGGATAACGCTCTGACTTTTAACCAACTGATTAAACAGACATATTTTAAGATATTAAAGCAATTCCTTATTAGTCTTTTTCTATTTTACTTGCTACCAATGTTGTTTACTGCATTTACTAATATTACTGAAAAAAATGCAGGTGCGTTTACTATCTATTTCAGTACGATTTCTTGGATTTATATTAGTCTAATTTTGTTTTCTATTATTGCTAAAAATATGAGTAATCTTTTAGAAAAGATAAGGCAAGAGACAAACATTGTTTATAATCAAAGTCTACTGGTTGATACAAATGAACATGACCTAGCTAAGTTAACCTTAATTGAACTGATTGAAACAAGACAAAAAATTCAGGAAATGCAGTCAACGATAAAAAAAATGATTCAATCTGAAAAACAGCAAAAAAAGGAGCTGATGTTTCAAGTCTCAGCTGCAGCGCATGATCTGAAAACACCTTTAACAGTTATTCAAGGAAATGCTCAATTTTTACAGTCTATGGATATTACTGGAAATATTGGGCAATGTTTAGGAGATATCGAACTTGCCAGCCAACAACTTAATAGATACTTTAACCAGCTCATCAATTACTCTAAAACATTCTATAATGATACTTCCAATTGGGAGAGTTTGTCTTCGGATTACTTACTTGAATTATTTGAACAAGAAATTAGGCTAATTACTGACAAAAAAGCTAATATTCAATTTTCAAACAACCTACCAATCCCTATCTATTTAACGCTTAATCTAAACCTATTCCTACGAGCTATCCTAAATATTATCAATAATGCGATTGACCATTCCAAAAGTAATTATCCAGTAATAAGAGTAGACTACAAGTTAATAGATAATAAATTTTATATTTCCATATGGAATAGCGATTCTTCATTCTCGGAGAATTTACTAGAGAAATATGGGTTACTATTCTATCAAGACAAACAGGCAACAAATTCAGAGCAAGGAAGTCATTTCGGAATTGGATTAGCATTTGTTAAGCGGGTAGCAAAAATTCATGGAGGACAAGTAAATTTGAGTAATTCCGAGAATGGTGCTCTTGTCACTATTTACATTCCAGTCTAGATATCTGTAAGACTTATGGTTGATGAATCATTGATTTCCCTGTTAACCTTCTAACAGGGATTCCCGCTCTCAATTGGATATGTTTAATTTTCGGTTAATTTTCAATAATTTTATCGAAAAGGATGTTCACAAAGATAGTTTTTTTATGCTATTATGATGGCTTACTAATCAATTCAAATCAGGCAACTCCTCTGCTCACAGAAGGGTTGTTTTTTACTTGTTTTAAAAATATATAAAAATTTTATATAATTACTTGATTTTAGCAAATAATAGGTATATAATTTATATATAAATAATTTACATAAAGATAAAGAGGTGAGTTTATGTACTACCCCGTATCCTCTATCTTGATAGAATTTCTAGTCTTAGCCATTGTGGAAAAACAGGATTCCTATGGCTACGAAATCAGTCAGACCATCAAGATAGTTGCTGACATAAAGGAGTCCACGCTCTACCCTATCTTGAAAAAACTGGAAAAGGCTGGCTACGTTACCACCTATACCCAAGAATTTCAAGGGAGAAAGCGGAAATACTATACCATCACACCTGCTGGACGTGAACACATCCCCTTCCTGCAGGCTGAATGGAATACCTACAAAGACCATATTGACGGAATTATAGAAGGGAGCCTACGAAAATGACACGCGCAGATTATCTGAACCAACTAGAACAAGCACTATCTCAACTCCATCCAAGTGCCAGACAGGAAGCTCTGGATTACTTCAATGAATATTTCGATGAAAAAGCGGATGACCTGGCAGCTATTAGCGAACTCGGAACAGCTGAAGAAGCTGCAAAGGAAATCATAGCCAACCTGCCCGAAGATGCCCTCATTGCTAAGGAAGACCAAAGCACTTCACAATCAGCTAAAGCATTTGATTTCGATTTTGACTTTGACTTTCAATTTGACTGGGATGGTTTTTTCAACAATTTCAGACATTCAGCCTTTCAAGCTAGGGAAAGGATTGAATTGGAGGCAAAGATTGAAGAATTACCTGATTTTTCAAGCTTACAGATTGTTCTCGAAGACCAAGCTCTTAGTGTGCAAAGCTATGAGGGTGACAAGGTAGTATTGCATAATCCATTTTCTGAAGAGAGGTCCTATCAGGCTTTTGACTATCAACTAGTCCAAGATAGTTTGTACCTATCTAGCAAGCCACTCCCAGACCACCTCTACTTTTCCAACCAGCAAACCAGCTCTGCTATTCTCAAAATCCCTAAAAGACTCCTGCCCCTTACTAATCTCAATCTGAAAACGACAGATAGTAGTTTGACGGTGGCGGCTGTGCAGGCGAGCGAACAGCTCGTCATCAATGCAGAAGATAGTAGCATCAGCATGACGAAAGTGAGCTGTCCAAGCTCTGCCCTAGGGTTAGAGGACTCTACACTCACTATCTCAGATGGGCGACTGGATGAGTTGAAATTGGAAGCCAGCGATACTGTTATCACTCTCTCAAGCATGAGCCTTTCAGAAGCAAGGATAAGATTAGAAGATTGTGTCTGGAAGTTGAAGGATTTTGTCCTTGAAAAGAGCCTAAACTGCCAGGCTGAAGATTCTGTCCTAACCTTTAAACCAAGTACGGACATCAGTTTGGACATCTGGGAGGAAGATTCTAGCCTCAAACTTCCAAAGGATAAGGCGTTTACCATGATGAAAGAGGATAACACCACTCATCTCAGCTACAAGCAAGAAAATAGCCCTGCTCAGTTGACCATCCATTGTCAAGAC
The DNA here is from genome assembly GCF_002960425.1 of Streptococcus suis. Classification (GTDB taxonomy): domain Bacteria; phylum Bacillota; class Bacilli; order Lactobacillales; family Streptococcaceae; genus Streptococcus; species Streptococcus suis_S. Next base: position 178,333 of record NZ_POIZ01000087.1, read on the forward strand.
TGCCAACTTACTGTAGGATAAAGGAGGTTCCTATGAATCGCAAGGAATATTTGCAGAAACTTGAAAAACATCTCAAACATTTGCCAAAAGAAGATTTTCAAGATACCGTGGACTATTTTAATGAATTTTTCGATGAGAAAGAAAACGACGAAGAAGCTATTCAAGAATTGGGCAGTCCTAAAGAAGCCGCAAGTGAAATTCTAGCGACCCTCTACGAAAAAGAGCGGACGGAAGATAAGCCAAATACCCGTAATATGGTCTGGTTGACCATCCTCGCCATCCTTGCCGCACCAATAGGCATTCCCCTAGCAATCACCCTAGTTGCCCTCTTCATTACCCTACTCCTGTTCATCCTCAGTGCCTTTCTACTCCTAATATCACTTTGGATTGTCCTCCTCAGTCTAGCAATCGCCCAACTTCTCCTCGCCTTCGACCTCTTCACGCTCTCGTGGTCCTCCTCCCTCCTCTTCACAGGGCTAGCCCTCGTCTGTTTGGCACTCACCCTCTTGGGTAGTAAATTCACTCTAGACCTTGGAAGCAAAACCTTCTTGTTTGTTTTACACTGGATACAAAGAACCATTCGCAAAGGAGATTATCATGAAAGAGCTTAAACCATTTACGAAAATCATTCTGAACCTGCTCAGTCTTGGAGCCATTCTCAGCCTCATCGGTTTCCTAGCTGGCGGATGGACAAATATGAGAACTGTCTCAGAAAACTACTTCCAGCCACAAACAGCCAGTTTTAGTGACATTAGGGAAATAGAAGTTAATGAACGACTGTCCATCATGCCTTCGCCTGACAACCAATTCCACCTCCACTACTATCGAAATCAGCATAAAGACATCGACCTCCTCAGCCACCAAGTTCAAGATGGAAAGTTAACCATTTCTAGTGCATTTCAAGGTATCGTTTCTTATGATGGTTTACTCGAACCAATCTTAAATCTTGTCAATGACCAAAATGTCGCCTACCACCAACCTGTCTTAGAAGTCCCAAAAAATAGCACAATCGAATCACTCGCAGGTAGCCTTCAGGGAGATTTGTATCTGGATAAAGTGACCATTCAAAATCTGGAACTCACAGTAGAAGATGGTGACATGTTGATTGAAAACAGTCACATCAGCTATACTCATTTATCACACCTAAATGGAGATGTAACAATCAATCATTCCACATTAACAAGTCCGAAAGACATTTTCAATACTGTTGGCAGTAGCCTAACGATTGAGGATGGGGATTTTAAAGCAGAAAATCTAAAACTAGAAGGAAGACATGACATCAGCAATTACAATGGCTCAATCGACATCTCTCTTCATTCACAAACAAAAATGGACCTCTACATAGATGCCAGTCAAAATAATAACAGAATAGAACTGCCAGCATATTCCAATACCCAAGCCAATAATTACCTCTTCATCTCTACACTGGATGGAGAATTGACTATTCGGTAATTGCAAAAAGCCCTCCTCACGGAAGGCTTTTTAACTTATTTAAACAACAAAATAGAAATCAGGGCCAAGATGGCTGGTCCACCTTGTTTTAATAGGATTTTAGGATTGGAAGATATTGCCCCGTACACAGCTGCAGCAATAACAAACAAGACAAAAATAGTCGTAATCTCAAGGTTGCCTGTGAAAATTCCGTAAAAAAGAAATATTGCTACTAGACCATTATAGACACCCTGATTTTTAAACAAAGCCGAAACAGATTGACGTGATAATTCTTCTTGATCCATACCAAATGTCTGGCTTGTCTTTTCAGACTGGGTTGCAAAGGTTTCAAGATACATGATGTAAAGATGCTCAAGAGCTACGATACTTGCTAAAATAGTTGTAAAAATGGACATAGATTTATTCTCCTTTTTCTTCAATAACTGTTTCAACTGGGAGGGTTTGAAGACCTGAAACTAATTTCTCCAGAAGATAGCTCAACTGTTCTTCTTCACTCTCAGATAAAATGTCTGCCATGGCTGCTTTCACAGCTAGGTGCTGGGCTGGTGGATGGACCTGTAAATCATTCCAAGCGAGCTGGGTGGGTTGAACCAGCATTTCCCGCTGATTTTCAGGATTACGTTCTCTACTGATATAGCCATTTTCCTCCAACACCTTTAGATGACGGGTAATGGCCGCGCGGTCAATTTGAAGTTTTTCCTGTAAAACCTGCTGGGAACAAGGAAAATCTTCCAGTAAATGCTGTAAAAGCTGATAGCGGGTCAAACTAATACCCAACTGCTTTTCAAATAAACTGGTCACAGCCTCATCCGCAAGTTTTATTTGGTAGAGTAACTGAGAAAGTTGTTCCATACTTCTCTCCTTTTGTTGATTTATCAACAGTTGATAAATCAATTATAATGGAAAACGAATATTTTTCAAGAATTTTGCTCAACTTTGTGTAACTTTTTCATATGAAAATCAAGTTTTGGTATAATAGTTCTAAAACAATGGGAGGAAGTAAGCTATGGAAGAATCAAAAGAACTCAACTTAGCCATTGATGTGCTCATGCTAGCTGGGGCCATTCTCTTACAAAGCGGTGCTGAAATCCACCGTGTTGAAGATACCATGATTCGTATTGCTAAATCACAAGGGATTGAAGCAGTCAACGTTTTGGCTATTCCTGCTGCCATCTTCTTTTCCATTGACCATACGAACATCTCTCGGATGAAACGGATTGTCAACCCAGTGCACGATATGCAAAAAGTCTGTCAGGTCAACCAGGTTTCACGCTCCTTAACCGCTGGACAGGTCAGCTTAAAACGAGCACTAGAAGAATTAACTTCTATTCGCAACCAACCCCTCCCCTATACTCAACTTCAAACCATTCTAGCTGCTGTCCTAGCTGCACCATTTTTTACTATCATGGTAGGTGGTAATCCTTTGGAGGCTGTCGCAACCGCTTTTGTAACCCTTGTCGCCTTCCCCTGCTCCCTCCTGATTGACCGTCTAATCGGAATCGAATTTGTATCTAAATTTGTAGGTGCCTTGGTCTTCTCTCTCCTAGCTTTGCTACTGGCAAATTATACAGATCTAGCCCTTAATCCTAATATGATCAATGCTGGTGCGGTCATGCCCTTTGTTCCTGGTATAGCATTTACAAATGCCGTTAGAGATTTGATGACCAATCACCTCAATACCGGCTTGACAAAGATTTTTCAAACACTGCTTGTCATCCTCTCTTTAGGAGCAGGAACAACTGTTGCACTATTGATTGTGGGGTGAATTATGAATCTACTTCATTTTTTCTTACAGGCTGTGGCTTCATATATTGCGATCGTTGCCTTTCTTATCGTTCTTAATGTCCAAAAACAATTGCTGATTCCCGGAGGCATATTAGGTATGGTTGTCTGGCTACTCTACCTACTCCTCCTCGGTCCGACAAATGTTGTCATTGCAACCTTTATTGCTGCTATAATCGGTTCTTGCATCAGCCAAATCATGAGCATCGTCCTCAAAACACCATCAGTTATTTTTTCACTGGCCATCCTAGCACCTCTTGTCCCAGGCTACAGAGCCTATCTGACAACGACACAGTTTGTATCTGGAAGTTACAAAGAAGCCTTGGTCAATACCACCACTGTTCTCACATTAGCCTTAGTCATCCCAATCGGCATGGCCAGCGGAACAGTCTTGCTGCAACTCTACCGCTATCTGCAAACGAAATCATCACCAGAAAAGTCTATCTAAGTTTCTTGAAACTGGGTAGACTTTTTGTTAGAATAAATGAATATGTTTAGGAGGAGCTATGAACCAACAAATTCAGAATTTAAAACTTGCCGAGCGTGGTGCCATCATTTCCATTTCAGCCTACATTATCCTCTCTGGAATTAAGTTGGCTGCGGGCCACATCTTCCATTCGGACGCTTTGACCGCCGATGCCTTTAACAATATTTCGGATATTATCGGCAATGTAGCTGTCCTTATCGGACTGCGAATGGCTCAAAAACCAGCTGATACAGACCATAAATTTGGACATTGGAAAATGGAAGACTTGGCCAGCCTGATTACATCCTTTATCATGTTCGTGGTTGGGTTTCAAGTTCTCTATTCTACTTTCATCAAAATCATGAGCAACCAGCCTGTCGAGATTGATATGACTGGTGCTATAGTTGGGATTTTCTCAGCCCTTGTTATGATTGGCGTTTATCTTTATAACAAATCACTGGCTAAGAGAGTTCATTCAAAAGCCTTAGAAGCTGCTGCAAAAGATAACCTATCTGATGCCGTGACCTCTATCGGAACATCCGTTGCCATCATCGCAGCTGCCTTCAATTTCCCCATCGTCGATAAAATCGCTGCTGTTGTCATTACCTTCTTCATCTTAAAAACAGCCTACGATATATTCATGGAAAGTTTCTTTACCTTATCAGACGGCTTTGATGAAGAGCTCCTCCACAAATACGAAGAAGATATTCTCAAATTGCCCAAAGTGGTTGCCGTCAAATCACAACGTGGCAGAACCTATGGTGCCAACATCTATCTGGATATTGTATTGGAAATGAACCCCGATTTGTCCGTCTACGAAAGCCATGAAATTACCGAACAGGTAGAACAACTCCTTACACTGAAATACGGTGTTTTTGATGTAGATATCCATGTCGAACCTTCTGAAATCCCTCATGACGAAATCTTTGAACACGTCTTTGACAAACTCTACCGCTTCGAATCCGAAATCCAAGCGCATGAAGTTGGCTATGAAGACCTGATTGATGAGAATTACTTACTGATTGATGCCAAGGGGCGCTACCTTAATAAAATTGAAATGCTCCAAGCCCATCCTATACAATCCACCTACCTATCCAATTACCAGATGACCTCTATCAGCCAGAAATCCAAACTGGTCACCTTTGAAATCGGTGACTATGTCCACACATCCCTCTGGCGACGTCACGAAAACTGGACAGTCATCTTCCATCAAATATCAAAAAAAGCCTAGTCAGATAGACCAGGCTTTTCATTTGAACATAGAAAAAGAGCACATGGCTCTTTGTATACTCAATGAAAATCAAAAGCAGACTAGCTCCAAAGGTTTGGGGAACCTTTGGAGGTTGGAAATAGAGCGAACAACGTTCGTGTCAATTTGTTGCAGATAGAACTCTGTCACTTTATTATTGTCAAGTGACAGGCTGGAAACCTCCACTGGAGCTTTCCACACATCAAATCAAGTCAACAACGTCTGCTTTTTGATTTTCGAAGAGTATTAAAATCTTTTAGTTCTTCACAGAATCTGTAGCAACATCTTCACCAAACCATTTTTGAGAAATTTCTTGGAAGGTTCCATCGCTATATAATTCTGTAAAGGCTTTATTGATGTTTTCAACCAGTGTCGTATCTGACTTACGAGCACCGACTGCGAAAGTCTCATTTTCAAATCCAGCATCAATAATGTTGTAATCTGCGATGATTCCCTCTTGTTGCAAGTAGTAATTGGCATATACTCGGTCAATCAAGAGACCATCGATACGGTCATTTTTCAAGTCAATCAAAGCTTCATTAAACGTTGCATATTGACTGGCGTCATTGTTTTGCACAATATCTTTCAAAATGGCTGGTTGTGATTCAAAGACTGAATAACCTGAAGAACCAGCTTGTGCCCCCAAAATCTTATCTTTCATATCAGACACTTGACTGATATTAGAAGATTTTTTTGTCACCAAGACTTGTTGATTATCCATGTAAGGATCTGTGAAGAGAACCTTTTCCTTACGCTCATCCGTAACAGAATAACCATTCCAGATTAAATCAATGTTACCATTGTTCAACTCAGTTTCTTTCAAATCCCAGTCAATTGGCTGCCACTCAACAGCAATACCATATTTTTCAAATACCGCTGTTGCCAAGTCAATATCAAATCCAGTATAGCTACCGTCTGTTTCTTCAAATCCCATAGGGACAAAAGTCTTGTCAAACCCGATTGTGATTGACTTTTCAGATTCGTAAGTTGACCAATTATCAGACTTGGTCGTTGACTGGCTTGAGCCACAAGCAGCAAGGGCAAAAGTCGTTACAAGAGCCGCAGCTCCAAGCATCATTTTCTTCATATTCATCATCATATTTGTTCCTTTTCTTAGTGTTTCGGTTCAATTTTGATGATTTCATCTGCGATATTTTCAGCAAACTGCATATCGTGGGTGACCACAATTTGCGTGATTCCAGTAGCCCTATTTTCAAGAATGAGTTTTTCTACTTCTTTTCTCAATTCAGGATCTAGGGCAGAGGTTGGTTCGTCATAGCCGATAATCTCAGGATCAATCATCATAGCACGCGCCAAAGCCACACGTTGCTTTTGTCCACCCGACAGTGAAAACGGATAGGCAGTAGCGTGGTTAGCTAGGCCAAGAGTATCCAAGAGTTTAAGGGCCTTGTCTTCCGCCTCTGAACGCGTCATATTCTGCGTTTTCATAGGAGAGAGAACCAAGTTTTCCAAAACGGATAGGTGTGGGAAAAGCTGGAAGTCTTGGAAGACAAAGCCCAGCAGATGTCGTTTTCCCAACTCCTCAAGTGGCAGTTCCTGACCATTGTAAATCAGGGTTCCGGAATCAATGGTTTCCAAACCAGCCAACATCCGTAAAAGAGTTGTCTTACCACCGCCAGATTGACCAACGATGGCAACGATTTTCCCCTCTGGAATGACCAAATCATAGTCGGAGAAAATCTGTTTATTATCAAATCGTTTGGATAGATTGCGTAGTTCTAACATGACTTCCTCCTATCTATAATAGTCAAATTTCTTTTCTACCTGCTTAGAAACAAGGGTTACAGCACCAATCATCAAGAGATAAATAGCTCCAGCGATAAACATAGGGGCTAAGCTAGCATCACGGTTTGCTGCTGTACGGCTGGCAAGCAATAGATCGCTGACACCCAAGGCATAGACCAGTGATGTATCCTTGACTAAGGTCATGACTTCATTGAAAACACTTGGTAGGACAATTTTCACGACCTGTGGCAAGACAATATAACGAATGGTCTGAACAGGTGTAAATTTCAAGACCTTAGCGGCTTCATACTGACCTTTTGGAATTGCCTCAATACCACCACGGAAAATTTCAGAGAAATAGGCCGCATAGTTGAGGGTAAAGGCCAGAATAACAGCTGGCATACGGTCAAAGGTAATGCCAACGCTTGGCAGGACATAATAAACAAAAATTAGTTGCAAGAGCAAGGGAGTCCCACGCATGATTAAAACATAAAAATGCAAGAGCCATTGCAAAGGTTTGAACTTCATCTGCATTAAGAAGGCGAGAATTGCACCCAAAGGCAAGGATAATAGCAATACTAGAAAAAATACTTGCAGGGAAACCATCGCGCCATTTAATAAACTGGGCAGAACTTCCAAAACATAATCCATAGTCTTCTCCTAAAAGAATGATTAGGTTCTAGTATAGCAGAAAATTTCATGTATTTCAAAGAATTTTTTATATTTTTAAATATTTTTTCATTTTTTCTGCATAATCTTGCAAAAAAAGGCCGATAAACGACCTTTTACATTATTCAACTGTTACGGATTTTGCCAAGTTACGAGGCTTATCGACATCCAAGCCACGTTGCAATGTTGCATAGTAGGCAATCAACTGTGTCGGAACAACCATAGCAATGGCTGACAAGAATGGATGAACAGTTGTGACAGTGATGTCATCTTCTTCCTTAGCTACTGCTTCATCTACGATTGTTAAGACATTGGCACCACGCGCCACTACTTCCTGAATATTGCCTCGAGTATGGCTTGCAAGGTGTGGATGATTTGAAATCAAGGCCAAGACAGGAACACCGTCTTCAATCAATGAAATGGTACCGTGTTTCAATTCACCTGCCGCAAAGCCTTCACATTGGATGTATGAAATTTCTTTCAATTTCAAGCTGGCTTCCATAGAAACGTAGTAGTCACTACCACGACCGATATAAAATGCGTTGCGAGTGGTTGATAAGAGTTTTTCAACTTTTTCAGCAATCACATCTTTTTCTGATAAGCTGGCCTCAATAGATTGAGCTACGATGGACAATTCATGTACCAAGTCAAATTCTTTCGCGTAGGCATTGCCATTGGCATCACCGACAGCCTTAGCCAAGATTGCCAATGTCGCAATCTGTGCAGTGTAGGCTTTTGTAGAAGCTACCGCAATTTCTGGACCTGCATGGAGCAACATGGTGTAAGTTGCCTCACGTGATAGGGTAGAACCTGGAACGTTGGTCACAGTCAAGCTTGGGATGCCCATTTCATTTGCTTTCACCAATACCTGACGGCTATCAGCTGTTTCACCAGACTGGCTGATCATGACAAAGAGAGGTTTCTTGCTCAAGAGTGGCATGTTGTAGCCCCACTCAGAAGAGATGCCCAATTCTACTGGTGTATCGGTCAACTTCTCCAAGAAATCTTTAGCGGCAAATCCTGCGTGGTAAGATGTTCCAGCAGCCAAGATATAGATACGGTCAGCTTCTTGTACCGCCTTGATAATATCCGCATCAACTGTCACTTGACCTTCTTCGTTTGTGTATGCGCTAATCAATTTACGCATAACAGTTGGTTGCTCGTCAATTTCCTTGAGCATATAGTACGGATAAGTGCCTTTACCGATGTCTGACAAATCAAGTTCAGCAGTATAGCTGCCACGCTCAATAGCATTACCATTATAGTCCATAACTTCTACACTATCTTTCTTCACGATAACCAATTCTTTGTCATGGATTTCCATATATTCACTTGTTTCACGAATCATCGCCATGGCATCTGAGCAGACCATGTTATAGCCATCACCCAATCCAATCAAAAGTGGCGATTTATTTTTGGCAACGTAAATAGTATCTGCATCATTAGCATCAATCAAGGCAAAGGCGTATGAACCTTGGATGATATGAAGAGCTTTTTTGAAGGCTTCCAAAGTAGACAAGCCTTCCTCAGCAAATTGACCAATCAAGTGTACAGCAATCTCTGTGTCCGTCTGACCTTTCAAGTCATGACCTGCAAGATATTCCTCTTTGATTTCCGCATAGTTTTCAATCACACCGTTATGAACAAGGATATGTCCAGCAGTTTGAGAAGTATGTGGATGAGCGTTGTTCTCAGTTGGTTTACCGTGAGTCGCCCAACGAGTATGACCGATCCCTGTTGTCCCTTCAGTCTTATCGCCAACTTTTGCAGACAATTCTGCAATGCGACCTACTGCTTTTACCAAGTGAGCCTGCTCCCCACCTGTTACGAAAATACCTGCTGAATCATAGCCACGGTATTCTAATTTTTCAAGTCCTTGAATTAAAATATCAGTTGCGTTTGTATTTCCAACAACCCCAACGATTCCACACATATCATTTCACCTACGATGTTTCTTAACATCGGCTTTCATTTTTTCATAAATTGGTCTAGTCAACTTTTTCCAGAAAAAGACCAGTGAAATCAGTATATAACAAGTCATATCTATTGTCAAGAAAAAAATTGGTCTAGTCAGATTTTGAAAATAAACCAGAAAATTGATTGAAAAAAGACCAGCCCTACTGGACCAGTCCTGTCTTAATAAAACCAAATTCTGAGAGGGGACTTAAACGGAAGGTCAGTCGCCCAATAATATCTTTTTCAGCAATTAAACCAAAGCTACGGCTGTCCTGTCTATTTGTCCGAACGTCGTTCAGAACCAGATAATGCTTTTTGGGAATACTGATATGTTGGCCACCAGTCAAGGTTGTCAGATTGAAATCTTCTGTATAACTCTCTTGAGAAGACGGAGTATGCAAATAATTCTCTGCAACAATCACATCGTTTTTATATAAGACATCATCCATATATGTAACTGTTTCGTCTTCTATGGCAATAATACGACTGACATATTCTTTACCTTCATGCCTATAGAGAACGAAATCCCCATGTGTTAAGTCAGCCTTGCGAACAGTTACAATAAAGTCGCCTTCTTTAATATAGTCATTTGCCATCTGGGATGTGATGGTTACTGGTTCAAAAAACCATACTCTCAAACCAATCAATCCCAAAATCAACAGAATGACCAAACTTATCTGCTTTACTAAATCTCTCTTTACCATAATCTCTCCAATCAATACTATTATACCATAAACTCAGGCTATCCATTGATAAGATGATGGTATATTTCCTCTGCAATGACTTGATTTCCAAGAGGTGTCAAGTGCAAGCCATCGCTATAATATTCCAAATGCCCCTTGGTTAAGGGATAGAGGTTGATAACTGGCACATCCAATTCCTGACCAATTGCTGCAATAATGGTTTGCAATTCGTCTTCGATAATCTGATTATTAAGCCCGAAGCGACTGGTTGGCACGAAAGGTGGAATGACTAGATAGACATCGGGCTGGCTGGGTAAACTCAAGTACCGCTCTGCCATTTCTCTATATTCGCTAATAAATCGATCCTTATTCCAGTATGGACCACGACTGTCATTGCTACCAATCATGATAATGACAATGTCCGCCTCACTCTCAAGGGACAACTGGGCATTTTTCTCTTTAAAATAGGGATAATCCGACGTCGACTGAAGCGAACGACCGCTTAAGCCGAAATTGGACACCTGATAAAGATGCCCCAGCTTCTCTGCTAAAATGCAGGGATAGGCATCTTTTTCACGGTTCTCCAGACCGTAACCGTAGGTCAGGCTATCGCCAACTGTTGCAACTTTTATGGCCCCACTTCCGACTGTCAGGACCTCTGGATACATAATATCTGACACGTGAACTCCTCTGTTTTTCTTATTTATCTATTGTACCATCTTGAAAAAAATAAATAAACCCATGAATTTGTGATATAATGAACATCTATATTCAGCTAGTATTGCTTTATCAAGTTTTAAGGCAGAAACCTTATCAAATCAACATTTTCAACGATTCTGCAATACCGTTCTACACCGTTCTAAAGCGGTCTAGGGGTAGTAAAATTCACAAAAAGGGTAGTAAATTTTTATTCGACAGGCAAGATAAGTTTATAAAATTCAGACCATATATCTATGGTTTTTTATTTTTGTTTTTTAGAATTTGCACATATATTTACAGGATTTTGACACCTTCAAAAATTTCAAAAAGGGAATTTTTTGCACGGAAGAGGGCGGCGTTGTTTAATCACGAACAAACCCACTCCCGTTTGAAAAAGTTGGGGGTATTTGCGAATTTTATCACCCACCAGATCCCATTATTGTTTGATAGCGTTATTTTGGTTTACGACAAAATTGACATAATAACATAAAAAACAGCTCAAATGCTTGCTATTATGCGATTTATTGCGTCAACCTGACGAACTTTCTATCATTTAAGCGAAAAAAATAAACTTATCCCAAAAAAAATCAGATAAGTTTGACGCTTGTTTTTAATACTGTTATGAGTGTAAAAAATATTTCAAAAAGAAAAAGAGCTGAAACGCTCTAAACTAATCAATCTAACGATTGACGTCGTTGTAGAGTTGGTTCAACTCTTCTGCTAATTTCCTCGGTAAGGTGGTCAAGTGATTGCCTTACCTCTTTCCTGATAATACTATAACAAAGGAGGTACCAAAATGCAAGAAGACAGGTACACATGATATACAACCAAACCCCTGACCTTATGCGGTTTCTGAGCGATTGAAAAAAATTTTTAAAAAAATTGCACAAAAACGCTTGACAAAATAAACGGCTATGCCTTATAATAATCCCGTAAGCTAGTTCAGGAGCTTACAAAACAAATCCCCCTGAGCGATGCCATGGGTAGAAAGGGGGTGAGGAAATGGCAAGACGTGCCAAAAAGAAAAGGCTTGACGTTTTAGAACTTATCAAGCTAGCGACTGCCATCGCTGGACTGAATCAAATAGTTCTTGAAATCGTCAAAACCTTCTTCTAATTCCTCAGAGGTTGAGAAAACTCTCAGCCTCAACCCTTGGCATAAGTATAACATAAGGAGCAGAAAAATGCAAGAAACGAAACGCCCAAGAGGACGACCAGCGACAGGCAGGGAAAGAAACAAGTTACTCAATATACGAGTAACAGAGGAAGAAAGAAACCAAATAAAACAATCGGCACACGATAGCGGTATGACCGTAGCGGATTGGATAGTTTCGAAAATAGAAAAATAAAAAGACTTGAACGGCTCAAACTTCGACCCTCGAACCGTACCAAGTCCCATCCACCATACTAATACCAAGGTACTAGCAAGGTATATGGACAAAAAAGGGGTTGATAGAAACCAACTCTGTTCTGATTTAGATTTAAAGTATACAACTGTACGAGACTGGATAAAAGGTATTACATACCCACGAATTGGGAAAATCGAATTACTTGCAAATTATTTTGGAATTAATAAATCGGATTTGATTGAAGAAAAATCCACAATCCCTTCTTCTTCCATCCCTCTTCCCAACTTCGACCCACGTAAGACTATTCTGTTATCTAACTATGACAAATTAAACGACACACGCAAGAATAAGCTCCTAGCGACCTCTGAGACACTTCTAGCTGAAGAACAAGGGAAAGCGACATATCAGAAAAACGTGCAGAATACGACGCTAGGAAGCGTATCAGCCTACCCGTACCAGGCAAGGTATCCGCAGGTACAGGCTACTGGCAGGAAGATGACTACGATACCATGGTTGACTTCTACGCAGACGACATCCCGGACGAAAGCAAGTACGACACCGTCGCAGTTGTCGTTGGCCACTCCATGGAACCCAAAATCAAAAACGGCGACTTCCTTTTTATCAAATTAAAGGACCAAGTCGACCTAAACAAAATCGGAATTTTCCAAGTGGACGGCGAAAACTACGTCAAGAAACTAAAAAGCGACTACCTAGAGTCGCTTAACCCGGACTATGACAATATCCCCTTCACCGAAGACATGCGTACCATCGGCGAAGTGGTGGATGTGTATAGGGAGAAGTGAAAAAATAATTTATAAACAAATAGGAGAAACATAAATGAAAAAAATTATCAAAGCTACAGGTACAGATGTTGTTATCTTCGATGACCAAACAGAAGAATATTTGAAATTAATTCCAGCTGATTTTAATTTTGTTCCACAAGTTGGAGATGTCGTGGAGGTACATAAACTTGAAAATGAATACATTATCAATAAAGTTGAATTCAAGGAAAAATCGGATGATAAAATAAATATAAACATCGTAAACGAGAATAATAGCACAAATAGTAGCCAGAATGTAAATACTGCCATCGCTTCGGCTTCTACTACTAACTTGGACTACCTACTCGGTAAGCGTGTCAATAAATTGGTGTATGTACTTCTCGCTTTCTTCTTCGGAGCTTTTGGTGCACACCAATTCTATGCCGGGAAAACCAGCAAAGGTTTTTTGTATCTAGCACTATCTTTGATAGGTGTTTCAATTATCCTTGGTTGGATAGATGGTTTTGTTGCTATCTTTAAAACAGCTGACGCGAACGGAAACATCTTGGTGTAAAAAGAAAACGACATCAGGATAGACAAAGATCACGACCCGGCACAATATGACCGAAGACGTGAACAGTATGAATTACAAGCGGATAGGGATATGATCCATTACTTGGTCAAAGAAGAATTGGCCTTGATGGACGATGTCAGAGAATTTAATTACGTTCGCTTTATGGAAAAATACGACTTAAAAACCACGGTCAATGAGACTATGGTGATTGAGGAGTTTAATAATTTAGTCAATTAAAAAATACGTGCACGCCCACCGCACGAAAAACGGGCAAGAGTTTGTTTTATGAAAAAGTTTCTATATTCTAGCTTACTTTTGTTATCAGTTGCTACTTTAGCAGCTTGCTCTTCATCATCTGAAAGTGCAACGAGTTCTTCGTCAGCGACATCAGAGAGTACTACTGTTCAAGATAACACACCGACAGAGTATAAAAGCGCTCTAAAAAGTGCCGAAAGATACTCAACAATGATGTACATGTCAAAACAAGGTATTTTTGATCAATTGACTTCCGAGTACGGTGACAAATTTACTGCAGAAGCTGCGCAATATGCCGTGGATAATCTCAAAGCAGACTACAATAATAACGCCTTAGTAAAAGCGGAAGAATATTCGAAAAATATGTACATGTCAAAACAAGGCATTTTCGACCAGTTAACATCAGAACATGGAGAAAAATTCACCGCCGAAGAGGCGCAATACGCAATCGATAATCTCAAAGCTGACTATAACAATAATGCTTTGAAGAAAGCTGAAAGTTACCAAAAAGAAATGTCAATGTCTCCAGAAGCTATCCGCGAACAACTTATTTCAGAATACGGAGAAAAATTCACTGCCGAAGAAGCTGACTACGCAATCGCAAATTTGAAATAAAACAAAAAATCCCTACACTCTCCGCCGGCAAGCTTGAGTGTAGGGTAAACTAATAAGCAAAGGCTAGCTATTCAGCAGAACCTTTTGCGTATTCTAATTATATCATGTATGCGACAAATGTAAAGGGTCAGAATAAGCTTGGAGACCGAAAGATTGAATTTGCTCGATGTTTATAACCATTTGGAACTCTTCTTGCCCAGGAACCATTTCTGGAGGGGCATTTAAATTCATTAAATCGAATTTTCTATAAAAGTCAAAGGCATCAACTAATGCAACAAGATAAAGACCACCAATTGGGACAGATTGATGGATAGTTAGAGCCATTTGAAAAGCGGTTAATAATAACTGAGTCCCATACCCTCGATTTTGATAATTTCGGTCAATCCCGATTGCGTTCACAACAAGCACTGTGTAATTTCTTTCTTTAAAGAATGAAGTACTCAATTCATCTAAACCTAATGAGATGAAACCATAAATACGGTTATTATCAGCGATTAACAACAATCTCTCTGTCTTCTCAGTGTTTTTATCATTCAACCTTTTTATTAAATAGCGATTGATTTCAACATTGCCACAATTAAAAAGCGAGGAGGCATTCAATAAATCTCCTCCCCAAAATCTATAATCAATTAATTGTATCACTTAAATCCGTTCCTTTAAAAAGTGGATGAGACTTAGCTTTCTGCACCCTTTCAAAAGCCTCTTTTGATGGATTAGGTTTAGCAGAAAGTAACGCGATCAACTTCTCTTCGTCACGTATGATAATTTCAGTCGTTCTAGTAAGTACTGCCATAATTACCCCTCCTTTTCTATCATTATCTAACATTTTGGTAGAAAAGTCAATAAATGTTAAGAACATTTTAAAATCACATAATGCGTTCATTTTATCAAAACATAAACTTTTGTACATTCATCTTGCCTGTCGAATACACAAAAGGAGCATAAAATGAATATAAAACAAAAAACAAAGAAAAACGGTCAGACTGTCTACCAAACCAGCCTATACCTTGGAGTTGATAGTGTTACAGGTAAAAAAGTCCGCACCACTATCACCGCACGAACAAAGAAAGAGGTGCAATTAAAAGCCAGACAAAAACAAGCTGAATTTGAACAAAAAGGCGGAACAGTTTATCAAGAAGTCAAGATAACCTACTTCCACGAACTCCTCGATATGTGGTTTGACACCTACAAACTCGGTAAGAAAGAAAATACCATCCTAGTCTTTAACAATATCAAGAAAAATTACATACTACCCACCCTAGGAAATTTAAAACTAGACAACATTACCACACTTTTACTCCAAACCACCGTCAACCAATGGGCGATAAAATCCCACCAAAAACAATTCAGCAACAACAAGAAGAATGGAGTCTATCAAAATTACGCTATCATCTTCTCATACATTAAAAAATACTGACGTACGCAGTTAAACTAAATCTCATTCAAGAAAATCCTGCCACCGCTGTCGAAGTTCCACCAATTCCAAAACTGGAAAGCAATAAAAAACTGTACTTCACAGATGACGAACTAAGAAAAATTCTAGCCTACCTAGATGAACATAACAGCAACTACACTGAAAAATTCATGAACACCCTTATCAAACTCTTGCTAGCCACAGGACTGCGAATCAGTGAAGCTTGTGCCCTGGAGTGGACAGATATTGATTTCAAAGAAAAGACAATCGCCGTCACTAAGACATTGAATAACAAGGGAGAAGTGAACTCCCCCAAAACCAAAGCCAGCAATCGCATTATCGACATTGATAATTCGACGACCGCTATGCTTACCACATTCAAAAAAGAGCAACAAAAAGAGGCTATGAAGTTTGGTAAAAGAGAAAAGACGGTATTTTCCACAATTACAAAAAAATACCCAAATAGACAAACAATCAGACGAATGCTCTATGCCTTTTTGGAAACGGTTGGTGTAGAGCAAGCTGGATACCATGCTTTCAGACACACTCATGCCAGCTTATTGTTGAATGCAGGGGTTCAATACAAACAACTTCAACACAGATTAGGTCATGCAAAGCTAGAAATGACTATGAATATATATGCTCATTTATCCGAAGAAAGCTTAAAAGAGACAGCTTCTGTATTTGAACAGAGGATGGCTTTGCTAAAATTGGGGTAGTTAAAAGGGTAGTATTTTTTTAAAAACGTTTTTTTAACAAGCAAGAATGCCTTAATAGAGCTATTTTTGAAGTATACATTTCACATTTGTGATATAATGAACATATGAAAAAAAACGTGATGATTATAGGCGGAGGGATTGTCGGCTCAACAGCCGCCTTCTACCTCTCCCAAGATGAAACTATCAACCTCACCCTCATTGACCACGGTGTCGGCACCGCTACCCGTGCTGCTGCTGGGATTATCTGCCCTTGGATGGCTCAAAAGAAAAATAAAGATTGGTATAAACTGACTTCCGAAGGCGCAGTCTTCTATCGCAAATTAGTCGCAGATTTAGAGGCTACTGGAGCCAAGGATATTCCTTTCAAGCAAACTGGAACAATCGGCTTGAAGAGCAAGCCAGAATTGCTAGAAAAAATCCAAAAGATTGCGGAAGACCGCCGAGTTGACACTCCAACCATTGGTCAAATTACAAGCTTGCAAGGCGAAGAAATCAGCGATTATCTCCCACCGCTCAAACCAGACTTTTACGGCATTCATTTAGAAGGAGGCGGCCGTATCGATGGTGGGCGTTTGATTGACATTTTGCAAGAAGAAGTTTTGAAAAATGGCGGAGCGCGTCTACAAGGACAAGCAAAACTGCTAGACGCTCACACTATCCAACTAGATGGACAAGAGCTGACAGCCGACCACATCATCCTGGCTACAGGTGCCTGGCTACCACATATCCTAGAACCTCTTGGTTATCAGGTGGACGTCCGACCACAAAAAGGACAATTGTTGGAATTAGACACCCAATACGACACTAATAACTGGCCAGTCTGTATGCCCTATGGGCAAATTGACATCTTGCCTTTTGAAAATGGTAAAATCATTGTTGGAGCTACACACGAGGATGATATGGGTTATGACCTGACACTTGACCCGGAAAAAGTCCAAGCTATGCAAGATAAGGCTGCTGAATTTATGCCAGACCTAGCCAACTATTCCGTTGCCAGAACACGGATCGGAACCCGTGCCTACACTTCAAACTATGCACCCTTTTATGGCAATATCGGAGACATGAAGAATGTTTGGGTTGCTAGCGGTCTAGGCTCCTCTGGTTTGACAAATGGTCCATTCATCGGCTGGCAAATCGCTCAAGAAATTTTAGGGAAGGAAACCAGTTTCGACCGTACAGCCTATTCACCTAATAACTATATACAAAAACTATAATATAGCTAAAAGGCCACTCATTCTGAGCAGCCTTTTTATTTACTGTTTCCTTTTTAAAAATGATGAAGCCAATAACCAGTAACTCATTAAGCCCGTCACTAAGAGAGCAAAAACAGCCAAATAAGGCAAGGAAACATGGCTACTCTCCATTTCATCTTTTGAGTCTATCATTACTTTTACTAGTTTTTCCTGTGTAGATGTATCTTGTTGTTGGGACAGTGTACTTCCAATTTTAGCAAGGCTAGCATCTTGTTGTCCATCTACTGTTTCATTTTTGAAAATCATCTCATCATGGCTTACGAAATGCCTGCTATAATTTATAAGTTCGAATCTAGTAGATTCTTGAGAGGCTGTTTCCAAATGATTTAAATGTTTTAACTGAAGAGAAGGAAATTCATTATCATTAACACTAGTTATCACATGAACTGTCTCCGCCATCCTATTCCTTGATTCACTTACATTTTCTATTTTTGTATCTTTCTCTTTGATAGTACTGCTAAAAATTGAAATGTATCCTACTTGAAAATCATGTCGAACTGAATCACCATGAATGAATAGATGAGCTAAAGGCAAGTCATATTTAACTGAGTCACCATGAATAGATAGATGACCTAAGGGCAAATCATATCTAACTGAATCACCATGAATGGATAGATGCCCTAAAGGCAAATCATGTCGAACTGAATCACCATGAATGGATAGATGACCTAAAGGCAAATCATGTCGAACTGAATCACCATGAATAGATAGATGACCTAAGGGTAAGTCATATTTAACTGAATCACCATGAATAGATAGATGACCTGAGGGCAATTCGTGTCGAACTGAGTTTCCATGAACAATAAGATTCTCAAACGGTCTATCGTAAGCTAGAGCTTGCCCAACAGATTTCATGGGAATCCGTAAACTTTGCAGAGCGGACTGCAGGACTTCAGTCAAAACCTGCTTGTCCCTAACTTGATTGATTTGCTTCAAACCTTCAAAATATTTTTCTTCAATTAGGGCAAGATAAGACCTTTCTTCCTTCTCCGAAAAACCCTCTTGATCACGAATAGCTTGGTGTAAGACTAATTTAGCTTCAGAAAGCTTCTGTCTGGCAGTCTGTTTTTCATCTTCCAATCCATTGAAATAAGTTTCCCAGTGCTTCCTACCAAGATTGATGGTATGAACGTAGTCCAAGTGTGAACCAAAAGAATTTCTGACAACATTATTATTCAGACGAGGATTTCCAGAAGTATCCTGAGTAATACCCATTCGTTTCAAGCCAATGGGACCATGCTGATCATCAGAATCCGTAATGTAAACCGCACGAATTTGCCCTTTATCATCATACTCTGCTCCCCATACCGTTACAATATGAGTAGTCGTCCCAAAGGTTCTATAGGACAGGCCAAGCAAGCTTTGATTTTCTAAGTTGGTTCGAACCAAATTCCCAAAATAGCGGTAATCTCCACTAAACATTCGGTCAGTCAGCTTTTTCTCGTGAAAGACCTCATGGAAAAAACCACCCCGTTTATCTGGCACTAAATCTGGATTTTCTAAATTGACCCCTCCATGATTTTTAGGGGAATAGCCATTGATAAATAAGTCCACCAAAGCATCAGACACAAAGCCATTCAAGCGGTGCCCATAGTAGGTCTTGAAAAGGTTAAAAATACGGCTATTTTGTTGGTCTTCAAAAGAATTTGGATAGCGTCGTACATCCGTCAAAGGATAATCTTGCTGATTTTCTGCTGAACTATATTTTTCCTCAATGAAACGCTGAACATAAGGACCATTCTGTTCCAACCACCAATGCAACATATTAGAAGAAACAGCAGCAAAACACAAGTTCAAATCTTCTAAGGAAGCATCCAAGCTCTTATTTGCATCATAATAACCCTTTCCGGCTTCATAAGGCATGGTATACTCAATGAATTCTCCCGTTACTTCTTTTTTAAAATCACCGCCTTGCCCCATGCTAGGAGGCGTTATACCTTGTGCCCAAATAATTTCTCTGTACTGACCATCTTCGCTAGTATAAAGACTGATAGGCTGTTCAACCACATCTTTCTGGACTGCTACTGGTAGATTAGAAGGGAGGCTACTATCTTCGTACTCAGGGATGGCCATCGTTTCCAAGTCTGCACGGATTTCGATACTTGTAGGATCTAAAAGCTGTTCAACATTCGGTTCAAGCAACTCATTTTCCTGCTCAGAAGGGGCTATTTCATTCTCACTAGCTTGAGCTAGGTTGTCACTTCCTACTACAATATTCAGATCTGTAAGCGCGCCATCATTCTCTTGCTCTTCTTCTGCCTCCTCTATGATTTCAATCACATGTGGAACCAAGCCTTCCTCCACCTGGACAGCTTCTCCTTCCAAAGCAGAAATCATTTCTGCCTTGGCAGATAGAGTAAATTGATTGGTAAGAAAAAGAAAAGCTACTGGAACTAAACCAACTGCTAGTTTTCTCAACGAAAAACGAATGTGAATGCCCATATGTCCATCTCTTTCAACTTATTCACCTTATATTATATCAATACAATTTGAATTTTGCAAAATCATACCATATATTAAAAAAGCCTATCATTCAAGCTAAGGAGCTTGATAGAATAGGCTTTTTCTTTATACATTATTTTACAGTGCGGATACGCATAGTGTTTGTTGAACCAGCAACACCTACTGGAACACCTGCAACGATAACAATATCATCGCCTGCTTCAACCAAACCTTGCTCTTTAGCAACACGCTCAGCCAAGTCAAACATATCATCTGTAGAAGCTGGTTTCTCAGTCACAACTGGAATGACACCCCAGTTCAACATCATTGATTTTTGAACTTTTTCAGTGAAGGTTACAGCCAAGATGTCTGAATCTGGACGGTATTTAGAGATAGCACGTGCTGAATAACCAGTTTCAGTAACTGTTACAACCAACTTGATATTCATTGAGTGGCAAGCATCCTTAACTGCTGATGCAACAACCTCTGTCTTAGAAGCACGATTGAAGTTATCTGAATTCAAACGACCGTATTCGTTCAAAAGAGTTTGTGCATTCTTAGCGATTGCTGCCATTGTACGAACAGACTCAACTGGGTATTTACCGTTTGCAGACTCACCAGAAAGCATTGTAGCATCAGTACCGTCGATAACAGCGTTAAAGACGTCTGAAACTTCTGAACGAGTTGCACGTGGTTTTTCAGTCATTGTTTCCAACATGTTTGTCGCTGTGATCACTGCTTTACCAGCCGCATTCACTTTCGTGATGATCATTTTTTGATAAACTGGAACCATTTCAAATGGAACTTCGATACCCATGTCACCACGAGCAATCATGATACCATCTGAAGCTTCAATGATTTCATCAATGTTGTCGATACCTTGTTGGTTTTCGATTTTTGAGAAGAGTTGAACGTGCTCATTACCTGTTTCTTTAAGGATGTTACGCACTTCTTCTACGTCTTTTGCAGAACGAACGAATGAAATAGCGATAAAGTTCAAACCTTGCTCCAAACCGAAACGGATGTCAGCGTTATCACGATCTGCAAGCGCTGGGAAAGGAATTTTAGTGTAAGGGATGTTTACACCTTTTTGTTTAGCAATAACGCCGTCGTTTTCAACAACTACTACAAATTCACGTTTTTCAGCATCTTTTTCAACAACAGTCAAGCCAAGCTTACCATCGTCAACAAGAACTTGTTTACCAACTTCAACATCATCAAAGACATCCAAGCCACCAGCAACGTTCAAAGCGATTACTTCGCGAGTTGACTTGATACCTTGCTTAGTTGCAACACGGATTTGCTCACCAGTTGTGTAAGCAAACTCTTTAGCTTCACCTTCAAACAATTCTGTACGGATTTCTGGACCTTTTGTATCCAACAAGAAACCAACTTTTTTACCAGCGATTTCTTCTGCACGACGTACAGTCGCCATACGATCACCTTGCTCTTGGTGGTCACCATGTGAGAAGTTGAAACGGAATACGTTAGCACCTTCAGTAATCAATTGGGCAATATTTTTTGCTGAAGCTTCAACATCTAGTTTTTCACCCCAGTAACCATCTTCACCGAATTTTTTACCGCCACGGATTTCTACCGCAGGACCAAGGGTTGCAACGATTTTTACACGTTTATTCATCTAACAAAAACTCCTTTTAAATATACTGGTCTTATGACCCTAGTTAACAAATGTATTCAGAAATTAGAACGAGATTTCTCTGTTCAAGGTAGCAAGACCCAAGTCAGCCTTGTGTGGGTTGTTGACAATGATCTTACCATCTTCTGTCAAGCTGAACAAAGCTCCTTCTTCAGCTGTACCAAGGATTGGGTTTTCAACCATTTGCTCATTACGAATACCTACAGCAAGACCACCGCGTCCTTCTTTGAGCAATTTAACAGCGTGAGCACCCATGCGTGAAGCAAGGACACGGTCACGCGCAGTTGGTGAACCACCACGTTGGATGTGTCCAAGTTCCGTTACACGAAGATCGCTCACATCACCTGCAGCTTTCAATTCTGCCGCGAATTGGGCAGCTGGCATCACACCTTCAGCCAAGACAATGATGCTGTGTTTCTTACCAGTTTCGTAACCTTGTTTGATTTTAGCAACAACATCTTTAATGTCAAAGTCTTCCTCAGGAACAACAATGACATCCGCACCAGCAGCGATACCTGACCAGAGAGCGATATCACCTGCATGACGACCCATTACTTCGATAACAAAAGTACGACGGTGACTTGAAGATGTATCACGAATTTTATCAATAGCATCCATGGCTGTTGTAACAGCAGTATCAAAACCAATTGTGAAATCAGTACCAACGATATCGTTATCAATAGTACCAGGTACACCAACAGCTGGGAATCCATGCTCTGTCAAACGCATGGCACCGTGGTAAGAACCATCACCACCGATAACAACAACACCTTCAATACCGTGTTTTTTCAACTGCTCAATCCCTTTCAGTTGGCCTTCCAACTTGGCAAATTCTGGGTAACGAGCAGAACCAAGGAAAGTACCACCACGAGAGATGATGTCACCTACTGAACGGATAGTCAATGGATGAATATCACCAGCTACCATACCAGCGTAGCCCTCATTGATACCATAAACTTCCATTCCTTCTGAAATTGCTTGGCGAACAACTGCACGGATGGCAGCATTCATACCAGGGGCGTCACCACCGCTGGTCAAAACACCAATACGCTTCATTTCATTTGCTCCTTTTACATTTCAATTTAACTGCCTTATTATAACACACTTAGGCAGAACTTGCTTGACTTTTTGCTATTTTTTACCGAAAAACCGTTTTCATGGCAAATTCTCTTAACTCTTCCTCTAATTGAGGCGTTTTCATAACCTTAAAATGCTCTGCTCGGATGGTCTGATTGGAATCTTGGTAATGGAGAATAACCGGAATGTTTCCCTTATATTTTTCCAAAATCCGAGCAACCGCATGGTCATGCTCCTTATTTTCCAACAAAATCCAAAATTTTTCCAGACTAACTGGTTCCATCTGTTCCAAGACTAACTGCAAGTGGCCATCCCGTTCCTGAACCCGGCCCGTTATATAGCTAATGGTCCCTTCTCTCAGGTCTTGAGAAAATTGACGATAGCTTTCTGGAAAGAGCGTCACATCCAGCTTTCTCTTGGTATCGGTTACCTGGAGAAAGGCCATCTGTTCACCCGTTTTCTTGGTCCGAATCAAGCGGATGGATTGAATTTGTACCAGGATGGTCACCCGACTAGCTACCATTAGATCAGCTAGGTCTGTAAGAGCTCGCTTGGACTCACGGCAGATTTTGACCAAGGGATGTGGACTAATACCAACTCCCAACAAGTCCTGTTCCAATTCGAATTTTTCAGCCTCACTAAAATCCTCTGCCTCTGTCCAGCTATAATTTTCCTCCGCAAAAAAGGTCCCAAATGCCTCAGCAAAAACAAAGAGATTGTCTAGGTTTTCTAAAATTTTCTTTCTATTGCTTTCAAACTCATCAAACAAACCGATTTGAATAAGAGGGAGCAAGAGTTCTTTCTTCTTATAATTGTCAGGAAGTTTCAAGACAAAATCTTCCACAGACTTGTATGGCCGTTGGTCCAGTATCCAGAGGGCAAAATCCTTGGGTAGGCCCTTCAAAGTTTTTAAGCCTAGAAAAATCTGGTCCTTGTCAAACTTATCATAGTAGGGTACGGTATTGATAGATAACTTGGCAATTTTAAAGTCAAATTGCAAGGCATCCTCGATGTAAGCACTGCTTGAATGATTGAGCATGACGTCAAAGAAGACATCTGGATAATGGCTCTTAAAGTAGGCCATCTGAAAGGCTAGGGCCGAATAGGCATAGGCATGACTGCGGTTGAAACCGTAGCCTGCAAACTTGGCCATCATGGCAAAAATTTCTCTGGCCTTTCCTTCCTCATGCCCCCGCTCACGCGCACCTGCCAGAAACTCGTTTTCCATGGCCTGCATTTCTTGGGCATTTTTCTTGGACATGGCCCTACGAAGCAAGTCGGCTTTCCCCAATGTAAAACCTGCATAGACCTGAGCTATCTGCATAACCTGCTCCTGATAGAGCATGATGCCGTAGGTCCCTTCCAAAATCGGTGCAATGGATGGATCCAGCAGGTCAATTCTTTCCTGCCCATGTTTGCGTTTGACAAAATTATCCGAGTAATCACTGGCACCTGGGCGGTTCAAACTGGTGGTGGCTACCACATCCTCAAAACGCTCTGGGCGAACCCGTTGTAGAAGGCTAATGGCACCCGGTTGTTCAAACTGGAAAATCCCCTTGGTCTTACCTGCCGCAAAAAGTTCCAAGGTTTTTCTATCTTCTAAGTCGATTTGAGAAATGTCGATTTCTTTCTGGTAGCGCTCTCGAACCCCTTCTGCCATTTTTTGCACAAATGTCAGATTTCGCAGACCAAGAAAGTCCATCTTGAGCAAACCATTGGCCTCTACTGCATGGGCATCATACTGGGTCACCAGCATATCATCACCCATTTTCAGTGGAATGGTATCAGTCAAATCCTCGTCGCTCATGACCACACCGGCTGCATGAATAGAAGTCTGACGTGGTTGTCCCTCGATCTGCTGGGCAATGGCAAAGGCTTTTTGGTACTCGATTTTACTATTGATAATCTGCCGGAAGGCTGCGTTACGTTGATATGCTGATGAAAGATTATCCTTAAATGAGATTTTCTTGGTAATATTGGTCAACTCATACTCAGGTGTCCCAAAGCGTTTGAAAACATCGCGGATGGCCTGCTTGGCACCAAAGGTCGAATAGGTCACGATCTGGGCAGCGTGGGTCGAACGGTAGCGATCCCGCACATAACGAATAAAGTCAGAGCGATGGATATCTGGAATATCAATATCAATATCTGGCAAAGTGTAACGTTCCCTATTTAAAAAACGTTCAAAGAGCAGCTGGTGTTTAACGGGGTCAATGCCCGTAATATTCAAGGCATAGGCAACCAAGCTACCGACCGCAGAACCACGTCCCATGCCCATATAGTAGCCCTGGCTACGTCCAAAGCGGAGCAGGTCCCATACAATCAGAAAATAATCATCAAAGCCCATCTCATGAATAATGGACAACTCTCTTTCCAAGCGTTCCTGATAGACAATTCCTGTCAAACCTTTTTCTTCCAAGCCCTGATAGGCTTTCTCCTGCAATTCTTCCACCGCAGGTCGCTCACGGTTGAAACGAGGTAACTTCAAGTCAGTGTTTAATTGGTAGGAAATACCTGCTACCAAGTCACGCAGATTGTCTACCGCCTGAGGAAAGCGACTGGAAAATAGACTGGTCAGGCTATCCGCCGATAAGAGGATTTGCCGCTTGTCTATATCCGCCACTTGATTGAGTGGTACATTATCCCGAATGGCATGAAGAACCTGCAAACTCTCCAACTGGTTCTCCTCGAAAAAACGAACCGTATGGATGGGCAGAATAGGGCCATGAAAATCTTGAACAGGTGTATCCCTAGTCACTCCAACATAATAATCCAGCCCAATATCCAGCTGCTCAATCCCTGAAAAATAGGGAATGATGATAGCGATATCCACTAAATACTGGCGAATAGCTTCAAAGTTATCCTGTCCAGTCATTTTTGCAGTCGATATTTTCAAGAGATTTCGATAGCCCTTGGTGGTCAAGGCAATCAACTGAGTTGTCAATTCTCGCTCCCGCCCCTCCAGCTGCCAGTCCAATTCACAACCGATGACTGGCTGTATTCCCGCTTTCTGACAAGTTTCCATAAAACTGTAGGCTGCATACAGACTATTCCTATCCATAATCCCCAAGGTTTGATAACCTAAAGACTTGGCTCTCTTCACATAATCTTCTATCGTCACCATGCTATCCATAAAGGTATAGACGGTTTTAGTATCAAGTTGTGCTAGCATGGTCTTCTCCTTATTTATTTCTTCTATTATAACAAATAATCTCGAAAAATATTTTGAAAGAAATTCAATCAAAAGACTTGCAAAATTAAATGTTTTATTGTATTATTAAGTTAAGACATAGGTATTGGCAGAAATGCCTAGAAAGGAAAAAGTTATGGCTTGGAAATTTGATAACAATATGCCCATATATATCCAAATCAGTAATACCATCAAATTACAGATTGTGACCAATCAACTAAAATCAGGAGATAAATTGCCAACCGTTCGTGACTTAGCTGAAACAGCTGGTGTCAATCCGAACACGGTGCAGCGAGCTCTATCTGATTTGGAGACAGAAGGATTTGTTTACTCAGTCCGCACCACGGGACGTTTTGTAACAGACAATCAGGAATTGATTTCACAGACCCGTCTGCATTTGGCACAGAAAGAATTAGAAAACTTTGTGACAAACATGTTGGATCTAGGTTTCAATCAAGATGAATTGACCCACCAGTTAGATGATTATTTGAAAGGAGTATCTTATGAGTAACGCATATACCCTTGTAGAATTGCAACAGGTTTCAAAATCCTACGGTGGAGCTGTTGCTCTAAATAATGTGAACTTGAAATTGACAGCTGGAAAGATTATCGGACTCTTGGGACCAAATGGTTCAGGTAAGACAACTCTTATCAAGCTCATCAACGGTCTATTGCAACCTGAATATGGTCAAATCCTTATCAACGGCCGTACACCATCACCTGAAACCAAGGCCATTGTATCTTATTTGCCAGATACAACCTATCTGGATGACAGCATGAAGGTATCTGATGCCATTCGATTCTTTACAGATTTCTATGCGGACTTTGATAAGGAACGCGCTCTTCATCTCTTGCAAGACTTAGGAATTGATTTGAACAGCCGCATGAAACACTTGTCAAAAGGGAACAAGGAAAAAGTTCAGCTAATCCTAGTTATGAGCCGACAGGCACAATTATATGTCCTCGATGAGCCAATCGGCGGTGTTGACCCTGCTGCTCGTGATTACATTCTAAAAACCATCGTCAACAATTATTCGCCGACCGCTTCTGTTATCATTTCCACTCACTTGATTTCAGATGTTGAACAGATTTTGGACGAAGTTGTTTTCCTACATTATGGCAGTGTTATTCGCCATAGCAATGTCGATGATCTCCGTATTGAAAGTGGGGAGTCTATTGACGAACTCTTCCGCCAAGACTTTAAGGCTTAGTTAGAAGGAGATAGATATGTTTAAGAAATTACTCAAATATGAATTTCAATCCGTTGGAAAATGGTATTTAGGAATTTATGCAGGTGCCTTAGCATTATCGGCTATACTCGGATTTTGGTTACAAGCACTGTCTATACGGACACAAGCAGGAAGTACAGAGCCTGGTGGTGCTGAAATGGTTCTTTTTGGAACTTCCTTCCTTACTTTTGGAATCCTTATTGCTGCCCTTGGCTTGTCAACCTTTTTCATGGTCATCAATCGTTTTAGAAAAAATGTTTATGGTCGTCAAGGCTACCTAACTATGACCTTACCAGTTTCAAGCCATCAAATTATCCTCAGCAAACTTGTAGCCTCATTAGTATGGTATTTGTTAGCTGCAATGACTACTATTCTTTCAATCGGTATCGTTTTGGCTGTTCTCATGCTTGGAACTGAAGAATTTATGATTCCTGAATTGCAAACTGTTATACAAGAATTAGACTGGTCTGTTCTTGTTGCACATCTATTTTACGCCTTGATTGAGTCAACAATGGGGATTTTGCTTATCTACTTCTCTATCTCTGTTGGGCAACTCTTCAAAGACCACCGACTACTGTTTGCTATTTTGACCTATATCGGAATTTCAATTGTAGTGGGTGTATTTGGTACTCTCATATATACCAACAACCTAGAGAATCTTTATAATTCAGCTCTACCATTATACCCAAGTCCTATCTTAGCCTTGCTAAATATCATTCTGGCCTTTGCCTACTATTTTGGTACACACTTTATCATGACCAAGAAATTGAATTTGCAATAAGAAAAAGCTCTTTGCCTGTCATTTCAGACATGGCCTAGAGCTTTCTTTTTACAGTTGATAGTTATTAGCTAGAATGTCAAGTAAATAAGCCTTTTCTTCTTCACTAGCAAAGCAAGCTAGTATTGCATTTCGGTTGAACTGATAAAATTCTTCTTTGCTTGTTCCAAAATGCTTTACAAACAGGTCATATTCTTTGTTCAAATTGGTATTTGAAACGGTTCGATTATCTGTATTTATCGTAATCTTTGCACCTGCTTTGACCAGTTGGTCATAGGGAAAATCTGCTAAGGAAGAGGCTGCTCCGGTTTGGAGATTGGAAGTCAGGCACATTTCAAGCGTTGCTCCGCTATTGACAAAAGCCTGAATAGCGTCAGCTTGACCGCTGAGAGCCGTTCCGTGTCCAATCCGTTTGATACCTAAAGCCAGAGCTTGGGCAACATTTGTCACACATCCGCACTCGCCGGCATGAAAAGTCATAGGATAGCCTAGAGATTGCGTAAATGCAATCAAGTCAGCCAGGTCTGCTGTTGGATAGTCTACCTCGTTTCCTGCAAAATCAAAACCAACTAGGCCTTGAGGGGCCAAATCTGCAATGGCTGAAAAGATTTCTCTCGTCTGACTTTGAGGAGTCTGTTTTAGACCACAGACTAAAAGTTTAGCTACAAGACCAAAGTCATTTTGCCCCTTTTTCATTCCTCGCAAGACCGCTTTCACCGCATCTAGGACACTTAAATCCTGATCAGTCGATAATTCGGGAGCAAAGCGGATTTCGATATAAAGAACACCATCCTTAGCAGCTTGTTCTATCAGGTCATAAGCCGCCAGTTCCAAGGCTGGAGCGGTCTGTAAAAGAGGACGAACAAAATCAAAGGTTTTCAAATAAGTTATCAGGCTATCCACCTTGCCCTCAATACTGACCAACTGACGTAAATCTTCATCCTTTTCTGGAATTGAAATTCCAGCCATTTGAGCAAGTTGGCGAATCATTGGCAAGGACAGGGAGCCATCCAGATGACAATGCAATTCTGTCTTGGCTAATTCTTGTACATTCAACATTAACAATCCCTCTTTCGTAAGTATATTGTTAACTATCATATCACATTTTAGATAAAACACAAGATATTTTTGATAGAAAATGAACTTTATCAACTTTCCATTATTCGTTTATGCAAGAAAAAAAGAACGATTTTCATCGTTCTTGCCATACGGAAGACATGGGATTCGAACCCACGCACGCTGTTACACGCCTACCGCGTTTCCAACACGGCCTCTTGAGCCTCTTGAGTAATCTTCCATATATGGAGCTGGTGGGAGTCGAACCCACGTCCAAACACCTGCTAACTTATTCGTCTACAACCATAGGTTATGTCTTGCTTTAACTTGGGCTCGATACATAACTCAAACCTAGACCAAGCGAGTTAGAAAATCTCTTTTGGAACTGCCTAACTCAATCCCAACGTAGCTTGTTATTTTAAGACCAATCAGCAAACACAAGCAATTCGCGACTGGTCACGCAGGCAGGTTATTAAGCTGCTAATGCGTAAGTGTTTGTATTTTTTGCAGTTATATTTAACTGGCATTTTTACATCTGCCGATGGGTTGCAGAACAAGCCTCATAATGCCTGTCGAATCCGTAACAACCCCTTAGGTTTGATACGAGAATTATTATAGCAGATTTTTTCATAAATAGCAAAGCTATTTTTTACAATTTCCTTACAATTTTAAAAAATTTTTGAAATATGGTACAATATGGATATGTATAAATTTTGGCAAAAAACAATTCAAGTATTAAGTATTGTTACACTTATTGGAACATTTATTTTTCTTTTTTGGTTATATCGTATCGGTATTTTAAATGACCAAAATGTGCTTACTGAATTCATCAAGGGACATGGAGCTTTTGGTAGTTTATCATTTTTAGCGATTCAGATTGTCCAGGTTGTCTTTCCAATTATTCCAGGTGGCGTTACTACTGTTGTCGGCTTTCTTGTTTTTAATTTTTGGTGGGGCTTTTTCCTGAATTATGTTGGCATTTCAGTCGGCAGTATCATTCTCTTCTGGATGGCTCGTCGCTATGGCAAAAAGTTCTGCTTGCTATTTATGAGCGAAGAAACCTTCTACAAGTATGAAAGCAAGATTGACAATAAGCGTGGTTATGATATTTTCTTCATTCTTTGTATGCTCTCGCCGATTTCACCTGCGGATGTTGTTGTCATGATTACGGGTTTAACCAGCATGAGTTACCGAAAATTTATCACCATCACCCTGCTATGTCGTCCATTTTCTATCGTTGCCTACAGTTTCTTTTGGATTTATGGCAGCCAATTTTTACAACAATTCTTACAATAAAAATGAGGCTGGGCAAAAACTAGCCAGTAAATAAAAAACACAGACAGATTGAGCTGCTTCTGATGAAATCCAGCCGTACTGTCTGTGTTTTTCTTTTTATCTCTATTATCTTGGACTAATTTCTTAGCCAATTTCGTTAGATTCATGCTCATTAGGAGGAATCCTATCTCAGTTTCAACCACTTTTTGACCTCTGACATGGACTCTGCGCACGCCAAAAACACCCTTCATCCTACCAAATACAGGTTCGACATCCACCTTGCGTTTGGCATAAATGCGGGCTCCCTCTTTACTTGTCAATTCCTCTTTGACTAAGTTCTTGAA
>NZ_POIZ01000088.1 GCF_002960425.1 Streptococcus suis
GTTGAAACGCTGACCTACAAACGTACTGCGACCGTTAACCTAGTGACTAAAGAAGTGACTTATGGTGACTGGACCTCAACTGATGATGACTTCGACAAAGTAGACACACCAGCTATTGCAGGTTACACACCAGACAAGGCAAGTGTCGAAGCTGTTCAGGATGTTCCGGCAACTGATCCAGACACTGAAGTTATCGTTAGATATGTGAAAGATGCCCAAAAAGCTACCATCACTTACCAAGATGAAGGTGGCAAACAGCTAGGTGCTGTGGATGAGGTGACTGGTAAGTCAGGTGAGCCAATCAGCTACACCACAACAGCTCGTATTACAGAGTTAACAAACCAAGGCTATGAAGTGGTTCGTGATGACTTCACCAAAGACGGTGGACAAGTCTTCGATACTGACAAGGCTATCGACCAAGCCTTCACTGTTGTTGTGAAAGCTAAAACTGTTACAGTCAC
>NZ_POIZ01000089.1 GCF_002960425.1 Streptococcus suis
CTGACCTACAAACGTACCGCGACTGTTAACCTAGTGACTAAAGAAGTGACTTATGGTGACTGGACCTCAACTGATGATGACTTCGACAAAGTAGACACACCAGCTATTGCAGGCTACACACCAGACAAAGCAAGTGTCGAAGCTGTTCAGGATGTTCCGGCAACTGATCCAGACACTGAAGTTATCGTTAGATATGTGAAAGATGCCCAAAAAGCTACCATCACATACCAAGATGACACCGGTAAACAGCTAGGTGCTGTGGATGAAGTGACCGGTAAGTCAGGTGAGCCAATCAACTACAGCACAACAGCTCGTATTACAGAGTTAACAAACCAAGGCTATGAAGTGGTTCGTGATGACTTCACCAAAGACGGTGGACAAGTCTTCGATACTGACAAGGCTATCGACCAAGCCTTCACTGTTGTTGTGAAAGCTAAAACTGTTACAGTCAC
>NZ_POIZ01000009.1 GCF_002960425.1 Streptococcus suis
TCTAGTTTCTCAGAGACAGACTTTGGACTTCTTTTGGACATAATAAAACTCCCTTTATAGTTTCTAGTGAAAATTTTTGTTTTTTCACTGTCCACTATAAGGGGAGTATATCACAGGACAGCGGGGATTCATTTATTTCAATCCAGCAACTAGACTTGCAATATCAGCTGGTCGGGTTCGGCAACAACCTCCAACCACTTTAGCTCCTAGCTTATGCCAAGCCAGAGTATTGTCCAAAAGGCTGTGGCTATGGTCAGCTTCTTCTTTCCAAGTTTGAGTGGCTCCGTCATAGACCTCACCCGAATTTGGATAGGTGACAAATGGTTTATCCGTTTTCTCTCTCAACTGACTGAGAAAGGCTGGATAGAGAGAAGGAGCTGTGCAGTTTAGACCAACCGCCAAAATCTGCTCACTGCTGTTGACCAGCTCTGCTATTTTCTCAATAGCCGTCCCATCAGAAATCGACTGCCCGTCTTGTGAAGTGAAACTAATATAGGCCTCTACCTCTGGAAAATCCTCCGCCAACAACTCTACCAAGGCCTGTGTTTCGAGAAAATTGGGAATGGTCTCCAAGGCTAAGAGCTCTGCCCCCTGTTCTAAGAGGAGCTCTGTCCGACGACGGTGGAAAGTCTTCAATTCCGCTAAACTGATGTTGCCATAATCACCTGTGTACTCCGAACCATTGGCTAGATAGGCTGCATAGGGACCAACATCGCCTGAAATAAGTGGATAAGTGCGACTTGTTTTTTCAGTTTCCGACAAGTCAGCCCAGACCTCGTCTCGAGCCTCCTTAGCCAAATCAACTGTCAGACGAATCAACTTTTCAGCCTCAGCTTGTGACAAGCCGACTTCTGCCAAACCTTCAAAAGTCGCCTGATAGGTTGATGTCGTGACCAAGTCCGCACCTGCACGAATGTAATCCTTGTGAATGTCCTTGATTAGCTGGGGATTCTCCAACAGATACTTGGCAGACCAGAGCTTACCTGATACATCATGACCTCGAAATTCCAATTCCGTCCCAAGAGCACCATGTAAAATAACAAACTCTTGATTTTCTAATAGTTCCTTAAAACGCCCCATCCAAAAACCTCCTACCACTTTTTAAAACGAATATAGTGATAAATATAGCAACCAATCATAAAGGGTACACCAAAGTAAAGACCTGCACGCTGAGAAGGATCCCAGCCGATTCCGATGATGGAAATAACCAGCAAAACAACTGTAATCCATGGCAAAGTCGGTGAAAATGGTGTCTTGTATTCCAATTCGTCTACACTATGATTCTTCAAAAACTCACGTCGGAAGCCGATTTGTGCTAGCGGAATTGCCAACCAAGCAATGACAACCGCAAAGCCAGCGATAGAAACCAAGGCCAAGAAAATAGTCTCTTCTGCATAAATTGACGCAACCAAGGCAATCACAACACCAACCATGGACAAAATCATCCCACGCATTGGAACGCCGTGCTTGTTGATTTTAACCAATTCCTTGCTAATCATGCCTTCGTTGGCCAAGGACCAAAGCATACGACTTGAAGCGTAAAGTCCCGAAGTTGAGGCTGATAAGATAGCTGTCAAAATGATGAAGTTCATAATGTCCGCTGCGTAAGGAAAACCAATTTTGTCTAGAACAAGTACGAATGGTGCTTCTGTCACACCTGCCTCTGACATGGGAAGCAAAGCTGCTAAGACCACGATGGTCAAAACAAAGAAGATAACCAAGAGACCGATGGTCGATTTGATAGCTTGTGGCACGGCTTTCTTAGGATTATCTGTCTCCCCTGCGGCAATTCCAATCATTTCCACTCCTGAGAAGGCATAGTTAACAGATAGCATGACTGAAATAAAACCAACGAGACCGTTCGGTAGTAATCCTTGGGCTGTAATATTACCGAAGAGCGGCGCAGCATTGGTCCCCTCAAACGGCAAGACGCCAAAAATAGCAAGAGTCCCGAGTACGATAAAGGCTGCAATAGCATAGACTTTGACAGAGGAAAGTGCGTCCTCTGCTCGAGCGAACCAGCCAACAGACAAAGTGTTCAACCCAAAGACAATGACCGCAAAAATCGTTGCAAAAATCCAAATTGGCACACTAGGAAACCAACGTTGCATGAGTTGAGCTGCTCCTACGAACTGTGATGCCAGAGCAACTACCCAGCAAAGCCAATACATCCAGGCCACCATAAAACCAGTACCAGGACTGATAAACTTAGTAGCATAGGTATGGAAGGAGCCTGTTACTGGCATGGCTACGGAAAGCTCCCCCAGCGAAAACATAACCAAATAAACCATAACAGCTCCAAAAAGATAAGCTGCAATAGCTCCAAATGGTCCAGCCTGTGCAATAGTATAGCCTGAACTCAGGAACAAACCTGTACCAATTACCCCACCGATGGACAACATCTGCAAATGACGGCTGTTCATTTCACGGTTAAAGGTGCCTTGATTTTCAAAATTATGATTTTCCATAAACTCTCCTAAATAGTAATGATTTATTTATGATAACACAGTTTTTCAGAAAATCGTTATACCGTTTTCAATGCAAGCGCTATAGTTTCAAACTATGACAAATCCCCGCCGTCACAGGACAGTGGGGATTACTTATCTTACAAAGATTTCAACATATTATCAATATGCTGGATAGATTTTTCACGGCCGAGCAGGTAAATAGTATTTGGCAACTCTGGTCCGTGCATTTCGCCTGAAACGGCGATACGGATTGGCATGAAGAGGTTTTTGCCCTTGATGCCTGTTTCTTTTTGGACTGCCTTGATTTGCGGGAAGATGTTATCTGGTTGGAACTCTTCGTCCGTCATGGCCTCCAATTTTTCCTTGAGGGCATTGAGAACAGTTGGAACGGTTTCGCCAGCCATGACTTCTTTTTCCTCGTCTGACAATTCTGGGAAATCAGAGAAGAAAAGGTCTGTCAAACCAACAATTTCATCCGCAGATGACATTTGTGGCTTGTAAAGTTCCACCAATTTTTCTGCCTTGTCTGTCAAGCGACCCGCTTCTTCCAAGAATGGCTTAGCAAGATTGAAAACAGTTTCCAAATCAGCATTCTTGATGTACTCATTGCTCATCCAGTCCATTTTCTTCTGGTCAAAGGCTGCAGGTGACTTGCTGAGACGATTTTCATCGAAGAGTTGGATAAATTGCTCACGGGAGAAGATTTCCTCTTCACCACCAGGGTTCCAACCCAAGAGACCGATAAAGTTGAAAACAGCTTCAGGCATGTACCCTTTACGACGGTAATCTTCGATAAACTGAAGGGTGTTGGTATCACGTTTGGACAGTTTTTTACCAGTCTCAGAGTTGATAATCAAGGTCATGTGACCAAATTCTGGCGCTTCCCAACCAAGTGCTTCATAGACCATGAGTTGCTTCGGTGTATTGGCAATGTGGTCGTCCCCACGGATAACGTGCGAGATTTCCATGAGATGATCGTCAATCACCACGGCAAAGTTGTAGGTTGGATAGCCGTCACGTTTCTGGATAACCCAGTCGCCACCGATGTTGCCACCTTCGAACTCGATTTCGCCCTTAACCATGTCATTCCACTTGTAGATACCTGTTTCGTTGACAGCCAAGCGAACAGTTGGGACAATGCCAGCCGCCTCACGCTCTGCCATGTAGGCTGCTTTTTCATCTTCAGACATGCCCAGGTATTCGTTGATGTAGCGAGGTGTTTCGCCTGCAGCTTCCTGACGCTCACGCTCCGCCGCCAGCTCTTCTTCTGTCACGTAAGATTTGTAGGCCTTACCTTCTGCCAAAAGTTGATCAACATACTTTTGGTAAATATCCAAACGCTCTGATTGACGGTATTGCTCATGAGTTTCTGGACTCTCATCCCAATCAATCCCCAACCAACGCAGGTTTTCAAGCTGAGAACGCTCGCCGTCTTCCACATGGCGCTTGCGGTCGGTGTCTTCGATACGAATAAGGAAAGTACCGCCGTGATGACGGGCAAAAAGATAGTTGAACAATGCTGTACGGGCATTTCCGATATGCAACAGTCCCGTTGGACTTGGTGCGTAACGCACACGAATTGGTTTAGTCATGTTTCTCTCCTGTAAAATTTTCATACTCCATGAAAATCGAAATCAGACTAGGCGATGCAGACGAAGATAGAACTGAAGTTCATCAAGTCAAGTCAACGACGTCTGAATTTGATTTTCGAAGAGTAGCAATCAAGAACATTATAGCATAGATAAGCATAAGAAGATAGAAAAAATCAGCCTAGATAGACTGATTTTGAGGTGTTTTTTGATTACTAGCCAGCCAGTAGAGGACATAGAGGACCAAGAAGCCTGTTGCCGCTAGGAAAAGTCCGCTAATCTGATTGACAGTCAATACCAAGACCAGACCTGATACCAGTAGTCGAGTAAAAGCTTGACCTAGCATAAAATAGGTCGATACCGCTCCACCAATGGTCGCCAACTGCTCCTCTGGCATGGAATTGACAAACTTGGCATTAAACTTGGGACCGCTAGCTCCAGAACTAATTCCCATTGTAGTAAGGAAGAAGAAAATAATTGGCAGTTGATGAAACAACATTCCGACAAACACTCCCAGTAGAGAGAAAGTGGCAGCCACTTCAAGCGTCACCATGCTGGTCTTTTTGAAAAGGGTAAATACCAAGGTCGAACCCAAGATGTTGCCGACAAAGAAAATCAGAATGGTCAGGGCAAGGGTGGTCTCAACATTGAGAAAAACAAGGCTTGAGTCTTCGCTAATCAGCAGGACCAGAATAGGATAGAGAATCGCTCCACAGGCGTTGATTATGGGGCTGGTAATCAGGACCAGGCGAAACTCGGGGATCTTGCGCAGCTCCACGATGGCTTGCTTGAAAGAAGCTAGAATGCCCGGACCCTTGGTTGCCTGCTCGGGCTGGCTCGGCTGCTCTGCTATTTTCAAAGGTTGCTCCGTCAGGAGTTTGCGAAAGGCTGGCGTCAGCAGCTGCATGATGAGAAGGGCGGCTAAAAAGGTGCCGGCGTTGAGAAAGGCCAGGTTTTGGTAGGAGAGGAGGCCGACCAAGAGGGCAGAGAGGGCCTGAAAGGCGATGTTGAGGAGGCTGGTCACGGTCTGGCGAAAGGCCGAGTACTGCTCCCGCTCTTCTTTGGGCGCTACGCGTAATCCCAGAGGTGTATAGAGGCCGTTTTCATAGAAGCCAGCGAAGTCTGCAAAGACATTGAAAGTTGCAGCCACCACGACAATCCAGAGGGCTGGCTCAAAGCCCATGCAGAAGCCGAGGATGAGGTAGAGAAGGACACGGAAGAGAAGGGTCAGCTTAATGGTACCGATTTTATTGACCGTCTTGTCTGCCAGATAGCCTGTAAAGAGCCCCATAAAGCTAGGAAAGATTTCCGAGAAGGTCACAATCGCCAGTGCCAGACGGCTGTTGGGTACCAGCAAAACATAGTTCATCAGGGCTAGGTAATAGACCACATCGCCAAAATTGGACAACATATCCGCAGTCAGTACCCATAGATAGGTAGCATTTTTCAAAATCTTTTTCATGATAATCCCTTTCTTTTGAATAATTTCCAGAATATTCTGAATTTTTGTCTTGCAGAAGAGCCTGAATAGACTGCTCTCTGTTCACTCTAGGTGTAATAGATATTCAAAGTAGAGAAGGCCATATCTCCTGTGATATGCAGCATCTTTTCTCCTATACCAGTTGCATAGTTATTGACAGCAGACATGGAACTGTCTAGCTCCACGACCGCCTGCCAATTTGCCGGCAGATAAAGATTAACTGATGAGAAAGCTGCATCTATATGAAACTCAGCCTTATCTCCCAGAATAACCGCCTGATCAAAATAAACCATACTGGAGCCAAAGGCCACTTCCACACTATCGTAGGTAAAATTTTCCTCATGAATGTAGCGAGTAGAGGAGCCAAAAGCTATTTCCCGTCCCTTATCGCCAATCACTCCTGTACCAACTCCATGAGTTGGTCTGCGCTTCTTGGGTTTAAAAATCAGTTTCAAGCCAAGGCACAGCAGAACAAGCGATAGAACCATATTCCAAGTCCCAAACTTCA
Organism: Streptococcus suis; assembly: GCF_002960425.1. GTDB lineage: Bacteria > Bacillota > Bacilli > Lactobacillales > Streptococcaceae > Streptococcus > Streptococcus suis_S. The sequence goes on from NZ_POIZ01000009.1 coordinate 6,046, forward strand.
CCCAATCATAAACTGAGTTCACTGCTATAAAAGCTAGACCAAAACAAAAGATACTGGCAAGCCAATCTAGCTTCACCAAGCGGTGAAATCCAGTCACAAAAGTTAAAACAAACCAGACAGTGGTCCAAAAGGGCATGGATAAATGCAAACCTAGTGAATCCCTAAACAGAACCAAGCCTGCCAAAACCAGCAGCGCGATTCCTAAACCATATTTTTTCATCTTCCTACCTCATTTCCTGTAACTTCTCTTTTAATAAATGGTAATAATGCCGCGACACATGGACCTCCTTGTGGGTCTTATAAAAGGAAATCCGGCTAGTCCCTGAAAAGGACTTGTCCAGCGAGTAGATGGCCTTGCTATTGGCAATGGTTGACTTGGAAACCCGGCAAAAATGAGCAGGGAGACAATCTTCCAGTTCATAGAGTTTCATCTTGACTTCATAGGCGTCATCTCTAGTATGCTCCATCAGCTTAGTCCCATCGGTTTCAAAAAAGAGTAGGTCTTCTAGTTTCAAGAAATACTCACTAGTGCCCTTGTAAAAAACCAGGCTAGGACGACTCAGGCGACTCAGTGCTTGCTGGATTTGTTCCAACTCTGGTCCTAACTGATTGCTTCTGATAATCACTTCGACTTGTTCTAAGCTGTCATCTAATTCAATCCGAACTTTCATAAGACCTCCTTTGCTTTTTCTGGTTTTATTATATCAACTTACTCGAATTTTGCAAGGGCATTTCAGTAAGTGGTTAAAAAATGCTAGTAAGTGGTAACATCGAACAAGCAAAAGCCCCTTGCGTTGACAAGGGACTTCATGTTTTATGTCGAAAATGGCAGAGCTACTCTTCTGGCTCATCCCCATTTCTTTTCTTGCGTTGTTTAAACAAGCCTCCAAACAGAAGAACTGTTCCTAACAGGCTGGTCCAAATCGATGATTCCTCACCTGTATTTGGTAACTGTTGTTTTTGCACAGTCCTTGGTGGCTGAGGAGATACTGGTTCTGGAATGAATTCACTTACCAACTCTGATTGTGGGAATCCTTCATTTTCCGAAAGATTTTCACCAGTAGATTCGTTCATACTTTCTAAAACGGATTCACTGTACCGTTCCGAAACAGAGCTTTTATGACTGGTAGATAATAAATCAGATACAAACATGGACTCCGAAAGGATGTCAGACTGAGTTTGGCTGACTGATTCAGAGGAGGAAGCAACAATAGACACACTAATCAACTCAGAGAGGGACGTCAAGACAGATTCACTGACCGATTCGGAAAGAGACCCTGAAATTGATGAACTGATAGATAGTTGGTGCGAAATTGAAGTTGATAAGGATTCTTCCTCAGACGGAGTATATTCTGAGCTCCGAACCTCACTTAAACGTCTTATGGACTCGCTGACTGACTCGGAAGCGGACGTTGAAACGGACTCACTTAACGATTCTGAGAATGAGGTCGAAACCGACGCACTAACCGACTCGGAAGCAGACGTTAAAACGGACTCACTTAACGATTCGGAAGCAGACGTTGAAACCGAAGCGCTAACCGACTCAGAAACGGACGTTGAAACGGACTCACTGACTGATTCGGAAGCGGAAGCCGATACGGATGCACTAACCGATTCAGAAACTGAGGTCGAAACGGACTCACTTAACGATTCAGAAGCTGACGTTGAAATGGATTCACTAACCGATTCGGAGACTGAGGTAGAGACGGACTCACTTAACGATTCGGAAATCGACGTTGAAACGGACGTGCTTAACGATTCTGAGAATGAGGTAGAAACGGACTCACTGACTGACTCGGAAGCGGACGTTGAAACGGACCCACTTAACGATTCGGATACTGAGGTAGAGGCGGACTCACTGACTGACTCGGAAATCGACGTTGAAACTGACCCACTTAACGATTCGGAAACGGAAGTCGAAATGGACGCGCTTAACGATTCAGAAACGGACGTTGAAACGGAAGCACTGACTGACTCGGAAATCGACGTCGAAATGGACTCACTTAACGATTCTGAAACTGACGTTGAAATGGATTCACTAACCGATTCGGAAACGGACGTTGAAACGGAAGCACTGACCGATTCTGAAGCGGAGATAGAGACTGACTCACTAATCGATTCGGAAACGGACGTTGAAACGGAAGCACTGACCGATTCTGAAGCGGAGATAGAGACTGACTCACTAACCGATTCGGAAACGGAGGTTGAATCGGACGCACTTAACGATTCGGAGACGGAAGCCGATACGGACGCACTTAACGATTCGGAAATCGACGTTGAAACGGAAGCACTGACCGATTCTGAAGCGGAGGCAGAAACTGACACACTAACCGATTCGGAGACGGAAGCCGATACGGATGCACTTAACGATTCTGAGAATGAGGTCGAAACGGAGGCGCTAACCGATTCGGAGACGGAAGTCGAAACGGATGTACTTAACGATTCAGAAACGGACGTTGAAACGGAGGCACTTAACGATTCTGAAGATGAAACCGATACGGACGCACTTAACGATTCAGATACTGAGGTAGAGGCGGACGCACTGACTGACTCGGAAGCAGACGTTGAAACGGACGTGCTTAACGATTCGGAGACAGAGGTCGAAACGGACGTACTAACTGACTCGGAAGCGGACGTTGAAACGGACCCACTTAACGATTCCGAAGTTGAAACCGATACGGACACACTGACTGACTCGGAAATCGACGTTGAAACGGACGCGCTGACCGATTCGGAAACGGAGGTTGAATCGGATGCACTTAACGATTCGGAAATCGACGTTGAAACGGATCCACTTACCGATTCCGAAGATGAAACCGATACGGACGCACTGACTGACTCGGAAGCAGACGTTGAAACGGACCCACTTAACGATTCGGAGACAGAGGTCGAAACGGACGTACTAACTGACTCGGAAGCAAACGTTGAAACTGACCCACTTAACGATTCGGATACTGAGGTAGAGGCGGACTCACTGACTGACTCGGAAATCGACGTTGAAACGGACTCACTTAACGATTCGGAAGCGGAGGTCGAAACGGAGGCGCTAACTGATTCGAAAACTGACGTTGAAACGGATCCACTTAACGATTCCGAAGATGAAACCGATACGGACGCACTGACTGACTCGGAAGCAGACGTTGAAACGGACGTGCTTAACGATTCGGAGACAGAGGTCGAAACGGACGTACTAACTGACTCGGAAGCGGACGTTGAAACGGACCCACTTAACGATTCGGATACTGAGGTAGAGGCGGACTCACTGACTGACTCGGAAACTGACGTCGAAACGGAAGCACTGACTGACTCAGAAGCGGAAGCCGATACGGAAGCACTTAACGATTCTGAGAATGAGGTCGAAACGGAGGCGCTAACCGATTCGGATACGGAAGTCGAAACGGAGGCGCTGACCGATTCGGATACGGAAGTCGAAACGGACGCACTGACTGACTCGGAAATCGACGTTGAAACGGACGCACTTAACGATTCAGATGTGGAGGTAGAAACCGACGCACTTAACGATTCGGATACGGAAGTCGAAATTGACGCGCTTAACGATTCGAAAACTGATGTTGAAACTGACGCACTGACTGACTCGGAAATCGACGTTGAAACGGACGCACTTAACGATTCAGATGTGGAGGTAGAAACCGACGCACTTAACGATTCAGAAACGGAGGTAGAGACTGACCCACTTAACGATTCTGAGAATGAGGTAGAAACCGACGCGCTAACCGAGTCGGAGACTGATGTTGAAACTGACGCACTGACTGACTCGGAAATCGACGTTGAAATGGACGCACTAATCGATTCAGAAGTGGAGGCAGAAACCGAAGCGCTAACCGAGTCGGATACTGAGGTAGAGGCGGACTCACTGACTGACTCGGAAATCGACGTTGAAACGGACTCACTGACCGATTCGGAAGTGGATGCTGAAACGGATGCGCTAACCGAGTCGGATACTGAGGTAGAGACGGACTCACTTAACGACTCGGAGACGGAAGCCGAAATGGACGCACTAATCGATTCAGAAGCGGAGGCAGAAACCGAAGCGCTAACCGAGTCGGATACTGAGGTAGAGACGGACTCACTTAACGATTCAGAAACGGAAGTCGAAACCGATGCACTTAACGATTCTGAGCATGAGGTAGAAACCGACGCACTGACTGACTCGGAAACGGATGTTGAAACGGACGCACTGACCGATTCGGAAACGGATGTTGAAACGGACGCACTGACCGATTCGGAGACGGAAGCCGATACGGACGCACTTAACGACTCGGAAGCGGAAGCCGATACGGACGCACTTAACGACTCGGAAGCGGAAGCCGATACGGACGCACTTAACGACTCGGAAACTGAGGTAGAGACTGATTCGGAAATCGACGTTGAAACGGACTCACTTAATGATTCTGAGACAGATGTCGAAACTGACACACTAACCGATTCGGATACTGACGTTGAAACGGACTCACTTAACGATTCTGAAACGGAAGTCGAAACGGATGTACTTAACGATTCAGAAACGGACGTTGAAACGGAGGCACTTAACGATTCGGAAACGGAGATAGAAACTGACTCACTAACCGAGTCGGATACTGAGATAGAGACTGACTCACTAATCGATTCGGATACTGAGATAGAGACTGACTCACTAATCGATTCGGATACTGAGATAGAGACTGACTCACTAATCGATTCGGA
>NZ_POIZ01000090.1 GCF_002960425.1 Streptococcus suis
AACTTCACCAGCAGTCCCAACTCCACCGGTAGTTCCTATTCCAGCGGTAGTTCCAACTCCACCAGTAGTTCCAACTCCACCGGTAGTTCCAACTGCGCCGGTAGTTCCAACTCCACCGGTAGTTCCAACTGCGCCAGTAGTTCCAACTCCACCGGTAGTTCCAACTGTGCCAGTAGTTCCAACTCCACCGGTGATTCCAACTGCGCCAGTAGTTCCAACTCCACCGGTAGTTCCAACTGCGCCAGTAGTTCCAACTCCACCGGTAGTTCCAACTGTGCCAGTAGTTCCAACTCCACCGGTGATTCCAACTGCGCCAGTAGTTCCAACTCCACCGGTAGTTCCAACTGCGCCAGTAGTTCCAACTCCACCGGTAGTTCCAACTGCGCCAGTAGTTCCAACTCAATA
>NZ_POIZ01000091.1 GCF_002960425.1 Streptococcus suis
TTTCGGGCTAGCACACACGCCAATCAGCTCATCAAATCTGCCTTCATCTACTTCACTCTCCTCCTCAGAGAGAATGGATTGATTGAAGATGAGGCTCTCTTCATTGACGGGACCAAGGTAGAAGCTGATGCCAACAAGTATTCTTTCACGTGGAAAAAGGCCGTTGAACGCTATGAAGATGCCTTGAACGGAAACATTTCTGCCCTTTATGACAAGCTAGTTCAAGAAGGGGTGAATACTGCCTTGTCCAAGGAAGAATGCCTCACTAGCGAGGGACTCAAACAACTCCTACATGAGACAGA
>NZ_POIZ01000092.1 GCF_002960425.1 Streptococcus suis
GAAATCGCTACTATCCGTAATGGTGTCGACGGTACCAACGGTCGCGATGGTACCAATGGCAGCTCTGTCATTTCCGAACGTCAAACTGATGGTACTGTAAAAGTTTACAATGTCTCATCCACAGGTCAGCGCACTGAAATCGCTACTATCCGTAATGGTGTCGACGGTACCAACGGTCGCGATGGTACCAATGGCAGCTCTGTCATTT
>NZ_POIZ01000093.1 GCF_002960425.1 Streptococcus suis
ATTCCTATGAAATGGCTGAGTCAGGATACCTATGTCTGTTATCGGACCATCAATAGTTTTAGGGCTAGCACACACGCCAACCAGCTCATCAAAACTGCCTTCATCTACTTCACTCTCCTCCTCAGAGAGAATGGCTTGATTGAAGATGAGGCTCTCTTCATTGACGGGACTAAGGTAGAAGCTGATGCCAACAAGTATTCTTTCACGTGGAAAAAGGCCGTTGAACGCTATGAAGATGCCTTGAATGGAAACATTTCTGCCCTTTATGACAAGCTAGTTCAAGAAGGGGTGAATACTGCCTTGTCCAAGGAAGAATGCCTCACTAGCGAGGGACTCAAACAACTCCTACATGAGACAGAAGA
>NZ_POIZ01000094.1 GCF_002960425.1 Streptococcus suis
GGGTTGCCCCCTGTGAGATACGGTAGTCGCTTAGCGCAAGGGAGTTTAGCTCAGCTGGGAGAGCATCTGCCTTACAAGCAGAGGGTCAGCGGTTCGATCCCGTTAACTCCCATGAAAGCGGGTGTAGTTTAGTGGTAAAACTACAGCCTTCCAAGCTGTTGTCGCGAGTTCGATTCTCGTCACCCGCTTTGAACAATTGTTCATACCCAAACAACTCGTTTGGGCGCGTAGCTCAGATGGTTAGAGCGCACGCCTGATAAGCGTGAGGTCGGTGGTTCGATTCCACTCGTGCCCATTATGAATTGTGGTCCGTTGGTCAAGGGGTTAAGACACCGCCTTTTCACGGCGGTAACACGGGTTCGAATCCCGTACGGACTATATGGAAGGGCAGTAGCCCTTTTTTTGTTATCTAATTGAATTTTATTATATAATTAAATTATGAAAAGTTTGTCAGATTATTTATCAGTGTTGCCTGGGATTGGACCAAAATCGGCAGAGAAATTTTTGAAATTAGACCTTGAGACGATTGGTCAGTTATTAACTTATTATCCTTTTCGGTACGAGGACTTTGAAAGTAAGTCACTATTAGATTTGCAGGATGGGGAAAAGGCTGTAGTGGTCGGTCATGTGGTATCTCCAGCAAATGTGCAGTATTATGGTTATAAGAGAAATCGGCTACGGTTTTCGATTAAGCAGGGTGAGGTAGTGGTTTCTGTTTCTTTTTTCAATCAACCTTACTTAGCTGATAAGATTGTAATGGGGCAGGAAGTTGCGATTTGGGGGAAATGGGATAAGGCTAAAGCTAGTTTAACTGGCATGAAGGTGTTAGCTCAGGTGTCTGAAGATTTGCAGCCTGTTTACCATGTGGCTCAAGGAATTTCTCAAACCAACTTGGTCAAGGCTATAAAAGCGGCTGTTGATCAAGGCTATTTGGAGCTCTTGGAAGAGAATTTACCAATCGTTTTGTTGGAGAAATACCGGCTTTTAAATCGTAGACAGGCAGTTTTTGCTATGCATTTTCCGACAAATTTGGAAGAATACAGGCAAGCTCTGCGACGGATTAAATTTGAGGAATTATTTTATTTCCAGTTGCAGTTGCAACTCTTAAAAGCTGGTAATCGAGATGTTTCCAATGGTTTGATGATTGAGTATGATTTGAATACAGTTAATCGACAGATTGAGAAATTGCCTTTTGAATTGACGGCTGCCCAGGCCAATGCCTTGTCGGAAATTTTGGCTGACATGCAGTCACCTAGTCATATGAATCGTTTGTTACAAGGGGATGTTGGTTCTGGTAAGACGGTGGTTGCTGGATTAGCCATGTTTGCGGCTGTTTCGGCTGGTATGCAGGCTGCGATTATGGTGCCAACGGAAATTTTGGCAGAACAACATTATCAGAGTTTGCGCCAGCTTTTTCCAGATTTATCTATTGCACTTTTGACGGGTGGAATGAAGGTGGCAGAACGTAGAACAGCATTGGAAGCTATTTCTGATGGACGGGTAGATGTGATTGTTGGGACGCATGCTCTGATTCAAGAGAGTGTGTCTTATCATCAACTGGGACTAGTTGTGACGGATGAGCAACATCGTTTTGGTGTCAAGCAAAGGCGTTTGTTCCGAGAAAAAGGGGATAATCCTGATGTGCTGATGATGACTGCGACCCCTATTCCAAGGACTCTGGCTATTACTGCCTTTGGCGATATGGATGTGTCGATCATTAACCAACTGCCTGCTGGTCGCAAGCCGATTATTACTCGGTGGGTTAAACATCAGCAGTTACCGACTGTATTAGAATGGCTTGAGAAGGAACTTAGGAGTGGGGCTCAGGTTTATTTCATTTCTCCCCTGATCGAAGAGTCTGAAGCCTTGGATTTGAAGAATGCTATTGACTTGCAGGCTGAGTTACAAGCACATTTTGGAAGTCGTGTTACTGTTGATTTGTTGCATGGTAAGATGAAAAATGAAGAAAAAGATGCGATTATGCAGGCTTTTAAGGACAGGAAGTCAGCTATTTTGGTGTCGACAACTGTTATCGAGGTAGGAGTCAATGTGCCCAATGCAACTGTAATGGTGATTATGGATGCGGATCGTTTTGGTTTAAGTCAGCTACATCAGTTGAGGGGGCGTGTTGGGCGTGGTCACAAACAGTCCTATGCTATCTTGGTTGCCAATCCCAAAACGGAGTCAGGCAAGGAACGGATGAAGATTATGACTGAAACCACAGACGGATTTATACTGGCTGAAGCGGATTTAAAAATGCGTGGGTCTGGTGAAATTTTTGGAACCCGTCAGTCAGGTTTGCCAGAATTTCAAGTGGCTAATATCGTGGAAGATTATCCGATTTTGGAGGAAGCCAGACGAGTTGCAAGTCAGATTGTTAGTGAAGAGAATTGGCAGAAAGATCCCAACTGGTCCGTTTTGTTAAATCATTTGAAGGATAGAGAAGAATTAGATTAGATATGAAAAAGACCGAGCAAATATGCCGGTCTTTTGAAGTATATGTGAGGTTTAGCCTTGGATATAATCAGCTAACGCTTGCCCTTTCAAACCTGCGTTTAGGGCAATTAGTAGTTTCAGTCGTGCTTTTTGTGCATTCAATTCTTTGACAAAGAGGATACCTTCTTGCTCAAGCTGAATGCCTCCACCTTGATAGGCATAAACGGGTTCTGCTATTCCATTGAAGCAACGAGAAACTAGGACGATGGGGATGTTTTGAGTGAGAAGGTTTTGGATGGCAGGAAGGATGGTCGGTGGGAGGTTTCCTGCTCCAAGGGCTTCGATGACCAAGCCTGAAATTGCTGAGCTTGGAAGCGAGTCAAGGAGAACTGAGTCCATATCTGCATAGGCTTTGATAATTGGAACTGTCCCAGAGATATGTGATAAGTCAAATCGGACACGAGGTTCTGCTGTTTTAAAATAGAGAATTTCACGTTTGGTAACCAGTCCAAGAGGTCCATGGGTTGGTGTTTGGAAGGTAGAAACGTTGGTTGTGTGGGTTTTGGTGACATATTTTGCGGCATGAATTTCATCATTCATAACGACTAGAACGCCCTTGTCTGCGGATTTTTCATCTGCTGCGACACGGAGGGCTGTTCGATAGTTGTAAACTCCGTCGCTACCTAACTCATTGGATGAACGCATGGCTCCAGTTAATACGATTGGTTTTTCCGGAATAGCCATGGTATCAAGGAAATAGGCTGTTTCTTCCAGTGTATCGGTGCCATGTGTAATGACAAAACCATCAAAGTTGTCTTGCTCAGTCTTGATTTTTTGATAGAGAGCCATCATGTGTTCCAAACGGATATGAGGGCTTGGGACATTGAGAAAATCGACGGATGTGACTTGAATTTCTTCAATGGGGGTGTCGATTTGTGTCATTGGATTGATTTGACTGCTTGCTACGTGACCGTCTTGGTCGGCTTGCATGGAGATGGTTCCACCTGTGTGTAAGGCGAGAATTTTTTTCATAAATTTTCTGTTTCTTTCAAAATGTGATATACTAATTGTAACACAATTCTAAGAAAGGTGGTGAGATGGTTGACGATTAAGGCTGTATTTTTTGATATTGATGGGACTTTGTTGACAGATAAGCGTACGGTTAGTAAGTCGACTATCTCGGCAATTAATTCCTTAAAAAAGAAGGGGATATTGGTTGGTTTAGCAACGGGTCGGGACCCCCGTTTCGTTTTGCAATATATGGCTAGTTTGGGTTTGGATCTGGCCATTACCTACAATGGTCAGTACATTTTTTCTAGGGAGGAACTGATCTATAGTCGTGTTTTAGACACGAGTCAGGTGGAAGCCATGATGGATTATGCCCAGAGGAATCATAAGGACTTGGCAATTGGCACTGCTAAAGGGGTCTTTGGGAGCGGGATTATGTCAACAGGTACAGGGAATTTCGCCTACCGTGTTAGTCGGCTTATTCCTGATAAGTTTGCTGGTTTGGTGAATTTTATTTTTAATCGTTTGGTGCGCTTGGTTCGACCACAGCGACAGACAAACCTGAGGGCTTATTTGGCACAACCGATTTATCAGCTCATGATGTTGACAACAGAGAGAGAAACCAGGGAATTGGAAGCAAGATTTACTGATTTGTCCTTTACTCGTTCAAGCCCTTATGCAACTGATATTATCAGTGAGGGAAGTTCAAAACTGTCTGGAATCTTAAAAGTTGCAGAGAGATATCGTTTTAGCTTAGATGAGGTGGTGGCTTTTGGAGATTCGAATAATGATTTTGAGATGCTAAAAGCCCTTAAATATTCGGTAGCGATGGGAAATGCAACCAAGAGGGTTCGACAGATCGCTTCGTTGGTGACAGATAGCAATAATCGTGATGGTATTTATAAGGCTTTTGTTCGCCTAGGTTTACTTGAGGAAAAAGATGTTTCAGAGTAGAGATGAGAATTTTAATCGTGTAAAGGATTTTCATGCCTTGATGGACGGGATTACTCAGGAAAGTCCTAAGGAATTTGATGGGCAGACAGCACTTTTCCGTGCAGGTTTTAAGCTGGAGGAAGTGGTAGAGTTCCTTTATGCCTCTGCCGACTGCGAGGAGGATTTCCAAGAGTATATTCATCGCTTGCATGAAGACTTGGATCGGGCAGTAGAAAAGGTGAGGAGCAAGGGTCAGGCTAGAGTATCTTTACAGGACCAGGTCGATGCACTCTTAGATATCCTTTATTTTACCTATGGTTCTTTTGTCTTAATGGGTGTTGATCCGGCACCGATTTTTGACTTGGTCCATACTGCCAATATGGGAAAGCAATTTCCAGATGGGAAGGCCCATTTTGATCCTATTACTCACAAGATATTAAAACCAGAGGATTGGGAAGAGAAGTTTGCGCCAGAGACAAAGATTATGGAAGAACTTGACAAACAGAAGAAAAGACTGGACAATGAAGTCTAGTCTTTTCGAGTTTTATAGGCTTTTCTCCCCATCGCGTACGATGAGCAAATCAATATTAGCGTGGCGCATGATGTATTCGGAAGATGAGCCGATAAGGAGGCGTTCAAAGGCATTGAGGCCTGTTGCGCCAAGTAACATGAGGTCGGCACCGGTTTCCTTGGGAATGTCTACTGCTAACAGGGTCTTGGGATTACCAAATTCGATATGAAGCTGCACTTCTTTCAAACCTGCATCCACTGCACTTTGTTTATATTCTTCTAATAGTAGCTCAGCTTCTTTTTCGAGCGTTTCGTAAACAGAAGCGTCAAAAGCAACGACGTTATGTAGGGCTCTTGTATCAATAACATGGGCAATGACTAACCGAGCCTGGTTTCGTTTGGCAACGTGGATTGCTTTATGTAGAGCTAATTCAGCACCTGTGGATCCATCGACTGCAACGAGGATAGTCTTATAAGATTGTGTCATAGTAGCCACTCCTTTCAGTAAGTCTTCATTTCTGGAATGATAGATTATTATTACATTTATATTATAAGTCTTTTTTTAGAAAATGTAAAGGGATTCTTGTGCTTTTTTTGCTTTTAAAGTAAAATAGAAAAATAGAAGAAAGTCGAGGTGACGACATGAAACAGTTTAATAAATCAACGAAACTGGATGATGTAGCTTATGATATTCGTGGTCCTGTTTTGGAAGAAGCGATGCGTATGCGGGCCAACGGTGAGCAGATTTTACGTCTGAATACAGGAAACCCTGCTGAATTTGGTTTTACTGCTCCAGATGAGGTTATTCGTGACCTTATCCACAATGCTCGTAAGTCAGAAGGTTATTCTGATAGTAAGGGAATTTTTTCAGCCCGTAAAGCAGTCATGCAGTATTGTCAGTTGAAGAAGTTTCCAAATGTGGATATTGAAGATATTTATATTGGTAATGGTGTCAGTGAGTTGATTGTCATGTCCATGCAGGGCTTGCTAGACAATGGTGATGAAGTTTTGGTTCCTATGCCAGACTATCCACTTTGGACGGCAGCGGTAAGCTTAGCAGGCGGTAAGGCTGTTCATTATGTCTGTGATGAGGCAGCGGATTGGTACCCAGACTTGGCTGATATGGAGGCCAAGGTGACGTCACGGACCAAGGCTATTGTCTTGATCAACCCTAACAACCCAACGGGTGCTCTTTATCCCAAAGAGGTTTTGGAGGGAATTATTGATATTGCTCGCAGACATGAATTGATTATTTTCTCTGACGAGATTTATGATCGGATGGTCTTTGATGGTGCGGTTCATATTCCTATTGCGACCTTGGCACCAGACTTGTTTGTCGTGACCATGAATGGCTTGTCAAAATCCCACCGAATCTGTGGATTCCGTGTGGGATGGATGGTGCTGTCAGGTCCTAAAAAACACGTGAAGGGCTATATCGAAGGCTTGAATATGTTGTCCAATATGCGTTTGTGTTCAAACGTTTTGGCCCAGCAAGTTGTTCAGACTTCCTTGGGCGGTGTTCAATCTGTTGACAAACTACTCATGCCAGGTGGTCGCCTCTATGAGCAACGTGAATTCATTACCAAGGCTATTACTGATATTCCAGGTTTGTCAGCAGTCAAGCCAAAAGCTGGCTTGTATATTTTCCCGAAAATTGATCGGGAAATGTATCGTATAGATGACGATGAGCAATTCGTCTTGGATTTCTTAAAACAGGAAAAAGTTTTGCTGGTTCATGGTCGTGGTTTCAACTGGAAAGATCCGGACCATTTCCGAATTGTCTATCTGCCACGTGTGGATGAACTGGCTGAAATTCAGGAAAAAATGACTCGTTTCTTGCGTCAATACCGTAGATAATGAGACAAAATGTGATAGTAATCAGAGGTTGAGTTTTCAGCCTCTTTTTTCTATGCGTTTAATTGTCAGTACTTTTCCAACAACAGTAAATTTTCTGATAATTATTGAAATTTGCCTGATAATTCGGTATAATGAATGTAACTACAGTAAAAAGAGGAACATATGACAACATTATTAGAAAAAACTCGGGATATTACTTCCATTTTGAAGCGTTCCGAAGAGCAACTGGCAGAAGAATTGCCTTATAATGCCATTGCGGAGCACTTGTCGGCTATTATCGATTGTAACTCTTGCATTATCAATAGTGAGGGAGAGGTTTTGGGTTACCACATGAACTACAAGACCAATAATGATCGTGTGGAGGAATTTTTCCAAAATAAACAGTTTCCGGAAGACTATGTAAAAGCTGTTGCCCAAGTTTATGATACTCAGGTTAATTTGCCTGTGGAGAGTGAATTGACTGCTATTCCTGTGGAATCTCGTGCGACCTATCCAAATGGTTTGACCACCATTGCGCCTATTCATGTGACGGGGATTCGTTTTGGTAGCTTGATTATCTGGCGTAACGAGGAACAATTCCATGAAGATGACTTGATTCTGGTTGAAATTGCCTCGACGGTGGTAGGTATCCAGTTGCTCAACTTCCAGCGGGAAGAAGATGAGAAGAATATTCGTCGCCGTGCAGCGGTCAATATGGCGGTTAACACCCTTTCTTATTCTGAAATGAAGGCTGTTGCGGCAATTCTGGGCGAGTTAAATGGCAATGAAGGTCAGTTGACGGCTTCTGTTATTGCTGACCGCATCGGCATTACCCGCTCGGTCATTGTCAATGCCCTTCGTAAGCTGGAAAGTGCAGGGATTATTGAAAGCCGTTCGCTTGGTATGAAAGGAACCTATTTGAAGGTCCTTATTCCAGCTATTTTTGATGAAATTAAGAAGCGTGATTACTAAGATGACCAAAGCATTGATTTCGATTGATTATACGGTGGATTTTGTGGCAGACCAGGGCAAATTAACAGCAGGGAAACCTGCCCAAGCTATTGCTGAGCGGATTGCCCAAGTGACCAAAGAAGCCTTTGAAAATGGGGACTATATCGTCTTTGCCATTGATGGTCATGAAGAGGGGGATGAGTTGCATCCTGAAAGCAAGCTCTTTCCACCTCACAATATCATGGGAACAGACGGGCGAGATTTGTACGGTCCTTTGGCGGATTTTTATAGTGAAAACAAGGATCATGCCCGTGTTCGTTGGATGGACAAGCGACATTATTCGGCCTTTTCTGGGACGGATTTGGATGTTCGTTTGAGAGAACGTCGGGTGGATACGGTGGTCTTGACAGGTGTCCTGTCGGATATTTGTGTCCTGCATACAGCTATTGATGCCTACAATAAAGGCTATCGGATTGAGGTCGTGGCTTCTGCAATTGCCGCATTGACGGAGGAGAGCCATCAGTTTGCTCTCAACCATCTGCGCCATGTGCTTGGTGCGACCATTATAGATTAGGGTTTAGGAACCAGTCGTTAGACTGGTTTTTTGCCGAAAAAAAGCTTCCATCGGAGGGAATATCTACCTTTGTGTGGAGCTGGAAATATGGTATAATGAGAAGATAGATTTCCATTAGGAGGAAAGTAAGAATGAAGATTTCTGAAGCTGAAGTCCGTCACGTTGCCAAGCTGTCTAAGCTGGAGTTTTCGGATCAAGAAACAGCGGAATTTGCGACAAGTTTGAGCAAGATTGTCGATATGGTTGAATTGCTCAATGAAGTAGATACGGCAGGTGTTGCGGTGACGACTACCATGGCTGACCGTAAGAATGTCTTGCGAGCAGATATTGCCCAAAAAGGTGAGAGCCGTGAGGAGCTCTTTAAAAATGTGCCTGAATCACAAGATAACTTTATCAAGGTACCAGCTATTCTAGACGGGGGAGGAGATGCCTAATGACTTTTAACAATAAAACTATTGATGAATTGCATGATCTCCTTGTCAAGAAGGAGATTTCTGCGGTTGAGTTGACCAAGGCAACCTTGGAAGACATTAAGAGCCGTGAGGGAGCTGTAGATGCTTTCTTGACCATTACGGAAGCTGCGGCCTTGGCGCAAGCTGCTGCCCTTGATGAAAAGGGGATTGATGCAGAAAATGTTATGGCAGGGATTCCTTTGGCAGTTAAGGATAATATCTCTACGAAGGGGATTTTGACCACTGCTGCTTCAAAAATGCTTTATAATTATGAGCCGATTTTCGATGCGACATCGGTTGCTCAGGCCTACGCAAAGGATATGATTGTTGTTGGTAAGACCAACATGGATGAGTTTGCCATGGGTGGTTCTAATGAGAACTCTGCCTTCAAACCGACAAAAAATGCTTGGGACCAGACAAAAGTTCCTGGTGGTTCATCAGGTGGCTCAGCTGCTGCTGTTGCGTCTGGTCAAGTCCGTTTGTCACTCGGTTCTGACACAGGTGGCTCTATCCGCCAACCAGCTGCCTTTAATGGTATTGTTGGGATGAAACCAACTTATGGAACGGTGTCACGTTTTGGTCTGATTGCCTTTGGTTCATCTCTTGACCAGATTGGTCCATTCTCACAGACAGTTAAGGAAAATGCCCAGTTGCTCAGTGTCATCTCTGGTCATGATGTCAAGGATGCGACATCAACCATCAATGAAATTGCTGACTTCACTAGCAAGATTGGTCAGGACATCAAGGGTATGAAGATTGCTCTGCCAAAAGAATACATGGGCGAAGGGATTGATCCGCAGGTCAAGGAAACCATTCTCAAGGCTGCTAAGCACTTGGAAAGCTTGGGTGCCATTATCGAGGAAGTCAGCCTGCCACATTCTAAGTATGGGGTTGCTGTTTACTACATTATCGCTTCATCAGAGGCTTCTTCTAACTTGCAGCGTTTTGACGGTATCCGCTATGGTTTCCGTGCAGAAGATGCGACCAACTTGGATGAGATTTACGTGAAAACCCGTAGCCAAGGTTTTGGTGAGGAAGTCAAACGCCGTATTATGTTAGGTACATTTAGCTTGTCATCTGGTTACTACGATGCCTACTTCAAGAAGGCTGGCCAGGTGCGGACCTTGATTATCCAAGATTTTGAAAAAGTCTTTGCGGACTATGACTTGATTTTGGGGCCAACTGCTCCGACGGTTGCCTTTGGTTTGGACACGCTCAACCATGACCCTGTGGCCATGTATTTGGCGGACCTTTTGACCATTCCTGTCAACTTGGCAGGTCTTCCTGGTCTTTCGATTCCTGCTGGTTTTGTTGAAGGCTTGCCAGTCGGTTTGCAGTTGATTGGTCCAAAATACTCAGAAGAGACCATTTACCAAGTAGCTGCTGCCTTTGAAGCGACAACAGATTACCACAAGCAACAACCAGTGATTTTTGGAGGTGCTAATTAATGAACTTTGAAACGATTATTGGTCTAGAAGTCCATGTGGAGTTGAATACCAACTCGAAAATTTTCTCACCTTCATCTGCGCATTTTGGTGAGGATCCAAATGCCAATACCAACGTGATTGACTGGTCTTTCCCAGGTGTTCTTCCTGTTCTTAACAAGGGTGTTGTGGATGCTGGTATTAAGGCTGCCTTGGCCTTGAACATGGACATTCACAAGGAAATGCACTTTGACCGTAAGAACTATTTCTATCCTGATAACCCGAAAGCCTATCAGATTTCCCAGTTTGACGAGCCGATTGGCTACAATGGCTGGATTGAGATTGAGCTAGAAGACGGTTCAACCAAGAAAATCCGTATCGAACGTGCGCATTTGGAGGAGGATGCTGGTAAGAATACCCACGGGACAGACGGCTACTCTTATGTAGACCTCAACCGTCAGGGCGTGCCATTGATTGAGATTGTATCAGAAGCCGATATGCGTTCGCCTGAAGAAGCCTATGCCTATTTGACAGCTCTCAAGGAAATTATCCAATACACTGGTATTTCAGATGTGAAGATGGAAGAAGGTTCTATGCGCGTGGATGCCAACATCTCGCTTCGTCCCTATGGTCAGGAGAAATTTGGTACCAAGACTGAGTTGAAAAACCTCAACTCCTTCAACTATGTTCGCAAGGGCTTACAGCACGAAGTAGAACGTCAGGCGAAAATCTTGCGTTCAGGTGGTCAAATCCAGCAGGAAACTCGTCGTTACGATGAATCTACTGGTGAAACCATTCTCATGCGTGTCAAGGAAGGTTCAGCTGACTACCGTTACTTCCCAGAGCCAGACCTACCGCTCTACGAGATTGATGATAGCTGGATTGAGGAAGTGCGTGCAGAATTGCCAGTCTTTCCAAAGGCTCGCCGTGCTAACTACGTGGAAAACTTGGGCTTGACAGCCTATGATGCTGGTCAGTTGACGTCTACCAAGGCTCTGTCTGACTTCTTCGAAACAGCAGTGGCAGCAGGTGGTGATGCTAAACAAGTTTCTAACTGGTTGCAGGGTGAAGTGGCTCAGTTCCTCAATGCTGAAGGTAAGACTATTGAGCAAATCTCTTTAACACCTGAAAACTTGGTGGAGATGATTGCCTTGATTGCGGATGGAACCATCTCATCTAAGATTGCCAAGAAAGTCTTTGTTCACCTGGCCAAAGAAGGTGGCTCTGCTAAGGCATACGTAGAGAAAGCTGGTTTGGTACAGATTTCAGACCCTGCTGTTCTCATTCCGATTATCCACCAAGTCTTTGCGGATAATGAAGCAGCCGTAGTTGACTTCAAGTCTGGTAAACGCAATGCCGATAAGGCCTTTACAGGCTTCTTGATGAAAGCAACCAAGGGACAAGCCAACCCGCAGGTTGCACAACAACTCTTGGCAGAGGAACTGGCTAAGTTGTTGGATTAATACTCTTCGAAAGTCAAACTCAAACGTTGTTGACTTGATTTGATGAGTGTAAAGCTCCAGTGGAGCTTTGCAGCCTACTACTTGAAAATGCGAAAGTAGTAGAGTTCTATCTGCTTAGGAGAGAACCGAAGACGTTCGCTCTATCTCCGAACCTTTGGAGCTAGTTTGATTTTGATTTTCATTGAGTATTGGATAAACATAAGAAAACCGAGAATTCGTTGTGAACTCTCGGTTTTTTGTATGCACTTTTAGTAAGAACTCTCCCGTATAACCAGCTGGGTACCTAGTTTAATCTTACGGGGATGGTGGGGTGTTGGACTTGTTATGATACGGTCCAGCAGCTGCATGGCTTCCTGTCCCATTTCTTCTGTGAAGACACTGATAGATGACAGGGCTGGGTAGACTTGGCGCGTGATGGCTGTATCGTTAAAGGTGATGAGTTGGACCCGTTCTGGCACGGCGATTTGGTGTTCTTGAAGGGCTCGAAGGGCACCGACAGCTAGGGTATCATTTGCCATAAAAAAGGCTGGGGGCAGTTGGTCGCCCAGGTCTGTGATAGCTTGGCTCATCAGCTCATAGCCTGACTGGGTGGAGAATTTCCCTTGGTAGATGTAATCTTCTTGGAGAATACCCAAGGTGTTCAGGTAGGTTCGAAAGGCAGTCAGGCGAGGGTCTGTTGGCAGTTGGTGTCCGTCTGTGGTTTCTTCCTGTCCGACTAGGAGTCCAATATCAGTCAGACCTTGTGAATGGAAGTGGTCGATAACTGTCTGGACAGAGTGTTCAAAGTCAGTTGTGACGCAGGAGAATCCTTCGGTCAGTGTATCAGAGTCCACAAAAATGAGCTTAGAAGATAGGCTAGCCAGCTCTGCTATTTGCCCAGAAGAAAATTTGCCAACTGCGATGATGCCGTCTAATCCTTGAAGCAGGGGATTGGTCAGGTCGTTGAAGGAGCGGACGATTTGGTAGCCGAGTAGGCTGGCGGTCTGCTCGATGCTGGCCCGGATGGAATAGTAGTAGAGGTCAGCCAATTCTTCGCTCTCAGTGTACCACTGGACAATACCGATGGTGCCTTTTTGCTGAGGTGCTTGTTTCTTGAGGTGCTTGGTGTAGCCTAAGTCTTGAGCCAAGTTCAAGATTTTTTGTCGGGTTTCTGGGCTGACGGATAAGGTCAGGTCGCCCTTTAGAACTCTTGAAATGGTTGCAGGGGATAGGTCTGCTTGTTTGGCAATATCTTTGATAGTAACCATGTTTTTCTCCAGTCTATTTGTCTCTAGTATAGCACAAAACATAAAATTAGTAAATTTTTAGTAAATATATTGACTTTTTAAAATTTGAGTTGTACAATAAAAGAAAACGATTACAAAATCTAGGAGGTTCCTATGAACACAGAACAACTCAAGCAAGCCTTTCTCGATGTGTTTGGTCAAGAGGCAGATGCAACTTTCTTCTCACCAGGTCGGATTAACCTGATAGGTGAGCACACGGACTACAATGGTGGTCATGTTTTCCCTGCTGCTATTACCTTGGGGACTTATGGGGCTGCTCGCAAACGGGACGACCAGCTTCTACGTTTTTATTCCGCAAACTTTGAAGAAGTTGGTGTGATTGAAGTGGATTTGAACAATCTGGTCTTTGATAAGGCGGACAACTGGACCAACTATGCCAAGGGTGTGCTCAAGTTCTTGCAAGAAGCAGGACATAGCATTGATACAGGTATGGAAGTCTTTGTTTACGGTAACATTCCAAATGGCTCAGGCTTGTCATCGTCAGCTTCTCTGGAACTCTTGATTGGCATCATTGCAGAAGAGTTGTATGGACTTGAATTGACGCGTCTTGATTTGGTGAAAATTGGGAAACAAACGGAAAATCATTTTATCGGTGTCAATTCAGGAATCATGGACCAGTTTGCTATCGGTATGGGAGCAGATAATCGGGCGATTTACCTTGATACCAATAGCTTGGAGTATGAATTGGTGCCACTTGATTTGGGTGACCATGTGATTGTCATCATGAACACCAACAAACGCCGTGAATTGGCAGATTCTAAGTACAATGAGCGCCGTGCGGAATGTGAAAAAGCGGTGGAGGAATTGAATGCAGTCTTGAATATTCAAACTCTGGGAGAATTGGATGAATGGACCTTTGATCAATATAGCTATTTGATTAAGGATGAGAACCGTATCAAGCGTGCCCGCCATGCTGTCTTAGAAAATCAACGGACCTTGCAGGCTCGTAAGGCCTTGGAAGAAGGAGATTTGGCAACCTTTGGTCGTTTGGTCAATGCTTCTCATGTTTCCTTGGAACATGATTATGAAGTGACCGGTTTGGAATTGGATACATTGGCCCATACAGCTTGGGAGCAAGAAGGCGTTCTTGGTGCTCGGATGACAGGAGCTGGTTTCGGTGGCTGTGGTATTGCTATTGTCCATAAGGATAAGGTGGATGCCTTTACTGAAAATGTCGGCAAGACCTATACTGAGGTTGTCGGCTATGAACCAAGCTTCTATGTAGCTGAGATTGCTGGAGGCTCTCGCGTCTTATAGTCTTTCATTTTGTCTTTTATTACTTCGGCTAACGAGGAAACTTCGTTTCAGGATTTCCTGCTTCAAATAATGTCATCATTAGGGAACTCGCTTTGCCGTACTTGATGACTATAACTCGCTATCGTATGTGTGATTTCCAAGCTCCAACTATCCCCAGACAGTTGGAGCTTGTACAAAAAGTAAACTGAAAGACTATTTTTAATAATAGATTGGAGAAATGATGACAGGATTGGTGGAACGTTTTGTTGAGCAGGTCATTGCCAACAGTAGTTTTGAGGAAATGGATGCTCTTTACCTGCGCAATCGAGTCTTGGCTTTGGTGGGAGACCAGGTTTTGACTGTTCAAACAGAGTTAGAGGACTTGATTGAATTAAAAGATGAACTATTGGCTCATGGAGTTCGAACTGGTTTTGTGGGTGAATTGCTGGAAGAGCAGGACATGGTTGGGTCTTGTTTGATGGATTTGATGACACCGAGTCCGAGTCAGGTCAATCGTGATTTTTGGCAGACCTATCAGGACAGTCCAGAGCAAGCGATTGGCGACTTCTATGAATTGAGCAAGCGCAATGACTACATCAAGGTGGCTGCTGTTGCGAAAAATATCTATTATCAAACACCGACAGACTATGGCAACCTAGAAATTACCATCAATCTGTCCAAACCTGAGAAGGATCCCAAAGCTATTGCGGCAGCCCGTTTAGCAGAGGCTTCTAACTATCCTCAGTGCCTGCTCTGCATGGAAAATGAGGGCTACCAAGGCCGGATTAACCATCCAGCACGCGCCAACCACCGAATCATTCACTTGGATCTTGGTCAGGAAAAGTGGGGCTTCCAGTATTCACCCTATGCTTACTACAATGAACATGCCATTTTCTTGAACCAAGAGCATGTCCCCATGGTTATTAGTCCCAAAACCTTTGAACAGCTTTTGGACTTGCTAGACATCTTTCCAAATTATTTTGTCGGCTCTAACTCAGACTTACCAATCTCGGGTGGCTCCATCTTGACCCACAATCACTATCAGGGTGGGCGGCACAGTTTTGCCATGGAAAAGGCTCCGATTGAGCACCAGCTGGTTTTTGCTGGCTTTGAGTCCGTTTCGGCTGGCATTGTTAAATGGCCCATGTCGGTCATTCGCTTGAGTTCAGCAGATAAGCCATCGCTTCTTGGTTTAGCGACTAAAATCTTGGAAAAATGGCGGAGCTACTCAGATGATAGGGTTCAGATTAAGGCTGAGACGGATGGAACTCCCCATCATACCATCACTCCTATTGCCCGGAAACGAGGGGACTTGTACGAGCTGGATTTGGTTCTCCGCGACAATCAGACCTCAGAAGAGTTTCCAGATGGCATCTATCATCCACATCCAGATGTGCAACATATCAAGAAAGAAAATATCGGCTTGATTGAGGTCATGGGCTTGGCTATTTTACCCCCACGTTTAAAGGCAGAATTGGCTGAAGTCAAGAAATACTTACTCGGTCAAGCTAGTCAGGTGGCAGCTTATCATCAGCCTTGGGCAGACAGGTTAAAAGCAGAACATCCAGTTGTGACAGAAGAAACGGCTGAAGAGGTCATTCGAGCATCCGTCGGACAAATCTTTGCCCGTGTCCTAGAGGATGCAGGTGTCTACAAACGTACTCCAGAAGGACAGGCAGCCTTTATGCGATTTGTAGAGTTTGTGGGCTTAGCAGAATAATGAAATGAGAGAGTGGGACGGTGTCCTACTCTTTTGGTATAATGGAAGTATTCACTATGTGAGAAGGAGATAGGATGGCAGAAAAAAGATTGGGAACCTTGATAACCTTAATTGCAGGGATAGCTTGGGGGCTTTCGGGGGTGAGTGGGCAATACCTGATTGGACGAGGCATCTCGGTCGAGGTGATAACCTCCCTGCGCTTGCTGCTTTCGGGCCTTGTTTTGCTAGGGCTATGTGTGTTGACGGCAAGAAGGGAGTTATTGGCCCTGTTGAAAAATGGTCGAGCCTTGCTGGGCATATTCTTCTTTGCCTTGTTTGGTCTCGCCCTCAATCAGTTGGCTTACTTGCAGGCTATCGCTTATACAAATGCAGGTACGGCAACTGTTCTCCAATATCTTTGTCCTATCTTGGTTCTGGCCTATACCTGTTTAAAACATAGACAAAAGCCATCAGGTATAGAGGTGGTATCGATTGTCTTGGCAATCGTCGGTACTCTATTGATTGCGACTCATGGACAGTTGACGGAGTTGGCTATCACGCCACTTGGCTTAGCTTGGGGACTTTTTTCAGCCCTGACCTATGCCCTTTATATTATTTTACCTGTTAAACTGATTGGTCAGTATGGTAGCTTGGTGGTCATTGGTCTGGGCATGCTGATGGGTGGTCTGATGGTAACTCTTGGTCTACAGACCTGGCAAGAACCACTTTTTTTGGATGGAGGGAATTTGCTGGGCCTAGTAGGGATAGTCGGTGTTGGGACCATCTTTGCTTATACGGTCTTTCTAAAAGGTGTTACCATGGTTGGTCCAATCAATGCCAGTCTGCTTGCTTCTATTGAGCCGATTGCATCAGTCTTTTTTGCGGTCTGGTTGCTTAATGAACATTTTTATGCAGTGGATGTACTTGGCATGGTCTTGATTGTAGGAGCAGTCCTTCTTATTTCATTAAAGGATAGTATTATTTCTGAGAAGAGTATTGGTTAATATACTCTTTTTTGTTATACTAAAGAAAAAGACTTGGAGAGGAATGACCATGATAAAAGAATTTTGTTCGGAAAATCATGTAGATGTTGCCCAAGCTATATCGATGGGCGCCCAACGGATTGAACTCTGCGACAATTTGGCAGTCGGAGGGACGACACCGAGCTATGCTGTAATCAAACATGTTTGCCAACTGGCACATGATCAGGATGCGACAGTCATGACCATGATTCGTCCCCGTGGTGGTGATTTTTGCTACGATGAGGTTGAGCTTGAGATCATGCTCGAGGATTGCAAAGTAGCTAAAGAGCTGGGTTCGGATGGCTTGGTATTTGGTGCTTTGACAGAGGATAATTGGCTGGATGAAGTCGCTTTGAAAGGACTGTTTGCGGTATCGCAGGGCTGTCAACTTGTCTTTCACATGGCTTTTGACCAAATCTCTCGTCAACGTCAGTTTGAAGCGATTGATTGGTTGGCAGAACATGGAGTAACTCGGATTTTGACCAGAGGAAGTTTGACTGGTTCTGCCTTGAACAATGTGGATTGGTTGCAGGAGATTGTTTCCTATGCCCAAGGTAAGCTTGAAATCTTGATTGGTGGGGGTTTGACAGTGGACAATGTGCCTGACTTATTGGAACAATTACCAGTTGACCAGGTTCATGGGACACGTTTGTTTTGGTGAATTTCTGCAGGTCCTAACTATATTTATGTAAAAAGTTGAAATGGTTTACAAAAAAATGTAATCTTGTTACAATAACATTATAAATAAATGGTGGGAGGGAACCATGAAAACCATCGCAAGTCAAGAAAATGTAGATCAGATTTTACTGCCCAAGGGCTATTATGAAGCTCTCTTACAATATATACATGAAGGGAACAGTGGCTTCGAATCTGAGTTAGAGCGTCTAGGGGAGCAAGGGCTTGAAACCAATGTCTATAAGGGCTCTGAGAAAGATAGGGGAGTTATTCTTGAAGACATAGAGAATTTGCCTCAAGAAATCCGAGAAGAGTTGGCGCACTTTGCAGCTGATTTGCTCAATCCACTACGGAAACAGTTGGGGACTGTGGCAGTTGAGGTGAGTGACTTGGCCTTGGACTACGCAGTCAGTTTGGCCCAATCTTTAAACAGTTCCCTACGTTATCACAATTACGATAGTCTGATTGCCATCGCTCAAATCAAGGGTGTAGAGCCTAAAGGTAAGGACTGTCTGGCTTTTTCGGAATATAGAGAAACCTATACTCTATATGATGCCAAAAAATTGGTTTACAAGGCCCTAACTTGGCGCCTCTTTGACGATAGTCATGCTGATTATGGCCATGCAGCGACGATTTTGGGGTTGGATGAGGATGATTCTGGTCTTGAACAAATTGGCTTTGCCTTTTCAAAATACTCGCTGGATATTGATTGGCTTCTAACCCACATGATTTTCATTCCAAAGGATTGGATTTTAGAAAGTAAACAGGAGTAAGAATAGACACTCGGTGTTGCCGGGTGTTTTTCATTTTGGTCATCCATTCGCATTTTTCTTAGAAAAATGGTATAATTATCTGATAAAATTCTTTGGAGAACTCCGTGACATTAGAAAATTACATGCCAGATTTTGCCTTGGAAAAGGCTTATGATGTGACAGTTGACAGTTTAAAAAAACAGGGTATTAAGGTGGTCTTTGTCGATTTGGATAATACCTTGATTGCATGGAACAATCCTGATGGAACGCCAGAGATGCGCCAGTGGTTACATGATTTGCGAGACGCAGGCATTCCCGTTGTGGTGGTGTCTAACAATAAATACGAACGTGTCAAACGGGCGGTTGAAAAATTTGGGATTGAATTTGAAGCCTTCGCTCTCAAGCCTTTCACCTTTGGGATTAACCGAGCCCTTAAACGCTATGATGTCCAGCCACATGAAGTGGTCATGATTGGCGATCAGCTGATGACGGATATTCGGGCTGCTAAGCGAGCAGGTCTCAAGTCTGTCTTGGTCAAACCCTTGATAAAGACGGACTCTATTAATACGCAGATTAACCGTTGGCGTGAGCGACGGACCATGAAGAAAATCATCGCCAAATATGGAGCGATAGACTATAAGAGGGAGATGTAAGTGGAAGAATTATTTTGTATCGGCTGTGGTGCCCAGATTCAGACGCTAGACAAGGCTGTCGCTGGTTTTACACCTCAATCAGCCCTAGAAAAAGGCTTGGAAACAGGGCAACTCTACTGCCAACGTTGTTTCCGTTTGCGCCATTACAATGAGATTTCAGATGTCAATATCTCGGATGACGATTTCTTGAAACTCCTCCATAGCGTAGGAGAAAGCGATGCCTTGGTGGTTAATGTCATTGATATTTTTGATTTTAATGGTTCAGTCATTCCAGGTTTGCCTCGCTTTATTTCAGGCAATGATGTGCTTTTGGTTGGCAACAAGCAGGACATTTTACCCAAGTCTGTCAAGACAGGCAAGGTCACTCAGTGGTTGACCGAGCGGGCACATGAAATCGGCATGCGACCAGTTGATGTGGTCTTGACTTCAGCCCAAAACAAGCAGGCTATCAAGGATTTGATTGAAAAGATTGAACAACACCGCAAGGGACGGGATGTCTATGTGGTCGGCGTGACCAACGTTGGCAAATCAACCTTGATCAATGCTATTATCCAAGAAATCACAGGGGACAAGGATGTCATTACGACTTCACGTTTCCCTGGAACGACGCTGGATAAGATTGAAATTCCTCTGGATGATGGTTCATACATCTATGACACGCCAGGAATTATCCATCGTCACCAGATGGCCCATTATTTGACGGCTAAAAACCTCAAGTACATCAGCCCTCGGAAAGAAATCAAGCCAAAGACCTACCAGCTCAATCCAGAACAAACCTTGTTCTTGGCTGGTCTGGGACGATTTGACTTTGTGGCTGGTGAACGCCAAGGCTTTACGGCTTTCTTTGACAATGAATTGCAGCTCCACCGCACCAAACTGCAGGGAGCTAGTGAATTTTACCAGAAACATGCGGGCTCACTTTTAGTGCCGCCAACCAGCAAGGAATTGAAAGAATTTCCTGAACTGGTCCGTCATGAATTTACCATCAACGAAAAGACGGATGTGGTCTTCTCAGGTCTTGGTTGGATTCGTGTCAATGAAAAGGCTAAGATTGCTGCCTGGGCACCTAAGGGTGTGGATGTGGTGATCCGCAAGGCGATTATTTAGATGTGAGTCCTGGTTACATTTGTTAGCCAATATAGTCTTTTAGTTTACTTTTAGTACTAGGCAACGAGCCGCAGGCATAACTCAATGCTTTCTTGTTTCTAGGCATTGACTTGAAACAGTCCCCCAGACTGTTTGAAGTTGGAAATAAGGAAACAAAGTTTCCTCATTCGTCGACGTAATAAAAGATAAACTAAATGACGATAAATATAGAAACATAGGAAAAATAGATGTCATTAACTTCAAAACAACGTGCCTTTTTGAACAGTCAGGCACACAGTCTCAAACCCATCATTCAGATTGGGAAAAATGGTCTCAATGACCAGATTAAAACCAGTGTTCGTCAGGCGTTGGACGCGCGTGAATTGATCAAGGTGACCTTGCTACAAAATACGGATGAAAACATCCACGAAGTAGCTGAAATCTTGGAAGAAGAAATCGGTGTGGATACGGTCCAAAAAATCGGTCGCATCTTGATTTTATTCAAACAATCTAGCAAGAAAGAGAACCGTAAAATTTCCAAACAGGTCAAAGAAATCTAAGAAGGAGAGCCTATGGCTATTGAACTCTTAACACCCTTTACCAAGGTTGAATTAGAGGTTGAAAAGAAAGAAACCAATCGCAAACAAGTGGGGATTCTGGGAGGGAATTTCAATCCTGTCCACAATGCTCATTTGATTGTGGCAGACCAGGTCCGTCAACAGTTGAAGCTGGATGAAGTCCTGCTCATGCCAGAATTCCTTCCACCCCATGTGGATACAAAAGAAACCATTGACGAATACCATCGCTATTCCATGCTCAAGATGGCTATTGCAGGTATGGAGGGCTTGGGGATCGAAACCATTGAACTGGAACGCCGTGGTGTCAGCTATACCTACGACACTATGAAATTGCTGACGGAAAAAAATCCTGATACGGATTATTATTTTATCATCGGTGCAGATATGGTAGACTATCTCCCAAAATGGCACAGGATTGATGAATTGGTCCAGATGGTGCAGTTTGTTGGTGTCCAGCGTCCTCGTTACAAGGCAGGGACTTCCTATCCTGTTATCTGGGTAGATGTGCCCTTGATGGACATTTCCTCCAGCATGGTACGAAGCTTTATCAAGCAAGGACGGGTGCCGAATTTTATGGTGCCTCATGAAGTTCTGGACTATATCGAAGAAAAGGGACTCTACCAATGATTGCAGCAGATTTGACATTTGACCGTCAGGCTCTTTTGGAAAAAATCCGTGTAGCCATGAAGCCAGCGCGCTTCCAACATGTCTTGGGTGTGGAGCAGGCGGCGCTTGCCTTGGCAGACCAATACGGCTGTGATCCGAAAAAAGCCAGTCTGGCAGCGCTTTTGCATGATTATGCCAAAGAAGTGGAAGACCAAGTCTTTCTGGATTTGATTGCCAAGTATAATTTGGACAAGGACCTGCTTAACTGGGATAATAACATCTGGCACGGTGTGGTTGGGGCCTATAAAATTGCAGAAGATTTTGGCTTGAAAGATGAGGAGATTTTCCAAGCCATTCAACGACACACCGTTGGTGCTGGGCAGATGACCTTGCTGGACAAGGTGCTCTATGTGGCGGACTACATCGAACCCAATCGGGATTTTCCTGGGGTGGATGAGGCGCGACGGATTGCAAAAGAGTCCTTGGACAAGGCGGTAGCCTATGAAACTGCTCAAACCATTTCTTACTTGGCCAAGAAGGGGATTCCCATTTATCCACAAACTTTGGAAACCTATAATGGATATGTTGCTTTGTTGAAGGAGCAAGAATGATTGCATTAAAACCTGTGGATGAAAGTTCCTATCAAGCTGTCTTGGACTTGACAGTAGCTGAGGCAGATAAGGGCTTCGTGGCTCCCAACGTGCGTTCCTTGGCAGATGCCTGGTTATATAGAAATAACGGCGATGTCTTTCCCTATGCCATCTGGGCAGATGAGCAGGTTGTTGGCTTTGCTTTGATTGACATTGATGAGGACATCCAACAATATATGCTCTGGCGGTTTATGATTGGTCAAGAATTTCAGGGGAAAGGCTATGGACAGGCAGCTTTGGAAGCTGTTATTCAACTGGCTCAGAAGCACCCTGTCTGTAATCATTTGATTGTCTCTTATGTCAAGGGCAACCAAAAGATGGCAAGACTCTTGGAGAAAAATGGTTTTGTCTTAGATCTTGAAGAAGAAAGGGAATTGGTGTTCCGTTTGGAAACGCCTGGGGTCAAGTTTTGAAATCTGCATTGTTAGTCGTTGACATTCAAAACCTCCTAGTGGAGGAAAAACCTTATGCCATTGAAGAGCGATTAGCCCTCTGGCAAGATAGCATCACAAAAGCTCGTCAAGCGGGGATAGAGCTTATCTATGTCCGTCAAAATGACGAGGAATTTGCCACAGGCAGTCATGGTTGGGACATCCATCCAGCAGTGGCTCCTTTGGTTGACGAGAAGATTGTTGACAAGAGGTACAGTTCTGCCTTCAAGGATACGAACTTGCAAGCCTATCTTGAAGAGCAAGGGATTGAGCGATTGATTGTCATGGGGATGTCGACCAATTTCTGTATTGATACAACTATCAAGGTGGCCTTTGAATTGGGCTACACCGTAGCGGTCATCAAAGATGGAACCACTACTCCCTATACAGCAGATCTTCCAGCAAACGACTTGATTGGTCAGTATGAAACTATCTGGTCATGGAATTTTGCCCAGGTGGATACATTAGAAAATATAATTAGAGGATAAGATGAAAGAACTAGATTTAGTAAAAGTTGTGGTCCAGGCTGCTGATGACAAGCGAGCTGAGGACCTTGTTGTAATTGATGTTCAAGGTGTGACCAGCCTGACAGACTACTTTGTGATTGCCAGTTCCATGAACAGTCGTCAGTTGGAGGCTATTGCGGAAAACATCCGTGAAAAGGTAGCGGAAGTTGGGATCAAGGGTAGCCGTGTAGAAGGCGATAGTAACGGTGGCTGGGTCCTTTTGGACCTTGGAGGCGTAGTCGTTCATATCTTCTCAGAAGAAATGCGTGACCTCTACAACCTTGAAAAATTATGGCACGAAGGCAGCTTCCTGGAAGTCGCAGACTTTTTAGAAGAGGAGTAGTGAGAGTTGAGAGAACTCGACTGGCAAAAAGAGTTTGTCAACAACTCAAAACTATGACTTCTTGAACACAGTGTGAGTTAATGAAGCAGTCGATTGGCTGCTTTTTATGAAAGGAAAAATGGGAAAATATGGCAACTTATGAAACCTTTGCGGCGGTCTATGATGAAATCATGGATGACAGCTTGTATGATAAATGGACAGATTTTAGCTTGCGGAACTTGCCACAAGACACCAAGACAATTTTGGAATTGGCCTGTGGGACAGGGATTCAGGCTGTACGTTTTGCTCAAAAGGGCTTTGAAGTGACAGGGCTTGACCTGTCCTATGAAATGTTGGAATTGGCCCAGAAAAAAGCAGAAGCTGCTGGTGTCATGATGGAACTGGCCCAAGCAGATATGATGGCTCTGGAAGGTGTTGGAGAGTTCGATGCGGTGACCTGTTACTCGGACAGTCTGTGCTATATGTCGGACCAAGAAGCTGTTTTGCGGGTCTTTGAAGGAGTTCACTCTGTTCTCAATCAAGGTGGTACTTTCCTTTTTGACGTTCACTCCATTTATCAAATGGAGGAAATGTTTGCAGGCTATAGCTACCATGAAAACTACGAGGATTTTGCCTTTGTCTGGGACACCTATGAAGGGGAGCATGAGTATTCCATTGTTCATGAATTGACCTTCTTTGTCAAAGATGAGGAAAGTCAAGAGGAGCGATTTATCCGTCGGGATGAAGTTCATGAAGAGCGGACCTATCCAATTGAAGCCTATGTGGAATTGTTGAAACAAGCTGGTTTTGCATCTGTGGAAGTCTTTGCGGACTTTGAAGATCAAGCTCCGACAGAAACCAGCCAGCGGTGGTTTTTCAAGGCGGTCAAGGCATGATTTCAGGGATTATTGCAGAATACAATCCCTTTCACACGGGACATAAATACCTGCTGGAACAGGCGGAAGGCTTGAAAATCGTAGTTATGTCTGGCAATTTTATGCAACGGGGTGAGCCAGCCATTGTGGATAAGTGGACACGGGCTCAAATGGCCTTGGAACACGGGGCAGATCTTGTTGTCGAGATGCCCTTTTTGGTGTCTGTCCAGTCGGCTGACCATTTTGCCAAGGGAGCCATCAGCATTTTACACAGGCTAGGTGTGGAAAAACTAGTTTTCGGTACGGAAGAAATGCTGGATTACCAGAAAATTGCGGATATTTATGTGGATAAGACGGAAGAGATGGAAAG
>NZ_POIZ01000095.1 GCF_002960425.1 Streptococcus suis
CAATATGTAAAGACCCCCAGTTGAGAATTCGTGGATTTACCTGTACACTAGAATAAAAAACAATCAACTTCTAGCAGGAATTACCACACTCAATTGGAGGTCTTATATGTTTCATTTTCCCACACTTTTCATAGGAATGGATGTTATAAAGAAAGTTTTTCACGCTGCTATTATAACATGATGACCAATCAATTCAAACATAGCACTAAAGTCGGTCCAAATGTTAGCTATATTGTGAACTATGTGAATGAGCTTCGTCGCTTGTATGGTCAAGATGCAGAAGTATTATGTGGCTATGAAGCTGGATGTCTTGGATTTACCCTATATCACTAGCTACAAGTTCACGGGATTC
>NZ_POIZ01000096.1 GCF_002960425.1 Streptococcus suis
CAAGTCTTCGACACAGATAAGGCTACGGACCAACCATTTGAAGTCGTCGTAAGAGAAAAAGTAGTAACCGTCACCCCAGAAGATCCTAAGAATCCAGGTACTGAGGTGGACCCAGATAATCCAGCCGGACCAGAATGGCCAGATGGCTTGAAGGAAAGTGACCTCAATCAAACCGTCACACGAGTTATCAAGTACCAATACGAAGATGGCTCAGAAGCTCAGCCAGATGTTGTTGAAACGCTGACCTACAAACGTACTGCGACCGTTAACCTAGTGACTAAAGAAGTGACTTATGGTGACTGGACCTCAACTGATGATGACTTCGACAAAGTAGACACACCAGC
>NZ_POIZ01000097.1 GCF_002960425.1 Streptococcus suis
CATATAAAAAAACGAGCAATTCCAATTAGGAGTTGCTCGTTTTCCATTTCATGCTTTATAATTATAATAACGACAAAACAACTAGAAAGGCATGAAAATGTATAAACAGTATAACACAAATCAGTTAAGTTTGGAATTAAATCTTGCTTGGGATTTACCTGCTACTCACGAGGCTCGTCTGATTAGTCAGTTTGTGGATACCATTCCTTTATCCGTTCTATTAGAAGAAACTTCCCATACTGGTCGTCCAGCCTTTCATCCAGCCATGTTGCTCAAAATGACCCTGTTCGCCTATGCTCGCCAGGTATTCTCTGG
>NZ_POIZ01000098.1 GCF_002960425.1 Streptococcus suis
ATCCTACCAAATACAGGTTCGACATCCACCTTGCGTTTGGCATAAATGCGGGCTCCCTCTTTACTTGTCAATTCCTCTTTGACTAAGTTCTTGAAATAGTTCCACGTAGGATTATACTGAATTTGTTTGAGGTTTCCTTTCTCTGTCCGTGCTAACTGGTCTAACTCTTCACTAGCTTGTACAGGATCAGCTTCGTAAATCTTAATATCTTTCTCAAAACCATTCTGCTCCGTTCTTCGTGAATAATTCTTAAACGAGTAGACAACCCCATCTGGTTTTATCCACTGGTCAGAATCTTCTA
>NZ_POIZ01000099.1 GCF_002960425.1 Streptococcus suis
TTTCTTCAATCCATCCAAACCTTAGAACTCTTTCAACACATTGTCGCAGATGCAGGTTATGGAAGTGAAGAAAATTATAGCTTTATCCTTGATGACCTGGAGAAAACACCTCTAATTCCCTACGGAACATATCAGA
This sequence comes from Streptococcus suis, assembly GCF_002960425.1. Lineage (GTDB taxonomy): Bacteria > Bacillota > Bacilli > Lactobacillales > Streptococcaceae > Streptococcus > Streptococcus suis_S. The sequence goes on from NZ_POIZ01000099.1 coordinate 137, forward strand.
AAGAGCAGAAGAAAAGCTACAAGAAGAGTGATGCCAATCCTGAAAACTGGACCTATCTAGAAGATTCTGACCAGTGGATAAAGCCAGATGGGATTGTCTACTCGTTTAAGAATTATTCACGAAGAACGGAGCAGAATGG